>CAVVXO010000005.1:0-119118 GCA_963752245.1 uncultured Alphaproteobacteria bacterium
TTGGCGTTGAAGCTGGTCGACATCCGGGGATTGGCCGGGATGAATTCGCTCACGTCATCGACGATCGGCACGAACGGCAGCCACAGCGGCGTGTTCCACCAGTTGGGCGTGCCGCTGCCGGAGAAGCGCGTCCAATAGTCGATCATCTGCGCCGACAGCGTCTGCTGCGCCGGCGTGAACGGCAGGAAGGTGCGGGTGAAGCTGTCGCCGAGATAGGGCAGCTCGAATTCGTGCGCCGAGGCGGGATAGAAAGACACCGGCGGCAGGAAGTTGTCCGGCGCGTGCTCGTCGGAGAACTCATAGGCGTAGGTCGGGGTGCGGATCGCGAACAGATTGTCGGCGATCATCGCGGTGGTGGCGAACGCCGCGTCGGTCGCCATGGCCGAAAACGCCAGGTCGGGGCTGGGGTAGTTGCCGAGCGGATACTTGGCCAGCACCTGCGGGGCGGCAGCGCCCATGCCGACCTCGTCGAGCGTGAGGGTGACGAAGATCGGATACTCCGCCGCCGTCAACGGCCCGGCGTTCAGGTCGAACAACTCGGCGGTGAACAGGCGGAACTCGTCGTGGTTGGTGCCCTGGACGATCGGCACGCGGGCGAAGTCGCCGTTGATCGCCGCCTGCAGCGGCGTCTCCGGCAGGATCGTCCCGTCGACCGCCAGGCCGCCGGCGATCGAGGTGATGCCGATCGGCGTCGGCGCCTTGAGGATCTTGTGCACCGGCAGGGCGCGCAGGCAGGCGGTGTCGGTGGTGGCGCAGCCCTCGTAGGTGGCGAAGCTGTTGCCGTTGGCCAGCGACTGGGCGAGCGTCTGGACGGTGATGAAGGCGTAGGAGCCGCTCTCGATCAGCGCCCCCTGGTAGAGTCCGCGCGAGCCCGGCGAGATCAGGTGGGTGATGACGCTGGCGCCGCCGGCCGACTGGCCGAGAATGGTGACGTTCTTGGGATCGCCGCCGAACGCGGCGATGTTGGCCTGCACCCATTGCAGCGCCTGGCGCTGATCGAGGATGCCGTAGTTGACCTGAGGATGCGGCTCGGCCTGCAGCCCGTCGGTCTCCAGGAAGCCCAGCCAGCCGAGACGGTAGTTCAGGGTCACCACCACCCTGCCGTGCGCCACCCACTTGTCCGGATTGTAGTCGTTGCTGCGGCCGCCGGAGAAGCCGCCGCCGTGGAAGAACACCATCACCGGCTTCTTGCCGCCGTTTTCACTGCCGGCCGGCGTGTAGACATTCAGGAACAGACAGTTCTCGTCGGTGCTGGCGCCGGCGATCGAGCTCGAGGTCTGCGGGCAGAAGGCGCGGAAGTCGGTGGCCTTCAGCGTGCCCCTCCAGGGGATCGCCGGCGCTGGCGGTTGCCAGCGCAAGGCGTCGACGGGCGGGGCGGCGTAGGGAATGCCCCTGAAGGTGTCCATCTGGCCGATCGTCAGGCCTTCGACGCGGCCGGCCGGCGCGGTGACGACCGGGTTGCCGCCGCTGGCCGCGGCCGGCTCGGCGAGCGCCAGGCCTCCTAGGGCGAGGCATCCGGCGGCGAGCGGCGCGGCGGCGGCGCGAAGTCGGCGCAAGGTCATGGCTCTGGTTTCCTCCCCAAGGAGCGCTGGGCTGGCCATGTTTGTGTCAGCTTCAAGACCCCGCCGCAAGCGCGGCGAATCCGTTTGACAGCCGCGGTTACTGACATCGATGATGGTAACCAAGGGGGCTTGGCCGCGTTCGATCAGCAGGGCTGCGGGCGCGCACGGCGAGGAGATGGCCATGGCTCTGATTCAATGGAACGCCGCGTCCGGCGGCCTTTTCAACAGCCTGCTGAACTGGCTGGGCGGCCTGGTCCCCGGCGCTTCCGACACCGCCGTGCTGGGCGCGCTCGGCGCTCCCTATACCGTGGTCTCTCAGGCGGGCGCGCTCGGCCTGCCGCTCGGCGGCACGCAGGCGATCGGCGCGCTCGAAACCGCCGCCGGCTCGACTCTGCGGGTGCTGGGCGGCATCGACCTGCTCGGCCTCACCGGCGGCATGACCAACTTCCTCGCCGCCGCCGGAACCGGGGGCGGCGCCAACCTCGGGACGGTCGATGTCGAGAACGCTCTCTACACCGCGCCGGTCGTCGGCACGCTGCTGGGCGGCTCGGCCAACTTCGAGATCGGCGGGGTGTTCGACAACGCCGGAGCGATCCTGCTGAATGGCCAGCCGACCGCCCGCCTGCCGGCCGCCGACCAGAAGTCGATCCTCACCATTCTTGGCCCCGTCACCCTCGACGGCGGCGGCGTCATCACCCTCTCCAACGATGCCTTCAACCTGATCACCGGCGGCTCTGGCGCCATCCTCACCAATGTCGACAACCTGATTTCCGGGGCCGGAAAGATCACCGGCCTTGGCCTGATCAACGAGGCGGCCGGCGCGATCGTCGCCGATCAGGGTCTGCCCTTCGTGGTCTCGGGCCTCGGAACGACGATCAACGCCGGCCTGCTCGAGGCGACCCACGGCGGGACCCTGAAACTCGGCGGCAACATCGACAATCTCGGCGGCCAGATCCTCGCCGAGGGCGGCCGGGTGATCCTCTCGGGCGTCACAATCACCGATGGAACCCTGGCGTCGAGCGTGTTCGGCGCCTTTGTCATCCAGAACATCGGCAACGGCCTGACCGGCGGCGGCCTGAACGGCGTCAATCTCGACGGCGTGATCGTGCTCTACGAAAACGCCAACCTGACGATCAGCGGCGCGATCAACAACTTCGGCAAGCTGCTGATCCAGACGGGCCGTGGGGCGAGCACCACCGAGCTGTTGGTGAGCGGCGCGGGGGCCATTCTCTCAGGCGGCGGCCAGATCTTTCTCGCGGGCGCCAGCAGCCTGATCACCGGCGTCACCTCGGCCGCCACCCTCACCAACCTCGACAACCTGATCACCGGCGGGGGGCTTCTCGGCGCCGGGGCGCTCACCCTGATCAACGGCCTGGCCGGGGTGATCGAGGGCGCCGGCCCCACCGGCCTCACCCTCGACACCGGCGCGAACACGATCCAGAACGCCGGCCTGATCGCTGGCGGCAGGGGCAGCCAAACTCTCGGTGAAGAGCGCCGTCGACAACACCGGCGTGCTCGCCAGCGGCGGCGGCCAGCTCACGGTTCTGAGCGCGGTCGCCGGCGCGGGTTCGGCATTGGTCGACGGCGGCCAGCTCGCCTTCGGCGGCCCGTTCGCCGAGAACGTGCTGTTCCGGGGCGCTGGCGTCCTCGGGCTCGCCCGGTCGCAAAGCTATACCGGCGCGATCAGCGGCTTTTCGAGGTCCGGGGCGGACACCCTCGATCTCGAGGACATCGCCTTCACCGGGGCCGGCGAGGCGAGCTACAGCGGCGACGCCTCGGGCGGCGTGCTCACCCTCGCCGACGGCGCCCACACCACCACGATCACGCTCATCGGCAACTACCTCGGCGAGACCTTCGTCGCCGCCAGCGACGGCCACGGCGGCACGGACGTCGTCGCCGAGAAGGCCGCTCCCGCCGCCCAGGCCGGCGTGTTCACGCAGGCGGCGGCGTCTCTGGCGCGAACCGGCGACCTGCCGATCGCGCAACGGACGGGCGCTTCGGCGGCCGCCGCCGTGTTTCTCGCGGCCCCTCACGCGGCGATCGCCTGAGGGCCGTCGGATTCGGCGAGCGGCCGTCGCTGGCGCGAGGCGGGCGCGAGCGGCTAGAACCGGCCGCTCGCAACCGTTTCGACGTCCTCAGCGCACCTCATGGCCGGCCATTCCAAGTTCAAGAACATCCAGTTCCGCAAGGATAAGCAGGACTCCGCCCGCTCCAAGCTGTTTTCCAAGCTGTCCCGCGACATCACCGTCGCCGCTAGAGCCGGCCTGCCCGATCCGGCCGCCAATTCCCGCCTGCGCCTGGCGATCGCCAACGCCAAGGCCGAGTCCATGCCCAAGGACAACATCGACCGGGCGATCAAGAAGGCGGCCGGCGGCGAGGCCGACGCCATGGAGGAGATCCGCTACGAGGGCTTCGCCCCCGGCGGCGTCGCGGTGATCGTCGAGGCGCTGACCGACAACCGCAATCGCGCCGCCGCCAACATCCGCGCCATCTTCACCAAGCGCGGCGGCGCGCTGGGGGAGAGCGGCTCGGTGGGCTTCATGTTCGATCGGCTCGGCCGCATCGTCTATCCGCTCGCCGCCGGCGACGAGGACAAGGTGATGGAGGCGGCGATCGAGGCGGGCGCCGCCGACGTCGAGACCGATCACGACGAGGAGGGCGGCGGCCACGTCATCTACACCGCCTTCGAGGACCTCTATTCCGTCGCCGAGGCCCTGGAGGCGCGACTCGGCGAGCCGCGCGCCACCGGCGTGGTGTGGAAACCGAAGACCGAAACACCGGTCGACCTCGAAACCGCCCCCACCGTCATCCGCCTGCTCGAAGCCCTCGAGGACGAGGAAGACGTCCAGGCCGTCTGGACCAACGCCGATCTGCCGGAGGAAGCGGCGGCATAGGCCGCCATGACCGACAGCGGGCGTAGACTAAGGGCCGCCATGCAGCGCGCGATTCGCATCCTCGGTCTCGACCCGGGTCTTCGCCGCACCGGCTGGGGCGTGGTGGCGATCGACGGGGCGCGGCTGACCCACCTCGCCCACGGGGCGATCGCGCCGCCGCCGAAGCTCGCGCTCGCCGAGCGGCTGCTGATCCTGTTCCAGGCCGTCGCCGCGGTCGTCCAGCATCACGCGCCGCACGAGGCGGCGATCGAGGAGACCTTCGTCACCGCCAATGGCGCGTCGACTCTGAAGCTCGGCCATGCCCGCGCCGCCGCCATGCTCGCCGCCGCCCACGCCGGCCTGCCGGTCGCCGAGTACGCTGCCAGGGCGGTCAAGCTCGCCGTGGTCGGAACCGGCGGCGCGGACAAGGCGCAGGTCGCCTTCATGGTCGCCCGCCTGCTGCCGGCCGCCGGCGCCCCGACCGCCGACGCCGCCGACGCCCTCGCGGTCGCCATCACTCACGCCCATGCCCGCGCCGCCGCGGCCAGGGTCCGGGCCACCGTGGGAGACGGAGGCCGCCAAACCGCGCTATCGTGCGCGCCATGGAACAGCCGCGCGCGCTGAAGCTGGCCGTCGTCCTCCCCGCCGAGCCTGAGGGGATCGTCGACAGCGCACGGGCGCTCGAACCTTCCGCTGAGAGACCTTGGGCCGCGCCCCGGTCCTCGCTGGCGCAAAGTTCATGATCGGCCGGCTCTCCGGCCTGCTCGGCGAGGTGGGCGAGGAGGAGGCGCTGATCGAGGTCGGCGGCGTCGGCTATGTCGTGCGCTGTGGCGCTCGCACCCTGTCGCGCCTTCCGGCCATGGGAGAGGCGGTAATCTTGCACATCGAGACCCAGTGGTCGGAGGCCGCCGGCCCCCGTCTCTACGGCTTCCTCAAGCCCGACGAGCGCCGCGCCTTCGTCGCCCTGCAGGCCATCCAGGGCGTCGGGCCGAAGGCCGCGCTGGGCGTGCTCGACCTCTTCTCGCCGGCCGAACTCGCCGGCGCCGTGGCGCGCGAGGATCGCGCCGCCATCGGCCGCGCCAACGGCGTCGGACCCAAGCTCGCCCTGCGCATCTTGACCGAGCTGAAGGGAAAACCGATCGGCGAGCCGCCTGTCGCCGCCGCCGGGCCGCCGCCCTCGGAGACGATCCAGCCGACGCCCGCCGGCGACGCCGTGGCCGCGCTCATCCAGCTCGGCTTTTCCGAGATGCCGGCGCGCCGCGCCGTCGACGCCGCCCTCGCCAGCCTCGGCAAGGGCGCCGGTCAGTCCGCCCTGGTGCGCGCCGCCCTGAAAAGTCTCGGGCGATGAGGGATCGGGGCCAATGAGCGAGCCCGCCGACCGTCTCGTCTCGCCACAAACGACCGACCCCGCGCGCGCCTCGCCCGACGCCGCCGACCGCGCGCTGCGTCCCCAGACGCTCGCCGAATTCGTCGGCCAGGAGCAGGCCAAGGCCAATCTGCGCGTCTACATCGACGCCGCCCGCGCCCGCGGCGAGGCGCTCGACCATGTCCTGCTGTTCGGCCCGCCCGGCCTCGGCAAGACGACCCTCGCCCAGATCGTCGCCCGCGAGCTCGGCGTCGGCTTCCGCGCCACCTCCGGGCCGGTGCTGGCCAAGGCCGGCGATCTCGCCGCCATCTTGACCAACCTCGAGCCGCGCGATGTCCTGTTCATCGACGAGATCCATCGCCTCGCCGCCAACATCGAGGAGATCCTCTATCCGGCGATGGAGGATCACGCCCTCGATCTGGTGATCGGCGCCGGACCGAGCGCGCGGTCGATCCGCATCGATCTGGCCCCCTTCACCCTCGTCGCCGCCACCACCCGAGCCGGCCTGCTCGCCAATCCCTTGCGCGACCGCTTCGGCATTCCCCTGCGCCTCGACTTCTACACCGAGGCCGAGCTGGCGACCGTGCTCGCCCAGGCCGCCCGCAAGATGGGCCTCGCCCTCGCCGCCGATGGCGCCGCCGAAATCGCCGCGCGCGCCCGCGGCACGCCCCGGGTCGCCGGCCGCCTGCTGCGCCGTGTGCGCGACTTCGCCGCCGCCGACGCCGCGCCGCTCATCGATCGGCCGGTCGCCGCCCGCGCCCTCGCCCGCCTCGACGTCGATCCGCTCGGCCTCGACGCCCTCGACCGCCGCTATCTGACGGCCCTGATCGACAACTACGGCGGCGGCCCGGCCGGCGTCGAGACCCTCGCCTACGCCATCGCCGAGGCGCGCGACGCCGTCGAGGACGTGATCGAGCCGTTCCTGATGCAGCAGGGCTTCATCCAGCGCACCCCGCGCGGCCGCCTCGCCTGCGCCAAGGCCTACGCGCACCTGGGCTTGCCGGCGCCGGCGAGCGTCGCCACCGCTCAGCCCACTCTCTTCGGGGAGAGTCCTAAGCCGGCCTCCCCCAATTCCGGGCCGGGCGGACTCGCAAAAAGCGCGCGCGCGGGGGGGAGCGTCGAGGCCGCTGCCGCGGCGGCCGGAGCTTGCGCAGCGCGGCCTTCTGGGGCCGCCTGGCCTCGGCGGCTGCCGGCAGGCCAGGGAGCCCGCCTTCCCTTCGCGCGTAATCACCCTTGCATCGCGGCGAACGGCGCCGCGCCCGACAAGCCCACCGGTATCGCGAGTTCGCCCCATGCTCCGCTCCCTCCTCATCGGCCTGACCGCCGGCGCCCGGTCCATGACGCCCCTCGCCGCCGTCGCCGCATCCGCTCGCGCTGGCGCCCTTCCGCGCGACAACGACGCGGCGCGATGGCTGCGCCACCCAGCGGTCGCCGGAGCGGCCGCCGTCCTCGCGGCCGGCGAGATCGCCGGCGACAAGCTGCCGGCCGCGCCCGACCGCACCGTGCCGCCGGGCCTCGTCGCGCGGCTGCTCACCGGCGGCCTGGCCGGCGCCGCGCTCGCGCCGCGTCGCGGCGCCGCCGGCGGCGCCCTGCTCGGGGCGCTCGGCGCCATCGCCGCCGCCTATCCGAGCCTGGCGTTGCGCAAGTGGGCGATGCGCCGCTTCGGCCAGACCGTCACCGGCCTCGTCGAAGACGCCGTGACGCTCGCCGCCGCGCGCCGCCTGGCGCGCCGCTGAACGACGCCAAGGGCCCGCCGCGGCGTCGTCCGTCCGGCTGCCCGGCGGCCGGGCCGCGGCTCGGCTTGGGTCGACCTAGGTCGCTGATCGCGGCCTTCCCCGCCGCGCCCGCCACCAAAGCGCCGCCAACGCCAGCAGAACCACCGGCACGATCAGCGGCGCCAAGATGGCCGCGCCGGCCATCAGCAGCGCGATCAGGTCCTCGGCGCCGGAAAGCAGCGGATTGCCGAAGCCGGCGGTGGTCGCCGTGCTCGCCACGCGGGTGGTCGCGGCGGCGCCGTGGACAGCCAGCGCGGTGGGCGCGGCGAGGATCAGCCCGGCGATCGCCGCCATCGCCGGATCGGCGTGATGCAGGCTCGCCGTCATGGCGAAGACGGCGGCGGCCGGGCGCGTCACCGTGCCGACCAGGTGCAGGGCGTGATCGACCAGCGGGATCTTGTCGGCGGCCAGTTCGGCGGTCGCGGCGAGGCCGAGCGCCACCAGCGCCGGCGTCGAGGCGGCCCAGGCGAGCGCCGGATTGAGGCTGATCCCGGCGACACGAAAATGCGCCGCCAGACCCATCAGCAGCAGCGGCAGAAAGGTGCGCAGGCCGCAGGAGGCGGCCAGCCCCAGCCCGACCAGCAGCGAAACGAGGGTGGCGGTCACGGCGTCGCGCCGTCCGGCCTGGCGATGCTCACGGGCGCGCGCCTCCTTCGCCGGCCGAGACTTCGGCGGCCGCGCGGGCTATATAGGCGCCGGTCGGCGGCGAGGTGAAGGAACCGCGCCATGATCGAACGCCTCGCCACCTGCCGCTGCGGCCAGCTGCGCGCCCTCTGTCGCGGCGAGCCGGTGCGCGTCTCGGTCTGCCACTGCCTCGCGTGCCAGAAGCGCTCCGGCTCGGCCTTCGCCGCCCAGGCGCGCTGGCCGGACGATCAGGTCGAGGTGACCGGCGATTTCCAGATCTGGGAACGCGTCGCCGACAGCGGCCGCAGGGTGCGCTATCGGTTTTGTCCGGTCTGCGGGTCGACCGTCGCCTACGCCATCGAGGGCTGGTCCGGCGTCACCGCCGTGCCGCTCGGCGCCTTCGCCGATCCGGCCTTCCCGGCCCCGGGTTTTTCGGTCTACGAACATCGCCGGCGCCCCTGGACGGCGGTGCTCGGCGAGACCGTCGAGCATTCCTCGAGCGAGAGCCTCGTGCGCCGGCCGCGCGAGCGGCGGGACAGCTAGGGCGCGGACCCTCGCCGGGCGGCCGAGCCTGCCACGCGAGTTCGCGAACATGAGAGTCCACCGACCGCCCTAGCCACCTGGGCAGGGCGACTCGCGCGAAGCGCGAGCGGGGCTGGGAGCGGCAAAGCCGCCCTATCCGGTTCGAGACCGCGCCGGCCCCGTCTTCCCCGCCGGCGCGTCGCGGCCGACGAACACCACGGGCACGCCCTTCTTCACCGATCGGCCGAGCTCGACCACGTCCCAGTTGGTCATGCGCACGCAGCCATGCGACTGCCGCTTGCCGATCAGGCTGGGGTCCGGCGCGCCGTGGATGCCGTAGGTCGGCACGGTGAGCGCGATCCAGGTCGAGCCGACCGGATTGTTCGGTCCCGGCGCGATCTTCAGCTTGCCGGTGGCGCCCTTGGGCGTGAAGGTCAGGCGCTTGGGGTCGTAGTAGTAGGCCGGACGCGGCGCGACGGCGACCACCGCGAAGGCGCCGCTGGGCGCCGGCCGCTCGGTCGATCCCACCGTGGCCGGATAGGTCGCCAGCAGCCGCCCGTCGCCGCCATAGGCGCGCACCTGCTCCTGGCTCTTGTCGACCTCCACCTTGGCGACCGGCAGGGTCCGCCCGTCCGGCCGCGGCGCCGCGACGACCAGCCGCGCGCCGGGCTTCGAGAGGTCGACCCCGGGGTTGAGCGCGGTGAGCAGGGCCGGGTCCATGTGGAACCGCTCGGCCAACTCCTGCAGCGGGCTGGAATAGCCGAGCGCCGGCAGGCGGGCGAGGGCGGCGTAATCCTTCGGCGGCTGGCCGATGAACGGCCCCGCCAGGTCGGCGGCGGTCACCGTGTAGACCTGCATCGCCGCTCCGCCATCGGCGCTCACCAGGGCGTTCCACGCCGCCGGCGTCAGCCCGGCCCCGGCCGGCAGCCGGTGGGCGGCGGCGAAGGCGGCCAGCGCCCGGTCGAGGTTGCTGCCGCCTCGCCCGTCGATCGCGCCGGGCGAGAAGCCGGCGCGGTCGAGCAGCACCTCGGCGCGCACGATCGCCGGATCGTAGGCCGCGGCCGAGGCGGCCGGCGGGCGCGCGCCGGACGGCGCCGGCGAGGGACTGGCCTGGTTGATGGCGGCCGCCACGGGTGGCGCGGTCGCGGTCGCGGTCGCGGTCTGATCCGGCGCGGTCGCCGGGGCCGGGGCGGCGTCGGGCGAGTTGGCCGGCGGCGTCACGTTTCCGGCCGCCGCCGGGGCCGCGGCCGGCGCGCCCGCCGAGGCTGGCGGCGCTCCCGTCGCCGGCGCCCCGCCGTCCGAACATCCGCCGGCCGCGCCGACAAGCGCGCCGAGGGCCAGCGCCACGGCGGCGCGGCGCGCGGCGGTGGGAGCGACTGGGGTCATGACGGAAACTCCTCGAAGGCTCGGCGCCGCTCGGAGGCGGGCGGCCAAGGGCGACAAGCCGCCGCGCGCGCGCTTAGTTCCGGCCGTGGTAAGGCGAGGCCATGATCGCTCGCCTGTCGCGCTGGCTTCTTGGCCTGCTCGCCGTCGTCGGCCTCGTGCTGCTGGTCGTCTGCCAGGCGACCCGCAACGCGCCGGTCCCGGGTCGGGGCCCGCGCCGCCAACGGCGGCGCGCCGTCGGCGAGCCGCGCCTCGGCGCCGCCCGGCTGCCAACCCGCGCCGGCGTTCGCGGCGGCCGCGGCGCGCAACGCCGCCGGCCTTTCCACCGAGCCCGTGTCGGCCTTCGGACGCCTGGAGATCGGCTGGGAAACCTATGCCCCGCTCATCGCCCGGGAGATCGGCGCCGCCTGCCCGCCCGCCGCGCCTGGCTTCGCTGCCGATCTTTCCGGCTGGCAGTCCGGCCACGGCCTGGCCGCCGGCGGCGTCGTCGACGCCGCCACCCTCGAGGCGCTCGACCGTGTGTGGCTCGGCCGCCGACCGTTCGTCGCCGCCACCGCCGGTGGCGCCTGCCCGGCGCCGCCGCCGGCCGCCAGCCTCGCCGAGGCGCGGCCGGATGAAGGCTATCTCGGCAAGGCGATCCGCCTGCGGCCCGGCGCGCTGCGGGCCTGGCGGACGATGGCGGCGGCGGCCCGCGCCGAGGTCCCGGCCATCGCCGCCGATCCGCGCCTGCTGACGATCGTCTCCGGCTATCGCGACCCGGCGCTCGACGCCGCCCGCTGCGCCGCCGAGCGCAACTGCGGCGCCGCCGCCCGGGCCAACTGCTCGGCGCACCGCACCGGCCTGGCCATGGACCTCTTCCTCGGCGCGGCGCCGGGTTCCGACCCGGCCTCCAGCGCCGACGCCAATCGCCTGTGGCAATCGCGCACGCCCGCCTACCGCTGGCTGATCGCCAACGCCGCCCGCTTCGGCTTCGTCCCCTACCCGTTCGAGCCCTGGCACTGGGAATGGACCGGCGAGCCGCCATGACGGGCGAGGTCGACGCCCAGACGCCGTCCGCCGGGGCCTTTCATGGCCGCGAGCATCGGCTGGCGCTGCGGGTCTACTACGAGGATACCGACTTCACCGGGCTCGTCTATCACGCCAACTACGCGCGCTACTTCGAACGCGGTCGCTCCGACTACCTGCGCCTGGCGGGCGTCGACCACGCCACCCTACTGGCGCGGCCCGACCCTTGCGCCTTCGTCGTCACGCGGCTGGCGATGGAATTCATCCGGGCGGCGCGGATCGACGACGCCCTGCTGGTGCGCACCGCCTATGACGCCATCACCGGCCCGCGGATGGTGATCACCCAGTCGATCAGCCGCGGCGGCGAGACCCTGGCGCGCGCCGAGGTCGAGGCCGCCTGCATCACCCCCGCCGGCCGGCCGCGCCGCCCGCCGCCCGATCTCGTCGGCGTGCTGCGGCCGCGACTGCTGCCGGCGCCGGCGCCTTGACCGGGCCCCATCGACGTCAGCGGTCGGCCGATCATGCACCGCGTCCGGATGAAACGTTCCCTCGGGTTGGCGAGTTTCGACGTGGAGGTTGACGTGCCGGCGCACCGCTTTCTTCATCCGCGGCCTCCGGCCAAGGAGCGCGCCTTGATCCATCGGCCGGCCAGCCGTCCGCTCCCGAACAAAGGACCAACCGGCGCCTCGCCCATCGATCGTGTTCTGATCAATGACGAACTGGGTCGCCGGCCGAGCCGGCCTCCGGATCACGAGGCCGAAAGCCGCGCCTTTCACCACCTCGCCCAGGCCCTGGCCGGCGACCCGGAGACCGTTCTGCAGGAGGTGGTCGAGATCGCCCTCGCTCTGTGCGAGGCCCAGTCGGCCGGCGTGAGCATCCTCGAGGCGGGCGGCGAGGAGGGTCTGTTTCGCTGGCGGGCGGTCGCTGGCGCGTTCGCGCCGAACGTGATGAGCGGCCTGCCGCGCGCCGCCAGCCCCTGCGCCGACGTGATCGCCCGCGACGAGATCCTGCTGCTGCGCGAGCCGGCCCGCGCCTTTCCCCTCGTCGCCAGCCTCGAGCCGCCGATCCACGAGGCGCTGCTGGCGCCCTGGTCGATCGACGGCGAGCCGATCGGCACTCTGTGGCTGCTGTCGCACGAGCCGGCGCGGCGCTTCGACGCCGAGGACGCGCGCCGCCTCGGCCGTCTCGCCGCCTTCGCCTCGGCCGCCTGGCGGGTCAGCCTCGCCCTGCGCGCCGCCCGCGAGGGCGCCGCCGATCTCGACCGGCGCATCGAGGAGAGCACCGCCGCCCTGCGCGAGGGCCGCGCCGAGCTGAACCGGCGGCTGCGCCTCTATCAGACCGTCCTGGCGGCGATCGATGATTTCGCCTACGTCTTCGACCTATCCGGGCGCTTCCTGTTCGCCAACAAGCCGGTGCTCGACCTCCTCGGTCTGCGCCTGGATCAGGTTGTCGGAAAGTCCTTCGACCAGCTCCCCTACCCGCCCGAGCTCGCCGCCAAGCTGCGCCGCCAGGCCAAGCAGGTCATCCAGACCCGCGCCCGGGTCGAGGACGAGACGACCTATGTCGACTCGGCCGGCCGCCAGCGCCTGTACCGCTATGTCTTCAACCCGGTGTTCGACGCCGCCGGCCAGGTGGCCGGCATCGCCGGCGTAGCCAAGGTGGTCGCCTAGACCCTCCTTCCTCCCTTCGGCGGAGGGCGACTCGCGACGCGGGCGGGGTGGCGCTCTTGGATGGAGAGCGCGATCCGCGAGCCGGTCCTTGCCCACCGTCTATTGACAAAATGCAACTATCGTGTTCCAATCATGGTCATGGACGCGCCCACGCCCGCCGATTCGCTCGACGCCGAGCGCGAGGGCGACATCGTCGTTCTGCGCGAGCTCGTCGAGATCGGCCTCGATCTCGCCCGGGTGGTCGCCGAACTGTCCAAGACCCGCATCGCCGAAGCGACGGTCTCCGGCTGGGACGGCAATATTCCCAAGGACCCCGGCGAAGCCTTCGTTCGCCTGGCCCAGAGCGTCCGCCGCTCCATCGCGCTCAAGGCCAAGCTGCTGGAGGGCTTCGAGCCCGATTCGACCGAGGGGGCTTCCGGCCCCGGCGCGAGCCGGATCGACGCGCCGTTCGCCTCTTCCGGCCCGCCGCTCGATCTCACCCTCGACTTCGCCCGCGCCGCAAGGCCGCACCCCAACGACCGGCCGATCGCCGAGGCGCGCCATCAAGGCGATCGCCGCGACAGCCTCGCCGCCGACCTCGGCGCGCTGCACGAGCCGCGCGAGACGCTGTTAGAGAGCCTCGCCGGCCCGATCCATCGGCACATCGCCGAGCGCCGCGGCAAGCTCCGCCTGGGTCCAGGCCGCCCGCGCATCCGTCCCGATGGCGTCTTCGTCGCCGATCCCGCCGATTCCGCCGATCTTTTGGGCCCCGCCGAAGTCCCCTCGAGCGCCTGGCGCCGCGACGGCGCCGCCTTTCTCCACGCCGGAGGCTGGCCGAAACTGGAATGAAGAGCGCCGATCTCCTCCCTCCCGTCCCGGCGAGGGCGGCGGTGCGCGTCATAGTTTCACCACCGCGGCGAATCATGGCGCGGTGACGCGCCGCTTGCAGCGAAGGAGCCGATGGAGCCCGCCGCCGTCACCCCCGAGAGCTTCAACCTCGTCCACCTGTTCGTGCATGCCGACTGGGTGGTCAAGGCGGTGTTGCTCGGCCTCGCCTGCGCCTCCCTGACGTCATGGGCGGTGATCCTCGACAAGCTGGTCCGCTTTACCGCGCTCACGCGCGCCGCCGCCCGGTTCGAGGCGCGCGTCAACGACGGCGCGCCGCTCGAGGATGTCGCCGGCGAGGGCGGCGAGGCGCCCCGGCACGCCCTGGTCGCCATGCTGCGCGCCGCCCTGCGCGAGTGGAAGGAGGCGCGCGGCAAGGGGCTGCTCGCCGGTCCCGAGGGCGAGGCGCAGGCGGCCTTCCTCATCCAGCGCATCGACCGGGTGCTCGACTCGGCGGTCGCGCGCGAGAGCCAGAGGGTCGAAGACGGGCTCGGCACGCTGGCCATCGTCGCCACCGCCTCGCCGTTCATCGGGCTGTTCGGCACCGTCTGGGGCATCATGACCGCCTTCCAGGCGATCGCCATTCAGAAGAACACCAATCTCGCCGTCGTCGCCCCGGCGATCGCCCAGGCGCTGTTCGCCACCGCCATCGGCCTGGCGGCGGCGATCCCGGCCTATATCGCCTATAACAAGTTCTCCACCGACGCGGCCAAGTACGCCGCCCGCCTGGAAGGCTTCGCCGACGATCTCGTCACCGCCATCCAGCGGCGGGTGGCGGAGCGCAAGTAGCGGTATGGAACGGCGCCGTCGACTATTGCTCGAGGATGCCGCGCTCGGCGCGCACGCCGACGACCTCGGCCGCCCGGATCATCCTCTCGTCGAGGCTGTAGACCATCGCGACCCTGGCGTTCGTGGCGATGGCCAGATGAAGCGCGTCTCCGCCGCGAAGGCCGCTCTCGAAAGCCTTCAGGAACTCGCAAGCCGTCTCGAAATCGTCCGAGGCGGGAGAGAGCGTCGTGAACGAGTTGCGCACGAGACGATCGAAGCGCATGACGGCGCGCCTCGCGGCGGCTTCGTCGAGTTTGCCCATCCGGACCTCCCGCGCGGCCGCCGAAGCAAACTCCACGCGAGTCCATTGGCTGGTCAGCCGGACGTCGTCCGCCAGTCGCTTGATGAAGTCGGCGACTCGCGAGCTCGTCGCTTCCTCGAACACCAGCGGCGCCAGAAAGCTCGTATCGAAGTAGGCCGGCGAACGGCTCAATATCCCTCGTCCCTGAGAGCGCGAATGATCTCGACGCTCGGCGTGCTCAGCGAAGGCATGCCGGCGCGAAAGGCGGCGAGTTCGGCGACCGGGATCGGCGCCTGGCGGCTCGGGGTGGGACCGATTTCGGCGCTCGGCCGCCCGCGACGGGTGACGAGCACCCGCTCGCCGCTTTCGACCTTGTCGAGCAGTTCGCTCAGGCGGGCTTTCGCCTGCGCCAGGTTGACGGTGATCACTGGACGTTCCTGGTGACTAGAGTTCTGGTCATGGTAGTGCGGGCGCGCGGAAGCGCAAGCCAGCCGGCGGGTCGGCGGCCGGCGCCGCCTGGGCGGGCCTAGGCGCCATGGCCCTGTCCGCCCACGACGCCTTCTCCGGCCGCCGGCGCGGTCGCGCGCGGCGGGCCCGGCGCGCCGCCCTGGCCGAGATCAACGTGACGCCGCTGGTTGATGTGATGCTGGTGCTGCTGATCATCTTCATGATCTCCGCGCCGCTGCTCACCGTCGGCGTGCCGCTCGAGTTGCCGAAGACGGAAGCCGCGGCGATGCAGGATCAGACCGAGCCGCTCACCGTCTCGGTGCGCGCCGACGGCGAGATCTTCCTCAACCAGACGCCCGCGCCCTTCTCGGGCCTGTCGCCGGCGTTGCGCGACATGGCCGGTCAGGGTTTCGACAAGCCGATCTATGTCCGCGCCGACGGCCGCGCTCCCTACGCCATCGTCGCCCAGGTGATGGCGGCGCTCAGCTCCTCCGGCTTCAGCCACATCAACCTGATCACCGACACGGGCGGACCCTCGTCCGGCGGAGCGGCGCAGACCAGGCGGTGGCGATGAGCGATATCGCCGCCGCGCCTTGGATTTCGGCCCCGAGCCAGCGCGACAGGCGCCTTCCGGCCCTGCTCGCCGCCGCCCTGTTGCACGCCGGCGTGCTCGCCCTCGTGGCGCTCGGGCGTTCCCATACCCCCTTGCCGCTTGGCGGCGCCGTGCCGATCACCATCCTGGCGAGCGATCCCGTGACCGACTCGCGCACCGCCGAGGCGGCGCCGCGGACTGAGGCCGCCCAGACGCCGGTCCCGGTTCCGGCGGCCAAGCCGCCGGCGCCGGCCGCCGCCGCGCCGCCGCCGCCCAGGCCCGCGCCCACCCCGAGGCCCGTTCCGACCAGACCCGCGCCCACGCCCAGGCCGATCGCCGCGCCCAAACCGGCGCCGACGAGCCAGCCGAAGGCGTCCCGCCCCTTCAGCCTGGATGCCCTCGAGGCCGACATCGCCAGGGCGAGTCGCGCCCGGCCGGCGCGCCCGGCCTTCGCCGTGCGCGGGCCCGCCCGCGCCGAGACCGCCCCGCGCGCCCGTCCCGACACCGGCCAGGGCGCCTCCCAGACGGTTTCGGCGAGCGACATGCAAGGCCTGCAGCAGCTGCTGGAGCGGCTGTGGAATCCCAGTTGCGACGCGCCCGGCGCCGATGCGGTGATCGTTCCGGTGCGATTTTCGGTCGGCGACGACGGCGCCCTGATCGGCCGGGTGGTCGACGTCCGCCCGGACGCCAAGCCGGTGGTGGCCGCCGCCGCGCGGCGCGCAATCGACGCGGTGCACGAGGCCGAACCGTTCGCCGCGCCCTTCCGCGGCAAGAGCTTCACCGTGAACTTCGACGCCCACAAGGCCTGCGCCAACCGATGAAATTTCTTTTCCTCGCCCTCGCCCTGCTGCTCGCGCCGGTCGTCGCGGCGGCCGAGATCGTCATCAACGTCGACCAGGGCGCCACTCAGCCGCTGCCGATCGCCATCCCGCCGTTCGCCGGGGCCGATCTGGGGCCGAGGATCTCCGAGGTGGTCACCGCCGACCTCGCCCGCTCCGGCCTGTTCCGCCCGCTCGATCCGGCCACCTTCAAGGCGGCGGCCGGCGATGTGAACGTCCAGCCGGTCTTCGCCGACTGGAAGGCGATCGGCGCCCAGGCCTTGCTGGTCGCGGCGGTCGCCGCCGACGCGGACGGCCATCTGCGCGCCGACGTGCGCCTGTGGGACGCTTACGCCGGCGAACAGCTGCTCGGCGTCCAGTTCACCTCGACGGCCGACAACTGGCGGCGCATCGCCCACAAGATCGCCGACGCTGTCTACGAGAAGCTCACCGGCGCCCCCGGCTACTTCGATACCCGGATCGCCTTCATCGCCGAGAGCGGCCCGCGCGGCGCCCGGGCGCGGCGGCTCGCCATCATGGACCAGGACGGCGCCAATCCCAGCTATCTGACCGACGGCTCGTTCATGGCGTTCACCCCGAGGTTCAGCGCCAACAACCAGGAGCTGACCTACATGGCCCTGCGGCCGGGCGGCTCGACGGTCTATCTGCTCAACATCGAGACCACCCGCCAGGAGGCGCTCGGTCACTTCCCCGGCATGGTGTTCGCGCCGCGCTTCTCGCCCGACGGCCGCAAGGTCGCCTTCTCGGCCGAGAAGAACGGCAACAGCGACATCTACCTCATGGATCTCGACAGCCACGCCACCCTGCGCCTGACCACCGATCCGGCGATCGACACATCGCCTTCGTTCTCGCCGGACGGCGGTCGCATCGTCTTCAATTCCGACCGGGGCGGCTCGCCGCAGCTCTATGTCATGGGCGCCGACGGTTCGGCGCCGCGGCGCATCTCGTTCGGCTCGGGGCGCTACACCACGCCGGTCTGGAGCCCCGACGGCAGGTGGATCGCCTTCACCAAGCAGGACGGCGGCGCCTTTCATATCGGCGTCATGGCCCCCGATG
The DNA here is from genome assembly GCA_963752245.1 of uncultured Alphaproteobacteria bacterium. GTDB lineage: Bacteria > Pseudomonadota > Alphaproteobacteria > Caulobacterales > Caulobacteraceae > Acaudatibacter. The sequence continues at coordinate 17,648 of CAVVXO010000005.1, forward strand.
GGTCTGGCGAGCGTCTCCTGACCACCAGCGCCCTCGACGAGGGCCCCACCTGGGCGCCGAACAGCCGGGTCCTGATGTTCTCGCGCGAGGGGCCCGGCGGGGCGCGGCTGTGGACGGTCGATATCTTCGGCCGCACCTTGTCCCCGGCCCCCTACGGCCTGGCCGCCTCCGATCCCGCCTGGTCGCCGAAGCTGCCCTGAAGCCGCCATGACCCGACACCCGATCCATGGCATAGCCTCGCCCGCCGCCCCCAAGAAGGAGACACTCATGACTACGACCGCCCGTCTCTGCGTGCTCGCGGCCTGCGTCGCGGCCCTGGCCGGCTGCGCCACGCGGCCCAAGCCGATGGGTCCGGCGCCGGTCGCCTCGACGCCCCCGCCGGCCGCCCCGGCGCCCTACCAGAACCCGGTGCCGCCGCCGGCCCCGGTCACCGAGACCCCGGAGACCGGCGTTCCGGTCCCCGGCTCGGCCCGCGACTTCGTCATCAATGTGGGCGATCGGGTCTATTTCGACTTCGACCAGTACGAGGTGCGCGCCGACGCCCGGCCGATCCTCGACGGCCAGGCGGCGTGGCTGGCGCGCTATCCGCAAGTGCGCGTCCGCATCGAGGGCAACTGCGACGAAAAGGGCACCCGCGAATACAACTTCGCCCTGGGGGCGCGGCGGGCGAACTCGGTCCGTGAATACCTCGCCGGACGCGGCGTCTCCCTCGCCCGCATCGACACCGTCTCCTACGGCAAGGAACACCCGATCGACACCAGCGGCGGCGAGGAAGGCGCGGCGAAGAACCGCAACGCCCACACCGCCATCACCAGCGGCGCGCCGTGACATGAAGCTGGGCTGGGACGCCCCGAAGCGCCGGCGTCTCGCCGGCTTCTTCCACCGCCTGCCGTTGGCCGGGGCCACGCCGGCGCTCCGCGCCGCGCTTCTTGCCCTGCCGCTGCTCCCCCTCCTCGCCGCGCCGCTCGCGCGCGCCCAGGTGCCGCTCGACCAGCCGCTCGACGAGCGCTCCGCCGCCCGCCTCGACCGCATGGAAAAGGCGATGCGCGAGCTGCGCGCCATCGTCTTCCAGGGCCGCGAGACCGGCGCGCCCGTGGTCGTCCAGCCCGTCGACGCTGACGCGCGGACCAATGCGCTCGCCGATCGGCTGGGCGACATCGAACGCGGCGTCGCCCGCCTGAACGGCGAGGTGGAGATCATCCGCCACGATCTCGATCAGTCCCGTCAGGACGCCGCCGACCAGCGCTCCCAGAACGATCAGCTGCGGGGCCAGATCGCCGCCCTGGAACAGAAGCTCGCCGCCATCGCCGCCCCGCCGCCGGCCCCCGGCGCGGATCCGGCCGCCGGCGCGCCGCCGCCGCCCGCCGACCCGGCCGCCACCTTCGCCGCCGCCCGCCAGCGCCAGTTGGCCGGCGATGCCAGCGGGGCCGAGGCGGGCTTTCGCGACTATCTCGCCCGCTTTTCGGACCAGCCGCAGGCGCCGGAAGCCAACTACTATCTCGGGCGCCTGCTCCTGGCCCATCAGCAATACGCCGAGGCGGCCAACGCCGAGATCGCCGCCCTGCGCGGCTGGCCGAAAGCCCATTGGGCGCCCGAGGCGATGCTCGATCTCGCCCGCGCGCTGATCGGTCTTGGCAAGCCGGCCGACGCCTGCGGCGCCCTCGCCGAAATGGGCCGCCGCTACCCGACGGCGGCGACCAGTCAGAAAGCGGCGGCGGCTGGCCTGCGCGCCAAGGCGCAATGTGGATGAGATTGCCGAGGCGCTGGCGCGGCGGCTGAGCCGTCGATCGTCGGCGCCGGTGGTCGTCGCCTTCTCCGGCGGCGGCGACTCCCTCGCCCTCCTGCTGGCGGCGAAGACCTGGGCCGACGGCGCCGGCCGGCCGACGCTCGCCCTCACCGTCGATCATTGCCTCCAGCCCGCCTCCGCCGACTGGGCGCGCTGGTGCGCCGCGAGAGCGGGCCGGTTGGGGGCCGTTCATCGAATCCTCGCGTGGACGACCGGCGAGCCGACCTCGGGCGTCCCGGCGCGCGCTCGCCGCGCCAGGCACGCCCTGCTGGCGCGGGCCGCGCGCGCGGCCGGGGCGAGCGTCGTGCTCATGGGCCACACCCTGGACGACCGGCTCGAGGCGCGGCTGATGCGGGCCGCCGGCGGCTCGGTCGGCGAACCGCGCGAGTGGGCCCCCTCGCCGGTGTGGCCAGATGGCCGCGGCGTCTTCCTGCTGCGCCCGATGCTGAACCTGCGCCGCGAGGCCCTGCGCCAGTGGCTCCGATCCCTCGGCGAGACCTGGATCGACGATCCGGCCAACGCCGATCCCGCCAGTCCCCGCGCCCGCGCCCGCGCCCTCTTGCAAACCACGCCCGAGCCCCCCTCCCCCTCCCCGGAGGTGCTCCCGCCCAACGAGGGAGAGAGGACGGACCGCCTCGCCTCTTCCTCTGAGAGAGGGCCGCCAGCGAAGCGGGTGGAGGGGGCCGGCCGCGGCGATCTTCTCCTGCGGACTTCGGTAGAGCCCAATGGCGAGGTCGAGATCAATCTCGAGGGTCTGACCGGCGCCGATAGCCGCCGCCTGCTCGGCGCCGCCCTGGTGTGCGCGGGCGGCGGCGAGCGGCCGCCGCGCGCCGCCGCCCTCGATCGCCTGATGGCCAGGCTCGGCAAGGGCGACGGCGCCGCGACACTGGCGGGCGCCCGCGCCCGTTGGCGTGGCGAGCGGGTCCATCTGGCTCGCGAGGCCGATCCGCGACGGCGGCCGACAGGCGCGGCCGCCGCCGAAACAACGCTCCGGACCGAGGTCGGGCAGCGGCTCGCGGCCGCCTTGGGCGCGGTCGACGACGAGGCCGCCGCCGAAGCATGGCGCCTTGACGCGCGACACACTAAATCGAAGACGTCACGAGAGGTCCGAGCCCGTCCATGAACCTGCGCAACCTCGCCATCTGGGGCGTCGTGGTCTTCGCCCTCGTCGCGGTCTACGCCGTGATGACCAACGGCGCGCGCGCCGCCGCCGCGACGCCGATCCCCTACTCGCAACTGCTCAGCCGCATCGACGCCGGCGAGATCAAGACCGCGACCATCCACACCCCGGAGGTCGAGGCCGAGGACCGCCAGGGCCAGAGCTTCAAGACGATCGGCCCGGAGGACACCCAGGATCTCGAGCGCCGGCTGGAGGCCAAGGGCGCCTCGATCACCTTCCAGCCGCCGGGCCCGGGACTGCTCGGCCTCATCCTGCAGAGCCTGCTGCCGATCCTGCTGATGATCGGCGCGTGGATCTTCATCATGCGCCAGATGCAGGGCGGCGCGCGCGGCGCCATGGGCTTTGGCAAGTCCAAGGCGCGGCTGCTGACCGAAAACAAGAACCGCGTCACCTTCGAGGATGTCGCGGGCGTCGACGAAGCCAAGGAGGACCTCACCGAAATCGTCGATTTCCTGAAGGACCCCGCAAAGTTTCAGCGCCTCGGCGGCAAGATCCCGAAAGGCGCGCTGCTGATCGGCCCGCCCGGCACCGGCAAGACCCTGCTGGCCCGCGCCGTCGCCGGCGAGGCGGGCGTGCCGTTCTTCACCATCTCCGGTTCGGACTTCGTCGAGATGTTTGTCGGGGTGGGGGCCTCGCGCGTGCGCGACATGTTCGAGCAGGCGAAGAAGAACGCGCCGTGCATCATCTTCATCGACGAGATCGACGCCGTCGGCCGCCACCGAGGCGCCGGCCTCGGCGGCGGCAACGACGAGCGCGAGCAGACCCTCAATCAGCTTCTGGTCGAAATGGACGGCTTCGAGGCCAACGAGGGCATCATCCTCGTCGCGGCCACCAACCGCCCCGATGTCCTCGATCCGGCCCTGCTGCGGCCCGGCCGCTTCGATCGCCAGGTCGTGGTGCCCAATCCGGACATCGCCGGCCGCGAGAAGATCCTGCGCGTCCACATGCGCAACGTTCCCCTGGGCTCCGATGTCAACGTCAAGGTGATCGCCCGCGGCACGCCCGGCTTCTCCGGCGCCGATCTCGCCAACCTGGTGAACGAAGCCGCGCTGATGGCCGCCCGCCGCAATCGGCGGATGGTCATCCAGCATGATTTCGAGCAGGCGAAGGACAAGGTGATGATGGGCGCCGAGCGCAAGTCTATGGTCATGACGGAGGAGGAAAAGCGCAACACCGCCTATCACGAGGGCGGCCACGCCATCGTCGCCCTGTCGGTGCCATCCGCCGATCCGGTGCACAAGGCGACGATCATCCCCCGCGGTCTGGCGCTCGGCATGGTCATGCAGCTGCCCGAGGGCGATCGCTACTCGATGAACTTCCAGCAGATGACCTCGCGCCTCGCCATCCTGATGGGCGGCCGGGTCGCCGAGGAGCTGATCCTCGGCAAGGACAAGATCACCTCCGGCGCCTCCAACGACATTCAGGCGGCGACCGGGCTGGCGCGCAACATGGTCACCCGCTGGGGCTATTCCGAAGACCTGGGCACGGTGAGCTACGGCGACAACCAGGAGGAAGTCTTCCTCGGCCACTCGGTCGCGCGCACCCAGAACGTCTCCGAGGCGACCGCGCAGCGGATCGACACCGAGGTGCGTCGCCTGGTTCAAGCCGGCCTCGATGAGGCGCGACGCATTCTCAAGGAGCGGATCGACGACCTGCACACCCTGGCCAAGGCGCTGCTCGAGTTCGAGACGCTCAGCGGCGAGGAGATCGTCAATGCGCTGAAGGGCATCATGCCGAACCGTGAAGACGCCGAACCGCGCGCTCGGGCGCGCGGCGGCCGGGTGTCGGTGCCCCTCAGCCCCCGGCCGCTCGCCGGCCCCTTGCCCGCGCCGGCGTGAGCGGCGGGGGCCCACGCCCTCGGGTGATGGGCATCGTCAATCTCACGACCGACAGCTTCTCGGGCGATGGCTGCGGCGCCGATCCGAGCCTGGCGCGCCCCCGCGCCAGGCGGCTGATCGCCGAGGGCGCCGACATACTCGACATCGGCGCGGAGTCCACTCGTCCCGGTTCGGCGCCGGTCGCGGAAGACTGGGAGATCGAGCGGCTCGTTGGGGTGATAGCGGCGGTCCGCGCGGATAGCGCGATCTCCATCTCCGTCGACACGCGCAAGCCGGCCGTGGCCCGCGCCGCCTTCGCCGCCGGCGCGACAATGTGGAACGACACCTCCGCCCTGCGCGCCGATCCCGAGAGCCTGGCCACCGCCGCCGAACTCGGCGGCGAGGTGGTGCTCATGCACATGCAAGGCGAGCCGGCGACCATGCAGGACGAGCCCCGCTATGGCGAGGTGGTCGGGGAAGTCACCGATTTCCTCCTCGCCCGCGCCGAGGCGGCGATCGCCGCCGGTGTTCGGCGCGAGGCGATCTGGATCGACCCGGGCATCGGCTTCGGCAAGACCGCCGCGCACAACCTCGCCCTGCTGCGCGCCACGCCGCGCTTCGCCGAGCTGGGCTTTCCCCTGCTCATCGGCGCCAGCCGCAAGGGGTTCATCGGCGCGATCGACGAGGCGGCGCGAACGCCCGCCGATCGCCTCGGCGGCAGCCTCGCGGTGGCGGTGGCGGCGGCGCGCGCCGGCGCCTCGGCGGTTCGCGTTCACGACGTGAAGGAGACCGTCCAGGCCCTCGCCGTTCAGAGGGCGCTCGACGGATGAGGGCGCGGCGATGACGAGACCGCCGCGCCTGCTGGCGATCGGCGGCTCCGACAGTGGCGGCGGCGCTGGAATTCAGGCGGACATCAAGACGATCGCCGCGCTCGGCGGCTACGCCGCGACCGCGATCACCGCCGTTACGGTTCAGAATACGCTTGGGGTGCACGACAGTCTGCCCCTGCCGGCCGGCCTCGTCGAGGCCCAGGCCCGCGCGGTGCTCGACGACATCGGCGCGGACGCCATCAAGATCGGCATGGTCGGGGAGGCGGGGACGGCGCTGGCGCTGGCCGGCGTGCTCGCCGATTTTCCCACCCTCCCGGTCGTTGTCGATCCGGTGATGATCGCCAAGGGTGGCGCGCCGCTGCTCGGCGAATCGGCGCTCGACGCCCTGAGGCGGCTTCTGGTTCCGCTCGCCACCCTCCTGACCCCCAACGCGCCCGAGGCCGAGATCCTGACCGGCGGCGCCGTGATCTCGGTCGACGATCTTCGCCGAGCCGGCGAGACGCTGCTGCGCCTTGGCGCGAAGGCGGTTCTGATGAAGGGCGGCCACATTGGCGGCGACCAGATTGTCGACATCTTGATCCATCCGGGCGGCGAGCGCCGCTTCGAGCATCGCCGCGCCGCTACCCGCCACACCCATGGCACCGGCTGCACCCTGGCGAGCGCCTGCGCCGTCGGGCTGGCCACCGGGCTGGCGCTCGACGAGGCGGTCGGCGTGGCGATCGACTATACCCAGCGCGCCATCGCCGCCGCGCCGGGGCTCGGCGCCGGGCATGGGCCGCTCGGCCACGGCGCCGCTGCCCGCTGATCTTCGAGGAGACTGTTCCCATGCGCCAATGGACCATCGACGCCTTCGCCGCCGAGCCGTTCAAGGGCAACCAGGCCTGCGTCGTCGAGCCGTTCGACGCCTGGCCGACGGACGCCTGGATGCAGGCTCTGGCGGCCGAGAACAATCAGGCGGAAACCGCCTTTGTGCTCCGCACCTCCGAGCCGGACCGCTTCGGCCTGCGCTGGTTCACCCCGGCGTTGGAGGTGCCGCTGTGCGGCCACGCGACCCTGGCGGCCGGCCATGTCCTGCTCGGCGAGTTGTCCCTCGCCACGCCGGCGGTCGCCTTCGACACGCGCTCCGGCGCCTTGACGGTGCGGCGCGAGGCGCGGGACGGCTCTTACGCCATGGATTTCCCCAGCCGGCCGCCCGAGCGCGTGCAAGCGCCGCCCGGCCTCGCCGCCGCCCTGGGCGCCACGCCCGCGGAGGTCTGGGCCGGCGCCTATGTCATCGCCATCCTCGACAGCGAGGCGGCCGTGCGGGGCTTGCGGCCAGATATCGGGAGGATCGGTGAAATCTCCGCCGGGGTGACCGGCGATCGCGGCAATCTCGGCGTGGCCGCGATGGCCGATGCAGGCCAGCGGCACGACGCTGTCAGCCGCTTTTTCGCGCCGGGCTCCGGCATCGCCGAGGACCCAGCCACCGGTTCGCTGCATTGCATTCTCGCGCCGCTGTTCGCCGGAAAGCTCGGCCGCGCGCGGATCCGCTTCCACCAGGCCTATCCCGGACGTGGCGGCGACTTCGACTGCGAAGTGAGGGGCGAACGGGTGATTCTGCGTGGTCGGGCGATCACCATGATCGACTCCCGTCTTCGGCTCGACTCCGCCTAGATCGTTCCCTTGTCCGGCCTTCCGCCCTATATGACGCGGCGATGACGCCCGGCCGCGAGGTCGGGCGCCGCTGTATTCGCCACTCGCGTGAAGGAGACCTTCGCCCATGACCGAAGTTTTGATGCCCAAGGCGACCGCCGTGTGGCTGGTGGAGAACTCCACCCTCACCTTCGATCAGATCGCCGACTTCTGCGGCCTGCATCCGCTGGAAGTGAAGGGAATCGCCGACGACGAGGTCGCCCGCGACATTCGCGGCGCCGACCCGATTTCGAACGGTCAGCTGACCCGTGCCGAACTCGACAAGGGCCAGGCCGACGCGGCCTACCGGATGATGCCGCAGAAGAGCCGGCACGCGGACATGCTGAAGCCGACCAAGAAGAGTTCCCGCTATACGCCGGTGTCCCGACGCCAGGACCGGCCGGACGCCATCGCCTGGTTCGTGCGCAATCACCCGGAAGTCACCGACGCGCAGATCTCAAAGGTGCTCGGCACCACGAAATCGACGATCGAGCAGGTACGCAACCGCACCCACTGGAACGCCGCCAACGTCAAGCCGGTCGATCCGGTGTCGCTCGGCCTCGTCACTCAACTCGAGCTCGACGCGCTGGTGAAGAGGGCGGCCGAAAAGCGCGCCCGCGAAGAGGCGCGGCGACCGGCCCAACCCAGCGGCGAGACCCTGAAGGCCGCCGCCAACTCGCTGGCATGACCGCCGACCGCGCGGTTGCGCCCGTCGCGCCAGTCGACGCCGCGCGCGGGCGGCGATCCGGCCTGTCGACCCGCTCTAGTTGACGCGCGTTCGCAACGTTTCCATTTCCTCCTTCAGTCGCAGTTTCAGCCGCTTGAGCTCGGAAAGCCGCAAGGTGTCGGCCGCCGGCCGGCTGATCTCGTCCTCGATCGCGCGCTCCAGCACCTGGTGGCGCTGGCTCAGTTCGCGGATGTGGGCTTCGATCGCCATGATGATGAGCTCCTCCAACGGTAGGATCGCGACCTCCGTTGAACACCCTTGGCGAGCGTTTGTCGCATCACAAGTGCTTGTGCGGCTGAACCAGAAACCATGACCGGGCCCACCGACATCGGGGACGCCGGGCCGTTGCCGCTGGTGGTCGGAATCTCCGGCGCGTCCGGCGCGATTTTTGGAGCGCGCGTGCTGGACGCGGCGCGCGAACTTGGCGTCGCCACCCATCTTGTGATCAGCCGCGCCGGCGCCCTCACCGTCGGACATGAGCTTGGCCTGTCCGCCGCCGATCTCGGCCGGCGGGCGAGCGCCACCCACAAGATCGGCGACATCGCCGCGCCGATCGCCTCCGGCTCGTTTGCGGCGCGCGGCATGATCATCGCCCCCTGCTCGGTACGCACGATGAGCGAGATCGCCACTGGGGTCACCTCCACCTTGCTGACCCGCGCCGCGGACGTCACCTTGAAGGAGCGGCGCCCGCTGGTGCTGATGGTGCGCGAATCGCCGCTGCACCTTGGCCACCTGCGCACCCTGGTTGCGCTCGCCGAAATGGGCGCGGTGATCGCGCCGCCAATGCCCGCGTTCTATGCCCGTCCCGAAACCGTGGACGAGATCGTCGATCAATGCGTCGCTCGCGCGCTGGAGCCTTTGGGCCTTGCCTGGTCGCGACTGCGGCGATGGTCCGGCCTTCAAGATGAGCGCGGCTGAGCCGGATCTCTGGGCGTGGGCGGTCGCGGTCTATGCCCGGCCGGGGGTCGCCGAGACTTCTCATCGAGCTGCAGGACCGGCACGGCCAATCGGCCGCCTTCCTGCTGTGGCGGCTTTGGCGGCTGGAAGATTCGCCGAGCGACACGCTCCTCGCGCGCGCCGTCGCGATTGCCCGGAGCGCCGAAGCGCGCGTGATCCAGCCCCTGCGGCGCGCGCGCCGAGCCCTCGACCGGCCCCCTGAAACCATCGGGCAGGCGGACGGATGGGCTTTGCGCGCCGACATCGGCCGGACGGAACTGGCGGCCGAGCGATGGCTGCTGCGCGCGCTCGCCGGCCTCGACGAGGGCGCGGCGACCGACGCGGACCCGGACCCGCTCGCCGCCTTGCGCCAGGCGACGGCGATCTTCGGCGGCGCGCCACCGGTTGCGCTGCTCGCCGCGCTGGTCTCGCGGGCTGGCGCGCTGGACAACAGCGCCGTCTCTGTTAGCAAGAATGCCGGAGCGGACAGGGCCAACGGACCTTTGCACATGGGCGATGAGGCGGCGGGCGGGCAGACGGAGGCGGAGATCCGGCGCGAACTCGCCGATCTCAGGCAGCAGCACCAGGACCTCGACGCCGCCGTCCACGCCCTCGAGATCGGGCCCGACCCCGACCAGCTGCGCATCGCCCGGCTGAAGAAGCAGAAGCTGCTGCTGCGCGACCGGATCGCCACCCTGGACGATCGTCTGACGCCCGACATCATCGCCTGACCTCGGGCTGGGCCCGCCGGCTTGTCGCCGGCCGACGCGGCGGCCATATCGCCGCCCATGGACGCCAACCGCCTGCAGGACATCGTCGCCGCCGCCCAAGCGGCTGGGGCGGACGAGGCTGATGCGGTCTTCGCCGGCCGCGCTTCTCTGTCGGTCACCGTGCGGCTCGGCGCCCTCGAGGAGGTGGAGCGGGAGGAAGCCGGTGATCTCGGCGTCCGCGTCCTGATCGGCCGGCGTCAGGCGTCGGTCGCCGGATCGGACATGTCGAAGGTCGGGATCGCCAGGCTGATCGAGCGGGCCGTGTCGATGGCGCGCCTGGCCCCGGAGGATCCTTACTGCGGCCTCGCGCCGGCCGAGCGCCTGTTCAAGGGATCGGGACCCGATCTCGACCTGTTCGACCCAGGGGAGCCGTCGCCGGAGAGCTTGGAGGACCAGGCGCGCGCCGCCGAGGCGCGGGCCCGCGCTGTCGCCGGGGTCACCAATTCCGAAGGAGCCTCCGCCTCGTGGTCGTCGTCGCTGTGGCGCCTGGCGACCAGCGGCGGCTTCGTCGGCGAGCATCGCGCTTCCGGCTCGGGGTTGCAGGCGGTGGTGATCGCCGGCGGCGAGACCGGCATGGAGGTCGGCTACGAATCGGCCAACGCGCGCTGGCGGGAGGACTTGCCCAGCCCGGAGACGGTCGGCGCCGAGGCCGGGCGTCGCGCCGTGGCGGCGGTCGGGGCGCGCAAGCTCGCCTCGACGAGCGCGGCGGTGATCTTCGAGAACCGCATCGCCGCCTCGCTGCTCGGCCCGCTGATCGGCGCCATCTCGGGCCCGGCGGTGGCCCGCGGCGTCTCCTTTCTCAAGGACAAGCTCGGCCGGCCGGTGTTCGCTCCGACCGTCGAACTGCTCGAGGAGCCGCATCGCCGGCGCGGCCTGGGCTCCACGCCCTTCGACGACGAAGGCGTCGCCAACGAGCGAAGATCGCTCATCGATCGGGGCGTGCTGACCACCTGGCTGCTGAACTGCGGCTCGGCGCGCCAGCTCGGGCTGGAAACGACAGGCCATGCCTCGCGCGGCGGCGCCAGCCCGCCAGGCGTTTCGCCGACCAACCTTACTCTGAGCCCTGGAAGCGCCGACCTGGCCGGACTCATGAAAGATGCCCGCGAGGGGGTCCTCATCACCTCGATGTTCGGGCCGTCGCTGAACGCCAACACCGGAGATTGGTCGGTGGGGTGCGCCGGCCACTGGTTCGAGGACGGCGAGATCGCCTATCCGGTCAATGAGATCACCGTCGCCGGCAATCTGATCGATCTCTACGCCCGGCTGGTTCCTGGCGCCGACCTCGAGCTGCGCCGCGCCACCAACGCGCCCTCGATCCTGATCGACGGCGTGGCGATCGCCGGATCTTAGCGGGACGATCGATGCCAAGGCCACAGTTGCTGCACATCGTTGTCGGCGGCGAACTCACCGCCGTCGGCAGCCTCGAGTTTCGCGATCTCGCCAAGCTCGACCTGGTCGGCGCCTACGGCAGCTACGACGAGGCGCTGGCGGCGTGGAGAGAGCGGGCCCAGGCGACGGTCGACAATGCTCTCGTGCGCTATTTCATCATTCACGCCCACAAGCTGCTCGACCCGGCCAGCGACGACGGCGTGGCCCCCTCGTGAGAGGCGTGGCTATTCTCGCCGCAACAGCCGCTCGCTCAGCAGGGTTCCCCACCAGCCGGCCTTGAACCGCGCCTTCAAAGCCGCCGGGTTGTAGGCGTCGCTGGCGACCCATTGGGCGAACGTGAGCCCGCGCGGCTCGGCATCGGCGAGATAGGCCTCGAACAGGAAGTCGAGCACGCCGGTCAATCCGGCGCGGACGTGCAGGTAGCGCGGCGACAGCTGCCGCATCGCCTGGCGGATCGGCTCGCCCTCGTGGAAATGCAGGAATAGCACCGCCATCAGACCGGCGCGGTCGGCGCCCGACTTGCAGTGCATCATCGCCGGATACTCAATCTCGTCGAACAGCGCGCGGGCGCCCAGCACCTGCTGGCGCGTCGGGATCTCGCGCGAGGCGACCGTGAAGTTGACAAGGGTCATGCCCAGCCGCTCGCACGCCCGCCGCTCGAGCGCGTGGAAGCTGGTGGCGAAGCCGCCGCGCAGGTTGATCACCGTGCGCACGCCTCTGTCGCGCCAGGCGCGCAGCTGAAACGGCCAGGGCTGGTTGGCGCGGGCCATGCGCGGCGTGATCCAATGGGCGTTGGAAAAGCCCAGGCGAATCCAGGCATGGTCGCGCCACAGACAGTCGAGCCGAGCGCGACGCCGACCGCGCGCGGTGGTCAGATCGAAGCGGCTGTCCGGCGGGGCGGCGAGCGCCGGCGGCTCAGTCACGTCGGCCGAAGAGGGCGTCGGCGGCGGCGCGGGTCGCGCCCTTGCGCGCGATCTGGGCCCTGGCCCGGGCGATTTCCGCCTCGAGCAACCCGATCCGCTCCGCCAGTTCCTCGGCGCCCAGCAGCTCCAGATCCTCGGCCGCCAGATCCTCCAGCGCCTGGTTGCGCCTTCGACGGGCGGTGAGCGGCTCCTCGGACATCGGGCTGGGCTCCTTTGCAAGGCGGCGCGCGCCGCGGCTATCTAGGAAGCGGTCGCCCGCGGGCGCAACCGACGAGCCCGCCCGGAGCGCTTCGCCATGCCGCCAGAAACGATGCAGGCCATCGACATCGTCGGCGGCAAGGGAGCGGCCGAGGCGCTGCGGCCGGCGACGATCGCCAGGCCCGCGCCCAAGGACGGCGAAATCCTGATCCGCGTCCGGGCGGCGGGGGTCAATCGTCCCGACATCCTGCAGCGCCGCGGCCTATACCCGCCGCCGCCGGGCGCCCCCGACACGCTCGGACTGGAAGTCGCCGGCGAGGTTGTTCGCGGCGCCGGGCGCTGGGCCGAGGGCGATCAGGTGTGCGCCCTCCTCGGCGGCGGCGGCTACGCCGAATATGCCGTCTGCGACGCTCGCCACGCCCTGCCGATCCCCGCTGGCCTGGATCTGGCCGGGGCGGCCGCCCTGCCCGAGACGGTGTTCACCGTCTACGCCAATGTCTTCGAGCACGGGGCCTTGCGCGCCGGCGAGACCCTGATGGTGCACGGCGCCACCTCCGGCATCGGCGTGATGGCGATCCAGATGGCCAAGGCGGCCGGCGCGCGGGTGATCGCCACCGCCCGCAGCGCCGCCAAGGCCGAGAGGGCGCGCGCGCTCGGCGCCGATATCGTCGTCGACGCCGCCTCGGAGGATTTCGCCGAGATCGCCCGCGCCGCCGGGGGTGTCGACGTCGTCCTCGACATGGTCGCGGGGCCCTACTTCGCGAGGAACCTGCAGGCGCTGAACACCAGCGGCCGCCTGGTCCACATCGCCGCCCAGGCGGGCGGGGTCGTCGAGCTGCCGATCATGATCATGATGCAAAAGCGCCTGGTGATCACCGGCTCGACACTTCGCCCCCGGTCGGCCGACGAAAAGGCGCGGCTGGCGGCCGAGATCGAGCGCGTGGTGTGGCCGTGGATCGGAGCGGGCCAGATCCGGCCGATCCTCGATCGCGTGTTCCCGCTGGCCGAGGCCGCCGCCGCCCACGCCTGGCTCGAGGCGGGCGAACACCTCGGGAAGGTGGTGCTGACCACATAGTCGCGGGCGCCAGGCTCGATCTTCGCCGAGAGAAGACCGAGCCGAAGGCCTCAGGCTCCAAGCGGCGATAGGAAATGTGCCTTGCCAGGATTGGGCGAAGCGCGGTCTACCGACTTCGGGCCACGTCCTCCCAACGGGACGCAGCCCATCTGAGAGGATGGGAGACATCGGCATGCCTACCCCCGCGAAGCCGGCCATGCGGCCGGCGCGGCCGTTCTTTTCATCCGGACCTTGCGCCAAGCACCCCGGGTGGAGCTGCGAAGACCTCGCCGGCGCGATCCTCGGCCGCTCGCATCGCTCGGGCGCCGGCAAGGCGCGGCTGCGCGCTGCGCTCGATCAGACCCGCGCCCTTCTCGAGCTGCCGGACAGCTGGCGTCTGGCCATCGTTCCGGGCTCCGACACCGGGGCGATGGAATTGGCGATGTGGTCGCTGCTCGGCCCATGGCCGGTGCAGGTGCTGTCGTTCGAGAGCTTCGGCAAGGACTGGGCGGTAGACGTCGTCGACCAGCTCGGCCTCGACGCCGAGGTGCTGGATGCGCCGTACGGCGAGCTGCCCGATCTGACGCGCGTGCGGCCCGACGCCGATCTGGTGTTCACCTGGAACGGCACCACCTCCGGGGTGCGCGTGCCGAGCGCGGCGTTCATCCCCGCCGACCGAGCCGGCCTGACGCTGTGCGACGCGACCAGCGCCTGCTTCGCCCAGGCGCTCGATTTCGCCAAGCTCGATGTCGTCACCTTCTCCTGGCAGAAGGCGCTCGGCGGCGAGGCGGCGCATGGCATGCTGGCGCTTTCGCCGCGCGCCATCGAACGCCTTCAAACGCACGCGCCGGTCTGGCCGATGCCCAAGCTGTTCCGGCTGATCAAGAAGGGACGCCTGGACGAGGCGCTGTTCGCCGGCGAAACGATCAATACGCCCTCGATGCTGTGCGTGGAGGATTGGCTTTGCGCCTTGCGCTGGGCTCGCTCGATCGGCGGCCCCGCGGCGCTGCGCCGGCGCGCCGATGAAAACTTCGCCAGCCTCGCGGCGTGGATCGGCCGCACGCCGTGGATCGACTTCCTCGCCCGGGAGCCGGCGACCCGCTCGAACACCTCGGTGTGCCTGAAGTTCGCCGACCCGGCGGTATCCGACCTGCCCGAGGCCGGCCGCGCGGATTTCGCCAAGCGCTTCGCCGCCGTGCTCGAGGCCGAGGAGGTCGCCTTCGATGTCGGAGCCCACCGCAACGCCCCGGCGGGCCTGCGGATCTGGTGCGGCGCGACGGTCGAGCGCGACGACATCGAGGCGCTGACCCCCTGGCTGGAGTGGGCTTGGGCGAGCCTGGGCGGCGAGGCGCCGCGGTGAACCCGCGGGTCCTGATCGCCGACGCGTTGTCGCCGGCCGCCGTCGACATCTTCCGCGGCCGCGGCGTCGAGGCGGATGTGCGGGTCGGGCTCTCGAGAGACGAGCTGGTCGCCGCGATCGGCGGCTACGAGGGGCTGGCGATCCGCTCGGCGACCAAGGTTACCGCCCCGGTGATCGCCGCGGCCAAGCGGCTGAAGGTGATCGGCCGAGCCGGCATCGGCGTCGACAATGTCGACATTCCCGCCGCGACCGCCGCCGGCGTGATCGTGATGAACACGCCGTTCGGCAACTCGATCACCACCGCCGAACACGCCATCGCCCTGCTCTTCGCCCTGGCCCGGCAGCTGCCGATCGCCGATCGATCCACCCAGGCCGGCCGTTGGGAGAAGAACCGGTTCCTCGGCGTCGAGCTGCACGGCAAGACCTTGGGCCTGATTGGCGCCGGCAACATCGGCTCGATCGTCGCCGACCGCGCCAATGGCCTGAAGATGAAGGTGATCGCCTACGATCCCTTTCTTTCGCGCGAACGGGCGGTGGAAATCGGCGTCGAGAAAGTCGAACTGGATGACCTGCTGGCCCGCGCCGAGGTGATCAGCCTGCACGCGCCGCTCACCGACAAGACGCGCGACATCCTCTCCGCCGAAGCCCTGGCGCGGACGCGTCCAGGCGTGCTCATCGTCAACTGCGCCCGCGGCGGGCTGGTGGACGAGGCGGCGCTGCGCGCCGGCCTCGAGAGCGGGCGGATCGGCGGAGCGGCGTTCGACGTCTTCACCACCGAGCCGGCGACCGACAACATCCTGTTCGGCGCGCCGAACTTCATCGCCACCCCGCACCTCGGCGCCGCCACCAGCGAGGCGCAGGAGAACGTCGCCCTGCAGGTCGCCGAGCAGATGAGCGATTATCTGCTCTCCGGCGCGGTGACCAACGCCCTCAACAGCCCCTCGATCAGCGCCGACGAGGCGCCGAAGCTGCGGCCTTTCGTGGCCCTGGCCGAGAAGCTGGGCGCCCTGGCCGGCCAGATGATCGACGACACCCTGACGGCGGTCGAGATCGCCTTCGAAGGCGAGGTGGCGAGCCTCAACATTCGCCCCCTAGCCGCCGCCGCCCTGGCCGGCGTGCTGCGGCCGATGCTGGCGGAGATCAACATGGTCTCGGCCCCGAGCGTCGCGAAGGCGCGCGGCATCACCGTAGCCGAGGCGCGCCAAGACACCTCGCCGATCTATGACAGCCTCATGCGGCTGAACCTCGCGTCGGCGGCCGGCCGCCGGGCCTTCGCGGGGACGGTGATCGCCGGCGCGCCGCGCATCGTCGAGGTCAAGGGCATGGAACTGGACGCCGCCTTCGGCCCGGCCATGCTCTATGTGAACAACCGCGATCGGCCGGGCTTCATCGGCGCGCTCGGCGGCCTGCTCGGCGAGGCCGGCGTCAATATCGCGACTTTCAACCTCGGCCGGCTCGCCGCCGGCGATGACGCCATCGCCCTGGTCGGGGTCGACCAGCCGCCCGACGCCGCCCTGCTGGCGCGCATACAAGCCCTGCCGAACGTCAAGGAAGCGCGGGCGCTGCGGTTTTGAGCGCCGCCGGACCAGACGGCCTGTAAGCCGGGTTCTGTGCCGCTCGCCGGTCGCCCGGCGAACGCGGCGGTCATTCCTCTAAGGCCGCCGGTCGCCCGACGGCTCTCGCGATCCACCCGGGCGCCTCGGGCCGGCGACCCCCTGCCCTGGCCCGCGAGGGCCAAGGCGCGGCGCCCCTATTCGATCTTGCTCCCGGCGGGGCTTGCCATGCCGTCCCGGTCACCCGGTCCGCGGTGGGCTCTTACCCCACCCTTTCACCCTTGCCGCGCCGCGAAACTCGAGAAGCTCGGAGCGCGGCGGTTTGCTTTCTGTGGCGCTATCCCTGGAGTCGCCTCCGGCGGGCGTTACCCGCCGCCGTGTCGCCGTGGAGCCCGGACTTTCCTCTGGACAAGATCGCTCCCGCCCAGCGACCGCCCGGCCGTCTGGTCCGGGGAACAGCTTGGAGAGGGGGCGCGCATGCGTCAAGCTGGCCGCCATGGCGGCCAAACGACGAGCCTCGCGGCAGAACCTGCTGGTCCTGTGGCTGAAGGACTCGGCGCTCGATTCGGGCGTGGTGGCCTGGTCGGCGTGGAACGGCGACGGCGCGGCGGAGACCATGGCCGGCGATCGCGACGATCCGCCCTACGCCAGCGGTCTGGCGGCGTTGCGCGACGGCTGGCGGCTGATCCAGGCCTCGCAACTCCTGCCGCACGCGCCGGGCGCCGAGTTCCGCACCGACTATCTCAAGTATGAGTTCTGGTTCGAGCGCATCGTCGAGGCGGCCGGATGAGCCCGGCCGCCGCGCCCGCCGATCTCCGGTTGACGACGCTCGAGATGGCCCGTTTCGCCGCCGAGGGCTGCCTGCTGTTCCCTGGCCTGATCGATCCGGCTCTGGGCGAGGCCTATGTCGCCGAAGTGCGCGCCGGCGCGTTGCCGGCCGTGCCCGCGGGAACGCCACTGGCCGAGGCCTATCCGCCCGGTTCGGCCATCCACCGGTTCGTGCGCCAACCGAAGGTGGCGGCGATCATCGAAAGCCTTGTCGGCCCCGGCCCGCTGCTAGACCACCACTTCCCGCACGTCACCTTCTCGCCTGGATGGCTGGCCAAGCGCGGCCTCGAGCCGGCCGCGAGCCAGCACTGGCATCAGGACTCGACCATCGACATCCGCGCCGCCTTCGACATTCAGCTCATGTGGTTCCCGCACGCGGTCAGCCCCGAGATGGGCGGCACGCGCTATCTGCCGGGCAGCCATTTGCGGATCGTCAGCGAGGCGGCGATCGCCCGCTATCAGAACATCGCCGGCCAGAAGCGGTTCGCCGGCCCGGCCGGCTCGGTGCTGGCGCTGCACCACGGAATTTGGCACGGAGCCGGGGCCAATCGCGCCGAGCGCAATCGCTTCATGTTCAAGCTGCGGCTCAATCCCGCCGTGCGCCAGGAGCGGCTGTGGAACACCGCCGACCTGCCGGCCGACACCCGCCAGCAGCCGATCTTTCAGCCGACCGGCGCCCCGTCCGCCAATCCGATCCACGCCATCTTGTGCGCGCCGCAGCCGTGGTTCGAGGCGGACACCGAACGGCTGGAGTCCATCAACCGCATCCGCTTCTGGCGCCACCTCACCGGCGATCCGGGCTTCGACGCGGACTACTGGCTCACGCGCCTGGAGGCCGAGCCGGCCCGGCGGGCGGGCGACCGCCCCTGACTTTTGGGAGCGCGGCCTAGATCCCGCCGGGCTCCTCCAAAGCCGCCGAGCGGCTGAAGCGGATCACCACGCGCATGCCTCGTCCCGGACCGGAATCGACGTCGATTTGCGCTCCGGCGTTCTGGCGCAGGGCGCGGACGATCATCGCCCCGAGCTTGCCGGCCCGCGGCCACGCGACCCCCTCCGGCAGTCCGACGCCGTCGTCGGCGTAGGCGACGGTGCAGCCCTCGCCATCGACCTTCGCCGACAGCGATACCTTGCCGCCGTCGCGTTCGATGAAGGCGTGCTTGAGCGAATTGGTCATCAGCTCGTTGATGACCAATCCGGCCGGCATGGCGACGTTCACCGACACCGGCCAGGCGTCCACCGAAAGATCGAGATGCGCCCCCTGGCTGGCGTGGGCGTGCATCACCGCCGAGGCGATCTCGCTGAGATAGACGCCGAGGTCGACGCTCACGGCGCCGCCATCCTGGCCGAGCAGACGATAGAGCAGGCTCAGCGCCTGAACTCGGCCGGCCAGACGGTCGAAGGCGGCGCTCGCCGCCGGCTCGACAAGGTTGCGCGCCTCGAGCCGGATGAGGGCGGTGATCATCTGCAGATTGTTGCGTACCCGGTGCTGCAGCTCGCGGAGCTCCACATCCTTGTCGCGCAACTGTTTGGCGAGATCGTCGCCATCGGGCGAGCCGATGCGCCCGGCCGCCGCCAGGGCGATCAGACGGAACAGCGGCCGATCATCGTCGCCGACGATGACGTTCGACCAGACGTCGACCTGACTCGAACCGTCGGCGCGGTCGATGACGAAGGCGCCGATGTAGTCCTGCGCGTCGTCGGCGGCCTCGCCGAGGCGTTCGCCGGAGTGGTCGAGCTTCTCTCCGGGCACCGCCGACCAGGGCTGGCCTTCCAGGCTGGCGGCGGCGCGGCCGGTCAGCCGCTCGAATTCGACGTTGACGTAGACGATCGTTTCCTTCTCGCCGAGTTCGGCCACCGCGATGGCGATCGGGACATGGTCGAGGAACTGCTTGAACCGGTCGCTTTCCAGGGCGTCGGCGAGCCCCGGAGAGTGCAGCAGGTCCTCCACGCTCGCCTCGTGATCGTGATCGCTCGCCAACGACTTCCCCCGCTCCGCCGACCGGCCGCGACCTGGCGGCGATATCGCCTCCCTTTAGAGCTTCTGTCGAGCCTTATCTTCGCTTTGGGGTCGGCGCCGAGGAGGGCGTGGCGGGCGAGAGGGAGGTCTCGAGGTCGCAACCGCGGGCCTCGATGCACCCGGCTGGCCCGCGAACGACCTCCCAGCGCGTTTGCTCGCCGTCGCGCCACAGCCGCACGTCGAAACAGCGCTCGCCCAGGCGCAGGTCCGCCAGAGAGAGCTCGGCCATCCAATCAGGCAGCGCCGGATCGATGTAGAGCTTGCCGGCCGGCGCGTCCGGCACAAGACCAAGGATGGTCTGGACGAAGTGGAAACAGGAGCCGGCGGCCCACGCCTGGGGCACGTTGGCCCCTTGATACTGCACCGGAAAGGTGGTCGGGGTTCGCGTCAGGCCGGCGTAGAGCTCCGGCTGGCGATAGGACATGAAGAAGCTGGCGGCGGCGCTGACGTCGCGGGCGAGGCGCAGCGCCTCCTCGCGAAATCCGTAGCGGCGGAAACCCGCCGCGATGATGCCGTTGTCGTGCGGCCAGACCGAGCCGACCTGATAGGAGTGCGGGTTGTAGGCCGGGTGATCGGCGGAAAGCGTCCGCACGCCCCAGCCGCTCGACATGTCCGGACGCAATAGCCGCTCGACGACCCGGCCGGCGCGGTCGGGCGGCACGATGCCTGACCACAGGCAGTGTCCGGGATTGGAGGCGATGCTCCACACCGGCCGCTTCTCGCCGTCGAGGCAGAAGGCGTAGAAGCCTAGGTCTTCGCTCCAGAACGCCTCATTGAATGCCTTGAACATAGCGGCGGCCTTGCCGCGCAATCTTTCGGCCTTCTTTGCCTTGCCGAGTTCGTCGTAGACCTCCGCCATGCGCAGCCAGGCGTCGTAGACGTAGCCCTGCAATTCGCACAGCGCCTTCGGTCCCTTGACCAAGGCGCCGTCCGTATAGACCAGCGCCTCGCCGGAATCCTTCCAGCCCTGGTTCTCATAGCCGGCCGACGAGCGGGTCTGATATTCCTGGAATCCGTCGCCGTCCCGGTCGCCGAAGTCGTCGATCCAGCCGAGGCAGCGTTCGGCCGTGGCGAGGTGCTTTTGCAGCAAGCCGCGATCTCCGGTCCACTTCCAGGCGTTGTGCAGCAGGATGAGGTAGAGGGGGGTGGCGTCGGCGGTGCCGTAGTAGGGCGTGTGCGGAATGAGCTTGAAGTGCGCCAGCTCGCCGACCCGCAGTTCGTGCATGATCTTGCCGGGTTCGGCGTCGCGCCAGTCGTCGCGCTCGCGCGCCTGATAGCGGGCGAGGACGTCGAGCGCGCCGCGAGCGAAGTCCGGATACAGGATTCCATTCTGCAGGGAGACGATCAGGCTGTCGCGCCCAAACAGGCCGACGAACCAGGGAACGCCGGCGGCCGGCACGAACTCCATGTGCCCGGTGCCTTCCAGCGGCAGGCGCAGGGCGGCGATGTCTTCCGCCGCCTGGTTGTAATAGCGCAGGAAGTCGTCCGCGTCCGTGGTGATCTTCAGCGTCCTGTCGCGCCACTGGCCGCGCTTCTTGGCCGCCGGCGCATGCAGGAAGGCGTCGACACAGGCCGCCGATCCCCGCATTTGCTCGCCGTCCAGGCCGAATCGGTAGATCAGGCAGGCGTGCCAAGCCTCGCCGGGCTCCAGCGCGATATCGAAGCTGATCCGGCCATTGGCGTAGACCGGCCTGGTCGGGCAGCGGCGCACGCTGACGGTGAGCTCGCGCCTGAAATCGCGGTTGACGTAGGCGGTGCGCAGCCGCGCCCCGCGCGCCGACCAGTCGGTGGTCACCTGGCCGCGGCGGATGACCCGCTTCGACTTCACCTCGAAGAGATCGGCGAAGTCGCTGCGCATGGCGATCTCGAGATTGAAGCGCGCCGGCTTCGAACCGTAGTTGCGCAGGTCGAAGTCCTCGTGCAGGCCCTCGCCGATCACCCGGCCGATGACGAGGCCGATGCTGCCGCCGGGAATCTCGCCCTCGGCGGCGACGATGGGCCGGTTGAGCAGGTAGATCTTGGCGGCGCAGTGGGCGAGGTTGGCGGCGTTGAGCAGATCCCACTCCTGGCCGTCGGCGAACAGCGCCCAGCTCGACAGGATGCGGGTGTCGCAGACATAGAGCCCTTTGTCGGTCGGCCAATCGATCCGGCCGTCCTGCTCGGTGATGAGGACGCAGTGACCCTGGTTGATCGCCAGTCTGGGGGGGCCGACGGAAATCTCCAGCGCCATTTTGGTGTCTCTCCCCTCAGCCCTGGCGGTCGGCCGCGGCGGGCGCTTCCTTGTGGCCGCCGAACCCCATGCGCATGGCCGACAGCATCTTGTCGGCGAAGCCGTGGTCCTGGCGCGAGCGGAAGCGGGCGAAGAGGGCGGCGGCCAGCGCCGGCATCGGCACGGCGCGGGCGATGCCGTTCTCCAGCGTCCATCGCCCCTCGCCGGTGTCGGCGACCACCCCGCCGTAGCCCGCCAGATCTGGGGCGTCGGCCAACTGACCGGCGATCAGATCGAGCAGCCAGGAGGCCACGACGCTGCCGCGCCGCCACACCTCGGCGACGTCGGGGAGATCGAGATCGTAGCGCGGCAGGTCCGCGCCCTCGCCAGAGCCGCCGGGGCCGCCATCCTGAGCGCGCAGGAGGGCGAACCCCTCGGCGTAGGCCTGCATCATGCCATACTCGATGCCGTTGTGGACCATCTTGACGAAGTGGCCGGCGCCCGGCGGACCGGCATGGATGTACCCCCGCTCCGCCCGATCGTCGCGGGCGTGCGGTCGCTGGGTGCGCTCTATCGAGCCCAATCCGGGAGCCAGGGCGGCGAAGATCGGCTCCAGCGTTTCGAAGGCCTGGCGGTCGCCGCCGACCATCAGGCAGAACCCGCGCTCCAGGCCCCAGACGCCGCCCGAGGTGCCGACATCGAGATAGGCGACCCCGCGCTTGGCCAGGTCGGTCGCCCGGCGCACGTCGTCCCGGTAGAAGCTGTTGCCTCCATCAATCAGCACATCGCCAGGCCCGAGCCGCTCGCCGAGGCTCTCGACCGCCGCTTCGGTGATCGCGCCGGCGGGCAGCATCAGCCAGATGCGACGCGGAGGGACGAGACGATCGACGAGCGCCTCCAGGCTGGCGACCGCCGTCGCGCCGTCGCTCGCCAGAGCGGCGCCCGGCGCGGGATCGCGGTCGAACACGACGCAGCCATGGCCGGCGCGCATCACGCGCCTGGCGATCGCCGCGCCCATGCGGCCAAGGCCAACGACCCCCAGTTCCATGACAGCTGTCCTCCATCGCGACGATCCGGCCCCCGCGCCGCGCCGCGATGCGCCACAAACCCCGCCGCCGCCGGCCGCGAAAGAGCAACCCTCGAGCCACGCCGGCCGTTCCCTCGGGGCGCCATCGCGGGGGCGCGCGGCGACCGGAGGGCTGCCCATGCGACTGGCGCACCTGTCCGACATCCATTTTGGCGGCGAAAATCGCGAAGCGCTGGCGGCCGCGACCGACTTCCTCGCCAGCCATCCGGTCGATCTGACGGTGATCACCGGCGACATCACCCTCTATGGCGCGGTCGAGGAGTTCGCCGCCGCCCGGCGCTGGCTGGCGCGGCTGAACGGACCGGTCCTCGCCACGCCGGGCAATCACGACACGCCGTGGGCCGGGCTATTTGACCGGATGACCGCACCCTTTGAACGATACGAAGCGGCGGTTGGTCCTTCGCGCGAGGCGAGCTTCGCCCGATCCGGCCTTTTCGCTCGCTGCCTCAACACCGCGCGCGGTTGGCAGCTGCGCCTGAACTGGTCCAAGGGCGCGGTGTCGGCCGGTCAGGTCCGGCGCGGCTCGGCCGCCTTCGCGGCGGCGCCGGCGGAGGCGACGCGACTGCTGGCCTGTCATCATCCGCTGGTGGAAATCCCGGGGGAGCCGATCACCGCCGGCGTGCGCGGCGGCGCGAGAGCGGCGGCGGCCTTCGCGGCGGCCGGCGTCGATGTCATTCTGAGTGGCCATCTGCACGCCGCCTTCGTCGAAGCGCTGCCGGTCGGCGACGGCGCGACGCTGGCCGTCGGGGCCGGCACCCTGTCGCTGCGCGAGCGCGGCGAGCCGGCGAGCTTCAACCTGATCGAGCTGGGCGAGGACGAGCTGGCGGTCACCGTGATGGCGTTCGAGAATGGCCGCCTCAGCCACGCGCCCGCTCGCGCCGCGCCGCTGCGCCGCCGGCGACACCGCTCATGAGCGGAACGCCCTTCCCGCTCGCCGGCAAACGGCTGATCGCCGTGCTGAACAGCGCCAGCGGCGGCTGCGACTCCGCCGCCGCCGAGCGAATGCGCACCCTGATGCACGAGGCCTTGCCCGCCAACGGCGAAGCCCGGCCGCATGTCGTCGTGGTCTCGCCCAAGCACATCGAGCGGGCTCTGGCTCGGGCGGCGCGGACGGCGGACGTTCTCGTGGCGCTGGGCGGCGATGGCACCCTGCGCACCGCCGCGACGCTGTGCGCCCGGCTCGGCAAGCCGCTCGTTCCCTTGGCCGGCGGCACCATGAACATGCTGCCGCGAGCCCTCTACGGCGACCTGCCCTGGGATGAGGCGCTGGCGCGGACACTGGCCGAGCCGACGCTCAGGCCCGTCAGTGGCGGGATCGTCGAAAAGGAGATGTTTTTCTGCGCCGCCATCCTGGGCGCGCCGTCGCTATGGGCGGAGGCCCGCGAAGCGGTGCGCCGCGTCCGGCCGGTCGAAGCGGTGCGCCGCGCCTGGATCGCCCTGCGGCGCAGCACCCTCGAGTCGCTCGACTACCAGCTGGAGGATGGCGCCTTGGCGACGGCGGAGGCGGTGGCGGTGATCTGTCCGCTGATCTCGCGCGCCATGGACGCCGCCGAGCAGTCGCTGGAGGTCGCCGCCGTCGAGCCGGTCGCCGCCGCCTCCCTGTTCCGCCTCGCCTTCCACGCCCTGTTCGACGACTGGCGCCGCGATCCGGCGGTCACGGTGACCAAGGTCCGCCGTCTGACGGCGGAGGCGAACGGCCGACTGCCGGTCATCCTCGACGGCGAGACCGTGCGTATGGGCCGGCGCGTGCGCGTGCGCTTCGTCTCGGCGGCGTTCCAGGCGGTGGCGCCGGCCGGCGAGTGCTGAAGCCAAGACGGACATCCATCAAATGGCTCGTCGGCCTCATCGGCATTTCAGACACTCGTTGGCCCTGAGCGCCGCGCCGCGCCCTACCGTCCCTTGAAGCGCCCGGCCGCCGACTTCGTCGTGGCCGCCGCCTCGCCCTTCGGTTCCGACGGCGAGCGGCCGGCGCTCTGGTGTTCGATGGCGGCGTTGAGCTCGGCGCCGGCGAGCACGATCAGCGCCGATAGCCACAGCCACAGCATGAAGGCGATCGCGGTGGCGAGCGAGCCGTAGGTGCGCCCGAGGTGCGCGAAGTGCGAAATATAATAAGAGAACGCTCCCGAGGCGGCGACCCACAGAATGGTGGCCGAGGCGCTGCCCCAGGTGATCCAGCGCCATCGCTCGAATGGCCGGCAGGGGCCAAAGCGATAGAGCACGCAAAGGCTGGCGATGCAGGCCATCAGCAGCAGCGGCCAGCGCAGCAGGTTGAAGCCGATTTCCGCCGCTGATCCGAGATAGCTCTTGACCAGGGCGCCGGCGCCGAGCGCGACGCTGGCCGACGCGGCGAACAACAGCAGGCCGATTGTCAGGGCCAGCGAAACGGCGATCTGAGTGAAAAAGCCCCGCTTTTCCCTCGCCTCGTAGGCGACGTTCAGACCGACCATCATCGCCCGCATCGCGCCATTGGCGCTCCACAGCGAAATCACCGCGCCCAGAATCAACGTGACCGACAGACCGCCGGAGCGCGACTGGGCGAGGCGCATCATCTCCTGGCCGATCACCGCCAGTATGTCCCTCGGCAGCACGGCCGAGAGGGCGCCGATCTGATCGCGGACCGAATTCACGTCGGCGACCAAGCCATAGAAGGCGACGAACGCCGCGAGGGCGGGAAACACCGCCAGCACGATGTTGTAGGTGACGCCGGCGGCGATGATCGAGATATTGTCCTTGTTGAAGTCGGCCCAGACGCGGGCGGCGATCTCGCGCCAGCCCTTGGCCGGGATGGCGGTCGGGCTGTCGACCTTGGGACGGCGCCAGGCGCGCCCGTCGCGGGCGGCGGCGACCCCGGCGACGAGAAGGGCCGAGGCGCCGGCTTCCAGCCCGGTCAACCACCATGGCGACGCTTCCTTGCGCGGCGCCGCGGGGGGCGACCGCGGGCGTCGTCGGCGGAGCGGCTTCACGGCGCGCTCCCGCGCAGGCGGTTGTGGATGTCGGTCGCGGCGATGGCGCCCTCGGCCGTGGCGACGGCGATCTGGTTGAGGCCGCGGACGATGTCGCCGGCGGCGTAGAGCCCCTCGATGCTGGTGCGCTGGTGGGCGTCGACCCGGATCATGCCCTGCTCGTCGCGGGCGAGATCGGCGTGCAGCGCCGGGCCAGACGCCGGGCGACAGCCGAGCGCCAGGTAGAGATGATCGAAGCGGCGACTGGCGGAGCCCTCTCGCCGCAGTTCGCATCCAGCTTCGACGAAGGCGAGAGCGGCCCCGGCCATCGGGATCGCCTCGATGCCGGCGCCGTCGAGGCGTTCGCGGCTTTCGGTCGAAAGCGCGTCCGCATCGTCGGCGAGCAGCAGGACGACCCGGCTCGAATAGTGCCGAAGGAAGAGAGCCTCGCGCGTGCCGAGCTCGCCACTTCCCAGCACCGCGATCCGCCGGTCGATGGCCTCGTAGGCGTCGCAGATAGGACACAGCCGGGCGCGGCTGTCGCGCAGGGCGGCGTCGAGGCCGGCGATCGGCGGCAGGACATCCTCGATGCCGTTGGCGAGAATGGCGAAGCTTGCCGTCAGCACCTCGCCGTCCACCGTGATCGCGAAACCCCCGTCCGCCCGGTCGAGCCGTGTGGCCGGCGCCGCGCGCACCAGGGCGCCGTAGGAAGCCGCTTGGTCGCGCAGGCGCCGCAGCAAGGCGTCGCCGGAGATGCCGCGATCAAATCCGGGCGTGTTGTGGCTCTCCGGAATCCAGCCGGCGCGAGACCGTCCGCCGTCCAGCACCACGGCCCGGCGGCGGAAACGGCCAAGATAGGTGGCCGCCGCGAGGCCCGCCGGGCCGGCGCCGATCACCACAGCGTCCAACCCCGGCGTCATCGCGAGCGCTGGCCGCCGCTCGCCGAGCCGTAGCGCCAGCGCAGCGCCAGGACGGCGCCGGACATCAGCAGCGCAAGGCTGTTGGCGATGGTCACCGGCCAGGCGGCGAGACGCACGCCATAGGCGATCCACAGGGCGAAGCCGGTGACGGTGATGAGATAGGTGCGGATCGACACGCCCTCGACCTCGCGGGTGCGGACGATCTTGACGATCTGCGGCGCGAAGCTCAGCACCGAGCAGACGGCCGCCGCCGTTCCCACCGCGTTGGTCACCCAGTTGTCACCCACCTCGGCCCCCCCTCGTCACGGACCGCCCGGCAACGTCGCCGCCGAGGCGCCGGTTCCTGTCCGAGGGGCGGAGCCGAGGCCGCCGGAGCCGAGCCGCGCGGCATGAATGGATCGGCCCAGGTGGCGGCGGTGATCGTCGGCGCACTGCTGTTCACCCTGATTCTGCAGGACGCTTTCGAAGTCATGCTCCTGCCCAGGCGGGTGAAGCGGCGATGGCGCCTGACACGCTACTACTTCCGGGCGTTCTGGCGGCTGTGGCGCGCCGCCGCCTCCCTCTGGCCGCAAGGCGAGCGGCGCGAGCGTTTCCTCAGCATCTTCGGGTCCCTGGCGATGACCCTGCTCTTCAGCCTGTGGGCGGTGACGCTGATCATCGCCTTCGGCCTCATGCAGTGGGCGGCGCAGGCGCACCCCGTCGCCAAGGGAGCGCTCGACCTTGGCGACCAGATCTATTTCAGCGGCGTCACCTTCTTCACTTTGGGGTTCGGCGACCTCTCGCCCCACACGGGCTGGGCCAAGTTCCTCGCGGTGTTCGAGGCGGGGGTGGGCTTCGGCCTGATCGCCGTGGTGATCGGCTATCTGCCCGTGCTCTACCAGCTGTTCTCCAACCGCGAGGCGCACGTGCTGCAGCTGGACGCCCGCGCCGGCTCGCCGCCGAGCGCCGTCACCCTGCTCTGCCGCCACGCCGAGTCCGGCGCTCTCGATCAGGTCGACGACGTGCTGCGCGTCTGGGAGATCTGGGGAGCGCAGCTGCTGGAGAGCCATCTCTCCTATCCGATGCTGGCCTACTACCGCTCGCAGCATGAGGATCAGTCCTGGTTGGCGGCGCTGATGTCGATCATCGACGCGTGCGCCCTCATCCTCGTCGGGGTCGAGGACGTCCGGCAGTTGCAGGCGCGGATGACCTTCGCGACCGCCCGGCAGGTGATCCTCGAGATGGCTCGCTCGCTGGAGGTCACGACCCCCGCCGCGCCGACGCCGACCCGCCTTTCGAGGGAGGACTACGCGGCCATCCTCGCCCTGTTCGGCGAGCGCGGCGTTGCCTGGAACGGCGGCGAGGCGGCGGAGCAGACCTTGGCGGTGGTCCGCGCCACCTACGAGCCGCTGGCCCTGGCCCTCGCCGAATATCTGCTGATTTCGCCGGCCCCCTGGCTGCCGGTCGAAGAGGCGACCGACCATTGGCAGAGGGGCGCGCGCGGCATCATCGCCCGCAACATGGTGCAGGGCCTGGCCGACGGCAGCCTATCGACGGAGGCGCCGATCTCCGCCGGACGGCTGCGCCGCTGGCGGCGTCGCCACGGGACCGCGCGGGGGTGATCTTCTTCCCGTCAGGGCCGCAAGGTCGCGAACATGCCGATCGAAGCGGCGGCCATCACCGCGGTGGCGATCCATCCCATCGTCTTGAGCCCGGCGTGGATCTTGAAATCGCCCATCGCGGCGCGGTGACTGGCCATGTGCATGATCAGCACCATGATCGGCGTTGAGACCACGCCATTGATCACCGCGCTCCAGAACAACGCCTTGATCGGATCGATGAAGCTCACGAAGTTGAGCGCCGCGCCGATCACCGTGGCCGCGGCGATGGCGCCGTAGAAGGCTCGCGCCCGGCCCAGCTTGCGCGCCAGGCCCACCCGCCAGCCGAACGCCTCGCCGAGGGCGAAGGCGGCCGACCCGGCCAGAACCGGCAGGGCCAACAGGCCGGTGCCAACAATGCCGAGCGCGAAGATGATCGAGGTGAACGGGCCGGCGATCGGCTTCAGCGCCTTGGCCGCGTCGGCGGAAGTCTGGATGTCGGTGACGCCGTGGGCGTTCAGCGTCGCCGCCGTCGTCCACAGGATGAACATGGCGATCAGAGCCGAGAAGCCCATGCCGACATAGGTGTCCCAGCGAATGCGGTTCAGCTCGGACGGCGCCTGGTCGGGAGCGATCCGGAGGGGCTGTGCATCCGGACGCTCGCGAACCTCCTCGACTTCCTCTTCGGCCTGCCAGAAGAACAGGTAGGGGCTGATCGTCGTGCCAAGAATGGCGACCACGACCGTCAGATACCCTGGCGCGAACGACAGCTTCGGAACGACGAGGTGATAGAGCACCGTCGACCAGTGGAGATGGATGGCGAGGGCGACGGCGACATAGGCGAACAGCGACAAGGTCAGCCACTTGAGCACCGAGACATAGCGGGCGTAGCGGACGAACACCTCGAGACAGACCGACAGCGCGGCGAAGGCGGCGACGTAGAGCAGCGCGGGACCGCCGATCACCAGTCGCAGCGCCGCGCCCATGGCCCCGAGATCGGCGCCGAGGTTGATAGTATTGGCCAGGACGAGCAGGGCGATCAGCCCGAGGACCAGCCAGCGCGGATAGTGCCGCGCCAGGTTGCCGGCGATGCCGCGCCCGGTCACTCGGCCTATGCGGGCGCTGACCTCCTGGATGGCGCACATCAGCGGCCAGCTGAACAACAAGGTCCAACCCAGATCGTAGCCGAACTGGGCGCCGGCCTGGGAATAGGTGGCGATTCCGCTCGGATCGTCGTCGGCCGCGCCGGTGATCAGGCCGGGGCCGAGCACCTCGAGAAGGGGCGGATGCGGTGGCTGCTTGGTGTCGCCCGGCGCGTCGTGCGCGCGGTCGACGTCCGCGGATTCGTCCACCTTCCCTCCAATCCGTGACTCGCGGGTCCGTTGGCGTTCGGCCAACGCTCAAGCGGCGATTGGCGGGCCGACGGGAACCTACGGGCCGACCTTACCGTTGGCGAAGCCTCGTTACTGGCTGATGAAAGGTGGATTCGCCATGAGCGGCAATCGAGTGGAAGGCGCGGCGCGCAAGGCGGCCGGCGCGATCAAGGAAGGCGCCGGGCGGATCGCCGGCGATCGAAAGATGGAAGCCGAAGGCGCGGCGGAAAAGGCCGGCGGTTCGGTTCAGAACAAGGTCGGCAAGGTGCAGGACAAGGTCGGCGCCGCTCTCAGGCGCTAAGGGCGCCACCGGCGAAGTCAGGCGGCGGCCGGCGCGGCGCGTGGATGAAAGAACAGCGCCTGGCCGATCGCCGCCTTCACCGTCTCGGCCTGGAAGGGCTTGGTGATCAGGAAGGTCGGCTCTGGCCGGTCGCCGGTCAGCAGACGCTCGGGGAAGGCCGTGATGAAGATGACCGGCGCGTCCTGCCGGCCAAGAATGTCGCGGACCGCGTCGATTCCGGATGAGCCGTCGGCGAGCTGGATGTCGGCGAGCACGAGACCCGGCTCGGATCGACTGGCGAGATGGGCGGCCTCGTCGCGGGTGGCGGCGATCCCGACCACCTTGTGGCCCAGATCCATCACCAGCGCCTCGATGTCGGCAGCGATGATCGGTTCGTCTTCGATGATGAGGACGCTGGTGGCCAACTCGGCGTCGATCTCCCGCTGCGCCTGGGCAATCAGTTCGGCGATGCGCCCGACGCCCACCCCCAGAATGGCCGCGGTCTCGTCCGGCGTGAAGCCTTCGACGGCGGTGAGCAGAAACGCTTGCCGAGACGGCGGCGCGATCCGCATCAGCCGTTGGGCGGCGCCGACCGTCTCGCCTCCGTCGCCATCGTCGTGACGCCGTTCCAGACGCGCGCCGGAACTCTGCCAGATGGCGTGGAATACCTGATAGAGCGCGACGCGCGGCGGCGCGTCGGAGTTCGAGCGCTCTTTCGCCGGCGGCGAGGGCCTCGAGCGTGACGCGGACGTACTGGTCGCCGGTGGCCTGATCGCCGGTAAGGGCGCGAGCATAACGCCGCACGTAAGGCAGGTGGGGTCCCAGCTTTGCCAAAAGGCTCATGCACATCCTCGAAAAAGCCCGCCGCGCGCGAAATGGCCGACGGTTCGCTACGACCCGGTCGGCGTCACCTCTGCGGAACGCCGGGGCCGCCCGTGCGTTCCACGCCTGGAGCGGGCCGATCACGGGCAACACCGACCCTACAGCATGCGTCGGCGGGAACCAATCGGCGGCGAAGGCGCTTGGTGTGCTCGCCATGAGCAAACCCTCAGACCGACGGGCGAGCGGCGAGCCCAAGTCTCGTCAAGCTCCGCGACAGGCGTCGGCCATCGACGGGGCGCCCGACACCGCGAGCGCTCAGGGACCGGCGCCAGCCGACCTCGACGAGGCCAAGCTTCGCCAGCAGGCGCTGGGCGCGCGCCTCAGGCAAATGTTCGACGATGTGATGAACGAGCCGGTGCCGGGCGAATTCCTCGACATTCTGCGAGGCGCCGAGTTCGAAGGGCGATAACGCGCGTTGACCCAGGTTGCGCGACGCGGCGAGGATGGCGGCAAGCCTCGCCTGGCCAATCCTCGGCGAGACCGCGCCTTCAAGGACCAGCTGGTCACGCTCATACCGGCATTGCGCGCCTTCGCCCGTTCGCTGACTGGCGATCCGGCCGCCGCCGACGATCTCGCGCAGGACGCGATGATGAAGGCCTGGGACGCGCGCGAAAGCTTCGAGATGGGCACGAACATGAAGGCGTGGACTTTCATGATCCTGCGCAACCAGTTCTATTCGGACAAGCGCCGCTCGTGGCGGCAAAGCCAGCTCGATCAGGAAGCCGCCGAGCGGACGCTGATGGCGGTCGACGATCCGGCCTCGCCCCTGGCCCTCGATGAGCTTCGGCTCGGCTTGGCCATGCTGCCGAACGAGCAACGTGAGGCGCTGGTGCTGGTCGGCGCCGGCGGGTTTGCCTACGAGGAGGCGGCGGCGATCTGCCAGTGCGCCGTCGGCACGGTGAAGTCGCGGGTCAGCCGGGCGCGCCGGGCGCTGCAGGCGATCCTGGAGAGCGGCGCCTATAAGCGCGACGGGGGCTCGGCCAGCGAGGCGATGCGGGCGATCATGGCTCAGGCGGAGCGCCTGAGCGGGGCGAGGTGAGCCGGGGGGCCCGGGGGCGCCACGACGGCATACGTCTGCGGCTCGGTCTGACGCTGGCCGCCGCCCTGGCGCCGGTGCTGGTCTTGAGCGGCTTGCAATCGGCGCTGATCTTCAACAGGGACGCCGCCGATAAGCGGGCCGAGCTGGTCGGCGCGGCGCGCCAGGCGGCGAACGGCATCCGCGCCAACCTGGGCGAGACCGCCAGCCTGTTGCGCGGCATCGCCGCCACCACCGCCAGCTATCAGTGCGTCGAACGGCTGGAAGACCTGAAGTCTCGCATGCCGAGCTTCCTCAATCTGGTTCGACTGAACGCGCAAGGATGGGTGACCTGCGCCGCCACGCCCGTCTCCAACGACCAGGCGCAGGGAGCGCGGCAAGGCCTGCGCGATCTGAGGCGCGGCCGATCGCTGTCGGTTCGCGCCTCCTTCTCTGGCGGCGACGGACGCCCGATCGTCTTGATCGGCGTGCCGGAGAGCGTCGAAGACGGTCGAGCCGGAGGGTCGATGACGGCGGTGATCTCGGCCGCCGCCCTGGCCTCATCGGGGGCCGGCCGCGCGGCGCCCGCCGATTCCGAGGTGGCGATCACCGACAAGGACGGCCGTTTCGTCGCCAGCGCCACACCGGCGCGCTTTCCGCGCGACCCTTCGGCCGCCCTCCACTGGGCGCGCGGCCGGGCCGGCGTGATCTGGTTGGGCGCCGACCGGACCGGCGAATCGCGCCTGTTCGCCGCCGCGCCGCTGGCCGACGACCTCGATGTCGTGCTTTCCGCGCCGTCCGAGGGGCTGATCTCCTGGGCGCGACTCAATCCGCTCTCCGCGTTCGTTCTGCCGATCCTCGCCTTTCTGGTCGCGCTCGCCTCCGTCGCGCTGGTCGCCGAGCGCGGCGTGGTGCGCTGGATCCTCTACCTGCGCCGGGTCGCGCAGCTCTACGCCGGCGGTCGCTATGGCGTGCGCCCGACCAAGGCGGAAGCGGCGCCGGCGGAGATCCGCGAGCTGGCGGCCGCGCTGGGGCACATGGCCGAAACACTCATGGCCAGGGATGTGGCGCTGCGCGACAACATCGCCGCCAAGGACAAGATGATGCGCGAGATTCATCATCGCGTTAAGAACAATCTACAAGTGATCTCGTCTCTGTTGAACCTGCAGCAACGCTCGTTGAGCGACGACCGCGCCAGGGCGGCGATCAGAGACACACGACAACGGATCCTGGCGATGTCGTTGATATATCGAGCGCTGTATGAAGGACCCGACCTGGGGCACGTGAACCTCGCGGACTTCGTCAACGAGCTGGTGGCGCAGCTGCTGACGGAGAACCGCGATCTGCCGTCGCAAACCGACGTGCGCACCGCGCCTCTAAACATCGAGCCCGACCGGCTGGCGCCCTTGGCGCTGTTCATCGTCGAAGCGGTGGGCAATGTCGCCCGGGGCGGGCATTCCGAATCCGAGCGGCCGCTCGGCATACGGTTCGATCGATCGGCCGAGCGGGGTGAGTTGCTGATCTCCCAGGGAGCGCCGCCCGCCGAAGAGCGCGACCTTGGCGCAACCCTCATGAAGGTATTCGCCCGCCAACTCGGCGGTGACGTCAGCTACCCGCCCAATCCGACCGGAGGTCACGACGCCCGCCTGGTCTTCCCGCTTCACGTCACCTAAGGCGCGGCCGCTCCCGAACCCTCCGCGGAACGGCGCCGCTGGGAACCGGCGGGGCCCTGGCGCGCTTTCCTGTTTCCGTCGCCAGCGGCTTCGAAGGCCTTACCCGCGTCCGCGCGCGGCGGCGTGAGCGAACCCAGAGGTCGCGTGATCTCGCGGCCTCGCCGAGTTGAAGGTCGGAAGGCAAGATGCGCATCGCCCAGGTTCCCCCGCTTTACGAAGCCACGCCTCCGCGCCTCTACGGCGGGACCGAGCGGGTCGTGGCGCACCTGAGCGACGCCCTTGTCGACCTTGGCCATGACGTCACGCTCTATGGCAGCGCCGAATCGCGCACCAAGGCCCGGCTCGTGACGGTCCGAGATCAGGCGATACGGCTCGATCCGGCGCCCCTGAAGTCGGACCTGGCGGCGCACATGAACATGCTGAATCAGGTGGCCGCCGACCTGGAACGCTTCGACATCGTGCACTTCCACGTCGACATGGTTCACTTCCCGATGTTCGAGGCCGCCGCCTCCCGCACCCTGACCACGTTGCACGGCCGCCTCGACATCAAGGATTTGCCCGAGGTCTACCGGCGGTGGAACCGCTATCCGCTGGTGTCGATCTCGGACGCGCAGCGGGCTCCGCTGCCCTTCGCCAACTGGGCCGGGACCGTCTACCACGGCTTCCCGGAGGATCTGTATCGCTTCGAGGCCGAGCCGCGCGGCTATCTGGCGTTCCTGGGCCGCATGTCGCCGGAGAAAGGCCCCGACCGGGCGATCGCCATCGCCAAACGGCTCGGCAAGCCGCTGCGCATGGCCGCCAAGGTCGACGCCGCCGACAAGGCGTGGTTCGAAGCGAAGATCGAACCGTTGTTGGGCGATCCGCTCATCGACTATGTCGGCGAGATCAACGATCAGGCGAAGTCCGATTTTCTCGGCGGCGCGGAGGCGCTGCTCTTTCCGATCGACTGGCCCGAGCCATTCGGCCTGGTGTGCATCGAGGCCATGGCTTGCGGCACGCCGGTGATCGCCTATCGTCACGGCGCCGCCCCCGAGGTGATCGACAGCGGCGTCACCGGATTCGTCGTCGACAATGAAGACCAAGCCATCGAGGCGGCGAACGCCGTCGCGCACCTGGACCGGCGCGAGGTGCGCCGGCGATTCATCCGGCGGTTCTCGGCGACGGCGATGGCGCGCGGCTATCTCGATCTCTATGCCGATCGGCTCGCCCGGCAGCCGTTCGGGGCGGGACCTTGGCGCGAGCCTCTGGCGATCGCCGCCAACACCGAGGCCAGGCCGGTGGCCGACGCCGCCGTCTAACTCTTGCCGATGAGCGGGGGGTCGGCCGCCAAGCGCGGCGCGGCCGCGAGCGAGCCGCCGGCGGCCGAGCCGCCGTTCGACGCGGGCGCGGGCGAGCCGGGCCTGGAAAGCGACAATGGGCGCAGCTTTTCGATCAAGCAGGGCGACACCTTCGTGGTCGCCGACGCCTGGGGCGACATTCTCGGCGGGGCCGACGGCCTGTTCCATGACGACACCCGCATCCTGTCGCGGCTGCGGCTGCTGATCGGCGGGGAGCGCCCGTCGCGGCTGAGCGCCGATCTGTCGCGCGACGGCAGCCTTTTCACCCTGCACGCCACCAATCACCGCCTGCCGCCGGTGGGCGGGGCGGAGACGCCACGCGGCGTCATCCACATCGAACGGCGCCGTTGCCTCGGACCGGGGCGGTTGCACGAGCAGATTCGCCTCACCAATCACGGCCTCGACACAGTGATGGTTCCGGTGTCGCTGACCTTCGCCGCCGACTTCGGCGACATCTTCGAGGTGCGCGGCGCCCGCCGGCCGCGCCGGGGCGAGATCGCCTCGCCTCGCCTCACCGGCCGCGGCGTGACGATCGTCTACCGCGGACTGGATGGCGTGGAGCGGTGTTCGGCCATCAGCATGTCGCCGCCGCCAGGACGGCTGACGGCCGAGCAGGCCGACTTCTTGTTCGCCATAGAACGCGGTCACGGCGTCGAGCTCTACCTCGAAGCCGGCGCCCAGCCCGACCAGGCGCCCGACAAGGCGAGGTTCGAGGCGGCCGCCGGACTGGCTCGGCGACGCGGCCGCGCCCTGGCTCGCCAAGGGGCCATCGTCGAGGCCGCCGACGGCGCGCTCGACGCCTGGCTCCGGCAATCGCGGGCCGACGTCGCGACGCTCACGACGCGGCTGGCCACCGGATCCTACCCCTACGCCGGGGTGCCCTGGTTTTCGACGGCGTTCGGCCGCGACGGCATCGTCACCGCCTGGCAGATGCTGTGGCTCGACTCCAGCCTCGCCAGAGGCGTGCTGGCCTTTCTGGCCGAGAACCAAGCGACCGCCCGTTCCACCTTCGCCGACTCCGCCCCTGGCAAGGTGCTGCATGAGGTGCGCCGCGGCGAAATGGCGGCGCTCGGCGAGGTCCCGTTCGGCGCCTACTACGGCGGGGTGGACACCACGCCGCTGTTCGTCGCCCTGGCCGGCGCCTACCTGGCGCGAACCGACGACACGGCCTTCGTGGGCCGCCTGTGGCCAGCCCTTCTGCGCGCCTGCGCCTGGATGGAGGCCGATGGCGACGCCAATGGCGACGGTCTGATCGACTATCAGCGCGGCGCCGCTGGCGGCCTGACCAACCAGGGTTGGAAGGACAGCGTCGATTCGGTGTTCCACGACGACGGCCGCCTGCCGCCCGGCCCCATCGCCCTGGTCGAGGTGCAGGGCTACGCCTTCGCCGCCTATCGCGCCATGGCGGCGATCGCCGCGCGCCTGGCGCTCGGCGCGCCCGGAGATTGGCTGGCCAAGGCCGAAGGCATGCGCGCCCGGGTGGAGCGGCGCTTCTGGAACGACGCACGCGACTACTATGGTCTGGCGATCGACGGCGAGGGGGCGCTGTGCCGGCCTCTTTCCTCCAATCCCGGACACCTGCTGTTCGTCGGCTTGCCGAGCGGCGAGCGGGCCGGCAAGGTCGTTCACCGGCTGATGTCGGCGAAATTCGACAGCGGCTGGGGGCTGAGAACCATCGCCAGCGACGCACGGCGCTACAATCCGATGTCCTATCACAACGGCTCGGTGTGGCCGCACGACACCGCGATCGCCGCCGCCGGCATGGCGCGGTATGGCGAGCGCGACGGACCCGCCAAACTGTTCGCCGACCTGTTCGGCGTCGCCAAGGCTTTCCAGATGCGCATGCCCGAGCTGCTGTGCGGATTTGCCCGCGAGGCCGAGGCGCCGCCGATCGCCTACCCCTCGGCCTGCATGCCGCAAGCCTGGGCGGCCGGATCGGCGTTCATGCTGCTGCAGGCCTGCCTGGGCCTTTCGATCGACGCCGCCCGCCGCGAGGTGCGGATCGCGCGGCCGACGCTGCCCGAGGGATTGGACCAGCTGTCGATCCGCGGGCTGGCGATTGGCGAGGCGAGCCTCGACTTGATGTTTCGCCGCATCGACGGCCGCATGGCGGCCTTGCCATCGCCGGCGGCCGGCGGCGCTGTTTCGGTCATCATTGAAGGCTAAGGCGCTCTCCGCCCGAGCCCGCAACAGGGAACCTGATCCGACCTTGTCTCACTTAGCCGCGCGGCAAGGCCGCCCCGAACGCATCGACGCCGATCGTCGCGCCAGCCTGGCGCCGCCACCGGCTCTCGAGCTTGGGCGGGTGGCGTTGTTCGCCGATCTCGACGGCACCCTGGCGCCGATCGCCGCCACCCCCGACGCGGTCGGCCCCGATCCGCGACGGCGCATCCTGCTGGACGATCTGGCGGCGGCGCTCGGCGGGCGGTTGGCGGTGATCAGCGGCCGCGGGCTGGACGATCTCGATCGCCTGCTGGAGCGCCGCGTGCCGGCGATCGCCGCCGTTCACGGGCTGGTGCGGCGAACCGCCCAGGGCCTGCGGGTCGCCGGCGCGCCCGCCGCTGGGATCGCGCGAGCCGCGCGCCATTTCGCCGACTTTGCCGGCCGCGACGGAGGCCTGATCGTCGAAGACAAGGGCTGGGCGGTGGCGCTGCACTATCGCGGCGCGCCGGAACTCGGCGCCGAAGCGCGCGCCCTGTCGGCGCGGCTGGCCGGCGAGCTCGGCCTCGAGGTGCAGGCCGGCCGACAGGTGGTCGAGCTGCGCGGGCCCGGCCCCGACAAGGGGGCGGCGGTGCGGGCGTTCATGCGCGAGCCGCCGTTCGCCGGACATGCGCCGGTTTTCCTCGGGGACGATCTGACCGACGAGACCGGCTTTGCCGCCGCCGAGGCGCTGGGCGGCCATGGGGTGATCGTCGGCGACCGGGCGCCGACCGCCGCCGCCTACCGGTTGGCCGATGTCGCCGCCGTGCACGCCTGGCTGGCCGCCGCCCTGCCGCGAGCCGCGGCATGATCGCCCGCGATCTCGATCTCGCGCCGATCGGCAACGGCTCGATCAGCGCCCTCATCGATCGCGCCGGCCGTTTCGTGTGGTGCTGCGCGCCGCGGGTGGACAGCGACCCGGTGTTTTCCGATCTGCTGACGCCAGCGCGCCAGGACGCGGCCAGCGGCGAGGGCTACTGGTCGGTGGACGTCGCCGATGTGGCGCGCGTGCGGCAGGACTATCTGCGCAATACCGCCGTGCTGCGGACCGAGATCGCCGACGCGCATGGCGCCAGTCTCGAGATCCTCGACTTCGCGCCCCGGTTTCGTCTGTACGGCAGAGGGTACCGGCCGACCGCCTTCATCCGCCTGATTCGGCCTTTGACCGGCGCGCCGCGGCTGACCGTCAGGCTGCGGCCGACCGCCGATTGGGGCGCGCGGCGCGCCGACTGCACTTGGGGCAGCAATCACGTTCGCTATCGCGCCCGCGACATGGCCCTGCGTCTGACCACCAACGCTCCGGTCTCGCACATCGTCGAGGAGCGGCTGTTCCGGCTGGAGGAGCCGATCGCGCTGTTCCTTGGGCCGGATGAGCCTTTTCAAGGCGATGTGCTGTCGACCGCCACCACCATGCTCGGCGACACCATCAGCGACTGGCGCGAATGGGTGCGCACCCTGGCGGTGCCGCTGGAGTGGCAGGAAGCCGTGATCCGCGCCGCCATTACCCTCAGGCTCTGTGTCTATGAGGAGACCGGCGCGATCGTCGCCGCCCTGACCACCTCCATTCCCGAAGCGCCGAACAGCGGGCGCACCTGGGACTATCGCTACTGCTGGCTGCGCGATGGCTATTACGTCGTCCAGGCGCTCAACCGGCTGGGGGCGGCGGATATCCTGGAAAACTATCTGGGCTACCTACGCAACATCGTCGATGGCGCGAACGGCGGCCACATTCAGCCGGTCTATGGCGTCGGCTTCGAGCCGATCCTCAAGGAGCGGGTCGTCGACACCCTGCCCGGCTACCGCGGCATGGGACCGGTCCGGGTAGGCAACCAGGCGCACGAGCATGTGCAGCACGATGTCTACGGTCAGATCGTGCTCTCGAATGTTCAGGCCTTCTTCGACGAGCGGCTGCTGCGCCCGGCGACCATCGCGGACTACGAAAGGCTGGAGCAGATCGGCGATCGGGCGTTCGCGGTGCACGACACGCCGGACGCCGGTCTCTGGGAGCTGCGCACGCGCGCGGCGGTGCACACCTATTCGGCGGCGATGTGCTGGGCCGCCTGCGATCGACTGGCGCACGCCGGCGAGAAGCTCGGCCTGGCGGCGCGAGCCGTCCACTGGCGGCAGCGAGCCGAAACGGTGCGCCAGGCGATCGAAGCGCATGCCTGGAACGAGGAAGCCGGCCATTTCGCCGCCAGTTTCGGCGGCGATCAGCTCGACGCCAGCCTTACCCAGCTCGTCGATCTTCGTTTTCTGCCGCCGGACGACGATCGTCATCGGCGCACCTTGCGGGCGATCGACCGGGTGCTGCGCCGCGGCCCGAACCTCATGCGCTATGACGCGGCGGATGATTTCGGCCGGCCGGAAACCGCCTTCAACTTCTGCACGTTCTGGTTCATCGAAAGCCTCTTCATGATCGGCGAGGTGCAGGAGGCGCGGGCGCTGTTCCAACACATGCTGGATCGACGCAACCACGCCGGCCTGCTGTCCGAGGACGTCAGCCTCGTGGACGGAGAATTGTGGGGGAACTATCCGCAGACCTACTCGCTGGTTGGCTTGATCAACTGCGCCGTGCTGCTGAGCCGGCCGTGGAACAGCGTGCGATGAGCCTCGCCTCACGATCCTGGCCGCCATCATGGGGCGGCTGATCGTCGTCTCCAACCGGGTGAATGCCCCGGAGAAGGCCGGACAAGGCCCGTCCGGCGGCCTGGCGGTGGCGCTGGCGGCGGCGCTGCGTGAGTATAGCGGCTTCTGGTTCGGCTGGAGCGGCGAGACCGTCGCGAGCTTCACCGGCCAAATCCATGCCCGGAAGATCGACGATGTCCAGGTGGTGACCGTCGACCTGGAGGAAGCCGACTTTCAGGAATACTACAATGGCTACGCCAACGGCACGCTGTGGCCGCTGTTCCACTATCGCATCGACCTGACCGCCTACGACCGGTCGTTCGGCGAAGGCTATGATCGGGTCAACCGCCGCTTCGCCGAGACCCTGGCGCCGCTGATCCAGCCAGACGATCTCATCTGGGTGCACGACTACCACCTCATTCCCCTCGGCAGCGAGTTGCGGCGACTGGGCATCGCCAATCCCATCGGCTTCTTCCTGCACATCCCCTGGCCGGCGCCGCAGCTGCTGACCACGCTGCCGCGACACAGGGCGCTGGTGCGGGCGATGTTCTCCTACGACCTGGTCGGCTTCCAGACCGATGAGTGGCTGTGGGCGTTCGAGGCCTATGTGCTGGGCGAGGCGGGCGGCGACTGGGGCCCGGACGGCCGCCTGGACGCCTTCGGCGCCAGCCTTCTGGCGCGCATCTTTCCGATCGGCCTCGACGTCGATGGCTTCCGTGCGCTGGCGGCGACGCCGATCGCCCAGCGAACCCACGACCGGCTGGCGGCGCACAGCGCCTTTCGCTCCCTGGTGGTCGGCGTCGACCGGCTGGACTACTCCAAGGGGCTGGAGGAGCGGCTGCTCGGCTTCGAGCGTTTCCTCGCCGACAACCCCGAGCTGCGCCGGGACGTCCTTTATCTCCAGGTGGCGCCGACCTCGCGCGGCGAGGTCGAAGCGTATCAGGACCTGCGCGAGCGGGTGGATTCGCTGTGTGGCCGGATCAATGGCGTCTACGCCGACATGGACTGGACACCGATCCGCTTCGTCCACCGCGGCTACCGGCGGGACGAGCTGGCCGGCGTCTATCGCGCGGCGCGCGTCTGCCTGGTGACGCCGCTGCGGGACGGCATGAACCTGGTGGCCAAGGAGTTCGTCGCCGCTCAGGACCCGGATGATCCCGGCGTGCTGGTGCTGTCGCGCTTCGCCGGCGCGGCGCGGCAGATGAGCGAGGCGGTCATCGTCAATCCGTTCAGCCGCGAGGAGGTGGCCGAGGCGCTCAAGCGGGCGCTGCGCATGGAGCGGCCCGAACGGATCGCCCGCTGGCGGGCGCTGATCGCCGGAGTGGTCGCCACCGACGTCAACCGCTGGCGCGACGACTTCGTCGGCGCCCTGCGCGCCGCCCACGAGCCCGACATGCCGCTGTTCGGCGGCGGCGGCCCGCCGCCATCCACGCCTCGGGCCAAGGTCGCCGCCCCGCCGCCCATCGAGAGCCTCGGGTCCGCTCCGTTGAGCGGCTGGCGCGCCGATCCGCGGCTGGCCTGATCGAGGCGGAGAGCCTCGCGCCGGCGTTTTGCCGGAAGCGTTCGCCCAGATAGGGTCGCTGTCTTCACCACGCAGCCGCTCGACGGTCCATGAATCGCGATGTCATCAGCGCCGCCGATCGGCGGTTCGGCGAGGAGGTCCGCGCCTTCATCCACGAGGCGTTCGACGCCGATCTGCGCGAGCAGGCGGCGCGGCAGGCCGGCACCTTCGCCGAGCACGAGCTGGCCATGCGCTGGCGCGGCGCCCTGCATCGCCGCGGCTGGGCGGCCCCCTCCTGGCCGGAAGAGTTCGGCGGGCCGGGCTGGAGCGACCGGCAACGGCAGATCTTCGCCTTCGAATGCGCCCGCGTCGGCACGCCCGCCCTGCCGGACATGGGCATCCTGCTATGCGGCC
Organism: uncultured Alphaproteobacteria bacterium; assembly: GCA_963752245.1. Classification (GTDB taxonomy): domain Bacteria; phylum Pseudomonadota; class Alphaproteobacteria; order Caulobacterales; family Caulobacteraceae; genus Acaudatibacter. The sequence goes on from CAVVXO010000005.1 coordinate 58,721, forward strand.
CGGTGATCATGCGCTTCGGCACGCCGGCGCAGCAGGCGTTCTTTCTGCCGCGCATGCTGTCGGGCGAGCACGTCTGGTGCCAGGGCTATTCCGAGCCGGGGGCCGGCTCCGACCTCGCCTCCCTCGCCACCCGCGCCGTCGCCGACGGCGACGACTATGTCGTCAACGGCTCGAAGATCTGGACGACCAACGCCCACAACGCCAACTGGATCTTCCTCCTGGCGCGCACCGCCGAGACGGAGAAGCCGCAGCGCGGCATCAGCTTTCTGGTCTCGCCGATGACGGCGCCGGGGCTCACGGTGCGGCCAATCCGCTCCATCTCCGGCGAGCACGAGCTCAATCAGCTATTCTTCGACAACGTGCGCATTCCGATCACCAACCGCATGGGCGCGGAGAATGAGGGCTGGTCGGTCGCCAAGTATCTGCTCGAGTTCGAGCGGGGCGGCGGCGCGCTTGGCGCGGCCTTGCGGAGCGGCATGGCGCGGCTTAGGGCGATGGCGGCCGCCGAGTTCTCCGGCGACGGCGAGACGCTCGCCGAGGATGCCGCGTTCCGCGCCCGGGCGGCGTCGCTGGAGATCGACCTGATCGCCGCCGACTTGACCGATCTGCGCCTCGGCGCCGGGCACAACGCCGGCGAGACGGTCGGCGCGGCCGCCGCCTCGATCAAGAAGCTGCTCGCCAGCCATCGCGGCCAGGATATCGCTGAGCTGGCCGCGGCGGTGTTGGGCGCCTACGCGGCCGGCGACCAGCGCGCCGCCCTGGGCGCACGGCCGAACGCCGATCCGATCGGTCCCGAGCACGGCCGCACGGTCATGGCGCGCTACCTGAACGGCCGGGCCAGCACCATCTACGGCGGCTCCAGCGAAATCCAGCACAACATCCTCGCCCGCCTGATCGGCCTTTGACGGGCGTCGACCCCGCCGGCGACGGCCGCCGGACCGGCTGGGCCGACCTGCTGGCCGACGGACGGGGGGCCCGCTTCCTGCTGATCTGCCTCGGCGTGTGGCTGAGCGCCTCGGACAATCTCGTCACCTCGACGATCATGCCCAGCGTCGGCCGCGATCTCGGCGGCCTCGCCTATTTCTCCTGGGCCACCGCCGGGTTCCTGGTCGGCGCCATCCTCGCGGGGGCGAGCGCCGGCAGATTGTCGGAGCTGGTCGGCCTGCGGCTCGCCACGGCGCTCGCCGGACTCGTGATGGCGGCCGGTTCGGTGATCAGCGCCGCGGCCCCGGATGTCGGCGTCTTTCTGATCGGCCGCCTCGCGCAAGGGCTCGGGGCCGGCTGGATCAGCGGCTTCGCCATGGTGGCGATCGCCTTCCTGTTTCCCGAACGGCACCTGGCGCGGGTGTTCGCCTCGGTGAGTTCCGTCTGGGGAATCGCGACGGTGCTGGGGCCGCTGGTCGGCGGCATCGTCGTCGAGAATGGCCAATGGCGCGACGTGTTCTGGCTGTTCGCCGGCCAGGCGGCGCTGTTCAGCTTCGCCGCGCCGTTTCTGCTCGGCGCGGCGGTGACGAAGAGCGGCGGCCCGGGGATTCCGTGGCCGCAGCTCGGCGGCCTGGCGATCGGTGTCGGCGCGATCGCCATCGCCGACGTGACGGTCTCGCCGTGGCTCGCCGCCACCCTCGTCGCCGCCGGCATGGCCGCTCTGGCCCTGATGGTGCGATTGGACGGCCGCGCCGCCATCCGCCTGCTGCCACACCGCACCGCCGACCTCGGCACCGTGTGCGGCGCCGGCTTCCTCGCAACCTTTGCGCTCACCGCCGCCACCATGGGGTACGCCATCTACGCCCCGCCGGTGCTGCAGGCGCTGCGCGGCTTCACGCCGCTGTGGGCCGGCTACGCCATCGCCGTCGAGTCGATGGCCTGGACCGTGACCGCCGTGCTGGTCGCCGGCGCCTCGGGGCGATGGGACGGGCGGTGGATCCGCATTGGCGCGCTGTGTCTTATCGCCAGCCTTGTCATCCTGCCGGCGACGCTCGCCGATGGGCCGCTGACCGCGGCGCTCGCCGGAGGCGCCTTGATGGGCGCGGCCTTCGGCTTCAGCTGGTCATTCCTCGGGCGGCGAATCCTGGCGGCGTTGTCGGACGAGGACCGCGCGATCGGCGCCTCGGCGACCACGGCGGTGCGCCAGACGGGCGCGGCGGTCGGCGCGGCGATCAGCGGCGTCGCCGCCAACCTCGCCGGCTTCTCCGCCGGCGTGACCGCCGCCAGCGCGAGGGCCACATCCATCTGGGTGTTCGTCGCGGTGCTTCCGCTGGCGCTGCTGGGAACCTGGGCGGCGTTCCGCTTGACGGGGCGAGCACCCATGTCCGATCGCGGCGCGCCTTCAGATGACCCATCAGCGAGGAGCGAACAATCGTGATCTGCCGCCTGTGGAGAGGCTGGGCCAGCCTCATGGACGCCGAGGCCTATGAACGGATCGTGCGCACCGAGGTGATCCCGGGCATCGAAGCCATGGCTATCGCCGGTTTCCGCGCCATCGACCTGATGCGCCGGCCTTGCGCGGATGGGGAGCGGATCGAGTTCATGACCCTGATGTGGTTCGACCGCCTGGAGGATATCCGCGCCTTCACCGGCGAGGACTACGAAGTCGCCCACGTGCCGGCGCCGGCGTGCGCCGTGCTCGCCCACTACGACCGCCGCGCGGCGCATTTCGAGGTGCTGGAGCGCCGTCCCCAGGCGGCTGGGCGAGCCCCGCGCGCGCCGCTCGCCGCCCTGCCCGCCAATGCGGCGCTGCTGGTCGTCGATGTGCAGATGGGCTTCCTGGATCCGGACTGGGGCGAGCGAAACAATCCGGACGCCGAGGCGAACATCGCCCGCCTGATCGCCGCCTGGCGGGCAAGCGGACGGCCAATCCACCACGTCCATCACGCCTCGCCATCCCCGACCGGCCACTTCCGCCCAGGCTCGCCCGGCCATCGCCCCAGACCGGAAGCGCTCGCCGCCGCCGGCGAGCCCATCCACGTCAAGGCGGTCAACAGCGCCTTCATCGGCACGACCCTCGAAGCCGATCTGAGGGCCGCCGAGATCGACACGCTGGTGATCGTCGGCCTGACGACCAATCACTGCGTCTCCACCACCGCCCGCATGGCCGGCAACCTCGGCTTCGTCACCTATGTCGTCGAGGACGCGACCGCGACCTTCGATCGCCTCGGACTGGATGGCCGCCTAAGATCCGCCGCCGACGTCCACGCCGCCGCCCTGAGCGACCTCGCCGATGAATTCGCGACGATCGTCGCCACGGAGGCGGTGCTGCGCGCGGCGGGCGCCGGCGGCCGCGGCGCCCGGCTAGTCGCGCGTCTGCGCGGTCGCGGCGACATCGACATGACAACCGACGAAATCACGGCCCTGACGCTAGGTGAGCCGTAAGCATGCCCGCGAGCTTCTCCCTCGTCATCTTCGCGCCGTCGATCATCGCGCGCGCGTCCCACAGCGCTCCCAATCGCGTTTCGAAAGCGCGGACCTGCGCCTCCTTCAGGCGCGGCGCCGGCGTGGCGGTGGACGGCTGCGCCGCGAGGAGGCCGAGCGCGGCCGCCGCGAGACTCGCTGACCGAGGTCACCGCGCCGCCGCCACGTACACCTCGCGGCCCTTGAACCAGGTCTTCAGCACCTTGGTCTTGCCGATCTCCTCCGGCCGGCCCGCGTCGGGGAGCTTCAGGATGTCCCGATCGAGCAGGATGAAGTCGGCCGACTTGCCGACTTCCAGCGAGCCGAACTCGTCGGCGCGGCCCATCACCCGCGCCCCATCGATCGTGTAGGCGTCGATCAGTTCGCGGATGCCGAGGCGCTCTTGCGGGTTGGCGGGCGGGAAGGGCGCCTGGGCGCGGGTGACGCCGATCTGCATGTTGACGAACGGCTGGGGATCGCGCGTGCCGACCGGGGCGTCGGAGCCGGCGACCAGCACGCCGCCGGCCGCCTTGATCGACTTCGCGGGATAGAACTGGCGCTCGTAGTAGCTCTCCGGATCGTGGAAGGCGGCGAAGCTGTTGCCGCCGACATGCTCGAAGAAGGGGACGACGGTGATGTCGTAGTCGGGGACGGCCGTCGCCCAGCTGTAGGTGAAGGCGAGATAGAGGTGGTCGCGGCCGATGCGCGCCACGTCCCGGGGCGAGACCAGCTGCAGGTGGGCGATGGTGTCGGGCAGTCGCCGCATTGCCGTCGGCGGCGCGGGCGGCCTCGATGGCGTCGACCGCCGCTTCGACGGCGGCGTCGCCGATCGCGTGGATGTGCAGGGTGAAGCCGGCGAGGTGGGCCGCGCGGGCGTAAGTCATCAACACCCGGCGCTCGTGCTCGAACTTGCCGGACGAGATGGCGCACTGAGCCGGGTGAAAGCCGTGCGCTCGCAGGAACGCCGCCGCGGCCGCGGGGGCGGCGGTGCGTTCGGGATGGGCCCGGACCTCGACGCACGACGGCGAGGCGGTATCGACATAGCCCTTGACCGCCAGCTTGCCGGCGGCGTCCGGGCCAAAGATCGGTTGCAGATACGGCTTCAGCGACGGCGAGTCGGGCAAGGTCGGCGGGACGGCATAGGGATTCCCCTCCAACACCCCGTCGGCGAAGATCTTGATCCCCGGGGCGCGGACGAGGTCGCCGTCGCCGTACTTGGCGCGCACCGCCTTGGCCCGGGCGATCAGCCGGTCGTAGTCGATCGCTCCGTCCGCCCGGCGGAAGTCCTCCGGCTCATAGAGCTGGAAGAGGTTCGCGCGCACGGTGAGCGTGCCGCGCGCCAGCAAGGCGTCCCAAAAGCGCGCGACGTCGTCGTTGACCCAGGCGTCCTGCACGGCGGTGATGCCGGCCCCGTTCAGCCGGCGGGTGACCTTCTCCGGCGCCCGCATCAGGGCCGGCAGATTGGCGGTGAGCATGTCCGGCGCGCCGATCCGGTCGCGCGCCGCCTCGTTGACCGTGCCGTTCGGCTCGCCGGCCGCGTCCACCCCGATCAGGGGCGCGAAAGCCTTGAAGGTGGTGGCGAGGCTCGCTCGCGAATAGCCGACCACCTTGCCGGCGTCGTCCTTCGCCAGGGCGAGGCCGGCGCTATTATAGGCGTTGTGGTGGCCATCGTTGCCGAGCAGCACCACCGGCCGGTCGGTCGCGGCGTGGTCGAGGGCGGCCCGGAAGGTCGGGTTGGCGGCGCTCGGCTTGTTGCCGTCCGTGAAGTCCCACTGCTGCACCGCCACCCACTCGCCCGCCGCCAGGTGGTATCTGGCGATGCAGGCCTGGACGAAGGCCGGCAGACCGTCGAGGTCGATCGCCTTCGAGTCCAGGCTGCAGACGTCGAGATCGGCGATGCCGGTCGGGTGAATATGGGCGTCGACGAGGCCCGGCAGCACCAGGCGGCCGCCGGCATCCTCGACCGTCGTCGTCGCGCCGATCCAGGCGCGCGCGCCGGCCGCCGAGCCGACGAAGGCGATCCGGCCGTTCTTGACCGCCAGCGCCTCGGCGGTCTGACGGGCCGCGGTTTTCGGTGACGATCCGGGCGTGGGTGAGCACCAGGTCGGCCACCTCGGCCCAACCAGCGATCGGGCCCATGATCATGACCACGGCCGCCGCCGCCACCGCCCTCTTCATTCCAGACCGTCCTCGCCGCCTTCAGCTTCGCCCGTGGATAGACGGGAGCACGCCGGCGAGCCAAGCACCCAATCGGCCGGCCCGCTCACCCACGGGAGGGCGCGGCGGGCGCGCTTCGCGCCGCTATGGCTTCCACGTGGTCTGGAAATAAGGATCGGCCCCCATGGCGCGATAGGCCGCCAAGCCGCGGCCAACCAGGTAGTAGCCGGTGCCGGCGTACGGCGGCGGCGGCAACTGATCGGCGGCGCTGTCCCACCAGACGTAGGCGGCGACCGCCGGATGCGCCTCGAGCCACTCGCGCGCCGTGCTGATCATCATCGTCTCGGGATCGGGATTGAGGGTCGGATCGTTGTAGGCCCCATTTTCCGACACCATCAGCGGTTTTCCGAACGGCGCCATCGCGTTGTAGAAGGCTTCGACGCCGGGTTGACTGTCGAAGGATTGCGGCGTGTCGACAAGATTGTAGACATCGACGCCGATCCAATCGACATACTGGTCGCCGGGATAGAACGGCTGCCAATTCCCTTGATTGAATGTGTAATCGCCGGGGGCCCACACCCATTTGACGTTGGTCGCGCCACTCTGCCGGAACAAATCGACAATGTGCCGCCAGGCCGCGACATATTCCCGGCCGGCGACGGGGATGTTGCTCAGCACCGGGAAGCCGGTGAAGCAGGTATTCTCCTTGTTGCCGGTCATCTCATAGTTGTAGCGGACGAGGATCGTGCTCCCGAGCGCCTTGGCCGCCTGGGCCTGTTTCTGCAGTTGAACGTCGTAGACCCCCGAGATGATCGCCTGGGCGGTGGCGCAGGCGTTCGGATTCTGATTGTTGAACAGCACGCGCCAGGACTGCAACGGCATGCGACCGGTCTGGATATCCCATTGAATGCGGGCGACGTCGGGGAAAACCCCCCAGTCGTCGTAGTCGCCGTCGATCGCCAGCTGCCGGCCGATGGCGCTCTCCAGGGTGGCGTATTCGCTCTGGTAGTTGCCGTCGTCGGCGCCGCCGACCACGGCGCCCAGCATCACGCCGGCGGCGGCCGGAGCGGCCGCGACGAGGAGGGCGGCGCCGGCGAGCGTGGCCGTGAGAAGGTTCATGGTCGGTGTCCCTTTCCTGCTGGAGGTCACGGTGGCGCGAAGCGGGGCCCCGCCAGAAGGGCGGCGACACCGGCCGAACCGCGCTCCGACGGGCCGCCGCCGTCGGCCAAGGGCGCGGGGGCGAGCGCCGCGGCCATGTCGGCCAGGCGGTTTGCCGCGGCCGTCCGCGCGCTGGCCATCGGCGCGATCGCCCTGGAAGGGGTCGCGGCGGTCAAGAGCAACGACGGCGGCGCGCGAGCCGTCGGACCACCCGACGCCTGATCGACCACCAGAACGCCGCCCTCGCCGTCGCTGGAGCACACGAAGCTGGCGTTGGCGTAGTTGCCGACCAGAGTGATCCTGGCGGTGTGGGCGCCGTCGGTGACCGTCAGGACGCCGCCGGTCTTCTGACCGTTGTCGACAAAGCTCGCCTCGCCTGGCGAGACGAAGTTGATGTCGAGGAGGTCGAGGGCGTTGGTTCCCTTGGCGGACAGCCCGGTCACCGACTTCTTGAACGACTGGGATTGACCAAGCTCGAGCATGCCGATCTGGCCGGCGAAGACCACGTCAAGAGAGGTGGCGTTCTCGAACGCCAGCTCGCCGCCGTTGATCACGGCCGCGCCGCCGCCGGTGACCGCGCCGGTGAGCGTCAGGGTTCCGCCAAGCGCCTCGAGCGTGCCGTTGTTGGCGAGGGGGCTCTGCACGATCACGCCGCCCGAGCCGACCGCCTCGATCAGGCCGCCATTGGTGATGGTATTGGATCCCGTATTGAGCGTCAGCGGCCGCGAACCGTTGCCGTCGATCACGCCGGCCGTCTTGTTGTTGAGCGTCATGCGGCCGGCGCCGATCGCGCCGGCGCCGGTGACGGTGTTGTCGACATTGGTGAACACCGCCGCCGCCGAGGCTCCGATGATCTTGTTGGTCGAAAGATTGCTGAGATTGAATTGGCCGCCGCCGGCCAGGGTGGCGCCGCCGGTCGCCACGGTGATCGCCGCGGACGTGATCGACAGGACGGCGCTGTTGTTCAGTTGCCCCGAGAAGCTGACCGCGGCGGTGTTGATGCTCGCTTGCAGGGAGAGGCTGTCGCCGCCGATCGTCAGGCTGGCCGCGTTGATCGCCAGGTTGCCCGGCCCCGATATGCCGCCGCCGGTGAGCGAGACCTGACCGGTGAGGGTGAGGGTGTCGCCGGCGCCGACGGTCAGCGAACTGCCGCCCGATTGGCCAAACTGTCCGGCGAAGGCGAGGTTGGCGGCGAAGCTCGCCGAGCCAGCGCCGATCAGCCAGGCGGCGGCGGCGACCGAGCCGCCGGCGGCGAAGGTTTCCGCCCCCCCTTGAAAGCTGATGGTGCCGCCGCCGGTCACCGCTCCGGCGCAGACGTTCGAGCCGCCGCTCAAGCTCAACGTCAGGGTCCGTCCGGCGGCGATGCTCAGTATTCCGCCGCTGATCGTCAGCGGGCCGCTGAACGCCAGATTGCCGCCGACCACGATGGAGGTCGAGGCGCCGGTCTCCGTCAGCGATCCGACGGCGAGGCTGGCGCCGCTGGCGAGCGTGAGGGCGCCGCCGCTGACCGTGAGCGCCCCGCTTCCGCTCAGCGATCCGGCGACGGTTTCCGCCCCCGCCAGCAGCAAGGCGTGGTTGTGCGCCACCGCGATCGAGCCGCCGGACGCCTCGGCAAGCGCGCCGGTCACCGTCAGCGTCCCGTTGTCGGCGATGGTCTGGCCAGCCGCCAAGGCGGCTGAGCCGGTCAGCGTCACGGCGGCGTTGGCGTCGATCACGTAGCTCGAGAAGCCCGCGACCGTGGCGCTCGCCGCTCCGGAAAGGGTCGCCACGCCGCCGAGTCCGGCGATGCCGATCGAGCCGGCGTGCACCTCCAGGGCGCCGCCGCCGCCGATCGCCTGACCGATCAGCTGCGCGCCGGCCTCGAGCAGCAGCAAGTCGGCGGCGGAGCCGAGAATGACCGAATTGGTCGAGCCGGCGATCGTGCCGTAGTCGGTGATGGTCGCCGCCGCCGCGCCGGACGCATAGACGCCGACCGCGCCGGTGATCATGGCGGTGAGCGTGGCGCCGCTGCCGTTGAGCACGCCGCCGCCGGCGGTGAGCAGGACGCCGACGCCCTGCTGGCCGCCGCCGGCCCCGCCGGCCCCGCCGCTCACCGCGCCGAAATTGGTGAATTCGCCGCCGCCCGAAACCAGCACGCCGACGCCGCCGCGGCCGCCGGAGCCCGCTTGCCCGTTGGAGCCGCCGCCGGCCCCGCCGACGCCGCCGGCGATGTTCGCGCCGCGGCTGGTCCAGAACTCCGTTCCGGCGATGACCAGACCCGCCCCGCCGGCGCCGCCGACGCCGCCTTGAGCGGCGCCATAACCGCCGACGCCCCCCGCGCCACCGGTGATTTGCAACGCGCCGTAGTTGGCGCCCGCCAAGCTGGTCGGGGCCGCGTAAAGCGCCACGCCACCGGCGCCGCCGGCCCCGCCGAGGGTGTGGCCGCCGCCGCCGGCGCCGCCGGCGCCGCCCGTGATCGCGCCGCCGCCCGACAGGCTCGCGCCGGCCATGACATACACCGCCGCGCCGCCCGATCCCCCTTGGCCGCCCGGCGCGCCCTTGCCGCCGGCGCCGCCCTGGCCGCCCGTGACAGCGCCGGAAAGGCTCATGGAGCCGGCGAGCGACACCGCCTGGCCGCCGGCGCCGCCTTGCGGCCGGGTCTTCTGGCCCAGGGTTCCCGCCGCCCCGACCACCGTTCCGGAGCCGGTCAGGGTTCCACTGGCGGCGACGGTGATCGCGCTCGCGGCGGTCGTGGTCGCCAGCACGGCGCCGTTGTTGTTCAGGCTGCCGGTCAGATCAAGCAGCCCGGCGGTGGCGATGCTCTGGCGCGCCGTCAGGGTTGCCGGTTCCGGTCAGGGTCACCGCCGCCGAGGCGTCGACGACATAGGCGGCGAACCCCGAGAGGGCGCCGGCGGCCGCGCCGCTCAGCACCGCCGCGCCGCCCAGCCCCGACAGCTTCAGCCCCGCGCTGGCAAGCTCCAGCGCGCCGCCGCCGCCCACCACGCCGCCTTGCAGACTGGCGCCCGCTTCGACCACCAGCCGGTCGCCCGCCGAAGCGAACTTGATCGCATAGGCCGCGCCTTGCAGCACGCCGTAATCGATGATGGTGACGGCGGAATAGGCGAGTCCATAGGCGCCGATCGCGCCTCGCACCACGCCGTTCGCCTGATTGATCAGCACCGCCGTGGAAGAGAGATCGACGCCGTCGCCCGGCGCGCCAGGACCGCCGCCGCCGGCGATCGTGCCCACATTGACGAGCGTCGCCGGGCCGGTCAGCCGGGCCCCCGCGCCGGCCGCGCCCGGATAGGAGTTCTTGCCGTTGCCGGCGGCGCCGCCATTGCCGCCGACGATGACGCCCGCATTGGTCGCCACAGCGCCGGCGAGCAGTTCCAGACCGGCCCCGCCGAACCCGCCGGAGCCGCCGAACTTGCCGCCGCGACCGCCGGCGCCGCCGGCCCCGCCATAGATGGCGCCGTTGTTGACGAGGCTGCCGCCGGCCAGTTGAACGCCCTCGCCGCCGTAGCCGCCCAGGCCGTCGAACTTGATCCCCGCGCCGCCCTTGCCGCCCTGGCCGCCCAGAATCGTGCCGCCGTTGATCAAGGTAGCGCCCGCCAAAGTCGCGCCGCGGCCGCCGCCCTGGCCATCGCCGGAGGCATAGTTGGCATAGCCGCCGGCGCCGCCCGCCCCGCCGGCGACAAGGCCGTAGTTGCCGATCTGCCCGCCGCTGGCGCCAAGGCCGTCGCCGCCCGCGCCGCCGGCGCCGCCGATGTAATAGGCCGCCGAGCCGAACCCGGCGCCACCCTGGCCGCCGACGATCGAGCCCTGGTTGCGCAGCGAGCCGGCGCTCAGCACCACGCCGGCGGCGCCGCCGCCGCCGCCATAGGCGAAGCCGCCATAGCCGGTCCCGGCGCCGCCGGCGCCGCCCGACACGCCGCCGCTGTTGACCAGGGTGCCGTTGGCGAGGTTCAGCGCCGATACGCCGGCGCCGCCATACCGACCGCCCAGCCCGCCGCCGCCGACGGCGCCGCTGGCCCCCGCGAGGGTTCCGGCGCTGGCGAGATAGCCGGCCAGAGCCAATGAACCGGCGACGTACGCCGACTGATCCGCGGCGAGAGTCCCGGACCGGGCCAATGTCCAGGACGAGCCGGAGTCGATGACATAGGTCCCGAAGCCGGCGACGATTCCCGCCGCGCCGCCCGACAGGCTGACCTTCGCGCCGCCGATCCCGCCGATCACGCCAGAGGCCGCCGCCAGCTCCAACGTGCTTTTGGAACCGGCGCCGCGAGCGAGGCCCGTCAGCTGGGCGCCGCCGAGCATCACCAGCCGGTCGCCGGCCGCCGAAAAGATCAGCGCGTTCGCGCCGGCGCCCGACAAGGTTCCGGCGAGCAGGACCGTCCCGGCGCTGACCTTCAGGCCGCCCGAGACGGTGTTCGCGCCCTCGAACAGCCAGGAGGCTCCGGCCGCGAAAGCAACGGCCGAGACTCCGCTCATCCCGTCGATCGTGCCGGCCGTCGGGCCGCCGTCGAGATTTACCGTGGCGCCGCCGCCGACCAGGGCGCCCACCAGGCTCGAGCCGCCGAAACCGTTGAACACATCGCCGGCCGACAGCACGACGGCCGCGCCGCCGTAGCCGGCGATCACGCCATAGTTGTCGATCGTCGCCGCCGCCGCGCCGCTCAGCAAGATGCCGCTCGATCCGGCGATCAGCGCCGAAGGGTCGGCCGTTCCGCCGTTGACGATCAAGCCAGCCCCGGTCAGGCTGATCCCGACCCCCTGCTGGCCGGTCGCGCCGTTCGCCGAGCCGACGCCGCCGGCGCCGCCCTGGCCGCCGGCGATGGTGTAGCCGTTGACGATCGTCGAGCCGCTGGCGCCGATCACCCCGGCGCCGCCGGCCCCACCCGAGCCGCCGGCCATCCCCGCGCCGCCCTGGCCGCCCTGGCCGCCCTCGCCGCCGGTGACCAGATAGGCGTTGACCAGCGTGCCGCCGGCCGAGAGCACCACCGCCGCGCCGCCGGCGCCGCCGACGGCGCCCGGACCCGAGCCGCCGGCCCCACCCGCGCCGCCGCCGCCGCCGGTGACGAGGCCGGTGTCGCCGATCGAGCCGCCTTGCGACAGGCTGATGCCCGACCCCCCGGCGCCGCCCGCCGCGCCGGCGCCGCCGGCGCCGCCCGCCCCGCCGCCGATGCTCCCGGCATTGACCAGCATCTCCGTCGCCGCGGCGCTGACGCCCATGCCCCCGGCGCCCCCGGCGCGCCCGAGACCGCCGGTGATCACCCCGGCCGCCGCGTTGGTCAGGACGCCGGCCGCGGCCAAGGCGACGCCGTTCGCCCCGCTGGCGCCTTGCGCCTCGATCGCGCCGCCGTTGACGATCGTCGCGCTCGCGCCGGCGTACAGGCCCGATCCGCCGATCGACCCGCCAGCCGTGATGCTGAGCACGGCATAGACCGGCGACAGAGTATAGCCGGCCGCGTAGGTTCCAGTGATTACCTTGGTTTTCAAGTAAGAATTGTTCCGTATGTGGTCATTAGCCGATCACTCCACAACAGTTGGCGCCAAGCGGGCCGGTCACGGTCCAGGAGCGGAACCTTTCATGGATCCCATTAACGCAAGCCTGGCCAAGCCAGGGTTAAGCGTTGCCCGCGAGTGGCAATTTGTCGCATCCGCCGGTCGAGCGGCCAATCGACGGCTCGACTGTGCTCGAGGCGACAGCGGATCTCTTGATAGGGCGCGCGCCGCTCACAAGAGCCGCCGGTCGCCATGACCGCTACTCTTTCCACAAGAGCGGCGGCGGACGGCTGATCCGCTGCCGTCCTACGGCTCGCCCGCGTCTCGATTGACCGACCAGCGGCGCGCTCCGATCAGGCCCATGCCGTCGGCGATGTCGGACGCGATCGCCTCGCGCAAGGCCCGCCCATCGCCGGCGGCGATGGCGTCCAGGGCGCGGCGGTGCTGATCGACCAGGTTCGCCGTGCCGACGCGGCCGTAGACCACGCGCATGAACGGCCCGAACTGCAGCCACAGCGTCTCGATCAGGCGATTGAGCGTCGGGCGGTGGTTGGCGTGATAAAGGGTGAAATGGAAGGCGTGGTTGCCGGCCATGTAGGCGAGAACGTCGCCATCGGCCATCGACCGGTCGATGCGCGCGTCGATCCCGGCCAGCCGCTCAAGCCGCCCGGCGTCCAGGTGCGGCAGGGCGAGCACGGCGGCCTCCGGCTCCAGCAGCAGGCGGCACTGCAGCAGGTCGTTGAACCGCGCCTCGCTCATCGGCGGCGTCTCGATCCGCCGCTTGGAACGGATCTGCACCGCGCCCTCGGCGGCCAGGCGGCTCAGGGCGTCGCGCACCGGCATCTGGCTGACGCCCATCTCCTGCGCCAAGCCGCGGGTCGACAGACCGACACCCGGCATGATCAGCCCGGTGATGAGCCGACGGCGCAACTCCTCGTAGACGCTGGCGTGCAACAGGGCGTCGGGAGCCGCCACGGCGGCGGCGGCGGGCGCGGTGTCGTCGAGAGGCAAGGCGGCGGCTCCGGCTCCCGGTTTCGGCGTCGTGGCTGGGCGGACGATGGCGATCGCGACGGCGATGGCGACGGGGCGCGACAGTGCTGCTATCACACTTGTCTTTTCAAGAGTGTCGTCGGAGCGTGGGGGCCCATGGCCGATCTGAAGACCTGGCTGGAGGCGCGCGGCGTCTCGGAGGTCGAGTTCCTGGTGCCCGACATGAACGGCGTGCCGCGCGGCAAGGTGCTGCCGGCCGCCAAGCTGCTGCAGTCACAGCGTGACGGGGCCCTGCGGCTGCCGAGCAGCGTCTTTCTGGTGACGGTGACCGGCGACTATGCCGGCGATGCGGACGACGACGAAGCCTATCAGGACCCGGACATGGTGCTGCGGCTCGACGAGATCGAGCCTGTTTCTCGCGCCGGGGCTGAAAACACCCACCGCCTTCGTCTTCGCCGACGGCCATCACCGCGACGGCTCGCCCTGGGCGCAGGCGCCGCGCCAGGTGCTGCGGCGGGTGCTCGATGTGTATCGCCAGAGGGGATGGCGGCCGGTGATCGCCCCGGAGATCGAGTTCTACCTCACCGCGCTCAATCCCGATCCCGACCTGCCGCTCACCCCGCCGGCCGGCCGCTCGGGACGGCCGGAGAGCTCGCCGCAACCCTATGGCCTCGAGGCGATCAACGAGTACGAGGAGATCATCGACGCGATCTACGAGCACTCGGAGGTGGCCGGCCTCGCCGTCGACACCATGATCCATGAATCGGGCGCCGCGCAGCTCGAGATCAATTTCGTCCATGGCGAGCCGGTGGCGCTCTGCGACCAGGTTCTGGTGTTCAAGCGCATCGTCCGCCAGGTCGCGCTGGCGCATGGCGTCTACGCCACCTTCATGGCCAAGCCGATGGAGACCCAACCGGGCAGCGCCATGCATCTGCACGTATCGTTGGCGGACGGATCGGGCGACACGCTCTTCGCCGACGCCAAGGGCGAGGACACCGCGATGTTCGGGCACTTCGTCGCCGGCCTGCAGACCTGGCTGCCGGAGATCGCCCCGTTGTTCGCGCCCAATGTCAACAGCTTCCGCCGGATGCGGCCGAGCCACAGCGCGCCGATCAATGTGCAATGGGGCCTGGACAATCGCTCCTGCGGTCTGCGCGCGCCGATGTCGGACCGCGAGAATCGGCGGATCGAAAATCGCCTGCCCGGCGCCGACGCCAATCCCTACCTGGCGATGGCCGCGACGCTGGCGGCCGGCTGGCTCGGCATCGTCGAGCGGCGCGAACCTTCGCCGCAGGTCACCGGCAACGCCTATCAGTATCCCCGCACCCTGCCGCGCACCCTGGAAGAGGCGCTGGAACGCTTCCGCGCCTGCGCGCCGGTGCGCGCCCTGCTCGGCGAGGGATTCTGCAACGCCTTCGCCGCCATCAAGGAAGCCGAGCTCGAGGCCTATCAGGGCGTGATCAGCTCGTGGGAGCGCGACCACCTGCTGCTGAAGGTCTAGGCGCCGCCGCCGTGGCCTTCAACGATCAGCTTGGCATGGCGCGCTCCTACTATGCCGCCACGGCCGCGCCGGCGCCGCGCCACGCAGCGCTGGGAGGCGAGACGCGCGCCGATCTGGTGATCGTCGGCGGCGGTTGCACCGGCCTGTCCGCCGCCCTGCACGCCGCCGAGCGCGGCGCCCGCGTGGTGCTGCTGGAGGGCGGCCGGATCGGCTGGGGCGCCTCGGGACGCAACGGCGGCCAGATCATTCCGGGACTGCGCAAGGGCGCGGCGGAGTTGGCGGCCATGCTCGGCGAGACGCGGGCGCGGCGGCTGTTCCAGCTGTCGCTCGAGGCTCGATCGCTGGTCGGCGAGCTGATCGCCAAATTCGCGATCGCGTGCGACCTGAAGGAGACCGGCCACCTCGCCGCCGCCGTCCGTTCCCGCGACCTGCGGCACATGGAAGAAGAAGCGACCTGCCTGACGCGGGTCATGGACTACCACGACGTCGACCTTCTCGACGCCCGAGCGGTGCGCGCCCATGTCGATCACCCCTATGCCGGCGGCCTGCTGGACCGCCGCGGCGGCCACTTCCACACGCTCAACTACACGCTCGGTCTCGCTCGCGCCGCGGCCGGCGCCGGCGCCACGCTGCACGAAGAGTCGGTCGCGGTTTCCATCGCCCGGCACGGCGGCGGCGGCGTGCGGGTATGCACGGCCGCTGGCGCCGTGGTCGCCGATCAGGCGGTGCTGGCCGGCGACGCGCTGCTGCAAGGCCTCGCCCCGGCGGTGGAGCGGCGGATCATGCCGGTCGCCAATTACGTCGTCGCCACCGCGCCGCTCGCCGACGCCGCCGGCCTGATCCCCACCGACGTGGCGATCTCCGACAGCCGGTTCGTCGTCGACTACTACCGCCGCACCGTCGATGGCCGGCTGCTGTTCGGCGGCGGCGAGCGCTACAGCCGCGATGCTCCGGCCGATATCGCCGCCTTCGTCCGACCGCATCTCGAGAGAGTCTTTCCCCAGCTGCGGGGCGTCGCCATCGAGCATGCCTGGGGCGGCCTCGTCTCGATCTCGCGCACCCGCCTGCCGCACCTCGGCCGCGAGGGAGCGATCCTCTTCGCCCACGGCTACAGCGGGATGGGAGCGATCCTCTCCACCCTCGCCGGCAAGCTGCTCGCCGAGGCGGCGGCCGGCCCCTCGCCCGGGTTCGAGTCGTTCGCCGCCATCGCTCCGCCCCCCTTCCCCGGCGGCCCGGCGCTGCGCGGCCCGCTCCACCTCGCCGGCATGCTCTGGTACGCGATGCGCGACCGGCTGTGACGCGCGCCTTCCCTGGAGCGCCGGCCTCCTTAGCCGGCCTGTTCTTTTGAGCCGGCGTGGACGCCGGCGCTCCGATAAGGAGGCGAACTGAGGTCGTCCATACCCGGCCCTTGACGTGGCGGTCGCCCGGGTGGTGCTTTGCGCATCTGAGATAGCAGATGGGAATGGCGTCCATGGGACGGAGTTCGGACGACCGGCGGCTCGGCATGGACCGGGCGATCGACCGGCGGGACTTCCTCAACGGCGTCGCGGTGACCCTTGGGCGCCAGCCTCTGCGGTCCGGCGGCCCTGGCGGCGGGGATCTGGCCGCAGGACGCGCCGGGCTACGATCCGCCGCTGCTCACCGGCCTGCGCGGCAGCCACGCCGGCTCGTTCGAGACGGCCCACAGCCTGCGGGATGGCGACTTCTGGTCCGGAGCCGGCGCTCCCGAGGAGACCGGCGAGGCCTATGACCTGATCGTCGTCGGCGGCGGCATCAGCGGCCTGTCGGCGGCGTGGTTCTGGCGGCGCGAGCGGCCGGAGGCGCGAATCCTCATCCTCGACAACCACGACGACTTCGGCGGCCACGCCAAGCGCAACGAATTCCATCTGGGCGGCAAGCTGCATCTGCTGAACGGCGGCACGCTGATGATCGACAGCCCGCGACCCTACAGCGCTGTCGCCGATGGCCTGATCCGCGCGCTCGGCATCGATCCGGTCAAGCTGCAGGCGACCTGCGACAAGCGGGCGATGTACCGCGAGCAGGGGCTCGGCCACGCCATCTTCTTCGACAAGGAGACTTTCGGAACCGACGCCCTGGTGACCGGCGCCCCGGCGATCTACTTTGGCCAGGGCGGTTCCTGGCCGGATTTCCTGAAGCGCGCGCCACTGAGCGCGCCGGTCAAGCGCGACATTCTACGGGTGGAGCTGGGCGAGGAGAACCCCTACCCGGGGCTCTCGGAGGCCGAGATCAAGGATCGCCTGTCGCGGATCAGCTACCGCGACTACCTGCTGAAGGTGGTCAAGGTCGATCCTGGCGTCATCCCCTTCTACCAGAACCGCACTCACGGCGAGTGGGGAGTGGGCATCGACGCCATCTCGGCGCTCGACTGCTGGGGCTTCTACATGCCCGGCTTCAAGGGGCTGAAGCTCTCCCCGACGCCGGCGCCGCGGATGAGCTACACGCCGGCCGGCTATGTCCAGGGCGGCTCCTACACCTTCCACTTCCCCGACGGGAACGCCTCGATCGCCCGGCTGCTGGTGCGCGGCCTCGTTCCCGGAGCCGCGCCGGGTTCGACGGCCACGGACATCGTCACCGCGCCGTTCGACTATGCGCGGCTGGATCGGCCGGGAAACGCCGTGCGCATCCGCCTCTCGAGCACCTGCGTGCGGGCCCGCAATCTCGGCGATGCCTCGCGACCGGAAGGCGTCGAGATCGCCTATGCCCGCGGCGGCAAGGTGTTCCGCGCGCGCGGCCGCGCCGCCATTCTCGCCTCGTGGAACATGATGATCCCCTACCTGTGCCCGGAGATGCCGCCGCGGCAGAAGGCGGCGCTGCACGAGGTGGTGAAGACGCCGCTGGTCTACACCAGCGTCGCCTTGCGCGACTGGACGGCGTTCAGGAAGCTCGGCGTCTGGTCGGTCACCGCTCCGGGCGGCTACTGGAGCAGCTTCCAGCTAAACTGGCCGGTCGACATCGGCGGCTACTCGGCCGAGCGCTCGCCGGAGCGGCCGATCCTGATCCACATGACCCGCACGCCGTGCAAGCCGGGGCTCTCGGAGTTCGCCCAGAACCGCGCCGGCCGCTACGAACTCCTGGCGACCTCGTTCGCCGACTTCGAGCGCGAGATTCGCGATCAACTCGGCCGCACCCTCGCCGACGGCGGCTTCGATCCGGCGCGCGACATCACGGCGATCACCGTCAACCGCTGGCCGCACGGCTACGCGCCGGAGTGGAACGCCCTGTGGGATCCGGACATGCCGGACGATCAGCGCCCCAACGTCGATCGGCCGCGCGCGCTTCGGCCGGATCGCCATCGCCAACTCCGACGCCGGCGCCGCCGCCTACACCGACAGCGCCATCGACCAGGCCCATCGGGCGGTGGGGGAGCTGCTGGCGGTCTAGCCTTTGGAGCGCTGGCCTCCCGCTGGCATCCTTAATCTTGCCGGGGTGGACGCCGGCGCTCCGGCGGACGAGGGCGTCCGCGCTCCTTGCCGTCACACGTTCAGCAGCAGGAACTCCCTTTCCCACGGGCTGATCACGCGCATGAAGGTGGCGAACTCGGCGCGCTTGACGGCGGCGAAGGTGGTGACGAAGGGGCGGCCGAACATCTCGACCGCCTCTTCGCTGTCCTCGAACAGGTCGACCGCCTCGAGGATGCCGACCGGCAGATCGAACTCCTCCGAACGGGCGATGCCGGAGACCGGCTCGCTCGGGGTGAGCTTGTGTGTCAGGCCGAGGTAGCCGGCGGCGAGGGAGGCGGCGAGCGCCAGATAGGGGTTGGCGTCCGACGACGGCGCGCGGTTCTCCACCCGCCGATTGTCCGGCGAGGAGGGGGGCACGCGCAGCCCGGTGGTGCGGTTGTCGTAGCCCCAGCAGACGTTCACCGGCGCCGAGGCGCCGCGCACCAGGCGGCGGTAGGAGTTGACGTAAGGGGCGATCATGCAGGTCACCGCCGGCAGATAGCGCTGCTGGCCGGCGATGAAGTGGAAGAAGGCCGCCGTCGGCTTGTCGTCCGGGCCGGTGAAGATGTTCTGGCCGCTCGCCGCGTCCACGACCGACTGGTGGATGTGCATCGCCGAGCCCGGCTCGTGGGCGATCGGCTTGGCCATGAAGGTGGCGTAGATGTCGTGCTTGAGCGCTGCCTCGCGGATGGTGCGCTTCAACAGGAACACCTGGTCGGCGAGCATGATCGGATCGCCGTGCCGCAGGTTGATCTCCATCTGCGCCGCCCCCTCCTCGTGGATGAGGGTGTCGACCTCCAGCGCCTGGGCCTCGGCGAAGGCGTAGATGTCTTCGAAGAGATCATCGAATTCGTTGACCGCCGAGATGGAATAGGAGCGCCGGCCGGCTTCCGGCCGGCCGGAGCGGCCGATCGGCGGCTCCAGCGGGTAATCCGGATCGGTGTTGCGCTTGACGAGGTAGAACTCCAGCTCCGGCGCCACCACCGGGCGCCAGCCCTGCTCCTGGTAGAAGCCGACCACCCGGCGCAGCACCTGCCGGGGCGCGATCTCGACGGCGCGGCCGTCGTGAAACACCGCGTCGTGAATCACCTGGGCGGTCGGATCGCTCGCCCACGGCACGGCGGTCAGGGTGGAGAAATCCGGCCGCAGCACGATGTCGCCGTCGGAAGGATCGTAGCGGAAGTCGTCGCTCTCGTCGGGGTATTCGCCGCTGATCGTCTGCATGAAGATCGACGAGGGCAGCGCCATGGCGGTGTCGTCGAAGAACTTGGCGGCCGGCATGATCTTGCCGCGGGCGACGCCCGCCAGATCCGGCACCAGGCACTCGATCTCGGTGACGCGGCGGGCGGACGCCCAGGCGCGCGCCTCCGACAGATTGGCGACCGGACCCTGGGTGGCGGCCAGTTCGGCTGACTTCTTTTTCTTCGGCATGCAAGGACGCCGGCTTTCGCGGCCAGGGCGTCCGGGCGCTCCCGGTTCTTTAGTGATCCAAGGGCGAAGCTTACCGCGAAGCACGCCGGCGCGCCAGCCATGTGATCACAGTCCCTTGACGGCGAAGGGGCCGGCGGGGGATTCTCGCCCGTCGAAAGGTGACGGAGGGCGAGGCGACATGCGGACGAGTTGGATGGCGAGGCTGATGGCGGCGTCGGCGCTGATCGCTCCCGCCGTGGCGGTCGGCGTCGCTCATGCCCAGGCGCAGGGCCAATCGGCCAACACCTCGATCCACGGGGCCAACGCCACCGAGGTCGGCGAGGTGGTGGTCACCGCGACGCGCAAGGAGGAATCGCTCAGCAAGGTCGCCGAGAGCGTCAGCGCCTTCACCGCCAAGAAGATGGATGTGCTCAACATCAAGAGCTTCGCCGACATCGCCAAATTCACCCCGGGCGTCACTTTCGACAGCGAAAGCCACGATATCTCGATCCGCGGGATCAGCTCGACGGCCGGCTCGGGCACCACGGGCATCTACATCGACGACACGCCGGTGCAGATCCGCAATCTGGGGCTCAACGCCAACAACACCTTGCCGGCGGTGTTCGACCTGCAGCGGGTCGAGGTGCTGCGCGGACCGCAAGGCACCCTGTTCGGCGCCGGCAGCGAAGGCGGCACCGTGCGCTACATCACCACCCAGCCGAGCCTGACCCACTTCAGCGCCATGGGTCATCTCGAGGGGGCCCTGACCGAGGGTGGTTCGCCGGACTACGAAGCCGGTCTCGCTTTTGGCGGGCCCATCGTCGAGGACAAGCTCGGCTTCCGCGTGAGCGCCTGGGGCCGTCGCGACGGCGGCTGGATCGACCGGGTCGATTATCAGACGCTGGCGACCACCGAGGCCAACGCCAACTATGTCGACACCTATGTGCTGCGCGCCGCGCTGAGCTGGGCGCCGACCTCGCAGCTGCTGATCACGCCCGGCGTCGACTACCAGCGCCGTGACCAGCACAATTACGACAACTACTGGGTGTCGATCTCCGACCCCAGCGCCGGCAAGTTCCTGAACGGCACCCCCGACCGGCAGCCGGACGCCGACCATTTCCTGCTGCCGACCCTGAAGATCGAGTACAGCCTGCCGAAGGCCAAGATCATCTCCAACACCTCTTATTACAATCGTTTCGAGCAGGTCGGCGGCTATAGCGGCACGCTCTATAATTTGTCGTTTTTCCAGCACTTCTTGTCATCGGATCCGGCCATCAACCAGTATGGCCTGCCATACCCAACGGACCCGCAGGGGAATGCGTGCACCAACAACTGCGGCGCCTTCTTTCCTCTGCTGACCCCGACCGGTCCCCACCTGCCGCAGTTCCCCAACTACTATGCCTGGAACACGATCCAGAACGCTCAGCAGAACTTCACTCAGGAAATCCGCATCCAGTCGACCGACGCGGCGTCCCGCCTGCAGTGGACCGCCGGTCTGTTCTATGCGTTCGATCGCCAGCAGAGCAAGGAGGAAATTCACGATCCGCAACTTCCCCAGCTGACACAATTGCTGTGGAATGAGGACATGATTACCGCTTGGGGTGAAAATCTCCTTCCCAACGGGGATGATTACATCAACAACACGCGGGCAAAGGACCGGCAGACGGCGTTCTTCGCCGACGTCACCTACCTCTTGACCGAAAAATTGAAGCTGGAGGTCGGGCTACGGTACGCCTGGACCTATTACGCCTTCCAGAACACCAACGATGGGCCGCAGGATCTGCTCGGCGGTCCGCCGACCTATCGGAACGGCGGCCTCGCGCGCGGGTCAAAGGCCGAGCAGCCGTTCACGCCGAAGGTCAGCCTCTCCTACCAGCTGACATCGGACGACATGATCTACGGGACCATCGCCAAAGGCTACCGCATCGGCGGGGCGACTCCCCCCTTGCCGCCCAACTGCGGCACGGGCTTTCCGACCTCATACAATTCCGACAGCGTCTGGAGCTATGAGGTCGGCAGCAAGGATCGGTTCTTCGACCGCACCCTGCAGGTTTCGGGAAGCGCCTACTACATCAAGTGGTCGAACATTCAGCAGGCCTTCTATGTGCCGGTGTGCGGCATTCAGTTCACCACCAACGCCGGCGAGGCGGTGAGCAAGGGGTTCGACCTGCAGGCGGCGTGGACGCCGATCCACGCGCTCAATCTCGAGGCGAGCGTCGGCTACACCAATGCGAAGTTCACCCAGACGGCGCTCGACGCCAACGGCGACATTCTCAACGTCAAGGGCGATTCCCTGGATGTCGTGCCCTGGACGGTCACCCTGGGCGCACAGGTGAACTTCCCGATCGCGGCTCGCGACGGCTATCTGCGGGTCGACTACGAGTACAACAGCAAGCGCACGACGCCGATCCCCACCGAGGATCCGGGCACCGCCTTCTACGACTCCGGCCTGGTTCCCAATCCGGCGACCAACCTGTTTTCCGCGCGCCTGGGCGTGAATTTCGACAAGTGGGATGTGGCTCTCTATGCCGACAACCTGTTCGACGCCCATCCGCAGCTGAACCTCACGCACCAGGATTCGGCGACCACGCTCTATGAGGCGACGACCTTCCGGCCGCGCACGGTCGGGCTCTCGGCCAACTTCCGCTACTAAGAAGGCGCCCGCCGATGGATGACGCCTCGCCCACCGCCGCCAGCCGCCGCAACTCCCTCGACGCCTTCTGGATGCCGTTCACCGCCAATCGGGCGTTCAAGGCGGCGCCGCGCCTGCTGGCCCGCGCCGAGGGCATGCATTATTTCACGCCGGACGGCCGGGCGATCCTCGACGGCGCCGCCGGCCTGTGGTGCGTCAACGCCGGCCACGGCCGCGAAACGGATCGTCGAGGCGATCCAGCGCCAGGCGGCCGAACTCGACTATGCCCCCACCTTCCAGATGGGACACCCGCTGGCCTTCGAGCTGGCCAACCGGCTGGCGGCGATCGCCCCGCAAGGCCTGGGGCGGGTGTTCTTCACCAACTCCGGCTCGGAGGCGGTGGATACGGCCCTGAAGATCGCCCTCGCCTATCAGCGCGCCATCGGCCAGGGATCGCGCACCCGACTGATCGGCCGGGAGCGCGCCTATCACGGCGTCGGCTTCGGCGGCATTTCGGTGGGCGGCATCGTCAACAATCGCCGGGCCTATGGCGCCCTGCTGCCCGGCGTCGACCATCTGCGGCATACCCATGACCCGGACCAAAGGTTCGTTCGCGGCCAGCCGCCGAAGGGCGCCGATCTCGCCGACGATCTCGAGCGCCTCGTCGCCCTGCATGGCGCCGAGACCATCGCCGCGGTGATCGTCGAGCCGCTGGCCGGCTCGACCGGCGTGCTCGCCCCGCCGGTCGGCTACCTCGAGCGCCTGCGCGACATCAGCCGACGCCATGGCATCCTGCTGATCTTCGACGAGGTGATCACCGGCTTCGGCCGGCTCGGCGCGGCGACGGCGGCCGAGCGCTTCGGCGTCACGCCCGACCTGATCACCCTGGCCAAGGGCCTGACCAACGCCGCCGTGCCGATGGGGGCGGTGCTGGCCAGCGAGGCCGTCCACGACGCCATCGTCGAGGGCGCGGCGCCCGGCATCGAGCTGTTCCACGGCTATACCTATTCCGCCCACCCGCTGGCCTGCGCCGCCGGCCTCGCCGCCCTGGAGGTCTATGCCGAGGAGGACCTCTTCGCCCGCGCCGCCCGCCTGGAAGGCGCCTTCGCCGAGGCGGTGCACGGCCTTCGCGGCCAGCCGCACGTCATCGATGTCCGCAACCTCGGCCTCGTCGCCGGCATCGAACTCGCGCCGCGCGACGGCGCGCCGGGCGCCCGCGCCGCCGAGGTGTTCCAGCGCTGCTTCGAGGCCGGCGTCCTCGTCCGCGTCACCGGCGAGACGATCGCGCTGTCGCCTCCGCTGATCATCGACGAGGGCCAGATCGGCGAGATCGCCGGCGCGATCGTCGCGGCGCTGGCGCGGACGGCCTGATCATCCCATGGAGCGCCGGCCTCGGGTCGGCTTTATTTCCGATGCGCGCGAGGCGCGCGCCACGAGGTCCCCCTCGGGGGCGTCGCGGTCGGTATCGCCCGCGGCCAGGGCCTTCATGTGCCAGTGGATGAGCTCGCGGGTCAGATAGACGCCGTCGTGGGCGGCGCGATCCTTGCGCTCGACGATCGGGAAGCTGGCGAGCACGTGATCGACATCGCCCGGATCGGTGATGCCGTAGAGAATGAAGTAGAGCGCATCGAGGCGGGCGCGCAGCTGGCGGCGTTGCGCTTCGTCCCAGCGAAACGGCGGCAGGACGTTTCCCTCCGCGTCGACATGGCCGAGGTCGCGGGCGAAGTCGGCGAGATCGTGCGCGGTGTAGGAGAGGCGCAGGACATGGTCGCGAACGATGTCGCCGGCGGTCTTGGGGCCGAAGGCGCGTTCGTAGGCGGCGGCGGGGACCACGGGGAGTTGCTCGACGATGAACCAGTTGAGGGTCTGCCCCTGTAATCTTCTGTCGTACAACGTAGTCGAAGGCAAATAGTTCGTAGTTGCCCGTCAGAGACATGACAATCGCTGCGGATCGATCCTTCGCCAGGTAGCAAGAGCGGTAGCTGTGATATGCCAAGTCCACCAAGGCAGCTGGAGGCACGATCGCGCAGAAATGAATGTGCGGGTGTTTGTGGTGGAAGTAATTTCTTTGAAACCGACGATACCAGCCGTATTGCGGGTAATCGGCAAGGGAGACGATCTCGACGCGGTACTGGGGCTCCGGAATCAGGAGGCATCCTCATCTGCGCTGCGTCGTGGTGGCTTCCTTCGCCTGAGCGGGCCGATGCAGATTGGCGGTGTTTACTCAACGCTCGCCGCCCTGTGGTCGAAGGCCTGAACCATCTTGCCTTCGTAGAGCGGAACCCAGCGCCGCTCGCCCTTGGCCCAGCGGCCGGCGCCGATCGGTAGGCGCCCTCCGCCTCCAGGCGGGCGCGCGACCAGAACAGGTGGCTGTCGTTGGTCATGTCGAACATGTCGAATGTACTTGACCGGCCAGGCCTTTACCTCTCGCGCCGGAGGAGCGGTCGACCAGCACCGGCAAGCGCTCGTAGACGCCGCGGGTGATGGCGGCGTCGCGGGCGGAGCGGAAGATCGGCGCCGTGCCGGTGTTGGGATTGACCCGGGCGAAGTCGGCCGGCGTCAGGCGGAAGAGGCGCGGATCGTCCGGCGCCGGCGCGTCGCGCAGGAAGAAGGCGCATTCCGCCGCCTCGGCCGTGCGCATCGGCCCGCCGGCGATGAAGGCGCAGAACTTGAAGCGGCTGTCGACGTCCGGGAAGAAGGCTTCGCGGCCGCCGCCGCGGCGGTTCTCGAAATCGAGAACGGCGAGCACCCGGCCGGCAGTGGAAAGGCTCTTGAAGAAGGGCGCGGCGGTCAGATCGCTGGCGATGCCCGAGGGGGTGAGGAGGCCGGCGGCGCCTCGGAGCTCGATCAGCGCCTGGGCGCGCTCGACGAACAGGGAATAGAGGTTGATGTCGCCGCGCGACAGCAGCGGATAGGCGCCGCAGCCGCGCGCCACGGCCATGGCCTGCTCGGCCCGCTCCCGCGCCAGGTCGTAGGCGGCGGCGAGGGGATCGTCCGTGGCGCGCAGGGCGTCGATGGCGCGCTTGCGGTCGGCGGCGCGCACCTGGCGGGCAATGGCCGGGGCGCGCTCGGCGAACCACTCCACCTCCTGCATCTTCATCCGGTCCCACGGCGGATTGCCGATCACCGCGTCGAAGCCGCCGGTCCGCGCGCTCGCCCAGCCGCGCCACACGCCGGGGAAGGCGACCTGCCAATGGAGAAAGCGCTGCTCGGCGGCGAGGGCGCGGGCGGCGTCGAGCAGCCGGCGGGCGCGCAAGAAATCGCGGGCGCCGGCCGCGCCGGGCAGCAGCGACATCTGTTCCGGCGCCGCCTCCAGCTCGATGAGGGAGGCGGTCTCGGCGAGATCGGCGGCGCCGGGCGGGGCCTTCAGCGGCTCGAGCCCGGCGATGACGCGCAGCGGATCGCCAAAGGCGCCGTGCAGCAGGGCCCCCAAGGCCGTGTGATCGTCCGGCCCGAGCTTCATCCAGCGCAGCGCCTGGCGAAAATCGAGGAAGCCCTTGAGCAGGGCGACGCCCTCCTCGACCTCGGCGAAGCGGCGGGCGCTCTCCTCGACCTCGCTCAGCACGCCGTCGGACAGCGCCTCGATGGCGCGCATGGCGGTCTCGGTCGCCAGAGCCTTCTGGACGGCGGGCCCAAGGAAGAGGCCGGCGCCGGCGATCGGATTGCCGTTCGCGCCGTTCCTGCGGCCGTCGGCCTCCGACCCGGCCTCGCGGACCACCTCGTCGACCCATTCGCCATAGAGGCTGTCGCCGCAGCGCAGATGGTGGTCGAGAAAGGAGAGCGGCGCGCCGGCGGTGAAGGTGTGCAGCCACAGCGACACCTTGGCGAGCTCGACGGCCATCGGGTTCTTGTCGACGCCGAAGACGCAGCGCTTGAGCGCCAGGCGGCGGACGAGGTTGGCGTCGCTGAGCTGCTCGGCCTGGATCGCCCATCCATGCGCCGCCGCCTCGCCCGACAGCCGCTCGCGCAGCGTTTGCAGCTCGGCCGCCAGCGGCGAGCGCCAGTCGATACCGAGGGCTTCGGCCTTGCGTTCCGCCCCGCCCATGGCGGTGAAGGCCTCGGCGGCCAGCCAGTCGATCACATCGACGAGGAAGTGGCCCGAGCCCATCGCCGGATCGATGATCTTGAGCGACAGAATGGCGCTCGCCGGATCGGCCTGGCTCAGCCAGGCGCGCCGGTTGTCCGGATCGAGCCGGCCGTCGCCGGCCCGCTCAACGGCGGCCTCGAAGGCGGCGAGCCGTTCGGCGACCAGCGGTTTCAAGGTGCGCTCGATGATCAGGCGGACCAGCAGGTCGGGGGTGTAGTAGCTGCCCGAACCCTTGCGGGCGAAGGGGTTCAGGCGAATGGCGACGCCGGCCTCGGCGGCCGGATCAGCGACGGGTTCGTAGACCAGCAGCCGCTCGTAGATGCTGCCGAGCTGGCGGACCGAAAGGTCGCGGTAGTTGATCCGCCGGCGGACTCCCTTCTCCAGCCGCCGCGACAGGGCGTCGAGCAGCGGCGCGAAATCCTTGTCGCCGAGCCGCGCCCGGCCGAGCATCGGCCCGCGGTCCGGAGCGAACAGCTTGCCGTTGTAGCCGGGCACGCCCAGCGTGTCCTCGCCCTCGTCGATCAGGCGAAAGAGGTTGACGGCCCGGCGCCACAGATCGTCGGCCTTGCCGGAGAACAGGAAGGCGACATCGATCCGCTCGCCGATGCGCTCGCGCAGCTCGCTCAAGGAATAGTCGGCGAAGCGGCGGTCGCGGCGCGGCAGCAGATCGCGATCCTCGGCGTAGAGCACGAACAGCAGGCGGTAGAGCAGGGTGAGGGCCGCCTCGCGCGCCTCCGCCAGGTATTCCGCCGTCAACGCGACCGGCCGCGCCGGATCGCCGGCGATCAGCGCCCGGATCAAGCCCGGATAGACCGTCTCGAACACCGTGGCGGCGAGATCCTCGCGGACGCGGGCTTCCCACCGGCGGCCCTCGTCGAGGGCCAGGCTCTGCGCCTCGCCGAAGCCCTCGCGGCGGAAGAACAGCAGGAAGAGGGTGAGCGCGTCGTGCGGCGGCAGCGCGACGCCGAACAGCGGCGCGGCGGGCGGGGCGAGCCCGAGGACGGCGGCGAGATCGACCTCGAAGAAGGCGCTCAGCCGGTCGGCCGAGCCCTGCCAATACAGGCGCCAGACGCGCCCGTTGGTCAGGATGCCCCAGCGACAGGCCGGCGAGCGGGCGGCGGCGCGATCCATGTAGCGCAGCACCTGGCCGGCCGGCGTCTCGTTGTGCGCCGCCCCGCCGCCGCGCTGATCGAGGCCGATCTTCCACGCCTTGGCGTCGGCCACGGCGATCGCGTGGCGATATTTCTCGCGGTCCGGCAGCGGGCCGGCGCTGGCGAACGCCGCGGCATCCGCAAACAGGAGGTAATCGGGAATGTCCTGGCTGGTCGCCGCCGCCTGCACCAGGCGCAGATCCGTCCAGCCGAGCCGATCGAGCAACGGCCGGATGATCCGGTCCTCGGTCTGCGCCTCGTTGAGGCCGGCGTTCGCCTCGCCGAACCGCGCCCTCAGCCAGTCGCCGAGCTCCGCCGCCAGCCCGGCGCACGCGCCGTGACCGGGCTGGTCGCGCACCCCCTCCTTGAGGTAGTCCTCGGCGAAGAGCGCGCCCGCCAGCATGGCGCGAGCTTAGGCGCCGAATCGCCCCTCGCCCAAGCCGCTCGGCCAGAGCCGGCGGCCGATCCGCCGCGCGAGTCCTTAAGGCCTTGAATTCGCCGCTCCGCCAAGGCAGGAGACCCCGCGACGCTCGCTCGGGCGCACTCACGCGAGGCGGTTTGTCGCGCGCCCGCGCCGGCCATCTCTTTTTCTCAAGCGAGCCTAGATGTTCTCATCCCTGTTCGGCATCGTTTCCCAGGATATCGCCATCGATCTGGGGACGGCCAATACCCTGGTCTACATGAAGGGCCGGGGCATCGTGCTGAACGAGCCGTCAGTGGTGGCGCTGCGCACCTCGGGCGGCAAGAAGACGGTGTTCGCCGTCGGGACGGAAGCCAAGCAGATGCTTGGCCGCACGCCCGGCCACATGGAGGCGATCCGACCAATGCGCGACGGGGTCATCGCCGACTTCGAAGTGGCCGAGGAGATGATCAAATACTTCATCCGCAAGGTGCACAACCGCAAGACCTTCGTGAACCCCAAGGTGATCATCTGCGTGCCGTCCGGCGCCACCGCCGTGGAGCGGCGGGCGATCAACGATTCCTGCCTAAACGCCTCGGCCCGCCAGGTGGGGCTGATGTACGAACCGATGGCCGCGGCGATCGGCGCCGGCCTGCCGATCCACGAGCCGACCGGCTCGATGGTGATCGATATCGGCGGCGGCACCACCGAGGTCGCGGTGCTGTCGCTCTCGGGCATCGTCTACACCCGCAGCGTCCGGGTCGGCGGCGACAAGATGGACGAGGCGATCATCAGCTACATGCGCCGCCATCACAACCTGCTCATCGGCGAGACCACCGCCGAGCGGATCAAGAAGGAGATCGGCACCGCCCGCTCGCCGGAAGACGGCGTCGGCCTGACCATGGACGTCAAGGGCCGCGACCTGATGCAAGGGGTGCCCCGCGAGGTGCGGATCAGCGAGAAGCAGGCCGCCGACGCGGTCGCCGAGCCGGCCTCGCAGATCATCGAGGCGGTCAAGGTGGCGCTGGAGGCGACCCCGCCGGAACTGGCCGCCGACATCTCCGACAAGGGCATCATGCTGACCGGCGGCGGCGCGCTGCTGCGCGGCCTCGACCTGGAGATCCGCGACGCCACCGGCCTGCCGGTGACCATCGCCGAAGACCCGCTCTCCTGCGTGGCGCTCGGTTGCGGCAAGGTGCTGGAGCATCCCAAGTGGATGAAGGGCCTGCTGGAAAACAGCGTATTCTAGCCTAGGGACCTTTTCGCACGCGGAGACGGAAGGGCCCGAGCCGATCGGGGCGTGAGAGGATGAGGGTGGCCGAGCCAGCCGGGTAGCCCCTCACCCTGCCATCGCCGGCGCGATGGGCCGCTCCCTCCGGAAGGGGTTGCTCGGTAGGAGGGTTTCGCTCTGCCTCTAAGAGACGGCGCCTTTTCCGATCCTCGGCCGCGCGCCAGCTGGCGCGCCCTGGCGGGGCTGGCGCTCGCGGCGCTCGTCGCGGTCGGCTTGCTCGCCTGGTCGCTGCGCGCCGGCGAGGGCTCGAGCGCGGCGGGCCGGGCCGGCTTCGACGCGGCGGCGGCGCCGGTGGCGAGCGCCTGGGCGGCGCCGTTCCGGGCGCTCGGCGGGGCGGGTGACGGGATCGCCGCCTACATCGACGCCGGGTCGCAAAACGCCGCGCTGCGGCGCGAGCTGATCGTCATGCGCGGCTGGCGCGACACCGCCCTCGGCCTGGCGCAGGAAAACGCCCGGCTGCGAAGCCTGCTGGAGGTGCGCACCGATCCGCCAATTCCCCTCGTCGCGGCCCGGACCATCCTGGAATCGCGCGGCCCGTTCAGCCAGTCGCGGCTGGCCGACGTCGGCGCCGATCGCGGCGTCGGCGAGGGCAATCCGGCGCTGAGCGAGCATGGGCTGATCGGCCGGGTGACCGGCGTCGCCGCGCACGCCTGCCGCATCCTGCTGCTCACCGACCCGGTGAGCCGCGTCCCGGTGCTGCTGCCGCGGGTCAACGGCCGCGCGATCCTGGCCGGCGACGGCGGGCCCAATCCATCGCTGCAGTTCCTGCGCGCCCATCTCGGCCTGAGGCTCGGCGACCGGGTGCTGACCAGCGGCGACGGCGGCGTCTTCCCGCGCGGCCTGGCGGTCGGCGAGGTGGTGCGCGGCCTGGATGGCGCCTGGCGGGTGGCGCTCGACAGCGACGCCGCCCCGATCGATTTCGTCGACATCCTGCTCTTCACCTCCTTCGCCCAGGTCGCGCCGCCCGCCGCCGGGCCGCTGCCGAGCCCGGCGACCGAACCGCCGGCGGCGCCGCCGGCCGTCGCGACGACCCCGGCGCAAGCCCGCGACGCGAGGCAGGCGCCGCGACGCCGGTCGCCAAGACGCCGGTTGCCGGACGGTGAAACGCCGCCCCACCGCGCCGCCCAGCCTCCTCGCCTGGCTGCTGGTCGCCCGCGGCGCTCGCCTTGCTGGCAAGCCTCGCCTTCGCCGCGCCGGCGCGCCTGTTTGGCCTCGCCCTCCCCGAGCCGGTGTTCGCCTGCGCGCCGGCCTTCGCCTGGGCGCTGATCCGCCCCTCGCTGATGGCCCCGGTCGCGCTCGTGGTCGTCGGCTTGGCGCTCGATCTCCTGTGGCGCGCGCCGCTCGGTTTCTGGGCCGCCTGCCTGATCGCGGCCTATGCGACGAGCTTCGTTCTGGCCGAGACACTGTTGGACGGCGCCGTCGGCCTCGCCTGGGGTGGATACGCCCTGGCCTGCGCCGCCGCCCTGGCCGTGGGCCTCGCCCTGACCTTCGTCCGCGCCGGGGTCATCGCCGACCCGGCCGCGGTCGCCTGGCAATGGCTGGCCACCGCCGCCCTGTTCCCCTTCGCCTGGCGCCTCGTGCAACGCTATGAAGCGGCCCATGTCCGCTGATCTGCCCACCGAACGCCAGGGGGTGTTCCATCGGCGCGCCTTCCTGTTCGGCGGCGCCGCGGCGCTGGGGACGGCGGCGCTGGCCGGCCGGCTGGTGCAGCTCCAGGTCATCGAGGCCGGCCGCTATCGCATGCTCTCGGAACACAACCGTTTCCAGTTCCAGCTGACCACCCCGCCGCGCGGGCTGATCCTCGATCGGGACGGCGTGGTGCTGGCTTCGAACCGGCCGGACTTCCGCCTGTTGCTGGCCAAGGACGAGACGACCGACATCCCCGCCATCCTGGCGCGCATCGCCGAGCTGATCCCGATGGAGCCGGCCCGCCTCTCCCGCCTGCGGGCCGATATCGAGGACGCGCCGCGCAAGGCGCCGGTGACGCTGGTCGAGGACATGAGCTGGGAGCAGTTCGCCGCGATCAACGCCCGCGCCCCGGAGCTGCCCGGCGTCACCGCCGACATGGGCGAGGTGCGCGTCTATCCGTTCACCGGGGCCTTCGCCCACGTCATCGGCTACGTCGCCAAGGTCAGCGCCAAGGACGTGGCCAAGACCGGTCCGAACGCCGACCCGATCCTGCTCAACCCCGGCTTCCGCATCGGCAAGCAGGGCATCGAGAAGAGCTACGATCTCGACCTGCGCGGTCGGCCGGGGGCGCGCAAGGTCGAGGTGGACGTGAAGGGACGGGTGGTCGGCCACGATCCGGCCGGCGACGTCGCCGCCGCGCCCGGCGCGCCGATCCGTCTCACCCTCGACGCCGACATTCAGAACCGCGCCGTGGAGGTGTTCGGCGAGGACAGCGGCGCGGCGGTGATGCTCGACTGCCGGTCGGGGGACGTGCTGTGCCTGTTCTCGGCCCCGAGCTTCGACGCCAACCTGTTCGTCAAGGGCCTGACCAAGCCGCAGTATCAGGCGCTGGCCGGCTACGACCACAAGCCGCTCTACAACAAGGCGCTCACCGCCACCTATCCGCCGGGCTCGACCTTCAAGACGCTCGTGGCGCTGGCGGCGCTGAAGCAAGGGATCGATCCGTCGACCACCCACACCTGCGGCAAGGTGTGGTTCTGGGGCGGTCGGCCGTGGGGCTGCGACAAGGCGCACGGCACGTTGAACATGCACGACGCGATCAAGCTGTCGTGCGATATCTATTTCTACCAGACGGCGCTCGCGGTCGGCCCGAACCGGATGGCGGAGATGGCCCGCGCCTTCGGCCTCGGCGACACCTTCGACATCGGCATACCGGGCCAGAAGCCCGGCATCGTGCCCGACACCGCCTACAAGCGCCGCGCCTTTCCGCGCGATCCCGTCTGGCACGGCGGCGAGACGCCGAGCATGGGCATCGGCCAAGGGTATCTTTCGGTCAACGCCCTGCAGCTGGCGGTGCAGGCGGCGCGGCTGGCCAACGGCCAGGTGGCGCTGCGGCCGCGGCTCGTCCATTCGGTAGGCGAGGCGACCGCGCTGGCTGGCGGCCGCGCCCCGGCGCTCGGCGTCGATCCCGATCACCTCGCCTTCATCCGCGACGCCATGGCGGCGGTGGTGACCAGCGGCACGGCGGCGGCCAATGGCGTCGCCGATCTCGGCTTCGGCCCGGTGCGCATGGCCGGCAAGACCGGCACCGCCCAGTCGCACTCCTACAAGGGCGGCCGCGGCGCGCACGGGGCGCAAGGCGCCTGGGCGTTGCGCGACCACGCCTGGTTCATCGCCTTCGCTCCGGCCGACGATCCCCGGTACGCCATGAGCGTGCTGGTCGAGCACGGCGGCTTCGGCGCCGACGCCTCCGCGCCCAAGGCGCGCGAGATCATGCGCGTCGCCCTGCTGAAGGACCCCGAGGTCCGCGCCCGGATCGTCCAGCCGCCGGCCGCCCCCGTGTCCGACTCACGGAGCGCCGGCGTCCACGCCGGCACACGAAGAGCCGGCCAGGAGGCCGGCGCTCCGGCAGCCAACGCCGCGTGAGCGTCCCGACGATCGTGCGCCATGGCGAGGCGGAGAGCCTCTCCGGCCGGCTCGCACGCGTCGACTGGCGTTTCTGCGCCGTGCTGACCGCCATAGCGGCGATCGGCTCCTTGATGCTCTATTCCATCGCCGGCCAGAGCTGGTCGCCCTGGGCGTGGAAGCACATTGGCCTGTTCGCCCTCTGCCTCATGCTGATGATCGCCCTCGCCCTCCTCGACGTACGAGTCTGGTACGCGGCGGCGTGGCCGACCTACGCCCTCGGCATCCTGCTGCTGCTGGCCGTCGCGGCGATCGGCCACTCGAGCTTGGGCGCCAAGCGCTGGCTGGATATCGCCCACGTGCGCCTGCAGCCCTCGGAGATCGTCAAGATCGGCGTCGTCCTGGCGCTGGCGCGCTTCTATCATGGCCTGCCGCTGGAGAAGGCGCATCATTCCTGGCGCCTGCTGATTCCGCTCGGCCTGATCGCCCTGCCGGCGGCGCTGGTCGCCCACCAGCCCGATCTCGGCACCGCGATCCTGATCGCCGCCACCGGCGTCGCCATGATGATCCTGGCGGGCCTGAGCCTGCGCCTCGTCGCGCTCGCCGCATTGGCGCTCGGCGCCGTCGTGCCGGCCGCCTTCCTGTTCGTGCTGAAGGGCTATCAGCGCGCCCGCCTGCTCACCTTCCTCAATCCCGAGGCCGACAAGTCCGGCGCCGGCTACCACATCATCCAGTCGAAGATCGCGCTCGGCTCCGGCGGCCTGCTCGGCAAGGGGCTGGGGCTCGGCAGCCAGAGCCAGCTCAACTTCCTGCCCGAGAAATCCACCGACTTCATCTTCGCCAGCCTCGCCGAGGAGTTCGGCTTCGTGGGTTGCGCCACCCTGCTGGCGCTCTACGCCGCCGCCATCCTCATGGCCCTGCGCATGGCGGCGCTGGCGCACAGCCACTTCGGCCGCCTCGCCGCCGCCGGGGTGACGGTCACCTTCGCCCTGTGCGTGCTGATCAACGGCGCCATGGTCATGGGCCTCGCCCCGGTGGTCGGCGTGCCCATGCCGCTGCTCTCCTTCGGCGGCACGGTGATGATCACCATGATGGTCGGCTTCGCCCTGGTGCTCGGCGTGCGCGTGCACCGCTATGGCGAGGTGGGGGGCGGGGGGGGTGTTCTGATGGATAAATATCCGTTCCGCCGGCGCGCAGGCTCATAGCCCCGGCAGCTTCACCTTGTTCGAGGTGCGGCGGGCGATGACGACCTGCTGGTTTCCCGTCAAGCCCTGGATGCGGCGGGCCTCGGCGGCCGGGTCGATGGCGACGGGCGTCTCCGCGCCGGCCGCCGCGGCGGTCTGCGAGGGGGCGCTGGGCGGCTGGCCCTTGCGCCAGAACATCACCCAGTCGGCGAAGCCGCGATCCTTGTGCGCCAGGGAGCCGAAGTCGTCGTCGACGACGTAGCGGATCAGCGGGTCGGCCTTGTCGGCGCCGGCCCGGCTGGCCAGCAGACGCTCGCCCTCGGAGCGGGCTTCGGCGTTGCGCTCGCCGAGCAGCGCCTGGCGGGCGGCGCTCTCGGGCTGCAGCTCCTGCGGCCGGGGTTCGCCGGGCATCGGCGGGCGCAGGGAATAGTCGGGCGGCAAGGTGAGCGGCGCCTTGGTGACGACGCGGAACTCGTCCGGCTGCACCTTGCTGATGCCGAGCGCCTGACTGGCCGACTTGCAGCCGGCGAGCCCGCCGGCCCCGGCGAGAAGAAGAGCCGCGAGGAGGAACCGCACGCGCATGAACGTCATCGTCCTGAAAGATGATGGAGGGCGCCAGCCAGGATCACGGCTGCCGCGTCGGCCGATCCGATACCTCATTCGCCGTCGAACTCGCCACCGATCGCCGACGACGGCGGCGCTTTCGGGGCGAACAGGCTCTCGAGCAGCAGCAGGGCGACGCCGATGTTGATGGCGCTGTCGGCGATGTTGAACACCCAGGGAAAGCCGAGCCGCTGGACATCGATGAAATCGACCACATGGCCGATGCGCACGCGATCGGCGACATTGCCGAGCGCCCCGCCGATGATCAGGCCGACGGCCGCGGCGAGGAGCGGGCGGCTGGCGCGGCGCACCCAGGCGGCGAGCCCCACGGCCACCGCGACGGAAAACAGGATGAGCGCCAGCCGCCCGAGGCCGGCGTCGCTCTGGAACAGGCCGAAGCTGATGCCGCGGTTGGCCACCAGGGTGAGGCGCAGCGGCCCAAGCACATCGATGGAGCCGCCGGCGAGCAGTTCGCCCTGGCGCAACGACCCACGCCTTGGCGGCCTGATCGGCGAGAATCACCGCGGCGGCCACGGCGTAGGCGAACGGCGCGAGGCGGCGGCTCATCGGTGGGCGGCGTCCCAGGCGGCGACCGCGTCGGCGTCGCGGAGGGAAAGGTCGGGATAGCGCGGGTCGCCGCCGACCTCCGGCAGGATGCGCCAGGAGCGGGCGCACTTGCGGCCCGCCGCCCGCCGCGCCTCGACCGCCACGCCCGCGACGCCGTCCAGCCGGAAGGCGTCGGCCGGTCCGTCGCCGGCGATCAGCGTCGCCTGGCTGGCGCGGAACACCTCGGCCGGATCAAGGCCATCGAAGGCGGCGAGGAGGGCCGGGTCGGCGACATGGACGATGGGCGCCGCTTCCAGCGCCGCGCCGATGCGCTTTTCGCGGCGCTCGACCTCCAGCGCCCCGGTGACGACGGCGGTGACCTTCTGGACCAGCGGCCAGCGCGACGCCTCCGCCTCGTTTCGCCACGCCTCCGGGCTGGCGGGAAAGACGCGCGCCGCGTTCGCCCCTGGCCCGGCGCCCGGGAAACGCGCCGCCCAGGCCTCCTCCATGGTGAAGGGCAGCAGCGGCGAGAGCCAGGCGGTCAGCCGTTCGAAGGCGGCGTCCATCACCGTGCGGCAAGCGCGGCGTCGCGGCGAGTCCGGCCGGTCGCAATAGAGGGCGTCGCGACGGATGTCGAAGAACCAGGCCGACAGGTCGTTGGCGCAGAAGTCCGACAGGGCGCGAGCGATCTCGGCGAAGCGATAGCCCTGATAGGCGGCGCGCGCCTCGCCATCGAGCCGCCACAGGCGATCGAGGATGAAGCGCTCGAGCGGCGGCATGGCGGCTGCCTCGACGCGCTCGTCGTCGCCGAAGCCGTCGAGCGCGCCCAGCAGATAGCGAACGGTGTTGCGCAGCTTGCGATAGGCCTCGGTGGTGGTCTTGAGGATCTCCGGACCGATACGCTGGTCCTCGGCGTAGTCGGTCAGCGCCGCCCACAGGCGCAGGATCTCGGCGCCGCTTTCACCGATCACCTTCTGCGGCTCGATGGTGTTGCCGAGCGACTTCGACATCTTCTCGCCGTTCTGGTCGAGGGTGAAGCCATGGGTGAGGATGGCGCGAAAGGGGGCTCGCCCCCGTGTCGCGCAGCCTTCAAGCAGCGAGGACTGGAACCAGCCGCGATGCTGGTCGGAGCCCTCCGAATAGAGATCGGCCGGCCAGCGGCTGTCGGCTCGGCCCGCGATCGCGAAGGCGTGGGTCGAGCCGGAGTCGAACCAGACGTCGAGGATGTCGTCGACCTTCTCGAACCGCTGGGGATCGTGATTGCCGAGGAAGTCGCGCGCCGGCCGCGTGAACCAGGCGTCCGCCCCTTCCTCGGCGATCAGCCGGACGATGCGGGCGTTGACCAGCGGATCCTTCAGCGGCCGGCCCGTCGCCTTCTCCACGAAGATCGCCATCGGCGATCCCCAGGCGCGCTGGCGGCTGACCAGCCAGTCGGGTCGCTGCTCGACCATGGCGCGGATGCGGGCGCGGCCGGCCTCGGGATGGAAAGCGGTCTCCTCGACGGCGGCGAGCGCGGTCTCGCGCAGGGTGCGGCCGCCATGAGCCGGATCGCGCAGGGGCGCGTCGAGGCGGATGAACCATTGCGGCGTGTTGCGGAAGATCACCGGCGCCTTGGACCGCCAGCTCATCGGATAGCTGTGCTCCAGACGGCCGCGGGCCAGCAGGGCGCCGGCCTCGATCAGCTTTTCGGTCACCGCGGCGTTGGCCGGGCCGAACCGGCCGGCCTTCTTCCCCTCGGTCTCCAGCACCTTCAGCCCGGCGAAGAGCGGCACATGGGGGTAGTAGGCGCCGGTCTCGTCGACCGTCTCGGGGATCTCGGTCTCGCCGCTCGCCAGCCAGAGGCGATAGTCGTCGGCCCCGTGGCCGGGCGCGGTATGGACGAAGCCGGTTCCGGCGTCCTCGGTGACGTGCTCGCCGGCCAGCAGCGGCACGGCGAAGCCGTAGCCGGGGTCGAGAGGCGCGAGCGGATGACGGCATTCGGCGGCCGTCGGATCGAAGCCGCCGAGCCTCGTCCAGGCGGCGATGTGGGCGGCGACGCGGACCTGATCGGCGAGAGCCTCGGCCACCACCAGGCGCTCGCCCACTCTCGCCCAGGGCTCGAACGCCAGACCGCCCGCGAGTTCGTCCACCCGGTAGACGGCGTAGGCGATCCTTGGATTGTAGGCGATCGCCCGGTTCGCCGGCAAAGTCCAGGGCGTGGTCGTCCAGATGACCACCGCGGCGCCCGCCGCGGGGCCGGCCGTCACCAAAAAGCGCACCCACACCGTCGGCGAGACATGATCGTGGTATTCGACCTCGGCCTCGGCCAGGGCCGTCCGCTCCACCGGGCTCCACATCACCGGCTTGGAGCCGCGAAACACCTGGCCCGAGGCGACCACCTTGTGGAACTCGGCGACGATCGCGGCCTCGGCGGAAAAGTCCATGGTGGCGTAGCGGTTCGCCCACTCGCCGAGCACGCCCAGGCGCTGGAACTCGGCGGATTGGGCGGCGATCCAGTGGGCGGCGTAGTCGCGGCAGCGCGCGCGGAACTCGGCCTTGGTCACCGCCTCCTTGCGGCGGCCTTCCTTGCGAAATTCCTCCTCGATCTTCCATTCGATCGGCAGGCCGTGACAGTCCCAGCCGGGCCGGTAGTCGACATCGAAACCGAGCGCGAAGCGCGAGCGGACGACGAAGTCCTTGATCAGCTTGTCGAGGGCGTGGCCGATGTGGATCGGGCCGTTGGCGTAAGGCGGGCCATCGTGCAGCACGAACAGCGGCGCGCCGGCGCCTTGGCGGGCGGCGCGAATGCGGGCGTACAGGCCGGCCCAGCTCTCCAGCAGGCGCGGCTCCATCTGAGGCAGGCCGCCGCGCATCGGGAAGGACGTCGATGGCAGGAACACCGTCTCGCGATAGTCACGGGACGGCGCGGGGGTTTCGATCATGGCGGCGTGGCTCGGCGTCGTTTGAAGAGGCGGATCGAGGCGAATTCGGCGTGCGAAGCCGCGCCAGAGGGGGCGCGACTCACGCCGAGCGGCTAATTCGATCCAGAAGCGGACGGCCGAGCATGCCGCGCGATGTAGCAGAGGGGTGGGTCCCTCGCTAGGTCACCGGGCATTGAGGTGTTCTCCCTTCAACACCCCCCTAGTCCCCCCGCGCGCGCTACTGTCGCGCTGGGGCGAGGACCTGGCGCGCGTCCATCGCGTCGCGGCGCACCTGGGCGACCATCTGGTCGATGGATTGGAACCGCTCCTCCGGGCGCAGGAAGGCGATCAGTTCGGTCTCCAGGGTTTCGCCGTAGATGTCCTGGTCGAAGTCGAACAGCCACGCCTCCAGTCGCGGCGCGACCGCGCCGACCGTCGGATTGACGCCGATGTTGGCGACGCCGTCGAACCGGCCGCCATCGCCGAGGCGGGCGCGCACGGCGTAGACGCCAAAGCGCGGCGCGACGTAGTCGCCGAGCTCGACATTGGCGGTGGGAAAGCCGAGCCGGCGGCCGAGTTGGCGACCCTTGCGCACGACGCCCTCGATGGCGAACGGCCGGCCGAGCAGGCGGGCGGCGTGCTCCGGCTCGCCACGCCGCAGCGCCTCGCGGACCGCCGACGACGAAACCTTCTCGCCCGCCAGGCTCAGCTGCGCGGCCACCGAGACGCCGAAGCCGAGCTCGGCGCCGTAGCGGCGCATCGCCGCCGGGTCGCCGCTGCGGCCCTTGCCGAAGGTGATGTCGAAGCCGACCGCGACGTGACGCGCGCCAAGCCCGGCCGACAGCACCTCGCGGGCGAACGCCTGGTCGGCGAGGCCGGCCATTTCGGCGCCGAACGGCAGCAGGTAGAGCCGCTCGACTCCCAGCGCCGCCAAGGCGCGGGCCAGCTGCGGCGGCCGCATCAGGCGGAAAGGCGGCGCGTCGGGCTGAAAATGCAGCCGCGCGTGCGGCTCGAAGCTGATGACGCCGAGGGGAGCGGACAGCCGATCCGCCGCCGCCGCGGCGTCGGCGATCACCCTCTGGTGGCCCAGGTGGACGCCGTCGAAGTTGCCGAGCGCGACCGCCGCGCCGCGGTCCGCTTCGGCGAGGCCCTTCCAGCCGTGGACGATGCGCATGCCCAAGGTGGGCTACCAGGCCAGGTCGGCCATGGCCCACCGCGCCGCCACGCCCTCGCCGGCGAGCAGCGCCTCGACCTTGTCGAGGTCGAGGCCGCCCCCCGGCGCCAGGCAGCGCGCGCCATGAACCCCGCGGGCGATGAACAGGGCATCGAGGCCGGCCGCCGCGGCGCCGGCGAGGTCGGTGGCGAGGCCGTCGCCGACGGCGAGCAGCTCGCCCGGCGCGGCCGGCGGGCTCGGCCAAGGCGGCGAGCCGCTCCAGCGCCAGATCGTAGATCGGCCGATGGGGCTTGCCGGCCATTTCCACCGCGCCGCCGAGCGCCTGGTAGAGTTCGGCGAGCGCGCCGCCGCAATAGATCAGCCGCTCGCCGCGCTGCACCACCTTGTCGGGATTGGCGCAAACCATCGTCAGCCCTCGGGCCGCCGCCGCCGTCAGCCGGTCGCGATAGTCCTCCGGCGTTTCGACCTCGTCGTGATCGGGGCCGGTACAGAGAATGAAGGCCGCATCAGCGAGCGGCGCGAACGCGAGGCCCAGGCCTTGCCAGAGCGGCGCGTCGCGATCCGGCCCGATCCGCCAGGCTGGACCGGGAGCGCGCCGAGCGATCAGGGCGCGGGTGGCGTCGCCGGAGGTGACGATGCCGGACCAGGCCGCCCGCGGCACGCCGAGCGCGTCCATCTGGCGCGCCACGCCGTCGGCCGGTCGTGGCGAATTGGAGATCAGCACCACCGGGCCGACCTCGGCCCGCCAGCGTGCCAGGGCGGCGCAGGGGCCGGCGAACGCCTGGCGACCGTCGTGGATCACGCCCCAGACGTCGCACAGCAGCACGCGATAGCGAGCGGCGACTTCGGCGAGGCTGAAGAGAGCGACCGTCATGGCCGGCGGCCGGTAGCCGCCGCCAGCCGGGCGCGTCAACGGACCCGCCGCTCAGCGGGTCGGCAGGTCGGGATCGTCGGCGAGTTTCAGGGTCACGAACGCCGCGGCCCGGGACACGACCTCGTGCAGCGCCGGATCGACGTTGTCGATGTTATCGCACCAGCGGTCCGGCTGATCGACGCAGCCGCCATCGAAGCTCGGGATCTTGCCCTCGTAGTTGCCGAGAAAGCCGCCCCAGAGCGCCACACGGTTCGGCGACTTGCAGCAATCCTGCTGGGTGAGGACGCCCGTGTCGGGGACGCCGGCCAGGGCGAAGGAGCGCGAGTTGGTGCCGCCGTTGCCGGACTTGGCGTCGCGCGCCGGCAAGCCGATTCCGTGGAAATAGTTGAACAACAAACGGTTGCCGACCTGCGATTGCGGCACGACGTTCGGCGGGAAGCGGGCCACGTCCAGCGCCTTCTGCGGGTCGGCGACCAGGATGGCGTAGTTGGGGGTGGCGGTCACGTCGACGTCGAAGTCGAAGGCGATCTTCGCCAGATCGGCGTCCTTGAGGTGTCTTGTATAGAATTTCGAGCCATAGAGCCCCAGCTCTTCCCCACCGAACCAGATGAACCGCAGATGGTTCACCGTCGGGGTGTTCGCCAGCTTCAAGGCGATCTCCAGGATGGTCGCCGAGCCGGTGGCGTTGTCGAGAATGCCGGCGCCGTAGATCGAGTCCAGGTGGCCTTCGACGACCACCACCCGCTTTGGATCGCCAAATCGGGAATCGGCGATCACGTTCTCGTCCACGCCCGCCGTCGTGCGCGCCCGCACCTCGAGGCGGCCGAGCGGGCGAGCGCCGGCCGACGCCCGCCGATGCAGCTCGGCGCCGAGGGCGAACGGCAGATAGCCGATCACCGGAATGGCGGCGGGGGTCTGAAGCCGCAGGTCGGCCGCCTGGGGGCGCGCCGCCTCGCCCTTCAGGGCGTCGGAATCGGCGAGCGGCGGGGCGTTGAACAGCAGCACGGCGAGCGCGCCCGCCGCCTGGGCGTTGGCGATCTTGGCCTCGGGCGCGCAGCCGCCGCGCTCCATCAGGGCGATGTCGCCGCTGGAGAAGCCGGCGAAGTCGCGCGGAGAACAGCCGGCCGGCGAGGATGCGCCCGGCGCGCTCGCCAGCGCTCCGACGGCGGCGATCGGAGCGGTGAGCGCGCCGGAGCCGGACAGCCGGGCGAGCCGCCAATCGCGGCCCGGCGCCAGCTCATGGCCATCGATGGAAAGCCTCGGCGCGCCGAGAAGCTCGAACCGCGGGAATGCGTAGGACTGCAGGGTGACCTGGTAGCCGGCGCTTCTGAGCTTGCCGGCGACGTAATCGACGGAGGCGAGATAGCCTGGCTGGCCGGTGTCGCGGTTGCCGTGACCCTCGGTTCCCGGGTTGGCGTCGGCGATCGCCTGGAAGGCTTGCAGATGGGCGTAGAGCGGCGCCTTGCGAATGCACTCGATCAGCTTTTTCGGCGTATCGTTGACCCGCGCCTCGCACGCTTCGTTGCTCGGCTGGGCGGCCGCGCCGGTCGCCAGACAAGTGAGAAGCGCGCCGCTCGCGGCGGCAAGCCACCCCTGGTTCACGTTCGGCCCTCCTCGATCATCGCGTCCGCCGCGAGCGCCTGCTTACCGCGAGTTGCGCGGCGAGGCGACCACGCCGTCGATCACGTTTCCATAGGACGGCTGGCCAGAGCCGCGAGAGTGGCGGGATCCCGCTCGCCAGAGAAGAAACGATCGAGCGCCGCGCGGAACGGCTCGCCGGGGTCTCCGATCGCGGCGAACAGGGTCATGCACGAGCGGAACTTGAGGTCGTCGGGAGAGCCGAACAGAAGGCGGGCGCTCGGCGCGCGGCAACCGATCGCCAGGCCGGTCAGCTCGCGCAAGCGACCGCCGAGCACCGGGTGGGCGAGAAAGGCGCGCGCCTCGGCCGCCGAGCCGATCGCGTAAAAGCGCGCCATCGGGCTATGACCAAGGCCGGCGAGCTGCGGAAAGACGAACCACATCCAGTGGCTTTGCTTGCGCCCGGCGGCGAGCTCCGCCCGGACGGCCGCCAAGACCGGCGCCTGCGCGGCGATGAAGCGGCCGAGGTCGAACGGGTCGGCCTCGGGACCGGCCGCCTCAGGCGGTCACCCCGGCCCGTCCGAGATCATGGCCGCCGCGCGCGCGCGCGGGGCTTTCCGCGAAAGCCGGTCGGCGGTCTGTCTCCACGCGCGCCAGCCTAGCCGAGGGGCGCGAGCGCGCCTAGACAGTCGCCGTGACGGCCACGAAACGGCGCTTTGGGGAAGGCCGATGATCAAGATCATTCTGTTGGCCGGGCTCGTCCTTCTGGGGCTGGCCTACGCCGGCGCCCTCGTGGCGGTGTCGCGGCGGCGCGGCCAGCTGCGCCCCAACCTCGAAAGCATCGGCCTGGGAGCGGTGACCAACTTCTTCGACACCCTGGGCATCGGTTCCTATGCCCCGACCACCGCCTGGCTGAAGCTGCGCAAGATGGTGCCGGACAGCTTCATCCCGGTGATCCTCAATGCTGGACACGGCCTGCCGACGATCGCCCAGGCGCTGATCTTCATCAAGCTGGTCGAGGTCGATCCCAAGCTGCTGGTCGCCTGCATCGTCGCGGCGGTGGCCGGCGCCTTCGTCGGCGCCCCGATCGTCGTGCGCCTGCCGACCCGGGCGGTGCAGGGCGTCGTCGGCGTCGCCCTGCTGATCGCCGCCATCCTCTACGTGATGAAGAACCTGAACCTGATGCCGGGCGGCGGCGTGGCGCTGGGCCTTCCAGGCGGCCTGTTCGCTGTCGCGGTCGCCGCCTATTTCGTGCTGGGCGCGCTGATGACCGCCGGCATCGGCCTCTATGCCCCGTCGCTGATCATGCTGAGCCTGATGGGCATGGACCCCAAGGCGTCGTTCCCGATCATGATGGGCGCCTGCGCCTTCCTGATGCCGGTGAGCGGGCTGGGATTCCTGCGCTCGCAGCGGATCGATCTGAAAGTGGTGCTGGGCCTGGCGATCGGCGGCATACCGGCGGTGCTGATCGCCGCCCTGGTGGTGAAGTCGCTGCCGCTGGAGGCGATCCGCTGGGGCGTGGTGGTGGTGGTGCTCTACGCGGCCATCATTCTGCTGCGCGCCGCCCTGCGCCGCCGGGCCGGTGAGGCCGATCCGGCGACCGCGACGCAGCCGGCCGCCTGACTTCACCGAGCGCCGACGTGCCCGACCGCCTCATCGAGCGGGAGCGGTCTCAAAACGGGAAAAGAGCGGACGGGGCCTCCGCGATCCGACGATCAGGCGGCGGCCCGCAGCCGCTCCAGCAGGTGAGCGTGCATCGCCTCGTTCCCGGCGCACACCGAGCCGGTGGCGAGCGGATCGGCGCCGCCGTCGGCGTCGCTGACCACCCCGCCCGCCTCGGTGACCAGCAGCAGGCCGGCGGCCATGTCCCAGGGATTGATGTCCCGCTCCCAATAGGCGTCGAAGCGGCCGGCGGCGAGCCAGGCGAGGTCGAGGGCGGCGGCGCCGAAGCGGCGAACGCCGGCGACGCGCTGGCTGACCTGGTGCAACTCCTTGAGGAACAGGGCGTGGCGGCCATGGCCGAGGAAGGGGATGCCGGTGGCGATCACCGCCTCCTCCAGACGGCCGCGCGCCGCGACCCGCAGGCGATGATCGTTCAAGAAGGCGCCCCGACCGCGCTCGCCCCAGAACAGGTCGTGGCTCGCGGGATTGTAGGTGACGGCGGCGACGATCTGGCCCTCGCGTCGCAGGGCGATGTTGATCGCGAAGTGCGGCATGGCGTGCAGGAAGTTGGTGGTGCCGTCCAGGGGATCGACGATCCAGCAATGGGTCTTGTCGGTGCCCTCGATCAGGCCGCGCTCCTCGGCGAGGAAGCCGTAGCCGGGCCGGGCCTTGGACAAGGCTTCGTAGAGGGTCTGTTCGGCCTTGAGGTCGGCGGCGGTGACATAGTCGGCGGCGCCCTTTTTGGACACCTGCAGGGCCGTCACCTCGCCGAAGTCGCGCGCGAGCCCCCGCCCCGCCCGGCGCGCGGCGTCGATCATCACCTTGACGAGGGTGCTGGGCGTGGACAGCGGCTGACCTTTAGGGGTGGCCTGGACGCGGACGCGTCGCGGACTCCACGGTAGGGCGGCGGGATGGGAGCGACAAGCGTCGGCAGGTCGCCGGCCGCCGATCGGCTATCCCGGTTGCTTCACCTTGGGATCGATGATGATCGGCGTGTCCGGCCACGCCGGCGAGACCAGCCCGAAGCTGTAGCCCGTCAGCATCTGCTTTCCAGACACTTTTGGCTTGACATAAAATATCGCCTTAGTCGGATTGTTGGTCTCGACGTGGGCGCCACAAAAGCGGTGGCGGTCGCCGTCGGGCGAGATGGCGACACCGTCTATTTTCGTCGCAGCCGAATCCGGGTGTTCGGTGTAAAACGTCATAAAACTTGGCTGGATAATCAGTAATCTCACCATTACATATTTCGTTGCATCGATACCAGTAACACCTAAATCAATGTGAAATGGGGTCAAGTTTATCGGATCTTGGGGGTCGGCGGGCGTATCCGGGCTCCCGCCGCCAGAGT
The DNA here is from genome assembly GCA_963752245.1 of uncultured Alphaproteobacteria bacterium. Lineage (GTDB taxonomy): Bacteria > Pseudomonadota > Alphaproteobacteria > Caulobacterales > Caulobacteraceae > Acaudatibacter. The sequence continues at coordinate 103,233 of CAVVXO010000005.1, forward strand.
TGTCGTAGTTATCTTCATTACCTTCAGGTTTGTTCTGGTCATGTAAATCCGCGAAACGCACATTCCTAACGCCGGTCGCCGGCGTCGACTGGGCAGGGACATTCAGCTGAGCAGGAATATAAACTCGAACGACGCTGCCGACTTGGCTCAAGGGCGGAACGTCGCCTGAACAGCTGTCGATTTGAAGACCCTGATAACTCAGGATGGAAGCGCCATTGCCGGACGCGGACGAAGAGGCATCCAGTTTCTTTCCGTCGCACGCCCCGACGAGCATGCCGATCGCACAAACCGCGATCGTGGTCCTGACAACCCCGGACATCACCCCGGTCCCCCCTTCCGCGGCCCGTGGGCCGACCCCGGAAGGGCGAGCCTATCGATTTCATTCTGGAAATCAATCGACCATCGCTCGGACAGCCGCGGACCGCCGGGCGGGAGGCCGGCGCGCGCCACCGTGAGCGCTGCCCGCGCCGCCTCTGGCCGACCCTCGGCGGCGAAGAGGCGCGCCCGCAGAATCTGGCAGAACCTCGCCAGTTCGTCGTTGTTCGGCTTGGCGCGGTCGGCGGCGCAATCGCCGATCGCCGCGGCGATCACCGGCGTCGAGGGACGCTGGCGCGGCGGCGCCATCAGCCAGGTCCGCGCCTGAAACAGTTGCAGCGCGCGAGCCTGTCGGGCCAGATAGGCGTCGTCGGGATCGGTGCGCGCGAGGTCGGCCACGAGGGCCCGCGCCCGCCGCAGCCAATCGAGCGATCGCGCGAAGTCGCCCTTGGCGGCCGCCACGCGGGCGAGACCAAAGTCGGCGCTGACGATATCCGTCCGCGTCTCGGCGTTTCTCGGATCCCGCGCCAGCAGGGCCAGAAGGATCCGACGCTGCATCGTCCAGTCGGCTTCGCCGCGGTCGTAGTCGCCTCGCGCGCGGTTCACCGCGCCCAGCCAGGCCCAGGCGTCGGCGAGCTGGATCTGGACATCGTGATCGCCAGGGCGAAGTCGGGCGGCGCGTTCGAAGACGTCGAGGGCGGCGGTGAAGAATCTCTCCGCTCGGGTGGCATCCAAGGACTGGCGCAGGGCGAACATGCCAAGGTCGCTGTCGGCGTAGCCGGGCTCCAGCCTCCAGTCGGCGTTGTTCGGGGCCAATCGCACGAGCCGGCGGGCGAGCGCCGCGTAGGCCTCGAAACCGGCCTCCGCGCCGGCCAGATCGCCTTGCCGCCAATGGATCAGGCCGACCCAATATTCGCTCTGGGCATGATCGAAGACGCGCTGAGGATCGTCCGGCGCGGCGCGCAGCAGCGCCAGGGTCGTGCGACGCGCCTCCTCGAACTGGGCGCGGGCGGCGGGGAAGTCGCCGCGCTTCTCGTCATCCTCGCCGATATCGAGCAGGAGCTTGGCGCGCTGTTGCAGGCCCTCCACGGGGATGGTCGCCAGATCCTGGCCCTGGTAGTAGCGCAGCGCCCCCTGGTTGACCGCGTTCAGCAGATCGAGCCTTCCGACCCCCTTGAGGCGGTGGCGCAGATCGGTGAGCAGGAACTCGATCACCGTTTCGCCGCGCCGTCGCTCGCGTTCGGCCGCCGCGCGGCCCTGGATCGCGGCGGACGCGAGCAGGCCGGCCACGACCATCCCGATCCCCGCGGCGACCGAAATCGCGGTGACCCGGCGCAGGCGCCGCTGGGCGTCCCGTTGAACCAGATCCTCCAGAGGGACGTCGGCCAGGGTCGCGACGAGCTTGAGCAGGGCCAGCCGGGCGCCGTCGCCCCGGGGGCGAAAGTCGGCGGCCAGAGGCGTCTGGACCGGGCCGTCACCGTGGCGGCGAAGCGCCGGGGGAAATGCGTCGGCGACCTCGCCGCGGCAGAGGGCGGTGAGGATGGCGCCGGGCCCGTGTCGCTCGCGGAACAGCTCGATCTCGCGCTCGACCCAGGCCGAGGCGGCGGCGCTGGGCGAGCAGATCACGATCAGGTGGTCGGAAAGCTCGATCGCCGCGCGCACCGCGCCGGTCAGGTCGGCCGAGGCGCGCAGCGCTTCGCGATCCCGAAAGATCGGCCGCAGGCGGCGTGACGCGCGCGCCGTTCCCGTCGAGGCCTTCACGACCTGGCGAGGAAGCCGATAGGTCTCCAGACGGCGCTGCAGGCGCGCGGCGAACGCGGCATCGTCGTGGCTGTAGCTGATGAAAGCGCCATACCGCCTCGCCCGCGGCGCGGCGTCCGAAGCGTCCGTCTCCCGCGCCACCCTTGGTTCTCCTCCCCGGCCCACGACACGATCGGAACTACGGCGCGGGCCTGGAGGCAAGGCCTCGCGCGATCGCGGCGGTCAGGGCGCAGACCGCGGCGGCGGGGCCGGCGGGATGTTTCCAGACGCCGGCGCAGACGGCGAGATAGTCGGCGCCGGCGCGCGCCAAGCCGGCCGCGTTCTCCGCCGTGATCCCGCCGATGGCGACGCAGGGCGTGAGCATCGTCTCCTGCCAGATCTCCAGGATCTCCGGATCGGCTGTCGTCGGCGCATCCTTGGTGAGCGTGGGGAAGAAGGCGCCGAAAGCGACGTAGTCGGCCCCCGCCTCGGCCGCCTCGATGGCGAGGTGCCGGCTGTCATGGCAGGTCACGCCGACGATGCGCTCTGGCCCGAGAATCCGGCGCGCCTCGCGCACCGGGGCATCCTGTTGGCCGACGTGCACGCCGTCGCAATCGAGCGCGGCGGCGAGGTCCGGCCGGTCGTTGAGGATCAACGCGACGTCGCGGGCGCGGCACACCGGCAGGAGGCGGCGCACCGCCCGAGCGATCGCCTCGTCCGAGGCGCCCTTCAGCCGCAGCTGCACCGCGGCGACATCGCCGGCCTCGAGCGCTTCGGCAAGCCTTCCGGCGAAGCCTTGAAGATCGGTCATCGTCGGCGGCGTGAGCAGATAAAGGCGGCAGTCGAGGGTTGACGCGGGGTTAGCTAAGTCCATAGCTAACCGGTATGATCGTAACCGTGCACAAAGCCAAGACCCAGCTCTCCAAGCTGATCGCCGCCGCGCTCGATGGCGAGGAGGTGGTGATCGCCCGGGGGGCGGAGCCGGTCGTCAGGCTCACGCCGATCGGATCCCCTGCCAGCCGCGGCTATGGTTCCCTGAAGGGAAAGATCGCTTTTTCAGACCCATTCTTCGATCCCCTGCCCGACGACGAACTGGCGCTGTGGAACGGGGAAGGTGATTGAGGCTTCTGCTCGACACCCATGCGGTGATCTGGTTCTTTGAAGCCAATCAACGCCTTTCCGACAGAGCCCTCAAGGCGATCCAAGCGCCCGGCGCCCAGGTGCTCGTCAGCGCTGTTTCGGCCATTGAGATCACCACGAAGTTCCGGTCGGGCAAGCTGCCTCACGTCGCCGAATTGGCGTTGAACTTCGAAGCCCATTTGCGAGAGTGTCGATTCACGTCCTTGCCGATCACCCTCGCGCACGCCGCTCGCGCCGGTCTGCTGGATTTCGCGCACAACGACCCGTTCGATCGCCTGCTGATCGCTCAAGCCGAGCTGGAAGGCATGGCGCTCGTGTCGAACGAGACGCTGTTCGACAGCTACGGCGTCGACCGCCTCTGGTGACCCCAGCCGGCGACGCTCACCCCTTCAGCCACAGGGCGCCCATGAAGTCGCGCTTGCCGAGCGGCGCGCCCTTCATGCGCAGGATGTCGTAGGCGGTGGCGGCGTGGAAGTGCAGGTTGGGCAGGGAGAAGGACAGCAGGAAGCGCTCGGCGGTGAACGGCATTCGCATGTCGCGCATCTGGAACACCACGTCCTTGAACTCCAACGCATCGATTTCCGTGGGCTGGAGAGCGGCGAGGCCTTCGCGCACCTCGGTGACGCGACGCTGGAGACCGGCGTAGTCGACCAGCGCCATGTCGCGGGTGGGGGAGAAGACGCCGGCTCTGATCCCCTCGATCGCGCCCAGGGAGTGGTGGCAGACCTGCAGCACCTGGAAGCGGAAGGGCGCCATGTCCTCGATCAGCCGCGTCTCGACGATCGTCTCGGGGTCCATCCCCTTCTCACCGCACCAGGCGAGCCCCTTGGCGAGGAAGCCCTCGACCGCGCCGACCGTCTGGAGGAAGCCGCGGACCGAAAGATCGTAGAGGGAGACAGCCATGGCGTTCACGCCGCCGCGCGGGCGGCCTGGCCGAAGCGGGGGGAGAGTTCGCCGGCGGCGTAGCGCTTGGCCATGGCGGACATCGGCAGGGGTTTAATCTTGTCGGCCCAGCCGGCGGCGCCGAACTCCTCCAGCCGCTGGCGGCAGACGGCGCGCATCGCCTCCATGGCCGGCTTCAAGTATTTGCGCGGATCGAACTCGCCAGGGTGTTCGGCGAAGATCTTGCGGATCGCGCCGGTCATGGCCATGCGATTGTCGGTGTCGATATTGATCTTGCGCACGCCGTGCTTGATGCCGCGCTGGATTTCCTCGACCGGCACGCCCCAGGTCTGCGGCATCTGGCCGCCATACTGGTTGATGATGTCCTGCAGTTCCTGCGGCACGGAGGAGGAGCCGTGCATGACGAGGTGGGTGTCGGGCAGGCGGCGATGGATCTCCTCGATCACCCGCATGGCGAGGACGGCGCCGTCGGGCTTGCGGCTGAACTTGTAGGCGCCGTGGCTGGTGCCCATGGCGATGGCGAGCGCGTCGACCTCTGTGGCGCGGACGAAATCGACCGCCTGATCGGGGTCGGTGAGCAGCTGGTCGTGGCCGAGCTTGCCCTCGAAACCGTGGCCGTCCTCCTTCTCGCCCATGCCGGTCTCCAGGCTGCCGAGCACGCCCAGCTCGCCCTCGACCGAGGCGCCGACCCAATGGGCCATGTGCACGACGTCACGGGTGACGCGGACGTTGTAGTCGTAGTCGGACGGCGTCTTGCCGTCGGCCTTCAGCGAGCCGTCCATCATCACGCTGGTGAAGCCGTGCTGGATGGCGGTGGCGCAGGTGGCTTCGTTGTTGCCGTGGTCCTGATGCATGCAGATCGGGATGTCCGGATGCAGCTCGACCAGGGCGTCGATCAGCTTGGCAAGGACGATATCGTTCGCATACTGACGAGCCCCGCGGCTGGCCTGAATGATCACCGGCGCCTTGACAGCGCTGGCCGCCTCGCAAATGGCGAGGCCCTGCTCCATGTTGTTGATGTTGAACGCCGGCACGCCGTAGCCGTGCTCGGCGGCGTGATCGAGAAGCTGGCGAAGCGTGATCCGCGCCATGGCTGTTCAATTCCTATCCCCTGATGCCAGCTATTCTATCGCCGCGGCTCACGCTTGCAAAGCGGCGACGCCCGGCAGGGTCTTGCCCTCCATCCATTCGAGAAAGGCGCCGCCGGCGGTCGAGACGAAGGTGAAGTCCTCCACCACCCCGGCGTGGCGCAGAGCCGAGACGGTGTCGCCGCCGCCGGCGACCGCCACCAGTTTCCCGGCCTTGGCGAGGCCGGCGGCGTGGCGGGCGGCGGCGGTGGTGGCGGCGTCGAACGGCGGCGTCTCGAAGACGCCGAGCGGACCGTTCCACACCAGGGTGCGGCTCTCGTCCATCGCCTTGGCGAGGGCGGCCACGGTTTCGGGGCCGGCGTCGAGGATGCTTTCGTGGGCGGCGACCTCGCCTCGGCGGCGGACGCGCGTGGCGACGTTCGCCTCCAGCTTGTCGGCGACCACGACGTCGGTGGGCAGCAGCAGCGCGCAGCGGCGCTTTTCGGCCGCCGCGATCACCTCGCGCGCCGTGCCGGCGAGGTCGCGCTCGCAAAAGGAGTCTCCCACCTCCCAGCCTTGCGCCAGCAGGAAGGTGTTGGCCATGCCGCCGCCGATCGCCAGGGCGTTCAGCTTGCCGGTGAGATTCTCCAGCAGGTCGAGCTTGGTTGAGACCTTGGCGCCGCCGACGACGCCCAGCACCGGCTTCTCGGGATTGCCGAGCGCGCGATCCAGCGCCTCCAGCTCGCGCCGCATCGCCTCGCCGGCATAGGCCGGCAGCAGATGGGCGAGCGCTTCGGTCGAGGCGTGGGCGCGGTGGGCGGCGGAGAAGGCGTCGTCGACATAGAGATCGCCGTTGGCGGCCAGCGCCTTGGCGAAGGCGGCATCGTTCGCCTCCTCGCCGGGGTGGAAACGCAGGTTCTCGAGCAGCAGAACGCCGCCGTCATTCAGGGCGTCGACCGCCGAACGGGCAGCCTCGCCGACGCAGTCGGGCGCGAAGGCGACGCGCGCGCCGATGATATTGGCGAGGGGCTCGATCAGCGGCCCCAGGCTGAACGCCGGATCGGCCTTGCCCTTGGGCCGGCCGAAGTGGCTCATCAGGACGACCCGGGCGCCGCCGTCGCGCAGCTTGGCGATGGTCGGCAGGGCGGCGCGCAGGCGGGTGTCGTCGCTCACCGCGCCGTCCTTCATCGGCACGTTGAAGTCGACCCGCACGAGGACGCGCTTGCCCCGAACGTCGACCTTGTCGAGAGTGCGGAAGGGCACTCGCCGATCAGCCCAGCCGCGCCATGGCGATGGCGACGTCGGCCATGCGGGTGGAGAAGCCCCATTCGTTGTCGTACCAGGCGAGCACGCGCACCAGGCCGCCATCGACGATCTGGGTCTGCGGCAGGGCGACGGTCGCCGAGTGGTCGTCGTGGTTGAGATCGTGGGAGACCAGCGGTTCGTCGGTGACGCCGAGGATGCCCTTCAGCTCGCCCGCGGCGGCGGCGCCGAAGGCGTCGTTGATCGCCGCCTTGTCCGGCGCGCGCGCCGGGACGATCTTGAGATCGACGACCGAGACGTTGGGCGTCGGCACCCGGATCGACGAGCCGTCGAGCTTGCCGGCCAGTTCGGGAATGACGAGGCCGAGCGCCTTGGCCGCGCCGGTCGAGGTCGGGATCATGGAGAGGGCGGCGGCGCGGGCGCGGTAGAGATCCTTGTGCAGGGTATCGAGGGTCGGCTGGTCGCCGGTGTAGGAATGCACCGTGGTCATGTAGCCGCGCTCGATGCCGCATGTGGCGAGCAGCACCTTGGCGACGGTGGCGAGGCAGTTGGTGGTGCACGAACCGTTGGAGACGACGAGATCGTCCTTGGTCAGCGCCTGGTCGTTGACGCCGTGGACGATGGTCCGGTCCGCGTGATCGCACGGCGCCGAGACGAGGACGCGGCGCGCGCCGGCGTCGAGATGCGCCTTGGCCTTGTCGCGATGGGTGAAGAGGCCGGTGCACTCCAGCGCGATGTCGACGCCGAGGTCCTTGTGCGGCAGCTGGCCGGGATCGCGAATGGCGGTGACCTTGATCCTCGATCCGTCGACCACGAGGTCGTCGCCCGCCACCCGGACCTCTCCGGGGTACCGTCCGTGGACGGAGTCATAGCGCAGCAGATGGGCGTTGGTCTCCACCGGCCCCAGGTCGTTGATCGACACCACCTCGATGTCGCGGCGCCCATGTTCGTGAATGGAGCGGAGGACGAGACGGCCGATGCGGCCAAAGCCGTTGATGGCGACGCGAACGGTCATGCGTGGTGCGGAGCCCCTTGGTGACGATGGGAATTGCGGAAAGGCGGAGTTTCTGGATTGCGCGGGCACGCCAAGTCAAGCCGGAGCGCCGGCTTCCGGCCCGCCAGAGGCGTGGCGGCGAGGTGGCCGCGCTCGCCCCACTAGAACTCGCCCCGGTCTCCGGCGTGGCGAGCGAACAGGCGCAGGGTGCGCAGGCGCGCCAGGGCCGCCGAATCCGGATCGTGGTCGGCGGCGCGATCGGAGGCGAAGCCGTGGCCGGCCGGGTAGAGGTGGATCGGGATGTCGGGATAGCGATCGGCGATCGCCGCGATACTCGCCAGCGGGATGGACGCGTCCCGGCGGCCGAAGTGAAGGATGATGGGACACAGCGGCGGCTCGCCGAGCAATTCGGGGATGCGCCGGCCGTAATAGCTGGAGGCGGCGGCCAGGCTGGGGCAACGCGCCGCGGCGAGCCAGGCGGCCGTTCCTCCCCAGCAATAGCCGAGGGCGAACACCGGCGGCGCGAGGGCGGCGACGCACGCGGCAAGGTCGCCGGCCACCTGGTCCCAGGTGGTCGCTTCCGAAAGGTCGCGGCCACGCGCCACGCCGGCCGGGTCGGCCGCCACCGCGAAGCCGGGCTCGAGGCGGTCGAACAGCGAGGGCGCGAGCACCTCGTAGCCGTCGGCGGCGAAGGACCCTGCCAGCTGGACAATCCCGGGCGCGACGCCGAAGATCTCGTGGATCAGCACCAGGCCGCCGCGGCGCGCGTCCGGCGGCGCGAAGCGATGGGCGGCGAAGCGAAAACCGTCGGCGCCGATCAGGGAGACGGGCTCGCTCACCCGCCGAACAGCTCCAGCGTCCGCCGCCGCGCCAGTTCGGCGGCGAGGCTGTCGTGACGCTCCGGATCCTCGTTGTTGAATCCGTGCCCGGCGCCTTCGTAGACATAGACCGGAACGGTCGGCTGCGCCTCGGTCAGCGCGCGCTTGACCGCGTCGGCGTTGATGCCGGGGTCTTCGGCGCCGAGGTGCACGATCGTCGGGCAACGCGGCGCCAGCGTCGCGTTCGCCTTGACCAGGCTGCCGTAATAGCTCGACCCGCCGGCGAGGCCCTCGAGCTTGCCGGCCGCCAGCCAGGCGAGCGAGCCGCCGTAGCAGTAGCCGACGACGAACACCTTGCCGCGCGGCGCCAGGCAGTCGCGGCAGGCGGCGATGTCGCCCAGCGCCTGGTCGAGCGGCGTCGCCATGGCGTGCTCGATGCCGACCTTGAGGCCAGCCGGGTCATGACCGGCGGTGAAGCCCGGCTCGCGCCGATCGAACAGCGAGGGCGCGATCGCCTCGAAGCCGAGCGAGGCCCAGCGATCGACATCGCGGCGCACGTGCTGGTCCAGACCGAAGATCTCCTGCAGCACGATCACCCCGCCCTTGCGCTCGCCGGCGGGGGCGGCGCGATAGACGGCGAAGGCGAATCCGTCGGCCGGGTTGGTGAGGGTGGTCATCTCGCCCATGGCAGTCTTCCCTTTCGTAAGGCCGGCGTCCCCGCCGCCCAAATTGCCGGCTGGAAGCCGGCGTCACGCGTTCGCGCCTTCGCTACACATTGAAGCGGAAGTTCAGCACATCGCCATCTTCGACGAGGTAGTCCTTGCCCTCGGAGCGCAGCTTGCCGGCGTCGCGGGCGCCGGCCTCGCCGCCAAGCGCGACATAGTCGGCGTAAGCGATCGTTTCGGCGCGAATGAAGCCCTTTTCGAAATCGCCGTGGATCACCCCGGCGGCGGCCGGGGCGGGCGCGCCGGCGGGAATGGTCCAGGCGCGCGCCTCCTTCGGCCCGGCGGTGAAGTAGGTGCGCAGGCCGAGCAGGCCATAGGCCTCGCGGATCAACCGGTCGAGGCCCGGCTCGGCGAGGCCCAGCGTCTCGAGAAAGTCCGCGCGATCGCCGGCCGGCAGCTGGGCGATCTCGCTCTCGATCTGCGCCGAGATGACCACCGCCTTGGCTCCGTCGCGCGCCGCGCGCGCCGCCACTTCGGCGGAGAGCGCATTGCCGGTCGCGGCGGAGTCCTCCTCGACGTTGGCGATGTAGAGGGCCGGCTTGGTGGTCAGCAGCTGCAGCATGCGCCAGGCCTTGCGATCGTCTGTTTCGACCGCCGCGGCGCGCGCCGGCTTGCCGGCGGCAAGGGCGTCGAGCGCCAGGCGCGACAGTCGCTGAGCGGCGAGCGCTTCCTTGTCGCCGCCCTTGGCGCGCTTCTCCAGCGCCGGCAGGCGCCGTTCCAGGCTGTCGAGATCGGCGAGCATCAGCTCGGTCTCGATGATGTCGAGATCGGCAAGGGGATCGATCCGACCCTCCACATGGGTGACCTCGCCGTCCTCGAAACAGCGGGCGACCAGCGCCAGGGCGTCGCAATCGCGGATGTGGGCCAGGAACTGGTTGCCGAGCCCCTCGCCCTGGGCGGCGCCGCGCACCAGGCCGGCGACATCGACGAAGGTGATCCGCGCCGGAATGATCTCGCGCGACCTGGCGATCGCGGCCAGTCGCTCCAGCCGCGCGTCGGGCACCGCCACCTCCCCGACGTTCGGCTCGATGGTGCAGAACGGATAGTTGGCCGCCTGCGCCGCCGCCGTTTGCGTCAGGGCGTTGAACAGGGTCGACTTGCCGACGTTCGGCAGGCCGACGATGGCGACCTTCAGGGGCATGCAAGCTAATTCAGGATCTGACCCCGCCCCGTCGGCGGGTCGTGGCGAAATGGGTTGAGGATGCGCACCTCGCCGATGAGCTGCCCGTCATTGAGGTCCTCGCTCAAGAAGTAGGCGCAGGCAGTCTCAGCCGCCGACGCTAACAGCAGGGCGTCCCAGAAGCTCGTCCGATACCGATCCTGGACGTCCCATGCTGTCGCCAGGGTCTCGGCTGTCGCTCCGGCTCGTACCCAACCAAGGTATTCGCGGAGCACATGGCGAATTCTTGCCCGCGCCGGCGCAAACCCACGTTTGCGGAACACGACAGAATAGGTTTCGTTCAGAACTTGAGGGCTAAGAACCAGTTCCCTCGTCCGTCGTAGAGCCCTCAGCCACGCCAGGGACATCTCCCGCTTCGCCGGCTCGTTCTCGTCCAGGCTGTATAGGAGGGTGGTCGAATTCGACGAAAACGCTCATCGTACATTTCGTCCCGGTCGAGGGTGATCTTGCCGTTCTCGCTCAGAGGCAAGCCGGGGAAATCCGCCATGAGGCGGTCGATCCGCTCGCTCGCGGCCGCTTGCCGATCCCGCTGCTTCAGCATGTCGCTGAGTTCCCGCGCGATCCAGCGGGAGACGCTGCGCTGCTCCTTCGCCGCTTCGCTGCGCACGCGCGCGAGTAGCGCATGGTCCAGGCTGATGGTGACATTCGCCATTCACGAACTTTTCGTGTTCCGCGCGCCCCATGTCAATCCTTCTCACGACACCTCCCGCACCGCCTTGGCGGCGAGGTCGCGCCAGGCGCGGGCCTCCTTGCGGAAGGCGGCGTTGGCGCACTCGACGCGGCGGTCGATCTCGGCGAGCATGTCCCGCGCCTCGGCGGCGCGGCCGGCGCGAGCGAGGAAGGCGGTCTGGCGGGCGATCGCCTCCAGGCCGGGGAAACGGCCGGCGACGCCCTGGTACGCCGTCTCCGCCTCGTTCATTCGGCCGACCCCCTCCAGGGCGCGGGCGCGGGCGAGCTGGACGGGCGGGGCGTGGCCCTCGGCGTCGGCCGGGATGGCGTCCAGCCAGTCGAGCGCCTCGCCGGCGCGGCCAAGCTCGATGAGGCTGAGCGCGCGGCCGAGCAGCAGCGCGGGGTCATCGGCATGGACGCCGGTGGCGGCCTCGGCATAGAGGCGCTCGGCCTCGTCGTGGCGGCCAAGAGCGGCGGCGGCGCGCGCCAGGCGCATGCGATTGTGCACGCTCGGCGTCTCGGCGAAGGCCGCCTCGGCGGCGCGGTGCTCGCGCGCTGGATCGAGGAACCGCACCGTTTCGGCGCCAAGCCGCCGCGCCGTCGGGGCGCCAGCCAGGCCCGGCAGAATCACGGCCAAGAGATAAACGAGGCCGCCGAGCGGCTGCAGCAGCAGGATGATGAGCAGCCACCAGGACGGCTGGCCGGCGCGCAGCACGTGCAGACACAGCGCCAGCGAGACCAGCAGCGACAGGCTGACGATGGGCAGGCTGATCATCGAGGCGCGGCCAGGGCCATCGACTGTCAGGCGAGATCGCCTTTCGCCTGCCGCTTGCGGAAAGTGGGATCGAGCAGGCGCTTGCGCAGCCGGATCGACTTGGGTGTCACCTCGACCAGTTCGTCGCTCTCGATATAGGCGATCGCCTGCTCCAGGGTCGGGCGGCGCGGCGGGGTGAGACGGACGGCCTCGTCCTTGCCGGCGGCGCGAATGTTGGTCAGCTGCTTGGTCTTCATCGGATTGACGTCGAGATCCTCGCCGCGGGAATTCTCGCCGATGATCATCCCCTGGTAGGTCTTCTCGCCCGCGCCGACGAACATCACCCCGCGCGCCTCGAGATTCCACAGGGCGAAGGCGGAGGTCTCGCCATCGGAGTTGGAGACCAGCACGCCGTTGCGCCGGCCCTCGATCGCGCCCTTGAACGGCTCGTAGTGCGAGAAGACCCGGTTCAGCACGCCCGAGCCGCGCGTGTCGGTTAGGAAGGCCCCCTGGTAGCCGATCAGGGCGCGCGACGGGGCGAGGAAGCGCAGGCGGGTCTTGCCGGCCCCCGAGGGGCCCATGTCCTTCAGCTCGGCCTTGCGCGCCGACAGGGTCTCGATCACCACGCCGGCGAACTCGTCGTCCAGGTCGATGACCACTTCTTCGATCGGCTCCAGCCGCTCGCCCGTCGCCGGATCGGTCTGGAACACCACGCGCGGCCGGCTGATCGAGACCTCGAAGCCCTCGCGCCGCATGGTCTCGATGAGAACGCCGAGCTGCAACTCGCCGCGGCCGGACACCTCGAAGGCGTCCTTCTCGGCGGTGTCGGCGAGGCGGATGGCGACATTGGCCTCCGCCTCGCGCGCCAGCCGCTCGCGGATCACCCGGCTCTGCACCTTCTGTCCCTCGCGGCCGGCGAGCGGACTGTCGTTGACCGAGACCGTCATGGCGATCGTCGGCGGGTCGATCGGCTGCGCCGGCAGAGCGCCTTCGGCGCCGGGGCCGAGCAGGGTGTCGGCGACGCTCGCCTTGGCGAGGCCGGCGACCGCGACGATGTCGCCGGCCAGCGCCTCCTCGATCGGCGCGCGCTTCAGGCCCCGGAAGGCGAGCAGCTTGGAGACGCGGCCGCGCTCGACCTCCTCGCCGTCCAGGCTCACGGCGCGGATCGCCGCGCCGGCGGCCAGGCGGCCGCTCTCGACCCGGCCGGTGAGCAGGCGCCCGAGGAACGGGTCGGCCTCGATCAGCACCGCCAGCAGCTTGGGCGCCTCATCCAACCGCGCCTGCGCCGCCGGCGCCGGCACGTGGGCGAGGATGGTCTCGAACAGCGGTGCGAGACCCTCGCGCGCTTCGCTCAGCTCGCGGATCGCCCAGCCCTGCTTGCCGCTGGCGTAGAGGTGCGGAAAGTCGAGCTGTTCGTCGGTGGCGCCGAGATTGGCGAACAGGTCGAACACCTGGGTGAGCGCCTTGTCCGCGTCGGCGTGCGGGCGATCGACCTTGTTCAACACCACGATCGGCCGCAGCCCCAACTTCAGCGCCTTGCCGAGCACGAACTTGGTCTGCGGCATGACGCCCTCCTCGGCGTCGATCAGCAACAGGCAGCCATCGACCATGCCGAGGATCCGCTCGACCTCGCCGCCGAAGTCGGCGTGACCGGGGGTGTCGATGATGTTGACCCGCGTCTCCGCGCCGGTTCCGTCCATCCACGCCACGCTGGTCGCCTTGGCCAAGATGGTGATGCCGCGCTCGCGCTCCTGATCGTTGGAATCCATGGCGCGCTCCTGATGCGCCTCGTTGGCGCGGAACACGCCGGCCTGGGCGAGCATCTGGTCGACAAGCGTCGTCTTGCCGTGGTCGACGTGGGCGATGATCGCGATGTTGCGCAGCGGTGGAACGGACATAAGCGTCAGTTTGACCCATTCGGCCGGCGAACGCCACCGTGCCGCCCTCCGCACGTGCGGCGCCGCACAAGGCGCCGCCAGCGGTTCTGAAACCGGCTGAAAGGAAAATTGTTCGCGACTGCGGAAAAATTCCGTTGCGCCGTTGTGCGTCGCAGCGTAGAGACCGGCTCGTGAGGCGTCGCTGACGACTCTGCCCTTCCTGGGCGTTTCCTCCCTAATGAACTGGCCGCGCGGCTCCCCTCCCTGAGCCGCGCGGCCTTTTTTTGTGTTTGTTGAACCGGCGTGTTGCGTCCTGGTGTTTCGAGGATGAGGCGCGACCCGCCCCCGTTGGGCCGCGACGGCCGCTTTTCTCAGGCGCGGGTCCAGTCGACGGCGGCGAGGGCCGCGAAGAAGCGCTCCAGCCCGGCGCGCAGGAGGTCGAAGCCGGCGGTCACCGCCAGGCGATCCTCGTCGAGGTAGAGGGCGCGGTTGACTTCGATCTGCACCGCGTGGACGCCGCGCTCCGGCCGGCCGTGGTGCTCGGTGGTGTAGCCCCCGGCATAAGGGATGTTGCGCGCCACGCGATAGCCCGCCAGCATCAGCTCACGCTCGATGCGCCGCGATACCGCGGGCGAGGCCGAACGTCCGAACCGGTCGCCGAGCACCATGTCGGGGTTGCGATCCGAACCCGGGCGACCGGCCGCCGCCGCCGGCATCGAATGCCAGTCGATCAGCACCGCAAGTCCATGCGCTCGACGCGCCTCGGCGAGCAGGCCGGCGAGGGCAGCGTGATAGGGCGCGTGCACCGCGCGCACCCGCGACTGCGCCTCGGCGAAGCGCAGCTTGCGCCGATAGATCTCCTCCCCCTCGCCGACCACCCTGGCGATCGAGCCCAGCCCGGCGGCGACGCGGGCGGTGCCGACGCGCGCGTACGGCGGCAGCTCGTCCTCGAACATCGACGGATCCAGTTCCCACGCCTCGCGATTGACGTCGAGAAAGGCGCGGCCGAGCCGGGCGGCGATGACGCTGACCCCATGCGCCGGCGCCGCGGCGATCAGCTGGTCGACGTAGGCGTCCTCCGAGCGGCGCACGGCGGCGGCGTCGAGGCGGGCGGCCGACATCATCGGCGCGGGATAGATCCGTCCCGAATGCGGCGAGGCGAACACCAGCGGCAGCGGTCGCGCGCCCTCGGCTGGCCGGGTGACGACGAACGGGGCCTCCTCGTCCGGCGCCCAGCCCGTCGTCGTCCGAGAAAGGGCGGCGCCCGGGCCGTCGCTCGCCAGCGGCGGGTGAACGAGGCTCATGGCGCCCGATATGCGCCCGGCCGCTTCGCCGGGTCAAACCGGTTCGCTGAGAGCGACGCGGGTGGCGACGGGCGCTTGCGGCGCGGCGAGCGAGACGGTTATACCGCCCGCCCCTCGCACCGGGTCGGACGCGTAGCTCAGCGGTAGAGCACTACGTTGACATCGTAGGGGTCGCTGGTTCGATCCCAGCCGCGTCCACCATCGGGTTGTCAGGTTTGCGGGCACTGAGCGCGCCAGCCGGCCGGGTCCGCGACCCAGCGCTCGATCTCAGCCTCGCAGCGCCATGCACGCTGATCCTGAGCTGAGGCGGAAAGCTGCCCTCCCCGATCTTGCGGTAGAGAGTGGAACGGCTGAGTCCGGTGCGCTAGGACGGTCCGCAGGCGGATGATCCGGTTCGGCATGGGTCGGGTCTCCGTCGGCTTGTGTGGCATCGACATAGACTGAGGTGGCGCGGCCGTTTCTTAGGCCAAGACCCCTGTTTTCCGGGTAGAAACAACGGCGGTTCCAAGCGTGCGGTGGCGGATTCCAGCGCACAGATTGTCATGTCGACACCACCGACACGACCTTGAGATATGTCGATTAGAGGCCGAATCATCGACACATGAGCTTCGACGCTACCCGCCCGTTCAACGCGCTGCCGCTTCTACCACCGCGCGCCAAGCTGGAGACCGCGCCGGCGTTGAAGGCGTGCATTGCAGCACGGGCGGCCCTGGCCGAGCTGAAGGCGCTGGGTGGCCTCATCCCTAATCCGTCGATCCTTATCAATTCGATTCCGCTTCTGGAGGCGCAGGCGAGTTCAGAGATCGAGAACATCGTCACCACCGGCGACCGCCTCTTCCGCTTCGCGGACGCGCCGACCGAGGCGGGGATCGACCCCGCCACCAAGGAGACGCTGCGCTATCGCACGTCGCTGGCGCAGGGCTTCGCCAGCCTGGCGTCGCGGCCGCTGTCCACGAGCACGGCGATCGACATCTGCAGCACGATCAAGGGCGTCGAGATGGAGGTGCGCGGAGTGCCCGGCACGGCGCTCGTGGGCGATCGCGGCGGAGCGGTCGTCTACACGCCGCCGGAGGGCGAAGCCCACCTCCGCGACCTGCTCGCCAACTGGGAGCGTTGGCTGCACGACCATGGCGAGGT
>CAVVXO010000006.1:0-121104 GCA_963752245.1 uncultured Alphaproteobacteria bacterium
CTGTGGTAGGCGCGGGTG
The DNA here is from genome assembly GCA_963752245.1 of uncultured Alphaproteobacteria bacterium. Classification (GTDB taxonomy): domain Bacteria; phylum Pseudomonadota; class Alphaproteobacteria; order Caulobacterales; family Caulobacteraceae; genus Acaudatibacter. The sequence goes on from CAVVXO010000006.1 coordinate 19, forward strand.
GGTGACGGCGCGCCGACCTGAGCGAACGTTCGTGGCCGCGGCTCCGCTGGCCTTCGCGGCGCTGCTCGCGGGCGCCTCGGCCGTGAGCGCCCAGGCCGACGACGAACCGACGGCCCCGCCGCCGGCGCAAAACTTCGCGGTGCATGGCGAGGCGACCCTGGTGTGGCAGGGGCTGCCGGCGTTTCGATCGCCGTACGAGGGCGAGAACAGCCTCGCGCCTCAGGCCCGCGCCCGCGAGACCGCCAGCGGCACGCTGATGGCCGGCTTGCGCCCGTGGAGCGGGGCGGAGATCTGGGCCGACGGCGAGCTGGTGCAGGGGAGCGACCTTTCCGCCTCCAAGGGCGTGGCCGGCTTCGTCAATGGCGAGGCGCCGCGCGACGAGACCGGCGGCATCCACCCCCGCCTGAACCGCGTCTTCCTGCGCCAGACCGTCGCGCTCGGCGCCGCGCGCGAGGCGGTGAAGGACGAGGACGAAACCCTGAATGGCCAGCGGCCGGTCGACCGCCTGGTGCTGACCGTCGGCCGCTTCTCCGTGGCGGACATCTTCGATCTCAACGACTTCGCCCACGACACGCGCGAGGATTTCCTCGGCGGAGCGGTGACGTCGGCGGGAACCTTCGACTTCGCCTCGGACCGGGCGGGTTACACCTTCGGCGCGGCGGCGGAGGTCTATCGCGGGCGCTGGACCTGGCGGTTCGGCGTCTTCGCCCTGCCCACCGAGCCCGGCGGCGACAACGCCGACGCCCGCTTCCGGCAATATCAGCTGGTCGGCGAGATCGAGCGCCGCTGGCGGATCGCCGGCCACGACGGCGCGGTCAAGATCACCGCCTTCGACACGCGCGCCGACCAGGGCGCCTATGCCGACGCCATCGCTCTCGCCGCAGAAGCAGGGCGGCGTTCCGAACGTCGACGACGTGCGCGAGCGGCGGGATCGGCTCGGCGTCAGCCTCGATCTGCAGCAGAAGGTCACCGACCAGCTCGGCGTCTTCGCCCGCGCCGGCTGGGCCGATGGCCATCTGCAGGGCTATTCCTTTTCCGATATCGACCGCTCGCTGAGCGCCGGCCTCTCCTTGAGCGGCGAGGCCTGGAACCGGGAGGACGATACGGTGGGCTTGGGCGCGGCGCTCGACTGGGCCTCCGCCGACTTCACCGCCTATCTCGCCGCCGGCGGGCTGGGGCTCGTGGTCGGCGACGGCCGGCTGCCGCACCCTGGCGCGGAGGGCATCGCCGAACTCTACTATCAGGCGGCGATCACCGACGCGGTCCAGGCGAGCCTCGACTACCAGCTGGTGGTCGATCCAGGCTACAATCGCGATCGGGGCCCGGCCTCGATCCTGGCCCTGCGGCTGCACGCCGCCTTCTGATCCGCCGCCTGACGATGCGAGGGTGGTGGCGCTCGCGGGGCGAACATTGGTAAACGTCAACTTTTCGCCAGACCCGCAGCCGGAAAGCAGCGCGCGCGTGAACCTCCATACCCCGCCGCCGATCGAGGATCTCGACCGCGACGCCGGGCTGCACGACCTGTTCGCCGCCATCGCCCTGCGCCGCGGCGACGCGCCGGCCGCCAGCCTCGCGGATCTCGAAGGACCCGCCGGTCGTCGCGAAGTCCTCTCCTACGCCGCCCTCGACGCCCGCGCGGATTCATTCAGTCGCCATCTGGCCCGCCAAGGCGTGCGGCCGGGCGATCGGGTCGCCCTGCACCTGCCGCGCGGCCTCGCGCAGCACTGGGCCCTGCTCGGGGCGATGAAGGCCGGGGCGGCCTATGTGCCGATCGACTTTTCCGCCCCGCGCGAGCGGCGGGCGGCGATCGTCGCCGACTGTGCGGCGCGGGTCCTGGTCGGCTGGGGCGCGGACGAGACGACCGGCGGGCCGGCGGCGGGCATTCGCCGCATCGATCTGGCGACCGCCGGGGCCGAAATCGCCGACGAGGCCGGCTGGGGTCCGGCCTGCCCGGCGGGCGCGGTCTCGCCGGAGGACCTCGCCTACATCATCTACACCTCCGGCTCGACCGGGGCGCCCAAGGGCGTGATGATCCGCCATCGCAACATCCGCCACTTCGTCGAGGCGGAGAGCGCCTTCCTGCGTCTTCACGCCGACGACCGGGTGTTCGGCGCCTTTTCCCTCGCCTTCGACATGTCGATCGAGACCATGTGGACCGCCTGGCGCGCCGGCGCCGAGCTGGTCTGCCCGACCGACGCCCTGGCCCGCTCGCCACATGATCTGCCGGCCGCGCTCGAGCGGCGCGGCGTCACGGTCTGGCATGTCACCCCCTCCCTGCTCGCCGCCGTGGACGAGGAGGTTCCGGGCGTGCGGCTGATCAACCTGGGCGGCGAGGCCTGCCCGCCGGCCCTGGTGCGGCGCTGGGCTCGGCAGGGCCGGCGCCTGGTCAACACCTACGGCCCGACGGAAATTTCGGTGACCGCCACCGCCGCCGAGCTGGAGCCGGACCAGCCGGTCACCATCGGCCGCCCGCTCGCCGGCTATAGCGCCTGGATCGTCGACGAGGCGCTGCGGCCGCTCGCCGATGGCGCCGCCGGCGAGCTGGTGATCGGCGGAGCGGGCGTGGGGGCAGGCTATGTCAATCGGCCCAAGCTCACCGCCCGCCGCTTCGTCAGCCCTCCTCAGCTGGTCGGCGAGGCGGCGGCGGCCGGCGGCGACACCGTCTACCGCACCGGCGATCTGGCGCGCCGGCTACCGAGCGGCGACATCGAGTTTCTCGGCCGCCTCGATTCCCAGGTGAAGCTGCGCGGCTATCGCGTCGAACTCGAGGAGATCGAGGCGGTGCTGGCCGAGCATCCGAGCGTCGCCCAGGCCGCCGTCGCCCTGGTCGGCGGAACGGACGGCGACGGCTGGCTCGCCGCCCATGTCGCGCCCCGACCGGGGGCTCAAGTCGACCTCGCCAAACTGCGGGCCGACCTCATCGCCAGGCTGCCGGATTACATGCGGCCGCGCACTCTTGGGGTGCTCGATCGCCTGCCGACCACCGCCTCCGGGAAGATCGACCGAGCCGCCCTTCCGGTCATCCTCCTTGACGCCGCCGCCGCCGAGGAGCCGGTCGAGCCGCCCGGCACCGACCTCGAAGCCGAGCTGCACGCCGCCTGGACGGCCGCGTTTCCGGACCGGCGGCTCGGCGTCCTGACCCATTTCTTCGACGATCTCGGCGGCCATTCGCTGATCGCCGCGCGGATGGTCTCGGCGGCGCGCAAGCGGCCGGGTCTGGCGCGCCTCTCCATCCAGGATGTCTATGCCGCGCCGACCGTCCGCGCCCTCGCCGCGCGGGTCGCCGAGCGCGCGCCGATCGACCCGCCGCCCACCGCCTTTGCGGCGCCCGCCGCCGTCGAGCCGCTGGCCGTTCCGGGCCGGCGCGCCGCCTGCGTCGCCGCCCAGACCGTCAGCCTGGTCGGCCTGCACGCCATTCACGGCCTGCAGTGGGCCCTGCCCTACCTCGTGTTCAGCCAGGTGGCCGGCGAACACGGAACGCTGGATGGCATCGCCGCCGCCGCCCTGGTGTTCGCCGCCACCCCGCCAGCGCTCTTCCTGCTCGCCATCGTCCTCAAGCGGGGCCTGGTCGGGCGCCTCGGCGCCGGCGATCATCCGCTCTGGGGCCGCGAATACTTCCGCTGGTGGCTTGGCCAGCGGGTCATGGGACTGGCGCCGACCGAATACCTTTCCGGAACACCGCTGCTGAACATCTATCTGCGCTGTCTGGGCGCGCGGATCGGCAAGGGCGCCTTTCTCGCCACCGACTTCGGCGAGCCCGAGTTGGTCGCCGTCGGCCAGGGCGCCATCGTCAGCGACGGCGCCAGCCTCGCCACCGCTCACGTCGAGGGCGGCCTCCTGCGCCTGCGGCCGGTGACCATCGAGGCGCGCGGCTTCATCGGCGACATGGCGGTCGTCGGCGGCGGCGCGGTGGTCGGCGAGGGCGCGGCGCTGGACGACCTCTCGGCCCTGCCGCGCGACGCGCGCATCGGCGCGGGCGAGCGCTGGAGCGGCTCTCCGGCCCGGCCAGCCGGCCTCGCCGGCGTTTCGCCGCCGCGTCCCGCCGCCGGCCCGGTGGGCCGCGCCGCCGTCATGGCCGGGCTGATCCTCGCCGGCGCCCTCCTGCCGCTCGCCGCCCTGGCGCCGATCGCGCCCGGCATGATCGCCCTTTCCATCCTCGCTCCCGGCGCCCAGGGCCTCGCCCTCGCGCCCTTCGCGCCGCTGCTGGCGCTCTCCTACGTCGTGTTCATGTGCCTGTTCACCGCCGCGGCGAAATGGGCGCTGCTCGGCCGCATCCGCGCCGGCCGCTACTCCATCTGGAGCGGTTTCTATCTCCGCTACTGGTTCATCGAGCGGCTCAACTTCATGGCCCTCGACCTCCTGCACTCGATCTTCGCCACCCTCTACGTCCGTCCCTGGTATCGGCTGATGGGCGCGCGGATGGGTCGCCGTTGCGAGATTTCCAGCGCCTCGGCGGTGTCGCACGACTTGATCGACTTCGGCGAGGAGAGCTTCATCGCCGACGGCGTCTCCTTCGGCGCCGCCCGCATGGAGCCGGGCGCCCTCAGGCTGGCGGACACCCGGGTTGGTCGCCGCACCTTCGTCGGCAACTCCGCCCTCCTGCCCACCGGCGCCAGCGTCGCCGACGGCGTGCTGATCGGCGTGCTTTCCAAGCCCCCGGAAGGCGCGGCGGCCGCCGAGGCCGGCCTCACCTGGTTCGGCTCGCCGCCCTTGCGCCTGCCGAACCGCCCGACCGCCAGCCCCTATCCGGAAGAGACCCTGTTTTGCCCGGGCAAGCGGCTGATCGCCACGCGGCTGGCGATCGAGTTCGTCCGCATTCTCCTTGCGCCGACGCTCTTCCTCGCCCTGTTCTGCCTGATGCTGGGCGCGTTCGACGCTCTTCTGGCGCGCCCGAACGGCCTGCTCTGGCTGATCGCCGCCCTCCCGCTCGTTTCCCTGGGCTTCAATCTCGCCGCCGCCGGCGCGGTGATCGCGCTCAAGTGGCTGGTGATCGGCCGCTATCGCCCGCGCACCGCGCCGCTCTGGAGCCTGTTCGTCTGGCGCACCGAGCTCGTCACCTCGACGGTCGAGGCGCTCGTCGCCGACTTCCTCGGCGATCTGCGCGGCACGCCCTACATCAACGTCTTCCTGCGCCTGATGGGCTGTCGCATCGGTCGCCGCGTCTTCACCGACACCAGCGACATCACCGAGTTCGATCTCGTCCGTGTCGGCGACGAAGCGGCGCTGAACAGCGACTGCGGGCTGCAGACCCATCTGTTCGAGGACCGGGTGATGAAGCTCGGCCCGATCGACATCGGCGCCCGCGCCACGGTCGGCCAGCTCTCCATCGTGCTCTACGACGGCGTGCTGGAGGACGGCGCGCGCCTCGGCGACCTGTCGGTGGCGATGAAGGGCGAGGTCTTGCCGGCCGGCGCCGCCTGGGAGGGATCGCCGGCCCAGGCCGTCGTTGGCTGAGCCCGCCGCGCCCCTCGTCGCCTGGTCCGACGATCTCGCGGCCCTCGCCCGCTCGCCCTCGCGGAGGCCGTGGTGCTGGTCGCCCGCCACCCGGCCGGGGCGCCGCCCGCCGCGCGCCGCCGTCTGCACGCCCGCCTTTTCGCCGCCCTGGTCAAGGCGCGTCTTGGCATCGACCGCGATCTGGGCGACCTGCGCCATGACGCGCATGGCCGCCCCGCCTTCCCCGCCCTGTCCGAGGTGTTCCTGAGCGCCGCCGACCGCGACGGCTGGACCCTGGCGGCGCTGGCCGCTCGGCCGATCGGCGTCGACATCGAGGCGGCCCGCCCCGCGCCGCCGTGGCCGACCGACCTCTTTCACCCGGACGAGGCGCGCTGGCTCGCCAGCCTCGCTCCGGAGGCTGCCGCCACGGCCTTCGCCCGCCTGTGGACCGCCAAGGAGGCCTTGGCCAAGGCGCTCAACCGTCCGATCGACGAGGCGCTGAGAGACCAGGTTCGCGGCTCCGAGATCGGTTGCGCCACGACTCCCGTGCACATCATCCACCACGCCTTCGCCGATCGGATCGCCGCCGTGGCCCTGGCCCCATGATCCTCGCCCTCGCCGGCGCGGCGGCGATCATCGCCGCCGCCGGCGCCCTGATCGGCCTCGCCGCCGCGGTGCTCGTCGCCCGCCACCTCGCGCCGGAGCGCCGGCGTCTGGCCGACATCGACGCGGCGCCGGGCGTCAGCGTGCTCAAACCCCTGCATGGCGCCGGGCCGCGCTTGGCCGCCGATCTGAAAACCTTCCTCGATCAGGACTGCGCCAGCCACATTCAGATGCTGTGCGGCGTCGCCTCGCCAAACGACCCCGCCGCCGCCGCCGTCGCCGCCCTGTCGCCTGGCCGCGCCTGGCTGGTCGTCACCGGTGAGCCGGCGGCGCGCAATCGCAAGGTCGGCAACCTCGCCGGTCTCGTCCCGCACGCGCTGCACGAGGTCCTGGTGATCAGCGACTCCGACATCGCGGTGCCGCGCGACTATCTGCGAATCGTCGTCGGCGCGTTGAGCGAGCCCGGCGTCGGGGCGGTCACCTGCCTCTACACCGGGACGGGCGAGGACGACGGCGCTCCAGGCGCCCTCTGGTCGCGGCTGGCGGCCATGGACATCGGCTACCGCTTCCTGCCCAACGCCGTGTTCGGCCATGCCCTCGGCCTCGCCACGCCCTGCTTCGGCTCGACCATCGCCCTGCGTCGCGAAACTCTCGCCCGGATCGGCGGCTTTTCGGCCTTCGCCGAGGTCCTCGCCGACGATTATGAGATCGGCCGCGCCGTGCGCCGGCTCGGCCTTCGCATCGCCATTCCGCCACTCACCGTCGCGCACCGCTGCCACGAGCGGCGCCTGGCCGATCTCATCACCCACGAGCTGCGCTGGGCGCGCACCATCCGGCGCATCGATCCGGGCGGGCACCTGGGCAGTCTCGTTCTCCACCCGCTTCCCTTCGCCCTCATCGCCGCGGCGCTCGCCCTGGCGGCCGGCCTCGGACCTCTCATCGCCCTCGCGCCGCCCGCGCTCGCCGTCGCCGCCCGCCTGGCCCAGCGCGCGATCATCGTTCGCGCCACCGGCGAGACCGCCGGCCCGGGGTGGCTGCTTCCGGCGCGGGATGTGCTATCCTTCGCCATCTTCCTGGCCAGCTTCATGGGCGACACCGTCGTCTGGAGCGGCCGACGCTATCGCGTGCGACGCGACGGCGTGCTTTCCGAACTCCAAGAGCCTATTTCCAACAGATGATGCGAACCCTTTTCCTTCAGGCCCCCTCCTTCGACGGCTTCGATGGCGGCGCCGGTTCACGCTACCAGGCCAAGCGCGAGATCAAGTCGTTCTGGTACCCCACCTGGCTGGCCCAGCCGGCCGCGCTGGTGGACAATTCGAAGCTGATCGACGCGCCGCCGCACCGCACCTCCCTCGCCGAGGTGACCGCCCAGGCCAGCGACTTCGATCTCGCGGTGCTGCACACCTCCGTCCCGTCCTTCGCCTCGGACGTTAAGACCATCGCGGCGCTCAAGGCCGCCAACCCCAGCCTCAAGGCCGGGCTGATCGGCGCCAAGGTCGCGGTGGACGCGCAGGGCAGCCTGGAGCAGGCGCCGGTGGTCGACTTCGTCGCCCGCAACGAGTTCGACTTCACCATCAAGGAGGTCGCCGACGACCGGCCGTGGAGCGCCATTCAGGGCCTCAGCTATCGCAACGCCGAGGGCGTCATCGTCCACAACGACGACCGGCCGATGCTCGAGCGGATGGACGATCTGCCGTTCGTCACGCCGATCTACAAGCGCGACCTGACGATCGAGAACTACTTCATCGGCTATCTCAAGCACCCCTACATCTCGATCTACACCGGGCGGGGCTGCAAGAGCCGCTGCACCTTCTGCCTGTGGCCGCAGACGGTCGGCGGCCATCGCTACCGCACCCGCAGCGTCGGCCACGTCATCGAGGAGATCGCCTGGGCCAAGAAGGCCTTTCCGCAGGTCAAGGAGTTCTTCTTCGACGACGACACCTTCACCGACGACCTGCCGCGCGCCGAGGCCATCGCCCGCGAGCTCGGCAAGCTCGGCGTCACCTGGTCGTGCAACGCCAAGGCCAATGTGCCGCGCGAGAGCCTCAAGGTGCTGAAGGACGGCGGCCTGCGCCTGCTGCTGGTCGGCTACGAGAGCGGCAACCAGCAGATCCTGCACAACATCAAGAAGGGCATGCGCGTCGAGGTCGCCGAGCGCTTCACCAAGGATTGCCACGATCTCGGCATCGCCATCCACGGCACCTTCATCGCCGGCCTGCCCGGCGAGACGCGCGAGACCCTGGCCGAGACGGCGCGGTGGGCGGCGAAGATCAATCCGCACACCATCCAGGTGTCGCTGGCCGCGCCCTACCCCGGCACCTTCCTCTACAACCAGGCGGTCAAGAACGGCTGGCTGGACGCCGAGCACGCCGAGCTGGTCGACGACCACGGCATCCAGATCGCCCCGCTGCACTATCCCCACTTGAGCCATGCGGAGATCTTCCGCTCGGTCGAGACCTTCTACAAGAGCTTCTACTTCCGCCCGAGCAAGATCGGCTCGATTGTCAGCGAGATGGTCCGCAGCCCCGAGATGATGAAGCGCCGGCTGCGTGAAGGCGTCGAGTTCTTCGACTTCCTCAAGGAGCGCCGCAACATCGCGGCTTGAGCTTAGCCCGCGCTCGTCAGACAGCGAGGTTTCGATAGGCACTCTTGGAACGCCGCGTCCCGCCGGCAGCCGGCCGGCGTTACGGAATGAGGACCTCGTCGCTCACCAGGTCAAAGGCCTTCCTCAATTTGACGTCCATGAGAAAGGGGCTTCTGTTCTGCGCCGTCGTTATTGAGTAGGCGATGGCTCGAGCCAAGCAGTCCTCAGGCTTGTTGCTGCCGCCAGCGCCCCTCAAAGCGCGAGCGTGGTCTCGATGGTGTCGTAGTCGGCGCGCACGCGGCCGGCTTCCAGGTCGAGGAGGCCTTCAGCCGCGAGAGCCTTCACGTCGGCATGAACGTTGCTGTAGTCGCGCCCCAGGTCAGCAGCGAGCTGACGGATGCTCCGCACCTCATGATGGCGGACATGGCTGAGAAGTTCGGTGCGCTTGCCGGTCAAGACGCGCGCGAACGTGTCCCAGTTCTCGAAGGATAGACGTCGCTCGCGGAAATCCTCGCCCCGCTCCGCGCGTCGCCAGGCGTCGACGAAATGGCGGCCGGCCTCGGCGATGACGTCGCCGCCGACGGTGACTTTGACTTCGCTCATCCCTCGCCTCGTATCGACCGGACATCGGCCGCGAAGTCCTCGAACAGGCGCTCCACGGTTCTGAATACATAGGGTGTCTCGGCGCCTCGAAAATGCCGATGATCGCCCTTGCCCCGTTCATTGTCGTAGCCGACCTCGCGGCGCCCCGGCCGGCCATAGAACAGGGAATACTTGAGATCATGCTCCGAAGGCATAACCGGACTAGGAACGCGCCAGACCACCATCTCCAAGATTGATCCGTCGGCGAAGTCCACCCGCTCATGGAACAGCAGTTGCGCCTTTGCCACGGTAGCTTATGGTGCCTCAAGCCATATGGTGTCAAGGACCGATCGGCCATGACGGCGGAGCTGGCCGCGCTCGTGCCGGACATGACCCGCTGGCTTCCCGAAGACGAAGCCGCCGCCTGGCGCGCGCGCTTCGCCAAGGAACTGGACCGTCTGGGCGCCGCCGCCTGACCTGCCCCTTGGGGAGCGATCGAGCGGGGCTTTCCTGCGTTCTACCGGCGCTTGCCGCGCGCCTCGGTTCGTGGCCAGATCGCTTGAACGATCAAAGGAGACGCGCGTGGCCAAGGGTCAGAAGAAGAGCAACAAGGAAATTCGCAAGCCGAAGCAGGAGAAGCCCAAGGAGACCCAGACCACGGCCAGCGGGTTCCCTATAGCGAAGCCCAGCGGTGGCAAGCGCTGAGGGCCGTAACGGCATGCGCCCGGCCTTTCTCCCCGGCTCGCCCGCGTCGATGATCCGCCTGGAGCGGCGTCCATGAGCAGGAAACTCGACCTCGCCGCCGCGCCGGAGCGGCTCGGCGCCAGCTACCCGGCGCCCTTCGACGAGCCATGCCGCGAGCGGCGTCGGCGCCGGCTGGGCGAGGCGGCCGGCCTCACCGGCTTCGGCGTCAACCTGCTCACCCTGCCGCCCGGCGCCTGGTCGAGCCAGCGGCACTGGCACAGTCGCGAGGACGAGTTCATCTGGGTGCTGGAGGGCGAGGTGAGGCTGATCACCGACGCCGGCGAGGAGGTCCTGCGGGCCGGCGATTGCGCCGGCTTCAAGGCCGGCGATCCCGACGGCCACCACCTCGTCAACCGTTCCGGCGCGCCCGCCCGGGTGCTGGAAGTCGGCGGCCGCGACCCGGCCCATGACCGCTGCGACTATCCGGACATCGACATGGTCGCCGCGCCCGGCGAGGGCGGCTATCGTCACCGCGACGGGGCGCCGTATCCGCCGCCGTAGTACCGCCGCGCGATCCAGCCCGCCGCGCCGAGCGCCGGCAGGGCCAGCGTGAGGATGACGCTCGTCGCCGCCCCGGCGGCGAACAGACCGGCCGCGAGCAGACAGGCGCCGGCGCAGCCGACGTCCCACGCCCCCTCCGCCGCCAGGTAGAAGCGGTAGGGGCAGGCCGCCGCCTGGCCCATGTTGTAGCCGACGGTGGCGAAGGCCGGGATGAACAGGGCCATGGCGAGCGCCCCGAGCGCGTTGGCGCCGATCGCCAGCGGCGGCCAGTCGAGGCTCAGCGCCCGCATCAGCAGCACCGCGGCGGTGACGCCGGCGGCGATGGCGACGGCGCGGCGGCCGTGGCCGGCGTCGACATGGCGGCCGAGCAGCAGCCCGCCCGCCGCCCCGGCCAGTCCGGCCAGCGCCATGGCCGCGCCATAGCCGGCGAAGCTCTGCTTCAGCGTCAGGAATAGGGCGATCTGCCAGACGAAGAGCAGACCGCCGTCCATCCAGCCGTCGGCGAGCCCGAGCGCCAGGGCCGGGCGGGCGGCGCGCCAGTCGGTTGTCGCCCGCGCCGCCACAGCCATCGCGGGCGCGCCGAACAAGGGCAGGCTGGCCGCCGCCTGGACCGCCGCCACGCCCGCGAAGGTCGCCAAGGCGCCGAGCCTGGCGAGACCCAGACCAACGGCGAGCGGCGCGACCACGCCGGCGACCGCCGCCAGCGCCTCGCGCGCGCCGATCTGGTGGCCGCGATGCTCGGCGTCGCCGATCGCCGCGAAGTAGGCGTTGTAGGCCGGCCAGTAGAGGATGTCGGCGAGCGCCAGGGCGCCGACCAGCGCCGCCAGAGCGGCCGGATGGTTCGGCACGGCCGGCAGCAGGGCGTAAGGGACGGCGAGCGCCAGGGCGCCGGCGATCAGGAGCGGTTTCATCCCGAGGCGCTTGGCGAGCGGCAGCATGGCGGGCCTCGCCACGAACCGCAGCGCGAAGACGGCCGAGAGCAGCGCCAGCGCCGCCGCCGGCGAAAGGCCGGCGCGCACCAGGAAGACGGCGATGAAGACGCCGCCGCCGCTGGTCGCCAGCGCCTGAACGCCATAGTGCAGATTGACGCGGTTGACCGCGTCGTTGCCGAAGAAGCTCATGGAGGGTCGCGCCCGAAGAGAGGGTCGAGCGATGGGGTCTTCGCTCGTTCCGCGGCCCGGGCGACTGGTCCCGGGCGGCGATGGCTAGGCCGGTGTCGACGCCTTTGTCGCCATCTCGATCTCCCTCGGGCGTTCATTCAAGCGTTGCGCCGGACGCCGTTTGGCTGTCAAGCGCATGCGATAGCGGCGGTGCGGCGCCGTGGAGACGCCTCGCCATGCGGATCACCTGGAAACGGCCGGTCGACGGCGCCTTCACCGCCGCCGCCGACTGGTCGGGCGGCGTCACGCCCGGAGCGGCCGACGACGCCTGGCTGACCGCCGCCGGCCGCGCCTTCACCGTCACCGCCGCCGGCGTGATCACGGTTCAGGGGATCGCCACCTCGGCCAACGCCACGCTCGCCATCACGGCGGGCGGCCGGTTCACGGCCAGCCGCGGCACGGACGGCGCCGCCAATGCCGGCCGCATCCTGGTGCTCGACGGCGCCCATTTCGCCTTTGCCGGCGGGCTCGACAACACCGGCGCCATCCGCCTCGTCGCCGGCCGCGACCAGACCGGCTTGTTCGTCGCCGCCGGCGGCGCCACCCTGACCGGCGGCGGTCTGATCGCGCTTGGCGATGATCCCAACGCGGTTGTGACGACGGCGAGCGGCGCGGCGAGCCTCGTCAATCTCGACAACACCATCACGGGCGCCGGTCTGATCGGCGGCGGCGAGCTTTCGCTCGCCAATGGCGCGGCGGGGGTGATCGACGCCTCCGGCGCCACCCTCCTGGCGGTCGACGCCAGCCAGCAGCTTACCGTGACGAACGCCGGAACGATCGAGGCGACCGGCGCCGGCGGCCTCGCCCTGCAAAACGGCGTCTTCGTCAACACCGGCACGATCGCCGATGCCGGCAGCGGCGGCCTCACCCTCGACCATGCGCTGGTGAACGACGCCGGCGGCGGCGTCCTCCTCGCCGGAGCCAGCCTGACGCTCGAATACGGAACGATCGCCGGCGGCGGCTTGGCGATCGGCGCCGCCGACACCCTGACGGTCGAGAGCGGCTCGCTGGGCGACCTCTCCGGCGCCAGCCTCGCCAACGCCGGAACCATCGAGGTTTCCGACAGCGCGTATCTCGTGGTGCAGAACACCATCGCCAACAGCGGCGTCATCCGCCTCGGCAGCGTCGGCCTGCAATCGAGCCTCTACATCGGCAAGGCCGGCGCGATCCTGGCCGGTGGCGGCCAACTGACCCTGACCGACAATCCCTTCAACGTGATCACCAGCGGCTTCAGCGGCCTCGCCAGCCTCGTCAACGTCGACAACACCATCGCCGGGGCCGGCATCATCGGCTTCAACCCGTACAACGGCGCGAGCGTCCTGACACTCGTCAATGATGCCGGCGGCGTCATCGAGCAGCTCGGACTCAACGGCCTGACCATCGATGGCGCGCCGCATGGCTCGGTCGTCAATGCCGGGCTGATCGAAACGGCCGGAGCCGGCGGCCTCACTCTGTTCAAAGGCTCGTTCGGCAACAGCGGCCTCGTCGAGGACGCCGGGCCAGGCCAGCTCGTTCTCGACTACGCCCGGCTGATCGACAGCGGCGCGGGCCGCGTCCTCATCGCCTCCGGAGAGCTGGTGCTGCACAATTCGACGATCACCGGCGGCGCGCTGACCATCGCCGCCGGCGCCGGGCTGCAGGTCGACGCCCTGTGTGTCGGCGATGTCTCGGGGGCCGCGCTCGCCAACGCCGGCGACATCACCGTACTCAACTCCGGCTTCTTCGCCGTGCACGGGGCGGTGAGCAACAGCGGAGTCATCGCCCTCGACAGCTTTCTCAACGAATCGGCGCTCTACATCGCGGCCAGCGGCGCCACCCTCGCCGGCGGCGGCCAGGTGCTGATGGGCGACAATCCCAAGAATGTCGTCACCGGCGCACTGCCGGGCCTTTCCACCCTGACCAATTTCGACAACACCATCGCCGGCTCGGGCGTGATCGGCCGCGACATCGGCGACACGGCCGCCTTCCTCGCCTTCGTCAACGACGCCAAGGGCGTGGTCGATTCGACCGGCGCGGCCGGATTGACGATCGACGCGACCGCGCCCGGCTCGGTCGTCAACGCCGGCCTGATCGAGACGACCGGCGCCGGCGGCCTGACCCTCGCCGGCGGCGTCTTCACCAACACCGGCGTGATCGAGAGCCTCGGCGCCGGCGGCGTCACCTTGGACAAGGCGGTGGTGGACGACGGCGGCGGCGGCGTGCTGTCCGTCGGGACGGCCGCCCTCGTCCTTTACGGTTCGACCCTCACCGGCGGCTCCCTGGCCATCGGCGGCGGCGGCGGCCTGAGGGTGGACGGCGCCGCCCTTTCGGATCTTTCCGGAACGACCTTCGCCAACGCCGGCCAGGTCAGCATCGCCGACGCCGCCGCACTCCTGGTCCAGGGCCGCGTCGACAACGCCGGCGTCATCCTGCTCGGCGCCGCGACGGCGGTGACCGGGCTCTACATCGGCGCGAACGGGGCGACGCTCAGCGGCGGCGGCCAGGTGCGGCTGGGCGACAGCGCCGACAATCTCATTGCCGGCGTTTCGTCGCGGGCGGTCGGCCTCGACAACCTCGACGACACCATCGTGGGCGCCGGCACACTGTCGCTGGCGCTCGCCAACGGCGCGGCCGGGCTCGTCGAGGCGAGCGGCTACAACGCCCTGGTGCTGGACGGCGCCGGGCAGGCCGCGATGAGCAACGCCGGCACCCTGGCCGCCATGGGGGCTGGCGGTCTTCTGATCGAAACCGCGACGATCGCCGGCGCCGGCGGCGTGGTGCTCGCCGCGACCGGCGCCACCGCGACCCTGGCGGCGGTCGCGCTGAACGGCGGCGGCCTGGAGATCGCCGCCGGCGGCAAGATCGCCCTGGCCGGCCACGCCGCCGTGACCGTCACCGCCGCCTCCGCCAACGCCGGCGCCCTGATGGTCGGTAGCGGCGGCGCCCTCGTCCTCGCCGGCGCCACGCTCGATCAGAGCGGCGGCGGGACGCTGACGGTCGCCGGCGGCGCGAAGCTCACCCTGGCGAGCGCGACCATCGTCGGCGGCGGATTGGTGGGCGCGAGCAAGGCGAAGGTGATCGTGGAGGGCGGCGGCAATGTCCTCGACGGGCGGACCTCGGCGCTGACCTGCGACGCGGCGGTGACCGTCGCCGCCGGCGGCAGCCTGGAGGTCGAGGGCGCCATCGGCAACAGCGGCGCGATGTCTCTCGCCAGCGCGACGGCGGCGACGGAGCTGATCGTCCAGTCCGCCGGCCTCACGCTCTCGGGCAAGGGAACGATCAGCCTGGCGGACGATCCCTTCAGCGAGATCACCGGCGTCGGTCCCGCCGCCGCGCTGATCAACCTCGGCAACACCATCGCCGGCTCCGGGCTGCTGGGCGGCGGCGAGCTGCAGCTGGTCAACCGCGCCGGCGGGGTGATCGACGCGGCGGGGGCGAGCGTCGGCCTCACGGTGAACACAGGCGCCGACACCATTCAGAACGCCGGCTTGATCGAGGCGACCGGCGCGGCCGGCGGGTCGCTCGCCAGCGCCATCGCCAACAACGGCACGCTGGAGGCGGGCGGCGGTCAGCTGACCTGCCTCCAGGCGGTCACCGGGACCGGCGCGGCGGTCATCGCCGCGGGCACGCTCGCGTTCCAGTCTTCGTTCAGCCAGAACGTGACCTTCACCGGCGCCACCGGCGCCCTGCTGCTCGCGCAGTCACAGACCTACGCCGGCCAGATCGCCGGCTTCTCGACGACCGGCGCAACGAGCCTCGATCTCGCCGACATCGCCTTCGGCGGCGCGACCAGGGCCAGCTACAGCGGCACGAGCGCCAGCGGGATCCTGACGGTCACCGACGGCGTGCACAAGGCCGCCATCGCCCTGGTCGGCGACTATACCGGCGCGACCTTCACGGTGAGCTCCGACGGCCACGGCGGTACGATCGTCGTCGACCCCCGAGGCCCCCCGACACCGGCGGCGCTCGCCGCCGCCGCCGCCGGGCTGGGCGCGCCTGGCCCGGGCGCCGGCGCAAGCGCCGCCGCCGCCGCCATCGAACCGCGACCGCCCGCCCTCGCCCGGCCGGCCGGCTGATCGTCGCGGAACCCGTTCATGCGCCGGCTGGCCACCATCGTCGCCGCCATCCTCGCCGTGGCGCTTGCTGCGGCGGCCGCCCTCGCCCGCTTCCCCGGCCGAACCCTCAGCCCCGAGGGCCGCCTGATTTCGCCCGCGCTCGCGGCGGCGGACTTCTCACGACCGTAACGCCGGCATCCTGCCGGCATCCTTTCAACGCGCGCCGCCTGGAAGGCGGCGGTACGGCTCGGCGCCCGAGGTGCGCGGCGCTGGATGCCGAAGCCGAACGAAAGCCGCCTGCGCGGGGGTCGCGACTTGGTCGACGGCCAACCTGATGTGACGCGCGCCACCCGAGCCGATCGCCGAACCGACTTGGAGCCCGACCGCCCGAGCGTGCGAAGAACGCCGACGACCGAAGCGCCGGCGTCAAGCCGGCCGCGCGCGCTCAGCGGCCAGCCCGCGCCTGCGAGGCCTCCAAGCGCGACAACTCCGCGGCGAACGCGGCGCACATCGAGGCGCGCTCCTCAGGAGGCAGCCAGTTGCACATCTGCGGGAACACCACCCGCCAGTATTTCAGCTCCTTGGCCGAGAGGGGCATCGCCTCGGCGCCGCGCAGCCGGTCGAGCACGCTCGTCAGGTCCGGCTGCACATCCTCCGCGGTTGGCCGCTTCGCCTTCCATGCCGACGCCGGGGCGAAGAGTTCGAGCTGGGCCATCAAGCGACACTCGGCAATTCGCCCGGCGCTGGGAAGGGCTCGCCCTGCCGCGCGGTCGAGCGCCGCGGCAAGGTCGCGGGCGGCTGGCGCTGCGCGGAGGTCGGCCGCGGCAGGTCGGCCGCGTCGATCAGCGGTCCGGAGAGGATGGAGTCCAGGAGATCGGCAACGACGGGCTCCTCGTCAAGGGTGATGGTCAGCACGCCGATCAGATCGAGCAGTTCGTCGTTCCAGGCGTCCGGCCAGCTTTCCGGACGGATGCGGTCAAGCGCGTTGGTCGAGGAGGCGGCGCGACCAGCGCCCCGGCGCGTGCGATAGCCGAGCCACTTGGGGAGGACACGCATGCCGCTCACCTCGAAGGCCCAGACGTCGGGGCGCACGCCGGCGACCACGCCATCGCCGACTTGGAGTTGTTGGGTCTCCGCATCGTAGCGAATGTCGGCCGTGCCCGCGGGCATCGAGGCGACGGCGCCTTTCCACCGCACGCCGGGCGCGCGCGACGGGAAAGCGCCCCGTCCAGCCGCCGGGTCGCGGAAGCGCTCGGCGAAGGTGTGCAGCCATAGGCGCCGCCGGCCGGCCGCCACGGCCTCGCGCCAAAGAGCCGCGTCGGCGGTGATCGGCACGCGCGGACCGGGTGTTCGCAACGCCTCGGCGAAGCGCGCCTGATAGGCCGAGGCGCTCAGCAGGGCATAGACGTAGGCGGCGATCTCTTCCGGCGCCGGCGGATCAATCCCCAGGGCCCGCCCGATCGCCTCCGCGAGCGCCCGCGGCTGAGGTTGGGCTGGCTCGCGCCGGCGTCCCGCCAAAGCGGGATGATGTCCTTGCCGCCACCGGATCCGAGGAAGACATGCAAGATCAGGAACGTGCGCCGAAACGACGCGCGGCGCGGACCGGCACCTATTGGAGCGGTCAATATGAGCGCAGATGAAGATCTGCCGTTCTGAGAACGACTGCCAAAGCGAGGGGCTGTCCGTCTTGCACATTCGCGGGTCATCAAAGGCCCATTGGCGATCGAAACTCCGGTAACCATAACGAACGATCGGTTCCGGCGCGTCGCCGGCTTTGCAATCAATCAGCCGCGCATAGGACTCCACCTGCGTTTCCGTGGTTCGCCCCGAATTCTTCGTCGAGAAGAGTTCAGGTTTTTCGATCGGATTGGCTTCGGCGAACCGTTTCCAGCGTCTTTCCAAGATTTGGCGATCGGGCGCGATGGGCCAAGTGCGGCCGAACTTGCAGCCGGGCTGTTGCCACGGAAAGAGGTCGGTCAGCGCCGGCATGGCCAGCCAGTCGGCGTCGTCCGCCGGTGGGGTCAGCGGCTCGGTCCAACCGACGGGCGCGGCGGCCCAGTTTCCGGCGAGCGGCGCCTCAGCCTCGGCGATCTGGCGCATCGCCGCCAGCTTGTCGGCGGCCGATCCGCCGAACCGGCGATAGTGGACGACCGCGGGAGTCTTGGAGTGCGTCGCGCCATCGCGCGCCAGAACCACGACCGCGACGGGTGTCTCGATGGCGAAGACGTTTTCCTCCGGATTGGCGCCGTGGTTGTCGCCGCCGAGATCGACGACCCACGCCTCGTCGGCCAGCTCGCGGACGAGCTTGCGCAAACCGACGAAGCCAGGGCCGGTCAGCCAGCTCGAACCGGTGATGAAGGCGACGATCGCCGGGCCGGGGCCTTGCGCCTCGAATGCCTTCCACAGCGCCCACCGCCAGAAATAGACATAGAGATTGTAGAGGCTGGCGTGGTGACTGAAGATCGTCATCCTCCGCGCCACATCGAGCATGTCGTCGAACAGCGAGCCGCCGCCGACGCGCCCCGGAACCTCGCCCGCCAGCACCCAGCCGCCGGAGCCGCGCCCGGCGATGCCGCGCTCGACGCGGCGATAAGGCGGATTGCCGATCACCACGGTGATCGGCTGGTCGCGCTTGATCGTCTGGGCGCGCTTCTGCTCGGCCGCCAAGACCTCGGCGTCGCCAAAGAACTCGGCCTGGACCGTCTTCTGGAACGGCGACTCGAGTGTGTCGGTCAACACCACCTGAGCGGTGATCCGTTTGCCGCCCCCGGCGAGCCCGGTGAGCCTCTGGCCAAGGCGCAGATGCGCCACCGAATAGGGCCCCGGCAGCAGCTCGAAGGCGAAGAGATTGCGCGCCAAGGTCTCCGCCGCTTGGGCCGGTCCGGCGGGACCGCGACTGGCCTTGGCGCGCGTCTCCGCCGCGTCGATCACCGCCAGGGAAAGGCGCCGGACCCTGCCGCCGGATCGAGCACGAACACCGAGGAGTCGGCGAAGCCGAGCCGCTTGCCGAACCGCCCCGTCAACAGATGCTCGGTGATCCGGACCATCGCGCGCACGATCGCCACCGGCGTGTAATAGACGCCGGCCTGCCGCCGCTCCTCCGGATCGTAGGCGGCGAGGAAATCCTCATAGAAGTAGAGCCATGGCTCGCCGCGCTCGTCGGCGCTGACATTGACCTTGTCGGAGTCGATGGCGCTGATCAGCGTCTCCAAACCGCCAAGTTCCACTTCGACCGCATTGGCGAGCGCGGGCTTGTCGATCAGCGGCGCGAACGCGGCGGCGAGCACGGGATTGGACGTGCGCAGGGATGTCCTGGCCTCGCCAACGGTGACGAAGCCGTCCTTGTCGCCGTCCGCTCCGCCCATGCCCAGCGCCGCCAGCGCCATGCCGTAGGCGATCACCTGTGAGACGCCGTCGGCGAAGTCGCGCTGCCCGCCGGTCGGCTGGACATGCTGGCGCCAGGCGCGGAAACCGCCGTTCGCCGCCTCGGCCGCCTCTCCCTTCTGGTCGAGCAGCCAGAGCAGCCGATCGCGCAGGTCGGCGGTTCGGTGCGCCAGCCTGCGAGACAGGTCGCGCACGTTGGTGATCGGGGTGGGCTGAAGCTGGATGAAAAGGCGCAGCAGCCGAATGAGGCCATCCGCCGTCCACGTGTCCGGTTTCGAATAGGGCAGGCTCGCCGGACCATCGTAGGGCTCGCCATCTCGATAGATCTGCGCCTCGACGCCGTTGCAGACCAGGAGGATCTCCGCCTCCTTGCTCATCGCCTCCCACTGCCGCGCGTTGCGGCCCGACCAAGTGGAGACGTTGACCGAGACGCTCGGCGCCTTCAGTTCGATGAATCCTTTCTGTCGCGTCCGCCCGCCGCTGGTGAGCAGCACAGCGAAGTCGGGTCGCGTGCGATTGAGCCGGGTCTCGCGGATCAGGCGCAAGCTGCCGAGCTTGGCCGCCGCGGCGAGACCAACGAACAGGTTGCTCACCGGCGTGGTGAGCTGGGCCTCTTCCTCGCCGCTGATGGGAGCCGACCCGGCGGCGTTCACCGCGTCATGGTAGGTGCGGGCCATCCTCTTGAGATTGTCGGCTTCGATGGACACTGCGGACCCTCCGGCGACTCGCCTCGCCGCGGCTGCTTACCCTCAAATCGCCGTCTTAGCCCGGGCCGCCGGCCCGCTTGACCGGCCCATTACAGTTTGAAATACTCAGCCTGAGCGACGCTGCGCGTCGAGCCGGGTCTCGGCGGCCAAGCCGACTTGCCGAGCCGTCACCGTTATTGCCCAAGCCGATCCCGCGCGATCCGGCGCCAACCCTGAGGATTGCCCCCGCGACGACGCCGCCAAGGCCAAGAAATCCCCATCAATCCCTCGAAATCCCCATGCCGCCGCCGGGCGAGCCTCGCCCCCAGGCGCCAGGGTCATGTCCTGTAAACCAACGGCTTATGCAGGCCGCTTCAGCCAGCCGCGGCGCGCCGCGACAGGCCTCAGCCGGGAATTCTCACCTCCAGGCTCTCATAGCCCTTGACGAAGGAGGACAGCACCCGGCGCGGCTCGCTCAGCACCTCGACCGCCGGCCAGCGCTTCAGCACCTCTTCCCAGACGATGCGCAGCTGCATCTCCGCCAGGCGGTTGCCGACGCAGCGATGGATGCCGAAGCCGAACGAAAGGTGCCGGCGCGGCTGCGCCCGGTCGATGATGAATTCGTCCGGCCGCTCGATCACCGTCTCGTCGCGATTGCCGGAGACATACCACATGATCACCTTGTCGCCGGCGCGGATGGTCTTGCCGGCGAGTTCGCAGTCCTGGGTGGCGATGCGCCGCATGTGGGCGAGGGGCGTCTGCCAGCGGATGATCTCCGAGACCATGGAGGGGATCAGCGCCGGATTGTCGCGCAGCTTCTGGTACTCACCGGGGAATTGGCTCAAGGCGTAGAGGCCGCCGGTGATCGAGTTGCGGGTGGTGTCGTTGCCGCCGACGATCAGGAGGATCAGGTTGCCGAGAAACTCCTGCGGCTCCATGTTCCGCGTCGCATCGGAATGGGCCATCATCGAGATGAGGTCGGCGCCCGGATCGGCGTTCACGCGCTCGTTCCACAGGCGCATGAAATAGGCGCCGCATTCGCGCAGTTCCTCGATCCTCGCCTCGTCGCTCTCGACCACGCCGGACTCGGGATTGGCGGTGGCGACGTCCGACCATCGGGTCAGCTTGCGCCGGTCCTCCCAAGGAAAGTCGAACAGGGTGGCGAGCATCTGGGTGGTGAGTTCGATCGACACCTTGTCGACCCAGTCGAACGGCTCGCCGATCGGCAGCCCGTCGAGGATCAGGTTTACCCGCCGGCGGATGATCGGCTCGAGGGCGGCGAGGTTGTGCGGCGCGACGATCGGGCTCACCGCCTTACGCTGGGCGTCGTGCTTGGGCGGGTCCATGGCGATGAACATCGGCAGCGGGAAATCCTCCCGCTGGTTGGCGATGGTTATGCCGCCCTCCGAGGAGAACACCTGGTGGCTGGTGTCCACCGTCATGATGTCGTTGTAGCGCGTCACCGACCAGTAGGGGCCGAACTCGTGCTCGGCGGTGTAGTGCACCGGATCCTCGCGCCGCAGCCGCTCGAACACCGGCCACATGGTGTTGTCGCGGAAGCGGTACGGGTCCGCCGGGTTGATCGTCTCCAGCGGCATCGCCAAGGCCTCGGCTCGCGCCGCCGTCAGGAGATCGGTGAAACCGTCAGCCATGCGCCTCCTCCGTTCCCTGGTCTTTCGCGCGGCCTCGTCGAACCGGCGGCGCCCGCCGCCATGACGATACGTCCGGCGCGAACCGCCGACAATCCGCCGTCCTGGGGGCCCGGGACGAGAGGACCGCCGGGGCCCCCGCCCGCTCGATCCTCGTCCGTGCTAAGCGGTCCTCCATGAAGAGATCGACCGTCAGGATACCGCCGCCCGCCAGCGGCGGCCGCCCGCCATGGCCGATGGCCCTGGCCATCGCCTTGGCCGCGTCCAGCGCGGTCCATGCCGGCGCGCCACGGACCTACATCCTCAGCGGCTATGACCTGAGCGGCCTCAAGGGCGTCGACACGGCGGCCCTCGAGGAAAGGCTCTCTCCTCGTCCGGGCGCGCCGATCACGCAGGCGCAGATCGACGCCGACAACGCCATCGTGACCGCCGACCTCAAGGCCCGCGGGGCGCAAGGACGGCTCGTCACCACCTTGGCCGAAAAGCACGGCCACGTCTGGGTGATCTTCGATCTCCTCGGAACCGCCCAGCCGATCCTGGGAGTCGTGAACGGCGTGGCGGCGCGGCTGGCGGTCCAGCGGTTCGAGGGGGCGACGCGCCTGTCGCCGCAAACCCTGCAAGCGGCCAGCGGCCTTTCGATCGGCCAGGCGCTGACGCCCTCCTCCCTGATCGCCGCCCGCGCGGCGATCTTGCGCGCCTACGCCAAGGGCCGCTCGGGCGGGGCGATCGGCCTCACCGCGAAGGTCCAGCGCAAGCCCGATGGGCAGGTCATCCTCACCTGGATGGTGCGCGATTCCGGCGCCGTCGGAAAATAAGGCCGATTTACGCGCCGCGAGCCACTTGTGCGCCATAAAGCCTTTAAGCTAGCGTCAAATCCAAGGCGGTCTGACAAGTCCGGAATGCGGGGCTGCGATGGAGGCCGCTCACCGATGCGAAGATTCGCGGCAGCCCTGACGTCTCTCTAACCAAATCCAACGAGGAAACGTGACCATGACCCTGACCAAGATCCTGATGGCCGGCGCCGCCGTCGGCGCTCTCGCCATCGCCCTTCCGGCCGCCGCCGCTCCGAACATCCACGTCGCCAGCCTGCCTGGCAACTTCAAGACGAAGGTCACCGGCGCCCTGCACAGCAAGACGGACGCCGGCAACCCCAACGCGACCCACCTGACGCAGACGGTGAGCTTCTTCAACACGCTCAGCGCCAGCCAGAAGGGCGTCGCCACCCTGCTTTGGGGCGAAACCTGGTATAACCGGATCACCTGCACCCAGCCGAGCGATCAAGTGTTCTATGCGCCGAAGCATACCAGCCACGGCAAGATCGCCATGGGCACCAGCACCGGCACCATCAGCGGCTGCGGCTCGACCATCTTCACCTTCCAAGGTCCGGACTATACGCTGAAGAACACCACGCCCGGCACCGACAGCTTCGAAGCCGACCTGCACGGCCGCCACTTCATGGGCTACAATCTGCTCTTGAACGCCAACACGACGGTCAACATCCTCTAGTTGCCCGCGCCGGCGGGCGGCTTCGGTTGCCCGTCGCCTCCACGACCAAGGGGAAGATCTGGGCGAGACGCCTCGGGTCTTCCCTTTTTTTTGGCGTCCACGCGTTGCCGCGCGACGACGGTCTGACTATCCGTCCTGGCGGTGAGAGCGCCGTTGACGATTGAATTGAGCGCGCGGCCCAAGTCACCCGCGGCGGCTCCGCGGCTGCCGGGCCTGGGCGGCGCTCCGGCGTCCAGCGCCCTTTCCGGTCGCCCCGCCTTCCCTCGCCTTCCCACCGCCTTGCCGGTCGCGGCGCCCGCGGCGAGCTGCGAGCCGGCCGCTCGCGACCCGGCCGAACTCTTCGAGCTCGGCCTGACCATGGCGGCCATGGCCTACCACACCGCCGCGGTGGAGGCGTTCGAGGACTGCGTGGCCGCCGACCCGGATCACGCCGGCGCCTGGCGCGAGCTCGCCGAACTCCACCGCCTCGCCGATCGCCAGCCGGACGCCGAGGCCGCCCGCAACCGCGCGGCGGCCTGCCCGAAGCGCCCCCCATCGGCGCTGTCTCCGCCGTCGCGTCCGGACAGGGCCGAGCGCCGCCTCGTCGAGGCGTGCGAAAGGCTGACGCCGGCCCAGACGATGGACCATCTGCGCGCGCGGCTGGTGACTCGGCCGCGCGACGTCGCGGCCATGCGCCTCTTGGCTCATCTCGAGTTCCGCGCCGGCGACTTCCTCACCTGCTGGTCCCTGCTCCGGCGCGCGCTCGAGATCGCCCCTGACTACCTCGGCGCCCGCGAGGAGTATGTCGAGACCTTGGTGGATCGGCGGTACCGGTCGGTCGACGCGGTGATCGAAGGCCGGCGCTTGATGGCCTACGATCCGGCCAACCCGCGCTACCGCTACTTGATGGCGCACGCTCTGATGAACGCCGGCGAGGTCGTCGAAGCGAGCGCGATGTTCACCGCCCTCGTCGCCGATCATCCCAATGATCCGCGTTACCGTCTGGCGCTCGGCCAGACGTTCCGCACGCTTGGTCGCCGACAAGAGAGTGAAGAGGCTTACCGCGCGTGCCTGGCGGTCTCGCCATCCATGGGCGAGGCCTGGTGCGGCCTCGCCGAACTGCGCGGCGACATTTTAGGGTCGGCGGATATCGCCGCCATGCGCGCGCATCTCGCCGCCGAGCGCCTGGAGCCCTCGAGCCGCTGGAACATGCTCTATGCGCTTGGCCAATCGCTGGAGCGCGCCGGCGACTTCGCCGCCAGCTTCGCCGCCTACGACGAGGGCGCGCGCATCTGGCGGTCCGAGGCGCGGTCGGCGGGCAAGGGCCACGAGCGCGCCCGCGTCGAGGCGCGCTCCGCCCGCATCAAGGCGATGTTCACGACGACGAACCTCGCCGGAGAGCTGGCGCAGGCGCCGCCGGCGCCGCCCGGGCGCGTCGCGCCGATCTTCGTCGTCGGCATGCCGCGCGCCGGCTCGACGCTGGTCGAGCAAATCCTCGCCAGCCATCCCCTTGTCGAGGGCACCCGGGAGCTCTCTCTGATCGGCGATGTCACCCGCGCCCTGTCGCACAGCCGCCTGCTCGCCACCCGCGACGCCTATCCCGAGTGCTTGGCGCGGTTCTCCGCCGCCGAAATGGCCGCGCTCGGCGCCGAGGTGATCGAGCGATCCGCCGCGTTCCGCGCCACCGACCGGCCATGCTTCGTCGACAAGCGGCCGTGGAACTGGCTGGAGGTCGGCCTCATCCACCTGATCCTGCCGGAGGCCAGGATCATCGACATTCGTCGCGAGCCGATGGCCGCCTGCTTCGCCATGTTCAAGCAGGTGCTGCCCGACGACGCCGCCTTCTCCTACGACCTGGAGGATCTCGGCCACTACTATGGCGTCTATGTCGACCTGATGCGGCACTGGGACGAGGTCCTGCCCGGCAAGGTCCTGCGGGTCGGATACGAGCAGCTGGTCGTGGACACTGAAAGCGAGATCCGCCGGATGCTCGATCACTGCGGCCTGCCGTTCGACGGGCGTTGCCTGCGGTTCTGGGAAACGGACCGGGCGATCGCCACCCCGAGCGCCGAACAGGTGCGCCGGCCGATCTTCCGCGACGCCGTCGCCCAGTGGCGCAACTTCGAACCCTGGCTGGGGCCGCTGCGCGCCGCCCTCGCCCGCGCCGGCGTCCGCTGACCGTGACCTGGACGGCCCGGCTGTCGGTCGGCGGCGCATGGGGCGCGACCATGCGATCGGCGAATTCGCCGGTCACGCCGCCCCATGCCAATCCGGCGAGGCTGTTCGAGCGCGCGCTCACGCTCGCGGCGATGGCGTCGTGGCGCCCGGCCATGGCCGCCTTGCGCGAGGTGACCGCCCAGGCGCCGGCGCATGGTCCGGCGTGGCGGGAGATGGCGCGGCTGCTGCGACTGGCCGGTCAGGACCAGAAGGCGCGCGCCGCCTTGGCCAGGAGCGCCGATCTTGCTCCGGCCTGGCCGGCGGCCCACGACGCCCGTCCTCTCCCCGAGATCGAGGCGACCGAGGCGCGGCTTCGCGCCCGCATGCGGGAAATCGCCGAACCGGCGGCTCAGCGCCAATCCCTGCGGGGAACGCTGGAAGCGGAACCGACCGAGGTCGCCGCGCTGCGCCTGCTTGGCCGGCTCGATTGGATGGCCGGCGATCTGGCATGCGCCCGCGCCCTGTTCGAACGCGGACTCGAGCTCGCGCCGCACTACGAGGGCCTGCGGTTCGACCTCGCCCGGGTGTTGCAGCGGCTCGCCGACAGCGGCCGCTTCGCCGCCGAGGCCGAGCGGCTGGCGCGGGAGGCGCCCGAGAACGGCGACTATCGCGCCCTGCTCGTGGACGCCCGGCGCGCGATCGGCGACATCGCCGGGGCCCTCCCGCTGATCGAGACTCTCGTGGCGGCAAGCCCCGACGACGCCCGGGCGCGGTGCGTTCAGGGCCAGGCGCTGCATTTCGCCGGCCGGCTGGGGGCGAGCGCCAGCGCCTATCGTCGGGCCCTGGCGATCGACCCCGGGCTGGGCGAAGCCTGGTGGGGACTGGCCGAACTGCGCGGCGCCCACCTCGGCGACGCCGACATCGCCGCCATGCGCGCCCAGCTCGGCGCGCCGCGACAGACGCCGCACAATGCGCGGCTGCTGCGCCACGCGCTCGGCCAAGCGCTGGAGCGCGCCGGTGAGCCGGCCGGCGCCTTCGCGGCCTATGCATCGGCGAACCGCATCGCCCGCGAGATCGCCGCCGAGACGGGCGAGGCCTGGGATCCCGACGCTTTCGAGGCCGGACTTGATCGGCGCCGCGCCGCTTTTCCGCGCGCCGCCGCGCCGCCGCCCAGATGGCGGGCGCCCGCGGGCGCCGCCGATCGCCCGACGCCGATCTTCGTCGTCGGCCTGCCGCGCGCCGGCTCGACGCTGGTGGAGCAGATCCTCGCCAGCCATCCGGCCGTCGAGGCCACCGCCGAGCTTCCGGTCGTGGCCAATATCGCGCGCGACCTGGCCGCGAGCCGACGGCTGGCGACGCCCGACGCCTATCCTGAATGCGTGGCCTCGATGACCGCCGCCGAGCTGGCGGCGCTCGGCGCTCGCTATCTGAAAGACAGCGCCCCGTGGCGCCGGTCGACCCGACCGTTCTTCGTCGACAAGCGGCCGGACAACTGGATGGAGGCGGGGCTGATCGCCCGCATTCTGCCCGGCGCGCGGATCATCGATGTGCGCCGCGAACCGATGGCGGGCGGCTTCGCCGCCTACAAGCAGATGCTCGCGGACGCGCCCTGGTCGAACGCGCTCGAGGACGTTGCCCACCACTCGGTGCACTATTCTCGGATGATGGCGCATTGGGACGAGGCCATGCCTGGGCGCATTCATCCTCTGTCCTACGAGCGCCTGGTCGACGATCCCGAAACGGAGATTCGCCGGCTGCTCGACTATTGCGGCCTGGCTTTCGATCCGGCCTGCCTCCGCTTCTGGGAGCATGGACGGGTGGTCGCGACGCCGAGCGCCGAGCAGGTGCGCCGGCCGATCTACCGCGACGCTCTGACCAGCTGGCGGGCGTTCGAGCCGTGGCTGACGCCCTTGCGCGAGGCGCTCGCCCGCGCCCAAGCGAACGCCGGCGCCGAGCCGCCGCCGGAGGGCTACGACAAGGCGGTGACCATGGCGGCCGCCGGCTATCACGAGGCGGCCCTGGAAAGTCTCGCCGACCTCACCCGCCGCGAGTCGCGCCACCCGGGCGCGTGGCGCGCCTTCGCCGGCCTGCTCCGACTCGCCGGCCGCGACATCGAGGCCGACCGAGCGGAGGCGAGCGCCCGGGCCGCCGATTCAAACGGCCTGCGCTGGCGCGGCGCCGTCGATGCGCGCTCGCCCGAGCGGGTCGCCCAGGCGGAGCGCGGCTTCCAGGAGGCCGGCGCCGGCCTCGACCGGGCGGCGCGGATGAAGGCCTTGCGCGAGCGCCTGTTCGCCCATCCGGCCGACTCGGCCGCCGCTCATCTGCTGTCGGGCCTGGAATGGGAAGACGGCGACGAACTTACCGCCCTGGCCCTGCTGGAGCGCACACTCGACCTCAGTCCGCGCCATGCCCGCGCGCGCGCCAATCTCGTGCGCCTGCTGCTGGCGCGAAACGGCTACCCGCGAGCCCTGGCCGAGACGGCGATCCTCGTCCGCGACGAGCCGGACAACCCGGCCTGGCTCGCATTGCGCGCCGATGCTCTTGGCCATGTCGGGGACTACGCCGCCGCGCTGACCATTCGCGAGCAACTCGCCGCCAGTCGGCCGGACGACGCGCAATTCCGCTGCGCTCTCGCCCAGACCCTGCATGCGCTCGGCCGGGCCGCGGAAGCGCAAGCCGCCTTCCGTGACAGCCTGCGCCTGTCGCCGTTGCTCGGCCAGGCCTGGTGGGGCCTCGCCGACTTGAAGGGCGACGTGCTGACGCCGGATGATGTCGCCGACCTGCGCGAGCACCTCGCCGACCCCGCCGCGCCCGATCGTGAGCGGATGTACATGGCCTACGCGCTCGGCCATGCCCTCGAGCGGGCGGGCGACTTCGCCGCCAGCTTCGCCGCCTATGAGGAGGGAGCGCGACTGTTCCGCGCCTTCTTCAAAGCGCGCGGCGACAGCTATGCCGAACCAGCCTTGCTGGAACGCCTGCGCGGGCAGAAGCGCGTTTTCGTTCAGCCGCGGCTCGCCGAAAGCGGGCCGGCCGGGCCAGCGGGCGATGAGCCGACCCCGATCTTCATCGTCGGCATGCCGCGCGCCGGTTCGACGCTCGTGGAGCAGATTCTCGCCAGCCATCCCCTGGTCGAGGGCACATCGGAGCTGCCCGCCATCACCGAGATCGTGCGGGGGCTGGACCAAAGCCGGCGGCTGGCGACGCCGCATGCCTATCCCGACCTGGTGGCGGAACTCGGACCGGACAGCCTGGCGGCGCTCGGCCGGCGCTACTTGGAGGAGGCGGCCGCCTACCGGCGCACCGATCGCCCCTTCTTCACCGACAAGCGCCCGTGGAACTGGATCGAGGCTGGCTTCATCCACCTGATTCTGCCACGCGCCAGGATCGTCGACGTCCGACGCGAGCCGATGGCCGCCTGCTTCGCGATGTTCAAGCAGGTGCTGCTCGACGGCGCCGACTTCAGCTACGACCTGCACGATCTCGGCCGTTACTATGTCGAATACGCCGGGCTGATGGAACACTGGCGCGCCGAGATGCCGGGCAAGATCCATTGCCTCCGATATGAGAAGCTGGTGGAGGACACCGAGGCGGAGGTGCGCCGCCTGCTCGACTACTGCGGCCTGCCGTTCGATCCGGCCTGCCTGGAGTTCTGGCGCGCCCGGCGGGCGGTCTCCACGCCCAGCGCCGAACAGGTGCGCCGGCCGATCTTCCGCGACGCCCTCGCGCAATGGCGCAACTTCGAGCCCTGGTTGGGTTCTCTCGAAGCGGCGCTGAACGAACCGCCCCGAGCCTAGTTAGCGCTTGGCCAGCATCCTGGCGATCCACGCCCATCCGGACGATGTCGAATTCCTGATCGCCGGGACCCTGACGCTGCTGGCGCGGGAGGGTCACGCCGTGGCGATCGTCACGGCCACCGCCGGCGAGGGCGGCGCGGTCCGGCGATCAGCGGAGGAGACAGCGGCGATCCGCCGACGCGAGGCGGCCGCCAGCGCGGCGCTTATCGGCGCGTCCTATGCCTGTCTGGGCTTCCCCGATCTTGGCGTGTTCAACGACGACGCCGGCCGACGGACGACCACGGCGGCGATCCGCGCGGCCGCGCCGGACATCATCCTTGCCCCTTCCCCAGCCGACTACCACCCAGACCATGAGGCGGTCAGCGTCCTGGCTCGCGACGCCTGCTTCGCGGCCGCCGTGCCCAACTATGCCGCCGGCCAGGCGCCGCCGCTCGCCGCCGTGCCGCACTTCTATTTCGTCGATCCGATCGGCGGCCGGGACCGGGAGGGCGCGACAGTCGCCGCCGATTTCGCCGTCGATATCGGCGAGGTCATGGCGACCAAGCGCGACATGCTCGCCTGCCACGCCAGTCAGGCGGAATGGGAGGCGCGCCAGCACGACATCGCCGATCCGCTCGCCGCGATGGAAGCCTGGAGCCGCCGTCGCGGCCGCGACTTTGGCGTCGCCTTCGCCGAGGGGCTGCGCCAGTACCGGGGACATCCGTACCCGCGAACCCCGCTGCTGCAGAGCCTGCTGGGCGAGCGCCTCCGGCCGCCCGTCGGCCTCGCCGACCGCCCTTACGAGGCGTAGAACTCCACCACCAGGTTCGGCTCCATCTTCACCGCGTAGGGCACCTCGGCGAGTTCGGGAACGCGCACCAGCTTGGCGGTCATCGCCTTGGAATCGACCTCGACATAGTCGGGAGTCTCGCGCTCGGGGAGCTGCAGCGCCTCCAGCACCAGCGCCATGTTGCGCGACCGCTCGCGCACCTGAACCACGTCGCCGGCCTTCACCTGATAGGAAGGGATGTTCACCCGCTTGCCGTTCACCGTCACGTGTCCGTGGTTGACGAACTGGCGGGCGGAAAACACCGTCGGCGTGAACTTGGCGCGATAGACGACGGCGTCCAGCCGCAACTCCAGCAGCGCGATCAGGTTCTCCGATGTATTGCCGCGCCGGCTCGCTGCCCGGTCATAGGTCCGGGAAAACTGCTTTTCGGTGAGGTTGCCGTAGTAGCCCTTGAGCTTCTGCTTCGCCCGCAGCTGCAGGCCGAAATCCGACACCTTCGACTTGCGTCGCTGGCCGTGCTGGCCAGGACCGTAGGAACGCTTGTTGACCGGCGATTTCGGCCGGCCCCAAATATTCTCGCCCATGCGGCGATCGATCTTGTACTTGGCGGATTGCCTCTTGGACATGAGACTTGTCTGAGCTTTCTTCAAATCGATCCGGTCCGGCCGCTCCGGACTGGAGCGGCGATCGCAACGGCGGCCTCGGATCACCCGTCATTAGAACGCGCGCCGCGAGACGAGGTCCTCGGGCGGGCGAAGCGGCGGGTTATGCCCGGACCGGACCATCAGTGTCAAACCGCGCCCAAGACAGTCCCAGGCGGCAGCCGCGAGCATTTTGCTCGGGCCTTTCAAGCTTCAACAGCGCCTCCGCCGGACCAGCGCGCCTTGAAGGCGCCGATCTCGGCGGCCGGGTAGAAGTGGCGGACTGTCGGGGCGGCGTAGATAGAGTCGAGCCAGTCGGACGGCAGGTGAAAGGACGCCTGAACCTCCTCCGACAGCCCGCGGGAACGCCGTGTGGCGGCCGTGTTCAACTCTGGCAGGCTGATTGTTTGCAGTGAAAGGAAAGAGGCGGCTTGGGCGAGCAGTTTGGCTCTCTTGGGGGAGTCCGCGGCCATGTCCTCCATCCGGTAGGCGAGCGCCCACGCCGCATCGCCCAGAACAGCCTGAGCTCCGTCGTCGGGGGAGAACCGGGTGGCGAAGACATCGAGGCCGTGGACGCCCGCCAATTCTTCGTCGAACCAGCTGCGGTAGGCTCCGGTCATCCAACACGCGAGCCGTTCAAAGTTTCCGGCCGGAACCGTGCCGGTGAGAACAGCGTCCCAGGTCTCACTTAGAAAGTGAACGACGGCCTCGGCAGTTGCTCCCTGCCGGGCGCCGAGCGCCCTTGTGGAGTGCCCGACGAAATCGGCGAGAAAGCCGACGAGAGAGATCGATCGCGCCACCGGATCGCGCATTCCGGTGATCACCCTGATCTGGCGATTCTCATGTCTAGAGGCCGCCACGGCGGTCGCGGTGGCCCGTCCCTTGCGCCCCATTTGACGGACAATCAGCGGATTGGCGATGGTGTTCGCCCGCGCTTCGGCGTGGAGTATCGTCTCGATCACCGCAAGATTGGCGGGCGCCAGATAGTGGACGTGAAGCGGCCCCGGGTGGGCGGATTCAAGCGCCGGGCGTGCGGCCTCGCGCCAGGCAAGGGAGGCCACCTTGGCCATCTGGTGAACGAGGATCAGGGGCTCGGCGGTCACGTTGCGCCTGTACCGGTCTTCAGAGGACGTCGGCCCACGCGCGGTTCATCGAAGGCACGCGCGTGCGCCTGTCCCAGTCGACTTCTTCGGTTCTGACCCTGAGGGAGGGACCCTGTAGTAGGGCGTGGAGGGCCACCTCCATCTCCATCTGCGCCACGGCGGCGCCGAGACACCGATAGGCTCCGAAGCCGAAGGTGAGCGACGGACCGGCCTTGCGCTCGATGTCAATCTCCTCCGGAACGCTGAAGGCGGCGGGATCGCGGTTAGCCGCCGCAAGGAACACGGTCACGCGATCGCCGGCACGGATGGTTTGCCCGCCGACGGTGGCGTCGCGCGCCGCGATCCGCGCGACATATTGGAACGGCGCGACGAGCCGCAGCAGCTCGCGCGCAGCTGCCGGAACCGCCTCCGGATCGCTCCGGAGGCGTCGGAGCAGGTCCGGCTGCTCCAGAAGCATGACTATCGCCGCGGGCAGACCGGCGGCCGTGGACTCCTGGGCGGCGATGAAAAGAAAGACTAGCAGACCGGCTAGGTCGCGCTCGCCGAGCTTCAGCTCACGGTCGGCGAGGCGGACGATCCCCGCGAACCTGGGCGTCGCCCCGCCCGCCCTCGCCTCGCCGACCCAGACTTCAAAACGATCCAGAAGCTCGCCCACACGCCGCTCCGCGGTCTCGAGCCGACTGATGGACCTCGGCGTCAGGTCAAAAACCCAGGCGACCTCGCGGGCTGTCGCCGCCGCCGCCTGGCAATCCTCCAGCCGGAGCCCGAGAAACAGGCTGGCCGTAAAGATGGCCAAGTCGCGCCCGAACGCGACGGCGAGATCGAGACCGCCCTCATCCCGTGCCTTCTTTATGATGCTCGCAACCCGTGTTTCGACGGGGCCACGCAGCTTGGTGATTCCCGGCCCCTGGAACAGCTGCGACATGAAGGCGCGCAGCTGATCATGATGCGGGGGATCGACGAAGAAAGCGGAATTGGACAGCAGGACGCGAAAGTTTGGCAGAGCCGGGCCGCCGCGTCGCTCGAGTTTGTCGAACCGCGCCACCGGATTGTCCGCGAGATAGCCCGCCTCGCCGAGGAGCGCGAGCGATTCGGCATAGCCTGTCACGACCCATCCGCCGAAAGCCTCGCTCCACTGCAAGGGGCCGCTCCGCCGCAAAGCCGCGTAGGTTTTAGGGAGCGTGCCGGCCGCAAGGTGGATGAGCGGGTCGCGTTCGTGCCCCGGATCGGCGAACCCGGTCTGCGTCACCGATGCAAACCGGTCAGTGGAGTTCGCGGGCGACGCCGTCCTCTGCGACTGGCCGATCGCCCAGCACGGTGACGCGTCTCAGCAGCCGCAGTTCGGTGGCAGGGAAATCGGTGCGGGCGTGCAGGCAGGAGCGGTTGTCCCAAACCAGCAGGTCTCCCGGCGTCCAGTCATGTTCGTATACGAACTCCGGTCGCTCCTGATGGGCAAACAGAAAGTCCAGCATCTCTTTGCTCTCATTGGCATCCATACCGACGATGGATCGAGTCATAAGGCGGTCCACATAGAGCGTCAGCCGACCGCTGGGGGGATGAAGGCGGAAGATCGGGTGGGCCACGCCCAGGGAGCTGTTGGGCAACTCCTTCGGCCGCCGTGTCGGCTCAACCCGCAGGTCGTACGCATGAAGCGCCCTACGCCCCTTGAGGCGCGACTTCACCTCGGTTGGAAGCGCCTCGTAGGCGCTAAATCCGTTTGAAAAGCGCGTGGCGCCCCCCTCCCCCGGCACTTGGATCGCGTAGAGCAGCGTCGCCATTGACGGCTCCTCGACATAGGACTGGTCACTGTGAAAGTCGACCGGACCCTCGGGAAGAATCTTGCGCACGCCCTCAACCTCTCGCGCGTTCGTAACGTAGACGACGGCTGGGGAGTCGCCCCGCAATTTACCGATCTTGCCGAAAAGACTCGCGAAGACCAGCTGCTTGACTTCGCTGAGGTGCTGTCCCGGGAAAAAGGCGACGCAATTCGCCTCCCATGCTCGGCGTATCTGCGTGAACACGTCTGGATCGACGCGCCGAGAAAGGTCGATCCCCCGCACCTCCACCCCGATGGAGGGCGAGAGCGGACGGATGTCCAAGGCCGCCGCCGGAGCGCCGGATGCCAAGGTGGAGGGGGAATGGGCAGTGCCGAAGCTCATGACGCTTACGAGGCGGCGTAGCTCAACAGCTGCTGACGCCCCTCACCGCTTTCCAGGGCGGCGACCATGGCCTCGAGGGTCGGATACTGCAAAAAGGCGGCCGGATCGATCTCCGCGCCGAGCGCGTCCTCCAATTCCCCGGCCATGAGCACCGCTTCGACTAAGTCGAGCCCATAGGCATCCAGGGTGCAGTCGAGATCGATGTTGGTCTGCGGTAGCCCCAGGACACGCGCCAGATACGCGACCACCCACGCCCGAACATCGCTGTCGCGCATAGGCCCTCTTCCGTTTACCCCGCCGATTGCTCTCCTCTCCTATAGACCCGCGCCGCCGGGGAGGCGAGCGCCGCCTCGCAGGCGTCACAGCGGCCCTGGACGCCACCGACCCAAGGCGGGATGCGGCGAGGCCGCCAACCGCGGCAGCTCGTCGGCGTCGTAGCGCTCGCGGCACAGTCGCCGCTGAATTTTCCCGCTGCTGGTCCGGGGCAAGGCGCCGGATCGAACCAGGACGAGATCGTGCACGCCGAGCCCAAATCCGCGCGCGATCGCCTCGGCGACATTCCCCACAACCTCGTCGAATTTAATAATTCTCAGCCGCGACCGGTCGACCTCGAAGGCGAGCACGAGCTTCTCGGCGCCGCCATCATCGATGCAGAAGGCTGCCGCGCCCGCAGCCGCAAGGGCCTCGTGGCTAGCTCGCCCGGCCGCCTCCAGATCAAGCGGGTCGAAATTCAACCCTCGTATGATGATGAGATCCTTGCGCCGCCCGCTCACCATCAAACCGGATCTGGCGAGAAAGCCGAGATCACCGGTGCGCAACCACCCGCCCGAGTGGGGCTCGTCGGCTCGCACAATCCCGAAGACCGCCGCCGAGGTCTCCGCCTGTCGCCAATACCCCGGACTGACGCTCGGACCGCGAAACCAGATTTCCCCCACCTCGCCGGGGCCGGCGCCGACCCGCTTATCCGGGTCCATGATCGCCATTTCGTGGCCTGGCCACGGACGGCCGCACGACACGAGGCGCCGCGCCCGCTCCGCCGAGTCCGGCGGCCCTACGAACCCGCGCCCGAGGAGCACAGCGTCGACAGTTTCGCTGACGAGTCCCTCACCCGCCTCGACCGACGTAGCCAGCAGCGTGGCTTCGGCCAGGCCATAGGCGGGGGCGAGCGCGCGGGGAGAAAACCCGGACGGTCTTAAGACCTCGGCAAAGCGTTCCAAGATCTCGGCGCGCACTACCTCCGCCCCGCACACCGCTACGCGCCATGCGCTGAGGTCGAGCGCGGCGGCCCGTTCGAAGGTCAGACGCCTCGCGCAGAGCTCGTAGGCGAAGCACGGCGCTGCGCTGAGAACCCCCCGGTGATCGGAGAGGGCGCGCAACCAGCCCAGCGGATGCTTAAGGAAGGCCAGAGGCGGCATCAGGACAGACTTGAACCCGGCGAAGACCGGAAAAAGGACGAAGCCGAAGAGGCCCATATCGTGGTGGAACGGAAGCCAGCTCACGGCGGTCTCGCCTTCGGCGATCCTCGTCGCTTGCGCCTGAGCGAGCAGGTTGGCGATCAGGTTCCCGTGCGTGAGCATCACCCCCCGAGGCGACGCGGTGGATCCGGACGTGAACTGGATCAGCGCGAGACTTTCCGCATCGGCTACGGGGGCGGGTTGGGTTTCATCCGCGCTCAGATCGTCCGTGGCGAGCAGGACGACGTCCTGGCCGATCTGCGCCCCCAAGGTTTGGGCGAGCGAAGCGGTCGTCAGCAGTCCCGTGGCGGCGGCCTCGATCGACAGCTGGCGAAGACGTTCGACGCTGGCCGAACCGGGGGGAGTGGTCACCACCGCCGCCGTTCCGGCATAGAAGCAGCCGAACAAGGCTGCGATGAGCTCCAGACCCGGCGGGTACGCGAGCAGCACCGGTCCGGCGCCGAAGTGCCCCTGAGCCAAGGCGGCCGCAACCGCACAAGCGCGCGCATGCAGATCAGAATAGCTCAAGCTCCCGGTTTCACTCCCACCGGTGCCCAGCCAGGAGAAGGCCGTCGAATTGGGCGAGCGTTCGGCGCGCCACCGCAGGATTTCGGCCACCGACCTGAACGGCGTGCTGTCGACCGTCTCCAATTTCGTGCCCCCCGAGCTCATCGTTGCGTCTCGCGGGGGCCCGTCGGAGCCGCCGCGCTTAACGGGACGGCGCGGTCGCGGGCGCAGGACCGCCAGACGCGTCGACTTCCGCCTCCTTTACCGGCTGACGAAGGCGTTCCAGAATCTCCGGCGCGACCGCCCCCTCGCGAATGAAACTGAAGAACAGGGGCGAGAGCACGCCGAGCGTCAAGGCGACGCCGAGACAATCCTTTCGGCCGCCGGATATCTCGGCGTAAGCCACCCCCGGAACCCTGGCCGCCATGTCGCGGCTGAAACTGCACTCCGGCTCCATGCCAGCGCCAGCTAGCAGGGTGACCCGCGGGGGAAGCGCTGCGCCCGCGTAAAGGGTCGAGAGATCACCGGCGAAAGCGCCAAGCGACGAACGCACGTCCTTGCCCTCGGCCAGCATCCTGGCTCGACGCTCCTCCAACACCTCCCGACTGACGATGCGCGGGGAGATGGCGAGGACCGCCTCGGCCTCCAAAGCCAAGCCGAAGCGCAGGGCCGCGGGGGCTCCTGCGCAATGCCCGATGACCACCAGCCGGCGAGCGCCACAGCGGTCCTTCATCGAGCGGAAGGCGGCGGTCGTGCCGGCGAAGTCGTCCGCCACGCCGACGATGCCTCCGAGAAATAACGAGCGGTTGAGGTCGCGCAGATAGACGAGGCTCACGCCGGTCTTGCGCAAGATCCGGTGAATGACGTCGATGGACAGGAAAGCGCGGTCCCCCGCGCCGGAGAACACCAGCGCCACGGTGTCGCAGCCGGGCGCAAAGCGCTCGGTGATTCCGGTGAGCGCATTCAGTTGACCGCTTTCGCGCTCGCCCGAGGCGACGGCGTCGGGTGCGTCGCTGGCCAAACCCATGCGATCGAGTTGGCGCGCCATTTGCAGCAGCTGCCTGGCGACTGCCGAGGTCCCTTCCAGCGGCGCGAGACCGGTCTTCAGCGCGCCGGTCATGCCATAGTAGAGCAAGGTCCGAGCGGCGGCGATCTTAAGCCCCGGCTTGAGCTCGGGCGCGTTCAGCGCCGCGACGGCCTTGCCTAGCTCAATCTTCCATGCCTCTGCCGAAGTCTCTCCCGCCACGCGGACGATTTGCTGTTGTATCTGAGGGTCGTCTGGAGAGATTTCGCTTGCTTCTCGTAGCGCCGCGAGCGCCTCGACGGTGTTCCCGAGGTAGGCGAACGCCTGACCAAGGCTCTTGAGGGCGGCGCTGTTGCGTGGCTCGGCTTCGAGCACCCTTCGGAAGCAGGCTATGGCTTCCCCCACCCGCAACTGGCCCAGCAGCCTCTCGCCGAGACGAAGTTGCAGGGTGGGGTTGCCGGGATCATGGCTGGCGGCGGCTTCCAGGTGGGCCACGGCCTCGGACCTGCGGCCCTGATCCCAAGAGATTCGGGCCACGGCGAGCCGCGCCTTGGCGTTCTTCGGGTCGAGCGCCAGCGCCTTCCGGAAGGCCGCGTCAGCGTCGGCGACCCGGTCCACCTTCAGCAGGGCGTGCCCGAGCCTCACCTGGACATCGGCGTTGACGGGCTTGCGCGCCGCCAGATCCTCGAGGAGAGCGACCGCTTCGGCATAGTCGCCGCGCTGTAGAGCATCCCGCGCCAGCGGCCTTCGCTCCCGCGAAGAGCCTTGCGCCGTCCCCTCTTGGGCCCTGGTCAGGACACCGTTCCGGTCGCTCGCCAGATCCACATCCCCCACGCCGGCCATCTGTGCATTCCCCAACCTTACGGAAAGGAATAGTCAACGTCGAACGAACCGCAAAGGGCGAATGCCGGGGGCGTCGGCCGAGTGTCTCGCCGGCGGGGCAGACTTCATCGCACCGCACGGATCCGGCGCCGCCCGGCGCGGGAGCGGCGCCTCGCCAACCGCCGGACCGTTTGGCCCACGGGATGATGAGTCGCGAGGCTTGCACCGAGGCGCTCTACAGGATCCCGGCCTATCGCCGGCCGGAGCGGGACCGATGCGTCGTCACCTGGGCGACCCAACCATTCTTGTTGAACCGCCATCCCCGCCGCCGCAGTGAAAGGGCTGGCCTGGGAACGAGCCGGCGCGCCGGGGGTTTTGCCCTGAAGCGACCGGGCATTCCAAGGAGATCACTATGAGTGACGAAACGATCAAGGGCGCGGCCCAGGGCGCCGCCGGCAAGGTGGAGAGCTTCGCCGGCTCGGCGAGCGGCAGCGCCAAGCTCGAGGCGAAGGGCGACATGCGTCAGGCCGATGGTCAGGCGCGGCAAGCGCTCGGCCAGGTGCAGGAGGCGGTCGGCCAGGTAGCCGACAAGGCGACCGCCGCCTTCAACCAATTCAGCGATCAGGCCCGCGACATGTACGGCCGCGCCAGCGACAATGTCCGCCAGGTGGCCGGCCAGGTCGATCCGTTCGTCAAGGAGCAGCCCTACGCCGCCTTGGCGATCGCCGCGGTCGCCGGCTTCGTCGCCGGGCTTCTGATGAACGGCGGCGGCGCCAAGGTCATCTATCTGAAGCAGCATCACTAGACGCTTCGCGCTCACGCTCCCGCGCGGCCGCCAGCTTCGCCAGCACCCGGCCGCGGCCGCGCGACAAGGCGGTGACGACGCCGCGGAATGTGGCGACCTCCTGCTCGGTGAGGGCGGCTCGGCCCAGCGCCACTCGCAGGTTGCGCGCCATCGACGGCTTCTTCTCCGGCGGATGGAAAAATCCGGCGGCCTCCAACTCCCCCTCGAGGTGTCCATAAAGCGCCTCGGCCGCCGCCGCCGGAGCGGGTCGGTGCGGCTCGACCTCGGCGGTGGCGGCCTCGCCGCTCATCGCCCATTCGTAGGCGCAGATCGCCACCGCCTGCGCCAGGTTGAGCGAGCGGAAGCGTTCGCTGACCGGGGCGGTGACGATCGCCTGGCAAAGGACGATGTCGTCGGCCGACAATCCCGCCCGCTCGCCGCCGAACACCAGCCCGCATGCGCCCCCGGCCGCGGCGATCCGGCGCACGTGCATGGCGCCTTGGCGGGGGTCGAGAACGGGAAGCGCCGCCTCGCGGGGACGCGCCGTCGTGGCCACCGCCAGGGAGAGATCGGCGATCGCCTCGCCGAGGCTGCCGAACACCCGGGCGCCGTCGAGCGGCCAGTGGGCGCCGGACGACACCGTCCAGGCCCTCGCCTGCGGCCATCCCGCCTTGGGCGCGACCAGCCGCAGATCGTCGAGGCCGAAGTTGGCCATCGCCCTCGCCGCCGCGCCGATGTTCTCCGCCAGCTGCGGCTCCACCAGGATCACGCTGGGCGCCATGGTCTGCATCCGCCGCATATTAGCCGCGCCGTTGGGCGAGCGGCTACGGTGAGACCCTGTCGAAGCTGCTAGACCGACGCGATTCGCTTGCCTTGTTCGATCGACCGCCGCCGCCTGAGCCTGCTGGCCGCCGCCGGGGCGCTGGCGGGGTGCGCGCCGCGCGCCCGGCCGGCGCGCCGCGACCCGCTAGCCCTCCACGCGGAAGTTCTGACGCGCGGCTTTCCGTCGCTGGCGGCGCGCGCCCGGCCGGCGCTCTTCAATCTCGGCGTGCTCCAGCTGGCCGACGATCGGCGCTGGTGCTTCGACGAGACCGCCCGCATGCCGATGCAGAGCGTCTTCAAGGCGCCGCTCGCCGCCGCCGCCCTGGCCGAGATCGACGCCGGCCGGATGAGGCTCGACGAGCGCATTCACCTGACCGCCCTCGACCTCTCGCCTGGCGAGAGCACCATCAATCGCGCCTGGCCGACACCGCCGTCCGGCTACGCCCTCGACCTGCCGGTCGCCGACCTGATCGCGCTGGCGGTGCAGAAGAGCGACAATACCGCCGCCGACGCAATCATGAAGCGCATCGGCGGCCCAGGCGCGGTCACCGCCTGGCTGCGCCAGCACCAGATCAACGACCTGCGCATCGACCGCTACGAGCGGGTGCTGCAGCCCGAAATTCACGCCATGGCGCCGTTCCGGCCCGAGTGGAAGGACGAAGCGGCTTGGGCGGCGGCGCGCGACGCCGTCCCGGTCGAGGCGCGCGCCGCCGCCACCGCGGCCTACCTCGCCGATCCGCGCGACACCGCCACCGTGCCCGCGGCGCTGGAGTTCCTGCGCCAGCTCGCCGAGGGCGAGCTGCTCTCGGCCTCGTCCAGCGCCCTGCTCCTGCGCCTGATGGAGACGACCACCACCGGCCTGCACCGCCTGCGCGCCGGCCTGCCGCCCGAGGCGATCTTCGCCCACAAGACCGGCACGGCCGGCACCGACCTCGGCCTGACGCCGGCGGTCGGCGACATCGGCCTCGTCTTCCTGCCCGGTCGGGGCCGCTTCGCCATCGCCGCCTTTCTGGCCGGCTCGACCGCCACCGAAGCGGCGCGCGAGCGCCTGTTCGCCGACGCCGCCCGCCTCGCCTGCCAGGCGTTCGGCGTGTGACTCCTCGGCTTTTCGCCGATTGGCGAAGCCTCTAAGAGAGCCGGCGCTCCCGAGGCCCGCCGCCGCGCCGCGGGCGTCCCGCCGTTCGCCCCCCACGAGAAAGTTCGAAGTCTCGCCCATGGCCAAGATCAAGGTCGACAATCCGGTCGTGGAGCTGGACGGCGACGAGATGACCCGGATCATCTGGGCGCTGATCAAGGATAAATTGATCCTGCCGTTCGTCGATGTGCCGCTCGACTATTACGATCTCGGCATCGAGCATCGCGACGCCACCAAGGATCGGGTGACCGTGGAGGCCGCCGAGGCGATCAAGCGCCATGGCGTTGGCGTCAAATGCGCCACCATCACCCCGGACGAGGCGCGGGTGAAGGAATTTGGCCTCGAGAAGATGTGGAAGTCGCCCAACGGCACCATCCGCAACATCCTGGGCGGCGTCGTGTTCCGCGAGCCGATCCTGTGCCGCAACGTGCCGCGCCTGGTGCCGGGCTGGACGCAGCCGATCATTATCGGCCGCCACGCTTTCGGCGATCAGTACCGCGCGACCGACTTCGTCGTCCCCGGCAAGGGCAAGCTGACCATCCGGTTCGAGGGCGACGACGGCGCGGTGATCGAGCACGAGGTGTTCGACTATCCCGGCGGCGGCGTCGCGCTGGCCATGTACAACCTCGATGCCTCGATCGAGGAGTTTGCCCGCGCCAGCCTCACTTACGGCCTGACGCGGCAGTATCCGGTCTATCTCTCGACCAAGAACACCATCCTCAAGGCCTACGACGGTCGGTTCAAGGACATCTTTCAGCGGGTGTTCGAAGAGGAGTTCGCCGACAGGTTTCGCGCCGCGGCGATCACCTACGAGCACCGGCTGATCGACGACATGGTCGCCTCGGCGCTGAAGTGGTCGGGCGGCTTCGTCTGGGCGTGCAAGAACTACGATGGCGATGTGCAGTCCGACCAGGTGGCGCAGGGTTTCGGCTCGCTCGGCCTGATGACCTCGGTGCTGATGACCCCGGACGGCAGGACGGTCGAGGCCGAGGCGGCGCACGGCACCGTTACCCGCCACTTCCGCCAGCACCAGCGCGGCGAGAGCACCTCGACCAACTCCATCGCCTCGATCTTCGCCTGGACCAAGGGCCTGGAACACCGCGCCAAGCTCGATGGCAACAAGGCGCTCGACCGCTTCGCCCGCACCCTGGAGAAGGTGTGCGTCGACACGGTGGAGGCCGGTTTCATGACCAAGGATCTCGCCCTCCTGGTCGGCGACCACCAAGGCTGGCTGACCACCGAGGGCTTCCTCGACAAGGTGGCCGAGGGGCTGGAGCGGGCCTTGGCGGGGTGACGCTCGCCCGTCAGCGGGCGGGCTATACCGCATCCTGACCCGGTCGCGCTAAGATTGTGGCCCGCCCTGGGGATACGCTTTTCACGGCGAGGCGAGGTCGAGAACCCTCGGCGGCCATGCTAACGAGCGCGCGGCATGGCGGGACGCGAATCGAGCGGCGGCGAAGTGGGAGCGAGCGAGGGCGCCAGCGCCATCCTCGCGGTCCGCGGCCTGAAGAAGGTGTACGCCTCCGGCTTCCAGGCGCTGGCCGGCGTCGACCTCGAGGTGCGGCGCGGCGAGATTTTCGCCCTGCTGGGCCCGAACGGCGCTGGCAAGACGACTCTGATCAACATTGTGTGCGGCATCGTGCGCGCCAGCGCTGGGATGGTGAGCGTCGATGGTCGCGACATCGAGCGCGATTGGCGAGCCGCCCGCGCCACGATCGGCCTGGTGCCGCAGGAGCTGACCACCGACGCCTTCGAAACCGTGATGGCGACGATCCGCTTCTCGCGCGGCCTGTTCGGCAAGCCGCGCGACGACGCCTTTCTGGAAAGGGTGCTCCGCGACCTCTCCCTCTTCGACAAACGTGACGAAAAGATCCTGGCGCTCTCCGGCGGCATGAAGCGGCGGGTGATGATCGCCAAGGCGCTGGCGCACGAGCCCACGTTGCTCTTCCTCGACGAGCCGACCGCCGGAGTCGACGTGGAGCTGCGCCGTGACCTGTGGGACATGGTGCGCGGCCTTCGCCAGCGCGGAGTCACCATCATCCTCACCACCCACTACATCGAGGAGGCCGAGCAGATGGCCGACCGGGTCGGGGTGATCGACCGCGGCCGCCTGATCCTCGTGGAGGACAAAGCGGCGCTGATGCGCCAGCTCGGCCGCAAGGAGCTGATTTTGCACCTCGCGACCCCGATGGCGGCCCTGCCCCCGGCGCTCGCCGGCCACGGCCTCGCGCTGACCAACGAGGGCCGTGATCTCGTCTATGCCTATGAGACCCGCGGCGGCTCGGCCCAGGTGGCCGAACTGATGCGCCGGCTCGACGCCGCCGGCGTCGCCTTCACCGACCTGTCCACCCGCGAAAGCTCGCTGGAGGACATCTTCGTCGGCCTGGTGAGCCGGCGTCCGGGAGAGTACCCATGAGAACGGGCGCGATGAACCTCCGCGCTGTCTGGGCGATCTACCGCTTCGAGCTCTCCCGCTGGTTTCGCACCCTGACGCAGAGCCTGCTGTCGCCGGTAATCTCCACCTCGCTCTATTTCGTCGTGTTCGGCTCGGCGATCGGCTCGCGCATGCACGCCATCGACGGGGTGAGCTACGCCGCCTTCATCGTGCCGGGCCTGACCATGCTGTCGATCCTCACCGAGAGCGTCGGCAACGGCGCCTTCGGCATCCACATGCCCAAGTGGTCGGGGACGATCTACGAGCTGCTCTCGGCCCCGGTCGCCTGGTACGAGGCGGTAACCGCCTATGTCGGGGCGGCGGCGACCAAATCGACCCTGCTGGGCCTGATCATCCTGCTGACCGCGCGGCTCTTCGTGCCCTATCGCATCGACCATCCGCTGATGATGGCGACCTTCCTCGTTCTCACTTCGCTGACCTTCAGCCTGCTGGGCTTCATCATCGGTGTGTGGGCGGAGGGTTGGGAGCGGCTGCAGATCGTGCCGGCGCTGATCATCACGCCGCTGACCTTCCTGGGCGGCAGCTTCTATTCCATCGCCATGCTGCCGCCGCTGTGGCGGAACGCGACCCTGTTCAACCCGGTGGTCTATCTGGTGAGCGGATTTCGCTGGAGCTTCTACGGCGTCTCCGACGTCGGCGTCGGCGCCAGCCTCGCCATGACCGGCGTCTTCTTCGCGATCGGCCTCGCGGTGGTGTGGCTGATCTTCAAGACCGGCTACAAGCTGAAGGCGTGAGGCGAGGGTCGAGGATCATGCCGCGAGCGAGAATAGAAGCCCTGCGCACTCCGGACGAGCGGTTCGCGAACCTGCCCGGCTATGACTTTCCGCCGTCATACCTGGACGATCTCGCCGGCTACGAGGGCCTGCGCGGCCACTATCTGGACCTGGGGGCCAGGGACGCGCGCCACACCTTCCTGTGCCTGCACGGCGAGCCGAGCTGGGCCTACCTCTACCGCAAAATGATCCCGCCGTTTCTCGCGAGCGGCGCGCGTGTCGTGGCCCCGGATTTTCTCGGCTTCGGCCGGTCCGACAAGCCGGTGGGCGATGATACCTACACCTTCCACTTTCATCGCGATTGGCTGCTGCGCCTCATCGAGCGGCTCGACCTGCGAAACATAACGCTGGTGGTGCAAGACTGGGGCGGACTGATCGGTCTCACCCTGCCCGTCGATGAAGGCTTCCGGCCGCGGCTGGCGCGGCTGATCGTGATGAACACCTCGATCGCCGCCGGCGAGCCGGCCGGTCCGGGGTTCGACGCCTGGCGCGCCTATGTGAAATCGACACCCGACCTGCCGGTGGGGTCGCTCTTCAAGCGCTCGGATCCGGCGATCACCGAGGCCGAGGCGGCGGCCTATGACGCGCCGTTCCCGGATGCGCGCTACAAGGCGGGCGTGCGCGCCTTT
This sequence comes from uncultured Alphaproteobacteria bacterium, assembly GCA_963752245.1. Lineage (GTDB taxonomy): Bacteria > Pseudomonadota > Alphaproteobacteria > Caulobacterales > Caulobacteraceae > Acaudatibacter. Next base: position 43,892 of record CAVVXO010000006.1, read on the forward strand.
CCCCAACTGGTGATGACCAGCCCCGAGATGGAGGGCGTCGCTGAATCGAAGGCGGCGGCGCGGTTCTGGAGCGAGGAGTGGAGCGGGCCGAGCTTCATGGCGATCGGCGAGGCCGATCCGGTGCTCGGCGCCCCGGCCATGAAGCGGCTGCGCGACCTCATCCGCGGCTGCCCCGAACCGATGCGCCTGCCCGAGGCGGGCCACTTCGTTCAGGAGCGGGGCGAGCCGATCGCGCGCGCCGCGCTGGCGGCGTTCGGCGAGACGTGAAGTTCGCCGGCGGGATCGCGAGCGGCATGCGCCAAACTTTCGCCGGGGCGGCGCCACCAACCGGCCCAACACGCGTTCGGCGGAGCAAAGAGCGTCGCCGGGAGCTCACATGCGCCTTCGCCTCTGGACGGCCGCCATGCTGGCGGCCGGTCTCGCCCTTCCCCTGATCGCCCACGCCGACGGCGACGCCTGTCCGAGGCCCGGGCCAGGGGCGGTCGCCACGCCGGCCAAGGATCTCCACAGCCACAACGGCCACCTGGCCGTCACGCTCGACTACCTGACCGACTTCGATGCTCACCATCGGGCGCGATACTGCTTCGTCACGCCGGACGGATTCCAGGAGCCCACCCTGCACGTGAAGCCGGGCGACACCCTCGACATCACCCTGCGCAACCGCTTCCCGCCGCCGAACGGCGGGGCGATCATGGACATGTCGGTGGACGGGCAGGTCTGCGGCGCGGCGACGATGAACGCCAGCTCGGTCAACCTGCACTTCCACGGCACCAACACCCAGCCGGTGTGCCATCAGGACGAGGTGATCCACACCCTGGTCAATTCCGGCCAGACCTTCCAGTATCACGTCGAGATCCCGGCGAACGAGCCGCCCGGCCTCTATGTCTATCATCCGCACGTTCACCCGCTGACCGAGCGGACGGTGCTTGGCGGCGCCGACGGCCTGATCGTGGTCGATGGCATCCAGAACCTCGCGCCCGAGGTCGCCGGCTTGCCGGTTCGCGAAATGAGCGTTCGCGACGCCGTCGTGCCTGGCAAGATCAAGCCGGGGGGGAAGGTTCCCTCAAAGGACCTCAGCCTGAACGACGTGCCGATCGACTATCCGGCGAATACCCCGGCGGTCCTTAAAACACCGCCTGGCCGCAAGGAGTTCTGGCGGGTCGCCAACGCGGCCGCCGACACGATCCTCGACCTGAGGCTCGACTACGACGGCGCGCCGCAGACGCTGGAGATCGTCGCGCTGGATGGCGTGGCGACAAACTCACAGGACGGCGCGCGCATGGGCCGACCGATTTACGCCAAGCACATTCTGCTCGGCCCGACCAACCGGGCGGAATTCATCGTCACCACGCCGGACGCGAGCGTAAAGAGCGCCGTCCTCGCGACGGCCAAGGTCGACACCGGGCCGGCGGGCGACAACGACATCGCCCGGCCCCTGGCGGTGTTGATGCCCGGCACGGTCATGGACGCCGGCGCGCCGGCCATGCCGGCGGTCGACGGCCCCAGAACGCCGCAGCGGTTCGCCGGCGCCGACCAGGCCCAGATCACCGCCCGACGTCACCTGTATTTCTCGGAAACCACGAAGCAGTTCTTCATCACGGTCGTCGGACAGAAGCCCGAGCCTTTCAGGCCGAACGATCCACCGGAGATCGTCACCCACCCAGGCGCCGTCGAGATTTGGACGATCGAGAACCGCACGCCGCAGGTTCACGAATTCCACATCCATCAGATCCATTTCAAGCTGTTGCGCCAGAATGGAGTGCTGCTGCCGCCGGCGCGGCAACAATACCTCGATGTCGTGCAAGTGCCTTATTACACCGGCTCAGGCCCTTACCCGAGCGTGACGCTGCTGATGGACTTCCGCGGTTATGCCGCCGGCGATTTCGTCTACCACTGCCATATCCTCAACCACGAGGACCAAGGCATGATGGCCATCATCCGTGTAGAGCCAAGCTGAAGCCTGGCGACCGCGCGTCAGCGGCCGACCTTGAAGCTGTAGCGCAGGGTGATGCCGCCGGAGTAGTCGTTGGGCGAGCCGGCCACCTGCACGATCGGGCTGTCGGCGGCGTCGTGCGACAGCCGATGGTAGCCGAAGTCGGCGATCAGGTCGAAATGGCTGTTGAGGTGGCGGCCGGCGGCGACCTCGACGCCGGTGTAGCGTCGCCCCGATCCTGGATCGTAAGGCACGTGGATGTAGGGGCTGATGGCCGCCTCGGCCGGCGTGACGCCAAAGTAGGTGTCGAAATACTTGGCGTCGCCAAAGCCGATGCGCGGGCCGACGGAGAACAGCCATCGCTTGCCGGTGTGGATGAGATCGAGACCGGCGTCGCCGACGAAACCGTTATAGCCGATGACGCCATAGCGCCCCTCGACCCGGCCGCGGAACCAGTTGGTCGGCCACAGCTCGAGAAAGGCCCCAGGCTCGACGGCGAAGCCGACCCGGTCGAGACCGGCGAGGTTTCCGGTGTCGCCGCGCGCCAGGCGGAACCGCACCACCGGGCCGAACACGACGTACCGGGTCGAGATCAGCCCGAGCGACGTGCCGCCGTCCGGTGGCGTGAAGCGGTAGAGCTTGTCGGCGCGGCGCAACCCCAGCACCCCGACCGGCGTGAACACGTCGTGACCGGCGCCCTCGTAGGGCGGATAGGCGGAAAGGCCGCCGCCGATCGTCACAATGTAGCCTTCCGCGCGGACGAGCGGCGCGGCCAGGACGAACACCGCGGCGATCCCCGCCGCGGCAACCAAACTTCTGTTCATACGGCGACTTCCTGCGCTACGCCCGTGCCGGCGGACAATGTCTCGCGCGCCCGGCTGTTCCCTGCGAAGCGCGGCCCGCGGCGGCGCCGCCCGTGCTCGTCAGGCGGAGGTTTTCTTTTCGGCGTAGCTCATGAGCGGCTGGCCGCGGCCTTCGACCACTTCGCCGTTGACCACCACTTCCTCGACCCCTTGCAGGGTCGGCAGTTCGAACATGGTCTCGAGCAGGATACCCTCGAGGATGGAACGCAGTCCCCGCGCGCCGGTCTTGCGGGCGATCGCCTTGCGCGCCGTCGCGTTCAGCGCCTCCTCGGTGAAGGTGAGGCCGACATTCTCCATATCGAAAAGGCGCTGGTACTGCTTGACCAAGGCGTTCTTCGGCTCGGTGAGAATCTTCACCAGCGAGGCTTCGTCGAGGTCCTCGAGCGTGGCGAGCACCGGCAAGCGGCCAATGAACTCGGGAATGAGGCCGAAGCGCTGCAGATCATCCGGCTCGACCTGGCGCAGGATCTCGCCGGCGCGGCGGTCGTCCGGGTCGGCGACCTTGGCGGAGAAGCCGATCGAGGTCCCGCGCCCGCGCTGTGAAATGATCTTGTCCAGCCCCGAGAAGGCGCCGCCGCAGATGAACAACATGTTGGTGGTGTCGACCTGCAGGAACTCCTGCTGCGGATGCTTGCGGCCGCCCTGTGGCGGCACCGACGCTATGGTGCCCTCCATGATCTTGAGAAGGGCCTGCTGCACCCCCTCGCCGGAGACGTCGCGAGTGATCGAGGGGTTGTCGGATTTGCGGCTGATCTTGTCGACCTCGTCGATGTAGACGATGCCGCGCTGCGCCCGCTCGACATTGTAGTCGGCCGCCTGCAGCAGCTTCAGGATGATGTTCTCGACGTCCTCGCCGACATAGCCCGCCTCCGTGAGCGTCGTGGCGTCCGCCATGGTGAACGGTACGTCGATGATCCGCGCGAGCGTCTGGGCCAGCAGGGTCTTGCCGACGCCGGTCGGACCGATCAGCAGGATGTTGGATTTCGCCAGCTCGACGTCGTTGTGCTTCTGCGCGTGCTGCAGCCGCTTATAGTGATTGTGCACCGCCACCGAGAGCACCTTCTTGGCGTGCTCCTGTCCGATGACGTAGTCGTTCAGGACATCGCGGATCTCCTTCGGCGTCGGCACTCCGTCCTTGGCCTTCGAGAACCCGACCTTGTGCTCCTCGCGGATTATGTCCATGCAGAGTTCGACGCATTCATCGCAGATGAATACGGTCGGGCCGGCGATGAGCTTGCGCACCTCATGCTGGCTCTTGCCGCAGAACGAGCAGTAAAGGGTGCTTTTGGAATCGCCGCTGGCGGCCTTGGTCATCGTTCCGTCTCACGCTCGGGCGGCGGCGTCGCGGGGCCGGCGTCCGGTCGGCGCGCCAAACCCCGCGCCGCGTTGAAATCCGAGTCTCGCTTCGGAGCGCCATGTCGCGCGCCTTGACTTTCACCGATCCGCGCGCGGATCACAAGTCTCGCCGTCCTCGACCTCTCGCCATGCCGCCGACACGACCTTCCGAATTGCCCGTCCGCCCGCAAATGGGGATGGCGATGGCTCCGCGCCAGACCGGCCAGACAGCCGATGCGCCGTTCCGGCCGCTGGTCGTCTTCGACTTCGATGGCACCCTCACCTGCCGCGACAGCTTTCGTGACTTTCTCGCCTGGCGCGCCGGCCCGGTGGCCTACGCGGCCGGTCTCGCCAGCCTGGCGAAGCCCCTGCTCGCCTTCGCCCGCGAGCACGACCGCGGCCGGCTCAAGGCGGCGATGATTCGCCAGTTCCTTCGCGGGGTCCGGCGCGAGGCGCTCGAGCAGCAGGCGATTGCCTACGCCGAAGCCCGGTCCCGCTCGCTGATGCGGCCGGACGCTTCTCGGCGCTGGCGAGACTGGCGCTCCCGCGGCGCGCGCCTCGTCATCGTCACGGCGACGCCCGAGACGATCGTCGCGCCGTTCGCCCGCGGTCTTGGCGCCGACGCCTTGATCGGCACGCGCATGGCGTTCGACGCCGACGATCGCGCCACCGGCGAACTCGCCGGCGCCAACTGCCGAGGCGCCGAAAAGGTCCGCCGGCTTCGAAAGGCGTTTGGGGATGATGTCGTGCTCGAGGCCGCCTACGGCGACAGCGACGGCGACCATGAGATGCTCGCCCTCGCGAGGGAGGCCGGCTATCGGGTGTTCGGCGGCCGACCGTGAAGCATGCCGGCCCGGCGGCGCTCGACCGACTGGCGCCGCTGCTCGCGGCGCTTCGGACGATCGACGGCCTGGTCGAACGATCGCGCGGCGTCTTCTACTGGCGCGCGCGCGCCTTCCTCCACTTCCATGAGGATCCGAGCGGCCTGTTCGCGGACATCCGTGGCGCCGACGGGAACAGCTTCGATCGGCTGCGGGTGGATACGCCCGAGGGCGCGCGCACGCTGCTGGCCCAAGCTAGATCGGCCCTGGCCCCGCCTGCCAGCCGGCCTGAAGGGCGTCGACCCTAGCGCGCTGGAAGCCAGCGCTACGGCCGCGCAGCTTTCTCAGCCGCTTCGGACGCGGCGCGGTTCTCGTAGATATGGTCGACGATGCCCCAGGCCTTGGCCTCTTCGGCGTCCATGAAGTGGTCGCGGTCAAGGGTGCGCTCGACCTCCTCATAGCTGCGGCCGGTGTGCTTGGCGTAAAGTTCGTTCAGGCGCTTCTTGGTCTTGAGGATGTCCTCGGCGTGCCGCTCGATGTCGCTCGCCTTGCCCTGAAAGCCGCCTGAGGGCTGGTGCAGCATGATCCGCGCGTTCGGCAAGGCGACGCGGGCGCCGGGTTCGCCGGCCATCAGCAGGAACGAGCCCATCGAGGCGGCCTGACCGATGCAGGTGGTCGCCACCGGGCAGCGGACGTACTGCATGGTGTCGTAGATCGCCAGGCCCGAGGTGACGATGCCGCCGGGCGAATTGATGTACATGTCGATCTGCTTCTTCGGGAATTCCGATTCGAGATAGAGCAGCTGAGCGCAGATCAGCGCCGAAAGCCCGTCGTCGACCGGTCCGTTCAGGAACACCACCCGCTCGCGCAGCAGCCGCGAGAAGATGTCGAAGGCGCGCTCGCCGCGGCTCGACTGCTCGACCACCATGGGCACGAGATTGAGGAGGTGAGCGGGGGTGTCCGCCGGAGCGTCATAAATCACGGCCGTGGCTTTCTGCTGGTCTGCATTTCTTGAGAGAGGCCATAGATATCGTGGCCAGGGGGGCGCCGCGCAATGCCGACGGCCTTGCGGGCCGCCGCCACCGCCGAAAGCCCCGATCTGGACGCGGGCGTCTCGCCCGTGAGCCCGCGATCGCCTACTCGGCCTTCGTCTTGGTCGGGCGCTTGCGCCTGGGCTTGTCCGCCTCGTTCGCGGCATCCTCGGCCGCAGCCGACCGAGACTCTTTGGCCGCCGCTTCGCTCTCGTCCGGGGCCTGGGCGGTCTTCTTGGCCCTCGCGGCCTTCTTCGCCTTGGGCGGCGCGGCGATGGCGGCGGGCGGTTCGTCCTCGGCCAGCAGTTCGTCGCGGCTCACCGGCTTGTCGGTCAGCCTGGCGCGGCCGAGGATCAGGTCGACCACCTTCTCCTCGTAGATCGGCGCGCGGATCGAGGCCTGCAGCTGCGGATTCTGGCGCATGGCGTCGAAGGCTTCCTGCGCCCGCTCGCCGTACTGCATCGCCTGAGCCCGCAGCGCTTCGGTCGCCTCGGCGTCGCTGACGCTCACCTGCTCGCGCCGGCCGATCTCGGCCAGGACGAGGCCCAGCCGCACCCGCCGCTCGGCAATGCCGCGGTATTCGGCGCGCAGTTCCTCCTCGCTCTTGGCCGCGTCCTCCGGCGTCAGATTGCCGGCGGCGCGCTCGTGCTCGACCTCATGCCAGATGGTGTGGAACTCGGCCTCGACCATTCGCGCCGGCAGTTCGATGGCGTGGCGCCGGTCGAGTTCGTCCAACAGGGCGCGCTTGAGCTTGAAGCGGCTGGCCTCGCGGTATTCACGGTCGAGATTGTTCTTGAGCACGTCGCGCAGGCCGGCGAGGTCCGACAGTCCCAGCCGTTGCGCCAAGGAGTCGTCCACCGCCGCCGCGACGGGGGCGCGCACTTCGCGCACCTCGACGGCGAATTCCGCCGCCTTGCCCGCCAGCTGCCCCGCCGGATAGTCGGTTGGAAAGGCGGTCGTCACCGTCACTGACGCGCCCGCCGCCGCGCCGGTCAGCGCCGCCTCGAAGCCGGGCAGGAACTGTCCGGCGCCGAGCACGATCTCGACGTCCTTGGCCTCGCCCCCCTCGAACGGCTTGCCCTCGACCGTACCGGTAAAATCGATCAACAGCTGGTCGCCGTCGCGCGCCGTCGCGTCCTCGCCCTCCCGCGCGGCGTAGGTGCGGTTCTGCCTCGCCAACTCCGCCAGCCGCTCGTCCACCTCGCTGTCGGGCGCTTCATAGATGAGGCGCGTCAGCTCCAGTCCGGCGACATCGGCCGGCTCGAAATCCGGCATGACCTCGAGGTCGAGATCGTAGGCGAGGTCCTGCCGCCCGGCCAGCACCGCCTCCATGTCGGACGACGGCTTGAGCTCCGGCTGGCTGGCGACGCGCAGCTTTTCCTCGGCCAGCAGCTGTTGCGAGGTTTCGTTGATCGCCTGCTCGACCACCTCGCCCATCAGCTGCTTGCCGTAGAGGCGCTTGACGTGCGCCGGCGAGGCCTTGCCCGGCCGGAAGCCCTTGAGCCGCAGCGTCGGGGCGATTTCGGCGATCCGCGCGTCGAGCTTGGCGCTCAGTTCAACGGCCGGGACGGTGACGCCGAAATGGCGGCTGAGGCCCTCGGCCTTGCGTGCGACGACCTGCATGCTGTTCGAAACCGTTGGTCAGGCCCCGATCACGAGGACCGTTACGGGCGCTTAATCGGAAACGCCGCCGGCTCGGGCCCGCCAGGGCGGGGGCCGGCGGCGGCGCGGCGAGCCGCGGTTATGTCACGCCGGCGCCGAAAGGTTCAAGACCGGGCGTGACGGCGCCGGTGCGCGAGGCGGACCCGGCTGTTGGCGATCCGCCCTGGCGCGGCTATGCCGCCGCGAGCGTCGGCGGGCGTGGCGGAATTGGTAGACGCACTCGGTTTAGGTCCGAGCGCCTTCGGCATGGGGGTTCGAGTCCCTCCGCCCGCACCACCGCCCCCAGAAGATCGCGACGCGCACGGCCGTCCGATCCGCGTTGCGCGAGAGAAAGGCCGTTGTTAATCGCCTCGGCGGGCGCGGTAGGCGGACGGTTTCCCCGGGGGTCGAGCAGGCGTGGACGACAGTGATCTTCAGCGGCGCCTCGAGGCGGTGGAGGCGCGGATCGCGGCGCGGGGCATTTCCCTGAGCTCGCTGGGCGAGGACCGACCCGCGCCCCCGATCAGCGCCGCCGCCCGCGAGCGGCTGGCGGCGTTCAGCCCCAACCAGGTCGCGACGGTGGAGCAGCGCCTCGGACCGCCGCTCGCTTCGGCTTGGCCGGATGTCGGCGGATGCCTGGGCGTGCTCTTCACCTCACGGACCGGTAGTTCATATCTCGCCCGTGAACTCGCCGCCCGCTACGACATCGGCCGAATGGAGGAGTGCCTCAATCCTCACGTCGCGCAAGGCATCGCCGCGGGCAAGATCGTCGCCTCCTTCGCCGGCGCCTGGTTCAGTTTCAAGCTCGGCGTGCCCGGCATCATCGGCGCCGAGCTCACCGGGACCATTGACCGGTATCTGCCGCGAACCTCGTTCATTTTCCTTCTGCGGCGCGACATCATCGCCCAGGCGGTTTCGCTGGTGAAGGCCAACCAGACCGGCCAGTGGCACTCGATCAGCGCCGCGAACGGCGCCGCGCCCATATTCGACGGCCCCAAGATCGCGCAAACGATCCGGGTGATCTCCGCCGCGGTCATCAGTCTCGCGCAATATCTCGAAATAGCGGGACGACCCTGGCGCAAGCTGATCTACGAGGATTTCGAGTCCGGCGATTTCTCCAGCGCCGAGGCGATCTGCGAAACGTTCGCGGCGCCCCGGATCGATCCGGAACGCGCGCCCCGCTTCGCGCCCTTGGAGAAGACGGCCGATGCGGTCAACGAGGCGTGGATCGACCGCTTCCTTCAGAATGTCGAACCTCGGGTGCAAGACGCCATCGACCGTTACCGCGCGCTCGTCTGACCGGTTGCGCGAACCGTTCATGGCCGGGCACACCCCGCTTCGAAATCGGCGCGACCGACCGGGCAGCCAACTTCAAGAAGACGCTGGACATGTGGGCGGAACAATTACGGTCGGAGATGTCGGCCAGAGGGCGGGCGGCGATCAAGCGGCATCAGGCGCGACTCCAGGCTCACGTCTGGCGAGCGCCGCCGCGTGGGGATTGGTGCGGCTGGAGCTGGCTTTCTGGTGGCGCGCCGGTCACCTGCCGGTGTTTTGGTGGCGCGATGACGACGCTCGTCGCCCCTCCAGCGCTTTGGATCGCCTGATCGTCCTGGCCGAACGGTCCAGCACGCCGCTGGCGCTGGCGGTCATTCCGGACGGCGACCTCGGCGCCCTCGCCGAGCGCTTGCGGGCCTGTCCATTCGTCCGGGTGATCCAGCACGGCTGCGACCACCGCGACCGCAACAGGGGCGGCGCCGCCTCCGCCGAATTTCCCGACGACGCTTCGCCCGGCGAGGTCGCCCAGACGGTGACCGCGGCCTGGACCCGGCTGGCGGCGAGCCTCCCGGCGGAGCCGGTTTTTGCGCCGCCGTGGAACCGCCTGACCAAAAGCCTCGCCGCGGCGTTGCCGCTCACCCCCATCAGAGCCGTCTCCACCTATGGCGCCGACGCCGCGCCGATCGCCGGCTTGGCGCGCATCAACGCCCACCTCGACGTGATGAAGTGGCGCCCGGCGCGCTTTCGCGGCGACGCCGCCCTGTGGTTGCGGCTTTGGCGGCAGCTGCGCGCTCGTCGCGTGGGGCGCCGCTGGTCCGAGCCGATCGGCTGGCTCACCCACCACGCCAACCTCGACGAAGCCGGCTGGACGTTCATCGCCGAGCTTTTCCGCCGCCTCGGCCCGATGACCGGCCGCGGTCGCTGGGCCAGTATCGCCCAATTGACCACCGCCGCTTTGGAGCCGCGCGGCGCCGAGCCCGATCTGATCTAGCGATCGAGCCAGCCGACCGGCGCGGCGGCCCCGTCGAACGCGAATGGGCTGGCGAGTCGGTCGAGCGGCGGCCACGCGCGGTCCTTGTTCGACAGGTGCGGAGCGGCCCCGGCCAGCGGCCATGGAATGGCGATCGCCGGATCGTCCCAGGCCAGACCCAGCTCCGCGTGCGGGGCGTGATGGGCCGAGAGCTTGTAGGCGACGTGCGTCTCTGGAACGAGCGTCAGATAGCCGTGCGCGAACCCGGCCGGCACATAGAGCTGGGCGCCGTTCTCGCTCGAAAGCTCCGCCCCGCACCATTTGCCGTAAGTCGGCGAGCCGGCGCGCAGGTCGACCGCGACATCGAGGATCGCCCCGGCGAGGCAGCGCACCAGCTTCGCCTGGTCGTGCGGCGGCGCCTGCGCGTGGAGCCCGCGAACAGTGAAGGCGGCGATGTTGCAGACGTGATTGTCCTGCACGAACGCCCGCGGGACCCCGAGGTCGGCGAAGCGCTTGGCATTATAACTCTCCTCCAGCCATCCGCGATCGTCGGCCAATCGGCGCGGCTGGATCAAACGGGGGGTTTCGCCGGCGGTTGGCGAACTCATCGGAGGCGGCGCCGGGAGCCCCCCACCACCGCCTCCGGCGGCCCCCGTCCGCTGAACGGGGAGGAGAGCCCCTCCTGCGTCTCTCCTTCGAGGGCGGTAGCCCCGAAGGGAAGGATGAGGGCCTGCTGGCGCGCCAACCCGAGGCGAGACAAGGTCAATGGCCGGCGGCGGTCGCGACACGCGCGCGCACCGCCGCGATGCCCTTGTCGGCCGCGGCGCCGTCGGCGGCGCCGCCCTGGGCGAAATCCGGCTTGCCGCCGGCTCCCTGACCGCCCATCGCCGCCACCGCCGCGCGGGCGAGATCGGCGGCGTCCAGCCGGCCGACCAGATCGGCGGTCAGGGCGACGGCGATCGAGGCCTTGCCGTCGTTGACCGCCGCATAGGCGACGACGCCGCCTTGGCCGAGCCGCTTGCGCGCCTCGTCGGCGAGCGGCCGCAGATCCTTTGCGGTGACGCCCTCGATCAGCCGGCCGTCGAATCGCAGCTCGCCAATCGGTTCGGTTCCCGCGTCGGCCGCGCCGCCGCCGCCGCCGAGGGCCGCCGCGCGCTTCGCCTCGGCGAGCTCGCGCTCCAGCTTGCGCCTCTGTGCATCGAGCGCCTCGATCCTGGCCGGCAGATCGGCGACGGGCGTTTTCAATCGGTCGGCGAGATCGCGGACGATCCGCGCCTGGTCGACCAGCCAGCGGCGCGCCGCCTCGCCGGTCAAGGCCTCGATGCGCCGCACCCCGGCGGCGATCCCCTGCTCGGCGATGATCTTGAAGAGCGCGATGTCACCGGTGCGCGCCACGTGGGTGCCGCCGCACAACTCCACCGAATACTCGCCCTTCCCGTCGAGAGCCCGGCCGAGCGTGAGAACTCGAACGGTGTCGCCATACTTCTCGCCGAACAAGGCGATCGCTCCGGCGGCCATCGCCGCCTCGGGCGCCATCTCCCTGGTCTCGGCGGGGAGATTCTGGCGGATCACCGCGTTCACCTCCGCCTCGATGGCGTCGATCTCGCCAGGAGCGAGCGGCGCGCCGTGGCTGAAGTCGAAGCGCATGCGCTCGCCATCGACCATCTGGCCCTTCTGCGCGACATGCGGACCCAGCACATGGCGCAGCGCCGCATGAACGAGGTGGGCGGCGGAGTGGTTGAGCCGCGTGCGGGCCCGGCGCTCGGCGTCGACCATCAGACGCACCCGGGCGCCGATGGCGAGGCTCCCGGAGCGGATCGCCAGGCGGTGAACGTGCAGGTCGCCGGCTTGCCTGGTCACATCCAGCACCTCGGCCTCGCCGCCATCCCACGCGACAAGGCCGCGGTCGCCGGCCTGCCCGCCGCTCTCGGCATAGAAAGGCGTCGAGTTCGAACAGCGCCCACGCTTCCTGGCCGGCGCTCGCCTCCCGGCGCTCCGCGCCGTCCGCCACCAGGGCAAGGACCTCGGCCTCGCCCTCATCGGTCTCGTAGCCGGTGAAGACGCTTGCGCCGAGGCGGTCGCGCAGCGCCAGCCAAACCGCGCCGGTCGCCTGCTGGCCCGAGCCGCCCCAGTTCTCCCGAGCCTGGGCGCGCTGGCGATCCATGGCCGTGTCGAAGCCGACGCGATCGACGACCAGGCCGCGGCCTCGAACCAACTCTTCGGTGAGGTCGAGGGGAAAGCCGTAGGTGTCGTAGAGCTTGAAGGCGATGTCACCGCTCAGCACCGCTCCCGGACCCATGCCGGCCGTCGCCTCCTCGAGAAGGGCGAGACCGCGCCCCAGGGTGGCGCGGAAGCGCAGCTCCTCGCCTTTCAAGGTCTCGACGATCAGCGCCTCGGCGCGGCCAAGCTCCGGATAGGCGCCGCTCATTTCGGCCACCAGCGTCGGCGCGAGGCGGTGCATCAAAGGGTCGGCGGCGCCAAGCAGCCAGGCGTGACGCATCGCTCGGCGAAGAATGCGGCGCAGCACATAGCCGCGGCCCTCGTTCGATGGCGTGACGCCGTCGGCGATCAGGAACGCCGTCGAGCGCAAGTGGTCGGCGATGATCCGATGCGAGGCGGCGTTGTCGCCTTGGGCCGCGACGCCGGTCGCCGCCTCGCTGGCGCCGATCAGGGTGCGGAAGAGATCGGTATCGTAGACATCGGTGACGCCCTGCAGCGCCGCGGTGATCCGCTCCAGCCCCATGCCCGTGTCGATGCAAGGGCGCGGCAGGGGCGCGCGCTCGCCAGGTACCGAACCCCTCGCCGGCCGCTGGTCGAACTGCATGAACACGAGATTCCAGATCTCGGTGAAGCGATCGCCGCCCTCGCCCGGAGTGCCGGGCGGACCGCCGGCCACCGAGGGGCCATGATCGTAGAAGATCTCCGAGCAGGGGCCGCACGGGCCGGTGTCGCCCATCGACCAGAAGTTGTCGCTAGTGGCGATCCGGATGATCCGCTCGTCGGGCAGGCCGGCGATCCTGCGCCACAGCGCGGCCGCCTCCTCGTCCGATACGTGCACGGTCACCAGCAGCTTATTGAGGGGCAGGCCAAGCTCGCCGGTGACCAGCTTCCAGGCCAGTTCGATCGCCCCTTCCTTGAAGTAATCGCCGAAGGAGAAGTTACCGAGCATCTCGAAGAAGGTCAGGTGCCTTCCCGTATAGCCGACATTGTCTAGATCATTGTGCTTGCCGCCGGCGCGCACGCACTTCTGCGACGAGGCGAGGCGGGGGGCCGGCGCGGCGGCCTCGCCGGTGAAGATGGTCTTGAACGGGACCATGCCGGCGTTGACGAACAGCAGCGTCGGATCGTCGCGCGGCACGAGCGGCGCGGAGGCCGCGACCCGATGTCCCCGCTCGGCGAAATAGCCGAGAAACAGGGCGCGGATGTCGTTGAGGCTGGGCATGGCCGCCGTCTAGACCAGGGCCGCCGCAGGGGGAACCTCGGCGGCGGGCACGGCTTCAACCCTCCCTACCCCTCGCCAGCCGTTCGGCCTCGGCGCGCAGGTCGTAGACGCCTGCGACCTCGCGAGCGAAGTCGGGCCATTCGCCGGTGGCGCGCCAGTGGTCGACCAGGCCGAGCTTGCCGCACAGGCGCACGAAGCGCCGGTCGCGCCGCATGGCGGCCGCCGAGGGGGCGAACAGGCGGTTGAGACCAAGATCCTCCGGCGCGAGACAGCCCTGCGGGGTGAAGAGGTGGGCGAATGAGGCGCGCTCGACGAGTGCGTAGACGGCCTCGGCGTTTCCTCGCTCGCAGAGGAGCGCGGCGCGCGCGAAGCTGATCGACCCGCCCTTGTCCACCGCACGGCGCATCCGGTCGAGGGCCGCCTGGGCGCGGGCATCGGTCCAGTCGCGCAACTCGGCCATGAGACCGACGCAGGCCTGGATGAGCACCGTTCTGCTCATCCAACCCGGAATCCCCGCCAACAGACGCTCGGCGCGCGGCCAGTCCCCAGCCTCGATGGCGAAGCGCAGGGCGTTGGTGTTGAGGAAGTAGGCGCCCGGCCAGCGTTCGAGATCGCGGTCGAACAGCGCCGTCGCCTCCTCGGCGCGGCCGGTCGCGGCGAGCAGATCGGCGTAGTAGAAGCCGGCCAGACGCGGGTCGATCGCATAGGCGCGGGCGGCGAATCCGAGCGCCTGCCGCTGCAGGCCGGCGACATCGCGCACCGAGGCGGCGTGCATCAGCACGATGGCTTCGTTCGGCTCCGCCGCCATGGCCCTGTCGACGATCACCCGATGGGCGGACCAACGGCCGCACACCGGCTCGATCGACGCCAGCGCGAGATGGGCGAGCGCCGCGTCGGGTTCGATGGCCAGGGCCTGACGCGCCGCCTCGGCGACGGCGGCGCGGCGGCGCGCGAAATCGTCTCCCCGCGCCACCCAGCGCAGCGCCAGCGCCCGGGCGTAGGCGAGCAGCGCCCAGGCGTGCACGAAACGCGGGGCGCGGGCGGTCGCCTGCTCCAACAGGCCGATCTGCGGCAGATTCCATTCGGAATCGAGGTGGCGCGCCTTCAGATAGAGGTCGAAGGCGGTCGGATCGATCGCCGCCGCCCGCGCGCCGGGCGCGCAGGCGACCTTGAGCGCCGCGGCGACGGCGGCCGCGATCTCGTCCTCGACGGCGAAGACATCGACGAGCGAGCGCTCGAACCGATCGGACCACAGGGTCGCGCGCGTCGCGCAGTCGACCAGTTCGGCGGTGATCCGCACCCGGTCGCCTGAACGGCGCACAGAACCGTCGAGCACGTGGGTGGCGCCGAGCAGCGCGCGCGCCCGCGCCGGCGATTTCTCCGGGCCGCGCAAGGAAAAGCTGGAGGAACGGCCGACCACCTCGATCGCCACCCGTTTGCCGACGGTGAAGAGGATTTCTTCCGAAAGGCCGTCGGAGAAGTAGTCGAGACCGACATCGCCGGTGAGATTGTCGAACGGCAGGACCGCCAGGCGCGGCGGGTCGCCGCCGGCGACGGCGCCGGCCGGCGCCGACAGCCGATAGCCGACCTTTGCGACGGTGTGGATCGCGAAGGGGCCGCCGCCCTGGCGCGCCACTCGGCGCAGCAGGTGAATCACCCGGTTGATAGAATCGTCGCTGACCGCGCGCGAGCCCCAGCAGGACTGGATGAGGGAATCGCGGGAGACCACCGCCCCCCTGGCGCGGAACAGCTGGACCAGCACCTGCATGGCGCGCGGCTGCACGCTCGCCTCGCCGCCGGGCCAAGCAAGTCGCAGCGCCGCCGGGTCCACGTCGGCCATCCCAAGGCGAAACGGCGCTTCGGCGGCGAGGTCCAGGCGCGCGTTCCTCTTGGCGGCGGTGCTCGGAGATCAGGAAAAAATCAGATCGCCGTCCTATCCCAGAACCCGCCGGGGTTGTCATCTGCGAGCATGGCGCGATCCGCGCCGCCTTGAAGGCTCGTCGGCGCGTGACCACCAAGATCCTGAACGGCAACTACCCCGGCGGCTACACGCTGAAATCCAGCTACAGCGGCGTCAGCATCACCCGGTACGCCTATCTGCAGGGCGCGGGGCTGGCGACGACGGCGCTGGCGACGGTAATCAACGCCGGATCGATTCGCGCCACTTCCGGCTACGGCGGGCTCGGGATCAATCTCGCGTTCGGCGGCTCGATCGCCAACAGCGGAGCGGTGCGCGGCGGCCTCGGCCAGCGGGGATCGAGCGGCGGCGGCCGCGGCTCGCCGGGCAGCGCCGGCGGCGCGGCGATCAAGGCGGCGGCGAGCGCGACGGTCGCCAATTCCGGGAACCTGCTCGTCTATGGCGGGGCAGGCGGCCAGGGCGGGAACACGACGACCGGCTTTCCGGGCGGCTTCGGCGGCGCCGGCGGCGCGGGTGTCTCGCTGGCGGCCGGCGGCAGCGTGACCAACAGCGGCACGATCCTGGGAGGGACCGCCGGTCTGGGGGGGACGGGCAACCCCGGAAACGGCGGCAATGGCGGGACCGGCGGCGCGGGGATCCAGCTCTCCGGCGCGGGATCGGTCACGGTCACCGGCGGCAAGGTGACCGGCGGGACCGGCGGCGGCGGCGGGTTCGGCTCCTACACCGGCGGGCGCGGCGGAACGGGCGGAGCGGGCGTCTACCTTCTGGCGGCGGGCACGGTGAGCGTCACCGGCGGAACCGTGGCCGGCGGGGCCGGCGGGGCGGCCGGCATCGGCACGCCCAACGGCGCGGCGGGCGCGGCGGGCGACGGCGTGATCCTGACCGCCGGCGGATCGGTGAGCAACCATGGGCTGATCACCGGAAGCGTCGGCGTCTACGCGCGCGGATCTTCGGCGGCCACCGTGACCAACTACGGCTTGATCAGCGGGACGACGGCTTCGGTGCAGTTCGGCTCGTCGAGCGACCGGCTCATTGTCGAGGTTGGCGCGAGCTTGGTGGGAACCGCCAAGGGCGGCGGCGGCGCGCTGGAACTGGCGGCGGGGACCGGGACCCTCTCGGGGCTGGGAGCCAGTTTCACCGGCTTCGGATCCTACCAGGTCGACTCCGGAGGGACTTGGACGCTGGCGGGCGCGAACACGCTCTCGACCGGTCTCACCCTCGTCAACAAGGGCGTCCTGCAGGTCACGGGCACGCTCGCCGACAATGGCGTCGTCAGCGACGGCGCGGGCGGGGTCGCCCTGACCATCGCCTCGGGCGGTCTGCTCAACGGCACGGGCTCCGTCGCCGGCGGCAACGGCGGGGGTGGCGCGACTGGCGCGACGGGAGTCGTGCTGCTGGCTGGCGGCGTGGTGGCCGGAGCGACCGTTTCCGGCGGCATCGGCGGCGTCGGCGCCAATCTCTACGCGCAAACCGGCGGAACCGGCGCGACGGGCGGCGCCGGGGTCGCCACGGCCTCGCCCGGCGGCGTGGGCGGCGGCGGGACCATCAAAGGCGGCATGGGGGGCGCCGGCGGGCTGTCGACCTTGGCCAACGGCTACGGCGGCCTCGGCGGGACCGGCGGCGCGGGGCTGATGGTCACCGGCGCCGGCAACCTGACGATCAGCGGCGCGGTCCTCATCGGCGGCCAGGGCGGCCAGGGCGGCCAGTCGGCCCCGTCTCTGCGCGGCGGCATCGGCGGCACGGGCGGCGCGGGCGTCGTCCTTTCGGCGCAGGTGACGATGGTCAACCGCGGCGTGATCCTGGGAGGATCGGGCGGTTCCGGGGGACCGCAGGGACCGGGTGGGCCGCTCGGACCGGGCGGGGCGAGCGGCGACGGCGTCGACGTCACCGGATCGGCGGCCACGACCGTGATCAACTACGCAACGATCGGCGGCGCGCGGGCGGTGCGATTCCAATCCGCTAACGACCGCCTGATCGAAGAGGCCGGAGCGACGCTGCTCGGCGCCGCGTCGGGCGGCGGCGGCGCGCTCGAGCTGGCCGCGGGCGCCGGAACGATGAACGGCGGCTTCTATGGCTTCGGCCAGGTGCTGGTCGACTCCGGCGGGACCTGGTCCATCGGCGGCTCCGACAGTTTGGCGGCGGGCCAGACCTTGACGGACAACGGGTCCCTCACGTTGAACGGAACCCTGACCAATGCCGGCTCGGTCGCCGGCGCGGTCGGGGTCTACGCCGGCCCGGGCGGCGCGGCGACGGTGACCAACTCCGGAACGATCCATGGCACGGGCGGCGTCGCGGTGCAGTTCAAGTCGGCCGGCGACCGGCTGATCGTTCAGCCCGGCGCCACCTTCATCGGCGCCGTGAACGGCGGCGGCGGCACGCTGGAGCTGGGACAGGCGACCGGGACCATCTCGAATCTGGGCGTCGCGCCCCTGATATCGGGCGTGTCGGGCTCGCTGTCCGGGTTCGCGGGCTACGCGATCGACGGCGGCGGCTCCTGGACGCTCACCGCGACCAACAGCCTTGGCGCCTCGCAAAGCCTGGCGAACGGCGGAACCCTGACGCTGACGGGATCGCTCGCCAACGCCGGCCGGATTTCCGGTCCGGCGGGCTTCAACGGCGCCAACTACAGCAACGCCGGCGCGGGCGGACCGGCGCTCGCGGTCGCGGCGGCGGCGAGTCTCGCCAACAGTGGATCCATCATCGGCGGACAGGGCGGCGGCGGCGGCTTTGCGCCTGGGCCCTACACCAACAACGGCGTCGCCGGTAACGGCGGGTCGGGCGGCCACGGACTGGATCTCGCCGGATCGCCAAGCTTCTCCAACACCGGCCTGATCTCCGGAGGGCAAGGCGGCTCTGGCGGCGCCAGCGCCTTCTGGATCGGAGGCGTGGGCGGCGCCGGCGGCGTCGGCCTTAGACTTGGCGGCGGCGGTTTGGGCAACAATGGCACGATCTCGGGCGGCGCGGCCGGGAACGACGGCTTCACCACGGGCTCCTATGGCCGCCAGGCCCCGGGCGGCGCGATGGGCGGCGTCGGCGTGGATGTCTCCGCCGCCGGGACCTTCACCAATGCGGCGGGGCTGGTCATCGGCGGCCACGGCGGTAACGCCAGCTCGGGCGGGCTCGAATTCGGCGGGACGGGAGGGACCGGCGGAACCGCGATCACCGCCGAGGGCGTGGCGACGGTCACCAACGCCGCGACCCTCCAGGGCGGGACGGGCGGAAATGGCGGCAACGCCAACGTGAACTACGCGACCCACCACGGCGGCGCGGGCGGCGCGGGCGGACTGGGCCTGTCGCTCGCGGCCGGCGGCCTGCTCATCAATAGCGGAACCATCGCCGGCGGCGCCGGCGGCGCCGGCGGTTCGGCGATCTACGAGGGTTCCGGGCCGGGCGGCGCCGGGGGCGTCGGCGTCATGCTCGCCGCGGGCGGTTCGATCGCCAATAACGGAACCATCATGGGCGGTCTCGGGAACTCGGGCGCGGCGCGGGGCGACGGCGTCGTCCTCGCGGCGGGCGGGTCGGTGACCAACGGCTCCTCGATCGCCTCGACAGCCGCGATCGTCGGCCTCGTCGGCGTCTATGCGGGAGCAGCGGGCGTCGCGACGGTCGTCAGCTACGGCACGATCCAGGGGACCGGGGGAACCGCCCTTCAGTTCAAATCCTCGGCCGATCGCCTGGTGCTCGGCGGCGGGGACGTCTTCGTCGGCGCCGTGCAGGGGGATGGCGGGGTTCTCGAACTCGCCCACGGGACGGGATCGATCACCGGCCTCTATGGTTTCAATACCCTGGCGGTGGACGCCGGCGGATCGTGGACGCTCGCGGGCGCGAACACGATCTCGGCCGCTCAGACCGTCACGGACAACGGTCTCCTGACGATCAGCCAGACCCTGACCAACAGCGGGGCGTTCACGGTCAACGGCACGCTCGCTATCACCGGAACGCTGGTCAATGCCAGCGGGCTCACCTGCAACGGCTCGCTGATCGATAGCGGCCAGCTCACCAACACCAACACCATCAACACCAATGGCCTGCTGTCGGTCGGCGGAACCTTGACCAACGCCAGCGCGATTCTCGGTGGCGCGAGCAATACCGGACTGACCCTCGCCAGCGGGGCCAGTCTGTCGAACAGCGGCTCGATCGCCGGCGGCGATGGGGCGACGTCGGGTTATAGCTACCACGGCGTCCCCGGAGGCGCGGGCGGCGCGGGCGTTTCGGTCGCCGGCGCCGCGAGCCTCGTCAATAGTGGAACGCTGCGCGGCGGCGGCGGCGGGAACGGCGGCGCCGGCTATTTCTCCGCACCCGGCGGCGCGGGCGGCGCCGGACTCGCCGCCCAGGGCCCAGTTACCCTGACCAACAGCCAGCTAATCCAGGGCGGCGCGGGAGGCGGGGGATCGGGTCCCGGCGGCAATGGATATGGGGCGACCGGCGGGGCGGGCGGGGCGGGCGCCGCCCTCTCCGCCGGCGGCTCGATCGACAATTCCGGCGGGACCATCGCCGGCGGCGCGGGCGGAGCGGGCGCCTACGACTATTATGGCGGCAATGGCGGCCTGGGCGGCGTCGGCGTCGCGCTGGGCGCCTATGGCGTGGTGAACAACACCGGCGTCATCCAGGGCGGTCAGGGCGGCGCCGCCGGCGCGGGCGAGAACATCGGCCGCGGCCATCCGGGCGTCGCGGGCGCGGCGGGAGACGGCGTAGTGCTGACCGCCGGCGGCGCGGTGGTCAATGGCGGCGCGGGCGCGGCGGCCGCCCTGATCCAGGGGTTCACCGGCGTCTACGCCAGCGCTGGCGGCCCGGCGACGGCGACGAACTGGGGTACGATCCGCGGGATCGGCGGCGTCGCGGTTCAGTTCGCGTCATCCGCCGACCGGCTGATCGAAGAGACGACCGGCGTGCTCGTCGGCGGGGCGCAGGGCGGCGGCGGGACGCTGGAGCTGGCGGCGGGGACGGGAACCCTCGTCGGGCTCGGAAGCTCGATCACCGGCTTCTCTCAGGTGCTCGTCGATAGCGGCGCTAGCTGGACGCTGAGCGCCGCGAGCAGCTTGTCCGGCGGCCAGACTCTGACCGATTTCGGCACGGTCGCCGGAATCCTGTCGCTCGGTGGCGGGCGGCTGGTGTTGGAGAGCGGCTCGGCATTCGGCTTGGCCCAGGGCGGCGGCGGGACGCTGGAGTTGACGGCGGGCGCGGTGACGCTCACCGGCCTTGGCGGAACGGCCAGTCTCAGCGGATCGGTCTCGGCCATGACCAGCGGCTTCGGCTCGTACGCCATCGACGCAGCCGCGGGACTGACGCTCGCGGGCGGCGACACGCTGGCCGCCGGCGTCATCATCACCGACGCGGGCGCTCTCACCCTGATCGGCAGCTTCGTCAGCGCTGGGACGATCCAAGCCGCGGCGGGTACGGTCGGCGGCTACGGCCAGATGGGTGGCGCGGGGGTCGCCGGCCTGACGCTGAACGCCGCCGGCGCGGTTCTGACCAACGCCGGCCTGATCGCCGGCGGCCAGGGGGGCGCTGGCGGAGAGGCGGCCTATGCCGGCGAAGGCGGAACAGGCGGCGCGGGCGTGATGCTGACCGCCTCTGGCGCTTCGATCGTCAATGGCGGCGCGATCACCGGCGGCGCCGGCGGCGAGGGAGGCTATTCGGGCAACATCGGCGCCGGCGGCGGCGGCACGGGCGGCGCGGGTGTGTGGCTCGCGGCGGCCGGCTCTCTGACCAACACCGGGGCGATCACCGGCGGGGCCGGGGGCGTGGCGCCGGCCACGCCGGTCTATTCCGGACACGGCGGCCAAGGTGGAGCGGGCGTGTCGGTGTCCGCCGGCGGCCTGATCGCCAACAGTGGCGGAACGATCACCGGCGGCGCCGGCGGCAACGCCATTTACGGCGGCATCTATGGCGGCGGCGGCGGTTTCGGCGGCGCGGGTGTCGCGATGTCGGCCGGCGGCACGGTCGTCAATGGCTCGGGCGCGATCATCGGCGGCGCGGCCGGGATGCCCGGCGGCTCGCCGGGCGGCGGCCATGGTCCGCCCGGAATTGCCGGCGACGGGATCGACCTCACGGCCGGCGGGGTGGTCATCAACGGCTCGACGAGTTCGGGCGCGGCGCTGATCTCCGGCCTTGTCGGCGTCGTGGCGGGGAGCGGCGGAGCGGCGACGGTGACCGACTTCGGCTCGATCGTCGGGACCGGCGGCACGGCGGTGTCCTTCGCCGACGCGGCGGACCGGCTGATCCTCGAAGCCGGCGCGACGCTGGTCGGCGCGGCGCATGGCGGCGGCGGCGCGCTGGAGCTGGCCGGGGGCAAGGGAAGCCTGACCGCCCTCGGCGGGACCGCGACGCTGAGCGGTGGGGCGAGCGGGACCGTCACCGGCTTCGCGACTTATCTCTTCGACGCAAAGACGGCCTGGACGATCAGCGGCGGCGGCTCACTGACATCGACCCAGGTCGTCGACATCGCCAATGGCGCGGCCCTGACCATGGACGGCGCCGTAGCCAACGCCGGGACCATCGCGCTTCTGGGGGCCAAGGGCGCCAGGCTGATCCTCGATCAGAACGCCACCTTCAGTGGCGGCGGCACGATCGCGCTGCTCGCCAGCAGCAAGGACACGATCGTCGGGGCCAAGATCACGACGGTGCTCGACAACGCCGGCGACACCATCACCGGCGAGGGCTTGCTCGGCAATGGCAAGCTCACCCTGATCAACCGCGCCACCGGCGTGGTCGACGCCAACGCCGGCAAGGCGATGACGATCGACACCGGGTCGACGACGATCACCAACGCCGGGCTGATCGAAGCGACCGGCAAGGGCGGCATGGTCATCATGAGCGCGCTCGCCAACACCGGGGTCCTCAAGGTCGCGGTCGGAACCCTGACGGTGAACGGCGCGGTGAGCGGCGCCGGCGCGGCGACCATCGCCAGCGGCGTGCTCGCAGCCACGTCCTTCTTCAGCGAGGCGGTGAGCTTCACCGGCAAGAGCGGCACGCTGATCCTCGGCAAGTCGCAGACCTACACCGGCTCGATCGCCGGCTTCTCGAAGACCGGCGGCACGGCGCTCGATCTGACCGACATCTCCAGCACCGGCGCGACGGTGAGCTATTCGGGGAACAGCACCGGGGGCCTTCTGACGGTGGGCGACGGGATGCACGTCGCCCGCATCGCCCTCGTCGGCAACTACACCGCCTCGACCTTCACCGCCGCCGACGACGGCCACGGCCACGTGCTGGTCACCGATTCAACGCCACAGGCGCCGGCGTTCGCGCAGGCGGCCGCGAGCCTCGCGAGCGCGAGCGGGAGCGCGCCGGTCGCGCCGGTGACGGTGGCCGCGGCGGCCCCGCCCCTCCTGAGCGCGCCACTGGGCTGAGGAATCGCCAAGGCGAGGCGCCCGGCGGCCCGGTCCTGCGCCCACGGGCGCGGCGGACGCGCCGGGTTATGGCCGACCGACCGTAGCGTAAGCCGACCCGCGGCTTGCTGGTCGTCCCGCCCGCCGCAACCCTCGCGCCTTCGAAGGCTTACAGAGCGCATGAGCGGCCAGGCGGACGCCTATGCGGTACTCGGGGTCTCCCCGGAGACCGAGGATGTGGTGGTGCGGGCCGCCTATCGGGCGCTGAAGGAGAAATATTCCGGCGCCGATGGGTCCCTGGACGCCTGGGACGAGCAGCGGGCGCGAGAGATCGAGGCGGCCTATGAGGTCCTGCGCGATCCGAGGCGCCGCCGCGCTTACGACCGAAGCCTGGACGCCGCCCCGCCGCCCGCGCACCCGCCGAGTTCGACCGCTTTCTCTCCCGCTCCCCCCTCGCTAGCCGCCACGCCCGCGCCCGTTCCCCTGGCTCCGCTGGTCGCCAGGGTCCCGCCGCGCGACCCCGCCGTGGCGCCAGCGGCGCGTCCCGCCGGCCGCGCGACTGCGCCGCGCCGGCGGGGTGCGCCGGGCGGAGCCGTCGCGGCGCTCGCCGGTCTGGTCGGGCTGGGGCTGGTCGGCTGGCTGGCGACGCGATCCCATTCTCCCGCGCCGGCCCCTCAGTCCCGTGGGTTGACGATCAGCAAACGATACGCCGCGAGCGCGCCAGTCGCGACCAGGCCGCTGCCGTGCTACGTCGATGGCCGGCCGGTCGGCCAGCTGCGGCTGCGCGACTGCGCCAGCCGCAACGGCGTGGCCACCGGGCCGCTCGATGTCGGGCTGGACGGCCCTGAGCAGGCCGGTGCGACCCCGATCTCATCGAGGCCGCCGCCTCGAGAGCGGACCATCCAGGCGCGGCCGGCAGTCGCGCCGCCCGGTCCAGATCGCGGCGAACCCATCCCGCCGCCGCCCGCCTCGGAAGCGCCGCCGCCGCGCGGGCCGGAAGAGTCGGTCGCGGCGGTCCGCGCCTTTTACGCCGCGCTGGCCGCCGGCGATGGGGACAGCGCGGCGCGCCTGGTCGAACCGGAAAAGCGCGGCGCCGGCCCTCTCTCGGCGGCGGCGATGAGCCGGTTCTACGGCGCGCTCGCCGAGCCGCTGCGATTGACGCAGATTTACACGCTCGATCCGGCGACGGTGTTCGTGCGCTATCGGTTCGTCACGCGCGGCGGCCGCGCGTGCCGGGGCGCGGCCAATGTCGTGACCACCGAGCGGGACGGCCAAATTCTGGTGCGGGGAATCCGCGCCTACAACGGCTGCTGAGCGGGTCGTCGACCCACAGCCAAGCGCCTCAGACCCCGTCCGGCGGGTGGCCGATCGGGCCTTCGGCGCGTTCGAGCGCCGGGCGGTCCCAGCCGGCGAGGTCGGCGGCGGCCGCGTAAGTGGTCTCGAGGAAGGCCATGAGCTCGGCGTCCGGATCGGCGGCGGCGCGCACCGCCGAATAGGGCAGCAGGAATTCGCCGAGCGCCGGGCTATAGCGGGCGGCGGCGGGGGCGATGGCCGCGTCCGCGAAACCCGGCGGGGCGGGATAGGCGTAGGCGTAGAAAGTCGGGCCGAGGTCGGCCCCGGCGCCTGGCCAGAAACCGGCGCTCGACAGCTCCTGGAAATAGCCGTCGCGGGCGACCGCTTCGGGCATGTGTTCGGCGCCGCCGGGATGAGCCGGCGCCGGCCGGCCAGAAAAGCGGGTCACCGCCAGGTCGAAACTGCCCCAGAATAGATGCACCGGGCTGCACTTGCCGATGAAGCGGGTGCGGAAGCGCTGGAAGACCCGCTGGACGTTCAGCAGCGCGCGCCACCAGGTCCGCGCCGCGGCGCCGTCGAAGGCGCGACGGCTGCGATCGCGGGGGAAGGGGATGGCGCCTGGGATCTCGCACGGGGTCTCATCGATCTCGATCATGACGCCGAGCGCCGCCAAGGCGCCCATGGCGGCGGCGTGGAAGTCGGCCACGCACTCGCTGTTCAAGGCGACGCGCGCGGTCCGACCGTCGGACGAGCGCAGGACAAGCGCCTCCTCGACAAGATCGAATTCGAGGTCGAGCGCGCCGCGATCCGACGGAATCCACCCACTCGCCAGACCGCGAGCGGAGACATAGAGCGGCACGTGCCAGCTGTGATTCACCCAGGGCGTCAGACCCATGCGCACCTTGCCGGCGATCTGGGCATAGAGATGCAGGACCTCGACGGTGGGCTGAAGGGAGCCGATCGAAAGGTCGGGCCAGCTATCGAGAGCGGTGTCGGTCATCGTGCGCTCGTTGGAGACATAGTTCGTCAGCGGCTGTCCGGTGGCTTCGATCCGCCACGTAGCACGTCTTGCGGGTGTCGGTGCGCGAGGCCGCCCAGGGATGGTGACGAAGGACGCTCTCGTTGCTATTCGCCTTGGTCCGTAACATTTTCCCAGTCGCGAGAGTCTCGATGCACGACAAGCCGGTCGCCCTGGTCACCGGAGCCAATCAGGGGATCGGCAAGCAGGGTCAACGCCGTCACGCCGGGATACACCAAGACCAACCTCAACAACTTCATGGGCACGGCCACCGTCGAGGAGGGCGCCCGCGAGGAGGTCCGCGTGGCGCTCGAGGGACCAGAAGGGCCGACCGGCCGCTTCACGATGTGGGAGAACCAGGTGATAACCATGGTGAAAGAGCGACAGTCCGCCCCGTGATGCCCGGTCGCTCGGTTCCCCGTCCGAACGTTCCGAATCTGGCGGGCCTGGGTGTCTTGTGTCGGGCGAGAGACCAAGTTCCGCTCGAGGGCGCTATACGGACCCCCGTCCGCAGACGCTTGGTCAGCGCGGGCGCCGTAAGGCGCGCTGCATACGACCCACGCGAAAGTTGACCAACAGGTTCACCAGATATCCGCCGACGCCGACGATGGCCGCCGTGGCGATGCGGCTAAGAATGATGTCGATGTGGAGCGCATCGACAAACAGCCACATCATGGCTGTCAGGGCGCACACGCAGGTCGCCGCGATCGCCAGAAAATAGAGCAGGCCGGCCGCCATTCCCCGTTTCGTCTCCGCGAAGACCAGCCGCCGGGCCAGAAAGTAGCTCATTGCATTGGCGAGCAGAAACGAGATGACGGTAGCAAGCAAGTAATCGACGTGGGCGCGTCGAGCGAGCACGAACAGCAGGCCTAGGTCGACCAGGAAGGTCGGAAAGGAGATGGCGGCGTTTCGAGCAAAGCGGGGCGCTCGCCCCCATACCACGAAAATGCGCGTCAGCTCCGCCTGTAGCGGTGAAGGCGCGCTTGTCGGAGCAGAGGGCATGCATTTTCAAGCGCCGCCGGCGGGCTTTCGTTGCCAAATGCTGGGTGGCGGCCGCTCAAGCCGCAAAAGGCCCCCGTTTCGCGTGAGCTCCCAGCCGGCTTTCACTTGCATCATCCCGGCATCGGTTCGAGGGGCTGATCCATGACGATTGTCTATGTCGATGGCGACGCGTGTCCGGTGAAGGAGGAGGTCTATCGGGTGGCGGGCCGTTACGGTCTGCCGGTCCGGGTCGTGTGCAATAGCTGGATACGCACCCCGCCCCGTTCGACGGTCACGCTGGTGGTCGTGGAGCCGGGTCCGGACGTCGCGGACGACTGGATCGCGGAGCGGGCCGGCGCTGGCGACCTGGTGATCACCGCCGACACGCCCCTGGCCAGCCGGGCGCTCGCCGCCGGCGCCCAGGCGCTTCATCCAGCCGGCCGTCCGTTCACCAGCGACAACATCGGCGCCGCGCTGGCCTCGCGCGGCATCGGCGAGCACCTGCGCTCCATGGGTGAGACGACCGGCGGTCCGCGCCCGTTCGCTCCGGCCGACCGCTCGCGATTTCTCCAGGCGCTGGACGCCGCGGTGGTGAAGGCGAGGCGATCCGCGCCGCGGTGAGCGCGCCCTGGGACGACCAAGGGTGCAACACGCGGTCGATCGCGACCGCACCCTCTGACGGGGCGTTCCGCGGCGGATAACCGCCCTTCGGAGGGCGGGCTCTCACGACCATCGGAGCCCGGGCGCCCCAGGCAACGCGGCGGCGACGCCACGGGCGGACGCGAGGGCTTGCGATGAACATTCGCCAACCTTAACGGGAGATTGGGGGCGGGCAATGTTCAAGGTTTGGTCATGACGGCGCAAGCGGCGCGACGGCCCCGGAAGGCAGCAGCCCACTCGCAACCGCCAGAACCCCCGGTCGCTCCCGGTTCGGGGGCGCCGAACGAGCCGCCGCCGACGCCCCACCCACGGCACGCCGGATCGGAGGGTGCGGCGATCGATTTGCAAGAGCGACTTGCCGCAAGGCGCGAGGCGATGGTCATCGAGCGCGATGCCCGCCTCGCCCAGGCGAAAAAGGTCGCCGCCGCCGATCTCGAGGCGCGGCTGGCCGCCAAGCGCGCCAGCCGACAGGCCGAGGCGGCGGCCCGCCGAACGCAGGCCGCGCGGGCGGCGTCGAGCGAGCGGGATCAGCGGCTGGCGAAGGCGCGGGAGGGCCGCGAAGCGGCTGTCGCGGCGCGCGAGGCGCGCAAGGCCGCCGGGGTCGCGGCGCAGACCGTGCGCCGGGCGGCAGCGGCGAAGCGAGCGGAGGAAATCGCCGCGGCGCGGAGCGGTCTCCCACCGAACGCATCTGCGGTCAGCGAGGCCTCGGCCAAGCGGCTGTCGCTATTTACGACAAAGCAGATCGCCAATGTCGCGCGGCGGCTCGAGGAGCCTGTCGCCGATCAATGGCCGGAGGTCGACGGCGTGCTCGCCCTGCTGTTCACCCCGCGCTGCGGCAGCACCTATCTGACGCGGGAGCTTTCCCGCCGCTACGACATCGGCAGGGTGGGCGAGAGCCTCAATCCACCGCGTCTCAAGGGCCGGACGGGCGCCGACGTGGTGGCCGCGTGCAAGGGAGCCTGGTGGGGCGTGAAGCTCGGCGGCCAAGCGATCATCGCCGCCGAACTCACCGGGGTGATCGACCGCTACCAAGATAAGATGACGCTCGTGTTCCTTTTGCGCCGCGATATCGTCGCGCAGGCCGTGTCGCTCGCCAAGGCGCGCCAGATGCAGCGCTTCCACTCGACCAGCCGCGGAAATGACGCCGAGCTTCGCTACGAGCCGGAGAAGATCGGCGCGGCGGTTCGCGCCATCGTCCAGACCACCGCCAGCTATCACAAGCTGCTGGACATGCTCGACCGTCCAGTCCACCGGTTCCATTATGAAGACAGCGCCGACGGTAATCTCGGGCGCCTCGAGGCGCTTTGCGACGGACTGGGAATCCCACGCGTCGCCACCCGCAAGGGCAGGAACTACGCCGAGCTTCGTCCCATCCGCAACTCGGTGAACGGCGACTGGGCCGAGCGCTTCCGCGCCGAGATGCCGCGGACAGTGGCCGCCGCGATCGAGCGATACCAGGCCGTTCTCTAGCCACCTTTGTTGTAGCGGGGCTCGCCTCCGAACGGGTCGTCATGACCTCGCCCTTCGCGTCGAGCCGGGCGGCGGCCGACCTTATGGTGGCGCGACGATGACGCGAGACGACCCTCAATCCCTAGTCCGCGCCGAAACGGGGACTGGGCGCCTTTGAGACGGCTTGGGTTCGTGTCCCCGGACTGCCGGCTGCTTTGCTTGTCGCAGATAGGCGATGAGCGCATCGAGGTCGCCGTCCGACAAGGCGTCGGGAGCGAACCCGGGCATCTGCTGGCGCGGCCAGCGCCGCACCGCGCGCGGGTCGCGGATGAGGGCGCGCAATCCCTTCAGGGTCAGATAGTCGGTGGCGTTCATCGGCGCGCCGAGATCGGGGCCGATCTCGCCGGCGCCGCCGCCGTTCAGTCGGTGGCAGGAGAGGCAGTTGGCGGCGAACAGGCGTTCGCCGCGGCGGGCCGGCGCGTCGGCGGGCAGCGTCGGATCGGCGGCGAGTTGCGGCCAACGGTGCGCCGGGCTCTCGACCGCGGCCAGGCTGGCCAGCTGGTAGGGCCATTGCTCGCTGGCGACGCCGGAGCGCTCCGGGTACCGCCAGACGAGGTAGAAGGGTCCGGCTCCCTCGGGCTTGCCGGGGAGTTTTGGCCAGGGCCGGCCGGGCGGCTCGACGGCGATCAGGGCAATACCGCCGCCGGCGGCGGCCCTCTTGACGAGGGAGAGGGGAATTTGGGCGACGAAGCCGTCGGTGGAGCGTGCTTCCAAGGTGTCGGCGCCGGCGTCCGGGGGCAGCTCCGCCAGCAGCGACAACAGCGGCACGGCGCGATAGCGCGCGGCGCCGCCATAGGACACGTCGTGTGGAATGGCGACTTCCGCCGCATCGGGCCGCGCGAGCAGTTGGGCCGCGGTGAAGCGGTGGCTGACGCCGGCGCGCGTCAGCGTCAGCGAAGGCCCCGGACCGGATAGCCCGGCCATGGCCGAGACCACCACCCAACATGCCAAAAGCCCAACCAGACTTCGCATGACCACCTCGGCGGAACGACGGGACCGCGAGGATACTTCATTCGGCGGGTCTTGGTACGTCGGCTCGCCGCGGTCGTTTCGCGAGAGCCTCGGGGACGGGCGGAATCGAGGGAGCGCCTTTCCGACCTTGGAAGGAGACGGGGTGGCGCCTAAAGGACCAGGCCCCAGCCTTCCTCGCGTTCGCCGTGCGCGACGGCAGCGGATTCGGCGGATTTGGGCGGGGCGAACAATGGGGCGAGGCGGCCGGTCTCGTCCAATCTGGCGAGTTGTTCGAGCAGGCCGCGGGTGCGGGCGGCGCCGGCCGCTTCACCGGGCTGGGCGGCGGCGGCTGGAAGGTTCGGGCCCACCTCGGCCGCGACCACGGCGACCCCGGCCAGATCGGCCTCCGCCAGCGCCTTGAAGCCGGTCTCGAGCGGCCAGACGCGCATCGCCTCGCCGAACCTCGCCTTCAGCCGCGCCATCATGGGGATGCCGAGGATGGCGAGCGCCCCCATGGGCGCGGCGTAGTAGAGCTTCCACGCCGGGTTGGCGGCGCCGGTCGCCGTCTCGAAGCCGCGGAACTCCGGCAGGTCATCGGCCCCATGGTCGCGGCCGCGCTTGGCGGCGAGGGTGGTCAGGGCATCGCGCGGCGGGCAGCCCCAGAAGGGAAAGGGCCCGCCGGTCAGGCGGCGGTTGATCTCCGAGCCGACGCCGAAGCGGTTGTTGGTGTTGTCGGCCTTGTCCTTGACCATGCGGCCGAGCTGGTCCCACACCGCCCGCCACGGCGGCTCGCCCTTCAGCTTCAGCCGCTCGGCGAGACCGGCGGGGAAGCTCAAGGGGAAATCGACCAGCAGCAGCGTCCGCTCGCGATGGCGGGCGCGATCGTCCAGCAGGGCGGCGAGCGCCGCCTCGGCCTTGGCCCGGGTGGCGGCGGTCTGGACCTCGTAGGCGAGTCGGAAGCGCACGTCGCGCTTCAGCACGCCGATGTGGATGGCGTCGGCGCCGACGGTCGGCTTGGAGGCGGCGCTCCAGCGGGCGAAGACATAGGCGTTGAACAGGCGGGCCACGGGAGCACGCCTTAGCATGGATGCGGCTCGGGCGCTTCCGACTTGGCGCGGCAGGCTTTAGACGGTGAGCGACGAACGCGGCGCACACGGGAGAACGGCGGCCAATGACAACGGCGAAGGCGGATGCGACTCGGGCGCTGGCTCTGGTCGGGCCGACCGGCGGCGGCAAGACCACGCTGATGGAGGCGATGCTGCTGGCGGCGGGCGCGATCGAGCGGCGGGCGCCCGGCCAGCTGGTGGTCGGCGACGCCAGCCCCGAAGCCAAGGCGCGCGGCCATTCCGTGGAGCTCAACCTCGCCGGCTTCGACTTCCTCGGCGACCGCTATGCGGTGGTCGACGCGCCGGGCGCGGTCGAACTGGCCAGCGAGGCGGACGCCGCCTTGCCGGCGGTCGACCTGGCGGTGATCGTCGCCGAACCGGACGCCGCCAAGGCCGGGCTGCTGCAGCCGACGTTTCGCGCCCTGGAGACGCTCGGCATCCCGCGCGCCCTCTTCATCAACAAGATGGACCAGGCGCGCGGTCCGGTGGACGCCCTGCTGGCGGCGCTGGCGCCGGTATCGGCGGCGCCGCTGGTCGCCCGCCAGCTGCCGATCGTCGCCGACGAGACGGTGACCGGGTTCGTCGACCTGGCGCTGGAGCGCGCCTATGTCTACCGCCCGGGGCAGGCCTCGGAAGTGGTCGAGCGGGCGCAAATGGGCGACCAGGCCGAGGCCGACGCCCGCTTCCACATGCTGGAGCAACTCGCTGATTTCGACGACGAGCTGATGGAGCAGCTGCTGAGCGACGTCATGCCGAGCCGCGAGGCGGTGTTCGCCGATCTGGTGCGCGAAATGACCGAGGGATTGATCACCCCGGTGTTCTTCGGCTCGGCGCTGAACGGCTTTGGCGTGCGGCGCCTGTTGAAGGCGCTGCGGCACGAGGGGCCGCTGCCGGCGCGCGCCGCCGCCCGCCTGGGCTTGGGTGCGCCGGCGGCGCCGGCGGCTTACGTGCTGAAGACCGCCCATGCCGGCCAGGCCGGCAAGCTCGCCTATGCCCGGGTGTTCGGCGGCCCGCTGGCCGACGGCGCCGAGCTCGTCACGCCCAGTGGCGAGCGGGCGCGGGCCGGTGGCCTGTTCGCCGTCCAGGGGCAGGGCCTGAAGAAGATCGCCGGCGCCCCGGTGGGCGAGATCGTGGCGATCGGCAAGGTCGAGGCGGCCAAGGCCGGCGAGGCCCTGGGCATCGGCGTCGCCCCGCCGCCGCGCCCCGCCCGAGCGCCGCGCGCGCCGCTGTTCGCCCTGGCGATCGCCGCCGCCAACCGCAAGGACGACGTGCGCCTCTCCGGCGCCCTCGCCAAGCTGCTGGAGGAGGACCCCGGCCTCACCGTCACTCACGACGCCGAGAGCCACCAGATCCTGGTGGCCGGCCAGGGCGAGGGCCACCTGCGCCTGGCGCTCGAGCGGCTGAAGCGCCGATACGCCGTCGACATTGTCACCGCCGCGCCGGCGACGCCTTACCGCGAGACGATCCGGGCCGGGAAGCAGCAGCGCGGCCGACACAAGAAGCAATCCGGCGGCCACGGCCAGTTCGCCGACGTGACCATCGACATCCAGCCGAGGGCGCGCGGCGAGGGCTTCAGCTTCGTCAGCAAAGTCACCGGCGGGGCGGTGCCGAAGCAATGGATCCCGGCGGTGGAACAAGGGGTCAAGGACGGGCTCGCCAAGGGGCCGATCGGCTTTCCGGTTGTCGATGTCGAGGTCGCCCTGCTGGACGGCCAGACCCACCCGGTCGACTCATCGGAGCTGGCATTCCGCACCGCCGGGCGCATCGCCATCGAGGAGGCTTTGGAGGGGTGCCGGCCGTATCTGCTGGAGCCGATCGACAAGCTGAGGATCCACACGCCGGAAGCGGCGATGAGCAGCATCACCTCGACCGTCTCGGCCAAGCGCGGCCAGATCCTCGGCTTTGGCCCGCGCGACGGCTGGTCCGGCTGGCAGACCGTGGAAGCCTATCTGCCGATGAGCGAGCGCCATGGCCTGGTCGCCGAGCTGCGATCGCTGACCCAAGGGCTCGGCAGCTTCGAGGCCGGCTTCGACCACATGGCCGAGCTGACCGGCCGCCCGGCCGAGGAGGTGGCGGCGGCGGCGAGGGGGTGAGTTCGGCCTCAGAGGGCGGACGTCACATCGGTGCGCGCGAACTGCTCGCCGAGGAACAACAAGGGACAGCCTCGCTCGGCGGCCACGGAATCGCCATGAGCGCCGACGTGTCGGCCGCGATCATCGTGGGAAGCCATCCTCATCGTAAACGAAGTCTTGGCTGCGAGGCGAGCTCGGCCCGTCGGCCGCGCGGCCGGCGGCCAAAACACGAACCGCGGCGATCAGCGCCTCTGGTCCGGATCCATCGACCAATTGCACCCGAGATCATACGCGGCAATTCGGAGCCGGTCGCGCCGTTTGTCACGCCGATGCCGGCCGGCTATGGCCTCGCGCCGGATGGCTGGGTCGCCCGGGCGGCCCGTTGACGCGTGCAAGACCCTTGACCACGTCGGTTCCTGGCTCGCCATTCACGCCCGCGCCGATCCGCCTGATCGGCTTGCCGACCGACATCAACGGCAGCTTCATGCGCGGACCGGCCAAGGGGCCAGCGGCGATCCGCCAGGCGCTCTTTTGCGATAGCAGCAATCCATGCACCGAGGCGGGACTGGCGCTGGGGACCGACATCCCGTTCGTGGACGCTGGCGACCTGCCGCTCGACGAGACGCCGGCCGACGATGCGCGGATCACCGCGGCGGTAGCCGAGGCGTGCGCGGCCGGCGCGATCCCGCTGTCCCTGGGCGGCGACCACGCGGTGACCTTTCCGATTCTGCGCGGCATCGCGCAGGTCCACGGACCGGTGTCGCTGCTGCACGTCGACGCCCACCCCGACCTCTACGACAGCTATCATGGCAACCGCCGCAGCCATGCCTCGCCATTCGCCCGGATCATGGAGGCCGGCCTCGCCGGCCGACTGGTGCAGATCGGCGTCAGGGCGATCACCGCCGAGGGCCGGGCGCAGGCGGCGCGCTTCGGCGTCGAGATCGTGCCGATGCGCGGCTTCGCGCCGGACAAGGTTCCCGTTCCCACCGGGCCGATTTACGTCTCGATCGACCTGGACGGCCTCGACCCGGCGTTCGCCCCCGGCGTCTCCCACTTCGAAAGCGGCGGCCTGTCGGTGCGCGAGGTGCTGGACGTGCTCGACCGGATCGAGGGTCCGCTGGTCGGCGCCGACGTCGTCGAACTCAACCCCGACCGCGACCCGAGCGGGGTCACCGCCTACGTGGCCGCCAAGCTGGTGCGCGAGCTGGCGGGGGTGGCGTTCAGGGGCCGAGGCGGCCCCGGCGGCGATGTCATGTAGGCGTGTGGGGGACCCCCG
The DNA here is from genome assembly GCA_963752245.1 of uncultured Alphaproteobacteria bacterium. Classification (GTDB taxonomy): domain Bacteria; phylum Pseudomonadota; class Alphaproteobacteria; order Caulobacterales; family Caulobacteraceae; genus Acaudatibacter. The sequence goes on from CAVVXO010000006.1 coordinate 77,318, forward strand.
GTTTCCGTGACAGGCCCCCTGGGTCATGGCAGGTTCACAACCGGCACGATGCTCGCGCGAGGCACATCCTTGCTGGAGTGGTTCAGCGCTATCAATTCGTTGATGATATCGAGCACCTCATCAGCATAGTCGTGCCTGGACTCCCTCTCAGGCCGCGGGGTCGCGTCACGCCGCCTCGGCGCGATCGGCGGTCGAACCGTCGGACATCCATCGCGCCAGGGCGGCCAGGTCTCGCACATGGAGGGCGCCACGCTCCTGTCGAACGATCCCGCGCGACGCGAGATTGCCCAGCTCGCGCGTCACGGCTTCTCGATGACTGCCGATTCGGCTGGCCAGTTCGGCATGGGTGGGGGCGGGCGCGATCCGCCAACCCTCTTGCTGTCGAACGGCGGGAGGGGCCTGCGTCATCCGAACGAGTTCACAGTGCAGCCGAGCCCCGACGCTCAGCGCGCTGAGCTCGAAGACCCGGTCGGTCAACCGCCGCACGTCGCCGCCGAGCCGGCGAGCCAACCACAGGGCGGCGGCGCAGGTGGAGCTGGCGCAGGCGATGAAGTCGGACATCGTCATGAGTATCACCTCGAGATCGGTCATGGCGATGATGTTCGCGGCCTGACACTTTCCATCGAGGGCGGCGAGTTCACCGAACAGGTCGCCGGCAAATAGATCGCGCACCACGACCTCGCGCCCGGCGCTCGAATAGAGGACCACCCGGGCCACGCCCCTTCGCACGAAGAAGACGTGGCGCGATCGCCCGTCGGGCGACGACAAGCTGGATCCTCGGGGGCGCCCAACCGGCGCAGCCTGCCTTCCACGACGCGGCGCGTCGCGGGCGCGGTCAGCGCCAAGAGGGCGAGCGGCTCGCCGACGATCGGCGGGATCATTCCATCTCGCGGCCCAGCCATCGCGGCTGGCCAAACCGACCGGTTGGCTCGTGTGTGTCCGCGCCCTGGAATATCGACGATCATCTCCGCACCTCCGCCCTTCGCCTGGCGCAGTCTCGTCTTCGACGCGCCAAGACCGGTCCTTCAGGCAGAGCTTTTCCTGCACGTCCGTCCGGCGGCGGTGACGGGCGCGTTCGCGAAGCGTGAAAAGAGCGTGAATTCGCGCGTCCGGCCTGCTAAGTTGTGGCGAAAAGCTGGCGGACGGTGTCAGGGTGAAGACTTCGGGGCGGTTCACGCTGAACTTGTTGGGAGCTTTTCGGCTCGTGTCTCCGAGCGGGGTCGTGATCGATGGTCTTGGTCGCAAGGGCGCGGCGATGGTCGCCATGCTGGCGATGTCGCCGCGCGGCGAGCGCTCGCGCAACTGGCTGCAGGCGCAGCTATGGGGCAGCCGCGGCCCGCAGCAGGCGCGCGGATCGCTGCGCCGGGAACTCTCCAACCTGCGCGAGCGGCTGAACGAGCACGGCGAAGGCCTGCTCGTCGGCGATCGAGATGTGGTGCGCCTCGATCTGTCGCAAATCAGCGTCGATGCGCGCGACCCGCTCGATGCCGCCAGCGGACGGCTGGCGCGCGTTCCGTTTCTCGAGGGCATCGACATTGGCGAGAACGGCTTCGAGGAGTGGCTTCGCGAGCAGCGCGACCGGCTCTCCGATTGGTCGGCGGGCGAGCCGCCACGTCCGGTGGCGAGCGATCCCATCGAGCCGCGCGTCGAGCTCGACGCGACATTGGCGGGTTTCGCCGGCCGGCCGGCGATCGCGGTCCTCGCCTTCCAGAACCTGACCGGAACGGCCGACGACGACTATCTCGCGGAGGGACTCGCCGAGGATCTGATCGATCGGCTATCGCGCCTGCGCTGGCTGCCGGTGATCGCGCGCGCCTCCAGCTTCACGATCGACCAAGCGTCGGTGAGCCTGGAAGAGATCGGCCAACGGCTCGGCGCGAAATATCTGGTTCAGGGTCGGCTGCTGGAGACGGCCGGTCGCAAGCGGCTCGCGATCGATCTGCTCGAGGCGGCCACTCGACGCACCCTCTTGACGCGCCGAGCCGAGGCGGACCTCTCTTCATCCGAGACGGAGCGAGCGGCGCTCGCCGCGGAGGTCGTCGCCAGCCTTGAATCGGCAACCGATCAGGCCGAGCAAGTCGCCGCGCTCGCCAAGCCCGCCGACGCGGCCGACGTGCTCGAGCTGGTCTGGCGCGGACGTTGGCACTTCAACAGGTTGACCAAGGCCGACGCGACGAGAGCCAATGAATTGTTCGAGGAAGCCCTCGCCCGCGATCCGAACTCGGTCGAGGCGCTCGTCAATCTGACGTGGGCCATGCAGCGCACATTGTGGGTTGAAAGGGCGTCTCCAGAGCAAGTCAGGCACATGCGGGCGCTGGCCCAGCGGATCATCAGCCTGGATGGCGAGGACGCGCGCGGCTACATGCTCGCGGGCGTTCCCGAAATATGGCTCCGCCGTCCCGACCGCGCCCAAGCCCTGCTGCGGCGCGCCATCGAGCTCAATCCGAGCCTGGTCGCCGCGCACGGCCAGTTGGGCAGCGCTCTCTTCCTGGACGACCAGCCGCGCGCCGCCTTCGAACCCTTGCGCACCGCGCTTCGCCTCAGCCCGAGCGATCACGAGGTCTTCTACGTGCTGAGCGAGCTGGCGATGAGCCACAGCCTTCTTGGCGAATGGTCGTCGGCCATTGAATACGCCGAGCAATCGATCGCCCGCCGCAGCGGCTATTGGCATGCCCATGTCGTCAAGATCAACGCGCTCGTTCGTCTCGGCGAACCGAGGGAAGCCCTCGAGGCGCTGCAAGATCTGAGGCAGGCGCGGCCGAATTTCACCAGCGATTACATCGACTGGCTGCCGTTTTCCGATGTCAGGTGGAACAGGCACTTCAAAGAAGGATTGGCGATGGCGGGCGCCGCGAACGCCGCGAATGCCGTGACCGCCGCGAACGCCGGCTCGATCGACGAGCCGAAGACCCCGTCGGGCATGATGGGGAGATGGGGGCAGGCATGGACTGGTTTCTGGCGCGCGAAACCAAGTGGTTCGCCAGGATAAATGCCGCGCAGGCGGCCGACCGCGCGGCCCGGCGCGGCGCACCAAACCCGCCTCTGGGGCCGTTCAATGACCCGCCGCCCAGGCAGCAGTGGTGGCGATGCTTGCTCGCGCGGCTAGGACATTGCTTTGGTGCATTCTTCGTTGAACAGGTGCTGCCGACCTATTTCGCCATCTGTCGAAGTCATCTGGCCCTTCCCGCCCCTGCCGGTTTTCTGGAGGGTGATCTGCGTCACGCGCGCCACCGACGTGGCGGCAGTTCTGAAGAACAGCCAATATTTCCAAGTTCCCTATGGTTCAGAAATGGAGGAGCTGGCTGGCGGCGCCAACTTCATGCTGGGCTTGGAGGGCGCCGCCCACGCGAGACAAAGGGGCTTCTTCACCCAATGTCGGCGGGAGGGCGACGGCGCGCTGGTCGGCGGTCTCGCCAGCCGTTTCGCGGAAGCCCTGCTGGACGGATCGGGCGGCCACATCGAAGTCGTTGGCGATCTGGCGGCGCGAGTCGCCACCGAGATTTGCGCCCGGTTCTATGGCTTGCATATCACCGAGCCTGACGCATTCGCTCAGTGGGCGCAGTCGCTTTCGAACCTGCTGTTCGCCGATCCAGCCGGAGACCCCCGCACGCGCGCTCGGGCGGTCAACGGCGCCGCCCGCATTCGCGTCATCGTCGAGGCGGCGATCAAGCGCTCGCAAGCGCTGGCCAGGCGGGGAGACGAGACGCTGGTCGACCGTCTCGTCAATCTGCAACACACCGGCGCCGGTCCGACCGATGAAGAAATCCGCGCGATGCTGGTCGGCTTGGTCGTCGGGTTCATTCCCACGACCACTCTGGCGACGGGGCGGGTGATGCAAGCGCTGCTGCGGCGGCCCGCGGCGCTGTCGGACGCCGAGGGCGCGGCCGAGGTCAAGGATTTGGCCAAGCTCACGGCGATCGTCTGGGAGGCGCTTCGACTGAACCCCGCCATTCAGCCTGGACAGTGGCGCATCGCCGCCGGCGACTGTCGGATCGGCGGGGGCCTTTTTGCGAAACGCGTGCGGAAGGGCGACACCCTGCTGGTGTGCACCGCCTCGGCGATGCGCGATGGCCAAGCCTACCGGCGGCCCTGCCGCTTTGATCCGGACAGGAACCGAAGGGGCGCGTTCATCTTCGGCGAGGGCGATCACGACTGCGTCGGCGCGCACCTGGCGTTGCCGATCATCACGAACGTTCTCGCGGCCCTTCTCGCCAGACGGGGGCTGCGGGCGGCGCGCTCGCCCGGTCCGCCCGCGGCGGGCTGGCCGCCCCTGTCGTTGACGATGAGCTTCGACGATCCGAGCGCGCCGCTCGTCCAAACCATGATCACCATCCTCGCTCCGGTGCGCGACGGCGTTGGCTGGGGTGACCTAGACGCGAGATTGAGGGCCCTGGGCGGCAATCCAGCAGCGGAAGGTTCGCCGCTGGGCCAAGCCCTGAAGAAGAGTGGCATCGTGCACTTCGCCTCCTTCTCCTGCCTCGACATCGGCGATCCTGGGGAACCCTCGCTGCGCCTGCTGCTGGAGCTGAACGTCGACGGCGAGGCGGACGTGGCTCTGGCGACCATCGTCGACCATGCCGGCGCCGTGCTGGAGCCGATATTTCATGGCGCGGTGGACGCCACCGAGCCCTTGGCCCGCCTTCTGAAGCGTTACCGCCTGCGACCGGAACCGTGGCGGATCTGTGGGTCGGGACTGCAATTCAATGGAACCCCCGAGTTCCCGGTCGCCGACATTGAACGGCAAGAGAGGCTGGCCGCCTTCTGTAGGCAAGCGCTCGAACCCTATCTGCGCCGGCACGTCGGTCTGGGCGGCCGCGCCTGGGACGCGCTCGCGGATGTCCGCCGACAGCTGCAACGAGATCCGGAGCTCGCCGACTTCCTCATCCGCCCCGGCGCGCGCAAGCTCGAGTTTCCGCAACCCGTGTCGACCGAGCCCTGGACGGCGCTGCAGTCGCTCAGCGATTTCTTTCTGGTCTCGTCGGGCGGGATTTGGACAAGCTTGCTTATACTGGCTTTGCTTGCGATATTGACGACTATAAATTATTCTGCTCTCGCTGTCCTCGATTGGTCGAACCAAGCAGTCAAACACACCATCGACGGCAGGTTGCTGATCGCCTTCACGACCGGGTTGGTTGGCGAGGCCATCATCCTGTCGCTGATTGTTGGCGGCTTCGTCTGGTTGCTCCGCAGGGCGGAGAAGAGCGACACGGCAGACGACGCCATGCCGGCCTTCTCGGCGCTGCAAGCCGCGGCGGCGGTGGAGAACGCCCCCGGCTACGCGCAGAACCATTTCATCGCCGTCAACCGCCTCAAACCCGGACTGCTGCGCCGCATCACCTTGATCGGCGCGCTGATGTCGGTCGCCAATCTGGTGCTAACCCGCTTTCGCAAAGGGTTCGTGCTCAACATGAACACCATTCATTATGCGCAATGGTTCAAGGTTCCGGGGAGCGACAAGCTGATTTTTCTCGCCAGTTTTGATGGAAGCTGGGAAAGTTATCTCGAGGACTTCATCATGCGCGTGCACGCCGGGCAGAGCGCCGTTTGGAGCAACTGCGTCGGGTTTCCAACCACGCGTTACCTGATCATGGACGGCGCCGCGGACGGCGACCGCTTCAAGCGCTTCACCCGCTGCAAGCAGCGCCTCGCGCCATTCTGGTACAGCCGCTTTCCGCATCTGACGACGCGAGCGATGCGCGAGAACGCCCTGATCCACTATGGCTTGATGCGGGTGACCAACGAGGCGGGCGCGCGCGCCTGGCTGCGCTGCTTCGGCTCGATGCAGCGGCCGGAGACAGCGATCGAGACGGACGAGGCGCAGGCCCTGGTCTTCACCGGCATGGGCGACCTGCCGTACGCGGCCTGCCTGCTGATCCGCCTGCCGGACGATCCGGCCGATTGCCGGAGGTGGCTGGCCGGGCTGCTGCCGGGTCGCGCCGGTGTCGCCAATCCGGCGACCCTCACCTTTGGAGAGCGCCTGGACGGCCGGGGCGCGGCCGCCATCTGCCTCGCCTTCACCGCCGATGGTCTAGCGAAGTTCGGCCTGCCGCCGCGCGAGGCCGCCGATGGGTTGGGCGTGTTTCCCGCTCCGTTCACCATGGGGATGGCGGCGCGGGCGCGGGTCCTGGGCGATTTCGGTCAGGCGGACCCGAATACCTGGCGCTGGTCGGATGCGCCGACCGGCAATTCAGATGGCGGGATCGATGCGGCCCTGCTCGTCTACGGCCGCGCGCCAGCCGATCGCGACAAACTCCGAAAGTTTCACGAGGCTCGTGTGCGTACCTACAAAGGGATTTTAGTCGACGCGATCGATACACAGCCCACGGAATGTTACGCCAACGAGGAATATCGACGCGAACACTTTGGATTTCGCGATGGCATTTCGCAGCCGATCATGCGCGGCACCCAGCGCTTCGCGCTCGATCCGCTCGCCAGGGACATCGTCGAGCCGGGCGAGTTTCTGCTCGGCTACAACGGCAATCAGGGCTGGATCGCGCCTTCCCTGATCGTTAGGCCGAAGTCCGACCCCGACAACAACCTGCCGGTGGAGAACGCCGACAGGAAGATCGACCCCTTGGATGTCGGGGAAGTGTTTCCCGATTTCGACGAGGCCGATCGAACCTACGCGCGGCGCGATTTCGGCCGCAACGGCGCCTTCTTGGCCATCCGCCAACTCGCCCAGGACGTCGACGCCTTCACGAATTACACCGAACGGGAAGCGACAAGAGTGCGGACCGACTATCCCAATGCCGCCGGCGTCGCCGGAGGGCCGGTCAACGCAGAGTGGATCGCCGCCAAGATGGTCGGGCGCTGGCGCGACGGAACGCCGCTGCTCGATCGGCCGGGACTCGCCGCCCCTTCGATCGCGCGCGCGACGCTGGAGGCCCGGCGTCCGCCCGGGCGCCCTCCTCCCTCGGGAGGTCCTTCGAGCGCCAGCGCCACGCGGGGGGCGCCCAGGGGCGGACCCGACAGCCGGGTGCATGATCCGGATAATGACTTCTCCTATGGAACCGACGATCCAGTCGGCTTGATGTGTCCGCTCGGCGCTCACATCCGACGGGCCAATCCGCGCGACAGCTTGCAGCCGGGCGATCCGATGGAACAGCTGATCTCGGCCCGTCATCGCCTGATCCGCCGCGGCCGCAGCTATGTGCTCGAGGGTGGCGACCGCCAGGCGCCTGAAAAGGGCCTGCTGTTTATCGCCGTGTGCGCCGATCTGGCGCGGCAGTTCGAATTCGTGCACCAGACGTGGATCGGCTCGCCGTCATTCCACGGCCTGTGCAAGGAGCCCGACCCGCTGCTGGGCTCCGGCGGCAATCGTCATTTCACCATTCCGACAGAGTCCGGCCCCATCGAACTGCAAGGACTTGGCGATTTCGTGAGCGTGAAGGCGGGCGGCTACTTCTTTCTTCCCAGCCGCTCCGCCCTGCGGCACTTGCTGGCGCTGAAGGCCTGAAGCTCGTCCAGATCGGCTTGGCCTCTGGCTAGCCGCCCGGCATCCCCGCGTACGCGGTCACCCCCTGCGGCAGAATGACCCAGGCCGGCCGCCCGACGGCGAAGATCGCCAGGGTCGGGTGAAACAGCGCCGGATCGTCGAGGGAGCCGGCGTAGAGGGTGTGGCTCTTGGAAACGCCGCGCTCGCCGCCGAACACCAGGCCGCCGCAGCTTGGGCAGAAGTTGCGGTGCGCGAGGCCGCCGCGGCCGGTCGGGTGGGCGTGCACCCGGGATTCGCCCTCGATGACCAGCCGCTCGGCCGGAACGGCCATGAAGCCGATGAACCCTGATCCGGAAGCCTTGCGACAGTCGGCGCAGCAGCAATAGCCCGCGAGAGTTGGCGGGCCGCCGGCCCGGTAACGCAGGGCGCCGCATAGGCAGCCGCCAGCGAAACAGTCGCCCATGAACTCTCCTCCACGTTGGTTCACGGGCGGCAACCTGAACTCCGCCTCGTTCGCTATCCCATCTCGCCGATTGGAGCGGCCCGCAAGAAATCTTCCAGGAAGCCGGCGACGCGGCGAGGACGATCAGTGTCGCCAGCCGAGCTCGCTCGGCACGGCCAAGGCGCGGTCGCCGAGGCGGAGCGTCAAGCGCCGGTCACGCGTGAACTCGCCGACGGCGGCGACGGCGATCCTCGCGTCGCGCACCGCCGAGACCATCGCGGTCTCCCACTCGGGCGCGACGGCGCAGACGATCGCGTAGTCGTCTCCGGCGGTGGCGAGATCCATCAGGGCGGCGGCGCGATCCGACTGCCGCGACAGCCAGGCGCGCCCTGATTCCGACAGCGGCAGGCGGGCGAGATCGATGTCGAGGCCGAGGCCGCTGGCCTCGGCGATGTGCAGGGCGTCGGCGATCAGGCCGTCTGAGACATCGGCGGTGGCGCGGGCGTAAGCCCGCAGCGGTTGGCGCAAGGCGAACAGCGGTTCGGGCAGGCGGTAGCGCTCCGCCAGCCACGCCGCGTCCGCCATCCGCTCGCCGCCGGCGGCGCGCAGGCCGAGCGCGCCATCGCCGATCGCGCCGCAAACCACCAGCCGCTCCCTGGCCTGAGCGCCGGCTCGCGAAGGGGCCGCGCCGGCGGGAACCCAGCCGAATACAGTGAAGCTCGCCACCAGCGGACCGGCGGTCGCGACCGTATCGCCGCCCAGCAGCACGACGCCGAAGCGCGCGCCATCCTCGCCCAGGCCGGCGGCGAAGGCGGCGCGCCAGGCTTCGTCGCGATCGGACGGAAAGGCGGCGGCGAGCAGATAGCCGAACGGCTCCGCCGCCTTGGCGGCGAGGTCGGACAGGGCGCAGCGCAGGCCTCGCCGGGCGATGATCCCCGGCGCCTCGCCGGCGAGAACGTGCACGCCCTCGACGATCGCGTCGCTGGACACCACCAGGTCGAAACCCGGTCGGGCCGGGAACACGGCGGAATCGTCGAGCAAGCCGCGCGCGCGGGGATCGCCGCCAGTCAGCGGCCGCAGCGCGGCGATCCAGGCGAACTCATCAAGTGGGCTGGTCATCGCCGGACGCCCGCGGCGCCGCGCGCGCCACTGTCGCGATGGCATCGAGCGCGCCGTTGATGAAGCCGGTCTCGGCGGGCTCGTGGAAACCCTTGGCGAGTTCGACATATTCATCGATGGCCACCTCGGCCGGCACATCCGGGCGGCGGAGCAGCTCGAAGGCGCCGCAGCGCAGCAGGGCGCGAAGGGTGGCGTCCAGGCGATCCAACCGCCAGCGCTCGGCGAGACGCTCGGCTATGGCGCGATCCACCATCGCCTGCTCGGCGACCACGCCGCGCACCAACTCCGCGAAGAAGCCGCGGTCGGCGTCCATCAGCGGCGCCGCCTCGAACGGCTGGTCGAAACGATGGCTGTGAAATTCGCGGATCACCGCCTCGACGCCGATGCCGGCGAGCTCCATCTGGTAGAGCGCCTGAACGGCGGCGAGGCGCGCGGCGGTGCGAGGGCGAGGGCCCCGGCTCACGCGTGGGCGCCGGCGTGGCGGTCGCGCACGCCGATCATCGTCAGACAGGCGCGCGCCGCCGCGCCGCCCTTGTCACCCGCTTCGGGCCGCGCGCGCGCCCAGGCCTGAGCCTCGTCCTCGACGGTGAGGACGCCATTGCCGATCGCCAGCCGCTCGCGCACCGCCAGGTCGGCGAGGCCGCGGGCGCATTCATTGGCGACGATCTCGAAATGATAGGTCTCGCCGCGAATGACGCAGCCGAGCGCGACATAGCCGTCGAAGCCGCCGCCGTCTCGCGCCATGGCGATCGCCGCCGGGATCTCCAGGGCGCCGGGCACGCTGGCGACCTCGATCCCGGCGCCATGCGCCTCCAGCACCGCGCGGGCGCCGGCCAGCAGGGCGTCGGCGATGGCCTCGTAGAACCGCGCCTCGACGATCAGGACCCGGAGGCTCATCGCCCCTCCCCTTGCCCATCCAGAGACCGCCAGCCGACGATCTTGAGGCCGTAGCCCTCGACGGCCGCCGGACGGATCGGCCGCGAACTCAGCAGCAGCATCTCGCGCACCCCGAGATCGAGGAGGATCTGGGCGCCGACTCCATAATCGCGCAAGGCGTTGCTGGCGTTGGCGTCGGCGGCGATGCCGCCGTATCGCTCCGACAGCCAGGCTGGATTGGGATCGCGCAGGAACACCGCGACGCCGGCGCCATCGTGCGCCGCCAGCCGCCGCAGCGCCTCGGGCACATAGTCGCGCCGCGCCTCGATGCTGCCCAGCATGTCGGCGGCCATGTCGACCCGGTGCATGCGCACCAGGGTGGGCGCGTCGGCCTCGATCCGCCCCCGGGCCAGCGCCACGTGCTCGGCGCCATCGATGGTGTTGCGGTAGATCAGCATGCGGAAAGCGCCTCCGAACACCGACTGGAACGGCGTCTCCAGCACCCGCTCGACCTGCCGTTCGGTGCGCCGCCGATAGGCGATCAGGTCGGCGATCGTGCCGATCTTCATGCCGTGCAGCTGCGAGAAGGCGACAAGGTCCGGCAGGCGGGCCATCGCGCCGTCGTCGTTCATCACCTCGCAGATCACGCCCGCCGGGTTGAGCCCGGCCAGCCGGGCGATGTCCACCGCCGCCTCGGTATGGCCGGCCCGAACCAGCACGCCGCCGGCCTTGGCGACCAGGGGGAAGACGTGGCCGGGCGAGACGATGTCGGTGGGCCCCTTGGTCGGGTCGATCGCGACGGCGACGGTGTGGGCGCGGTCGTGGGCGGAGATGCCGGTGGTCACCCCCTCGGCCGCCTCGATCGAGACAGTGAAGGCGGTGCCGTGCGGGGCCGCGTTGTCGATCGCCATCGGCGGCAGGCGCAGCGCTCTGGCTCGCTCCGGGGTGATCGCCAGGCAGACCAGGCCGCGCGCGTGCTTGGCCATGAAGTTGATCTTTTCCGGGGTCGCGAACTGGGCCGGGATGATGACGTCGCCCTCGTTCTCGCGGTCCTCGGCGTCGACGAGGATGTAGGGCCGGCCCTCGCGGGCGTCCTCGACGATCTCCTCGATGGTCGAGATCGGCGAGTCGGTCATCGGCCGGGCGCGGTCTGCGCCCAGCGGGCGGCGTAGCGCGCCATGAGGTCGACCTCGAGGTTGACCCGGGCGCCGGGGCGAAGATCGCGAAGAGTGGTCACCGCCCAGGTATGGGGGATGATGTTGACGACGAAAAGATCGCCCATGGCTTCGTTGACCGTGAGAGCGACGCCGTCCAGCGCGATCGAACCCTTTTCGGCGATGTAGCGATGCAGCGGCGCGGGCGCGCGCACCCGCACGGTGTGAGAGCCGCCGATCGGCGCGACCGCGACCACCTCGCCGACGCCATCGACATGGCCCAAGACGATGTGGCCGCCCAGCTCGTCGCCGAGGCGCGCGGCCCGCTCGAGATTGACCCGCGCTCCCGCCCGCCAGGCGCCGAGATTGGTGCGCGCCAAGGTCTCGGCGGAAACATCGACTGAAAAACGTTTGGGGCCGAGGTCGACCGCGGTCAGGCAGCAACCGGCGCACGCGACCGATGCGCCGATCGCCAGACCGGCGGCTGTGCGCGGCGCGGCGATGACCAGCCGGCGGTCGCCAACGCCGTCGACAACCGCTTCGAGGCGCCCCATCTCGGTGACGATGCCGGTGAACATCGGTCAGGCCCTCACGTAACGTTCCCACAGATCCTCGCCGATCGGCTCGGCCGCCACCGGGCGGAAGCGCGGCGCGGCGGCAAGGGTCTTCAGCACGAATCCGGCGACCGCCGGACGGCCCTCGTCTCCGAGCACGATTGGCGCGCGGAACCATTCGACGGCGTCGACGAGACCGCGAGACAGAAAGCTGGCGGCTACCTCGCCGCCACCCTCGATCATCACCGACGGAAAGGCGAGGCGCTTTTCGAGTTCGGCGAGCGCCGCCGTCGGATCGACCCGGCCGTCGTCGGCGGCGCAGGCGACCACCTCGACGCCGGCCTTCGTCAGTCGCGCCGCCGGTTCGCGCGTCGTCAGCACGATGGTGCGCAGCCGACCGGCGTCGCGCACCAGCTTGCGATCGGCGGGCAGGCGCTGGCGGCTGTCGAGCACCACCCGCGCCGGCTGGAAGCCGACGAAGCCGGGCAGGCGCACCGTGAGCTCCGGATCGTCGGCGATGGCGGTCTCGACGCCGATCAGCACGCCGGCATGCATGGCGCGCAGCCGATGAACCTCCTCCCGCGCCTTGTGGCCAGTGATCCAGCGGCTCTCGCCGTCGGCGGTGGCGATCCGCCCGTCGAGCGAGGTGGCGAGCTTCAGGGTGACGCGCATGAACGGCAACCGGGGCGGCGGCGGCCGCCGATCATCGCTCCGCCGCCGAACCGCCCTCGCCGTCCTCGCCCAGGCCGTCGTCGCCCAGGCCCTCCTGGCTGAGGAACTCGGCGAAGTGCTCGGTCTTGCGAAAATCGCGATAGACGGAGGCGTAGCGGACATAGGCGACATCATCGAGCGATTTGAGCGCCTTCATCACCATCTCGCCGACCACGGTCGAGGGCAGCTCGGTCTCGCCGAGGCTCTCGAGCTGGCGGACGATGCCGCTGACCATGCGGTCGACCCGCTCCGGCTCGATAGGCCGCTTGCGCGTGGCGATCAGGATCGAGCGGGCCAGCTTGTCGCGGTCGAATGGCGCCCGCCGACCGGAGCGCTTGAGGATGACCAGCTCGCGCAGCTGCACCCGCTCGAAGGTGGTGAACCGCCCGCCGCACTGCGGGCAATGCCGCCGCCGCCGGATGGCCGCGCCATCGTCGGACGGCCGGCTGTCCTTCACCTGCGATTCGAGCTCGCCGCAAAACGGGCAACGCATGAGGTCGATCTCACGAGCGGGTCAGCCCCGCGCCGTCCACCTAGCTCACCGACCCGTTTTTTTGAACGCCGAGTTCGCCAAGAGAGCGACGCCTCGACGCTCCAGTTCGTGCGCCAGGCGTTGCTGGCGGGTTGCGTCGAGCAGGCCGGGGGATCGGCCAGCTACGGGGGCGGCGGCGGCAGGGACTTGTCCATTTCCAGGAGGGCGGCGTCGATACCGGCGACTTCGTCGGGCGTGGGCGCGCGCCGGCCGGATTCGATCTGGTGGTCGTGGAAGGCGGCGACGCCGACCACCGGCCGGCCGGTCGGGCCCACGAAGATCGCTGCCGGAGGCGTCGGCGCGTTCAGCGCGGCGAAACGCTCGCCGCCGGAGTATGCTCGGTCCAGGCTGGCGACGCGCCCCCACGGGCCAGGAAAGCGATAGAAGATGTGGGCGCCGATCTGGGTGATCTTGGCGAGGGTCGGCGCCCAGCGCGGGAAGACATAGTCGGCATGATAGGCGATCGCCGCGCCGAGCCCAGGGGCGACGGCGCCGTCCAGCGCCCGCTCCGCCACCCCTTGCGCGCGCCGCCACAATGCGGGAACCGGGCGGCGGGCGCGCGCGCCGTCGCACACGTAGGTGAACTGGCAGCCGACGCCGGACCCGGCGCCTTGATAGACCACCCCGCAGATCGAGTGGGGGAAGGCCGGATGCCGCACGCGATTGAGGATCACCTGAGCCACGGCCGCCTGACCCGCGGCCGGCTCGAGCGCCGCTTCGTAATAGATCGCCTCGGTCAGACAGAGGAGGCCGCGAACCCGCTCGTCGTCTGCCGCCGGCGATCGGAACGGCGGCGCCTCGCCGAGCACGCCAGCCGCCGGCAGATCCGCATTCAGCCGCCGCGCATCGGCCTGCCCCGCGGGCGTGGCTGAAAGATACGGCGGCGCGGCGAGCGCCAGGCGTCCCCAGCCTGGCGGCCGGTCTTGTTGCGCGAGGGGCGCGGCGTGGGTGGCGCGCCACGCCAGATCGAGGCTCGCCCGGTCCATGCTCGCCCGTAGCGCAACGAGGTCGGCGGTGGCGGAGGGCTCGGAGCGGCCGACACAGGCGGCGAGCGCCAGGGTCAGCCCGAGCACGATACCGGGCCGGCGGCGTGGACAGCCGCGCCCGCGGCCTTCATGGGCCAGGCCGGGGTTCACGATTTCGCGACGAATGGATGACAGGGGCTTTGCGCGAGCGGGTGGAGGGACTAAGTGTGCCTCAAGCCTTGTGCTCAAATGTAGCATAAGGGAGGCGCCGAGAGGCTGAAGCTGCACTTGGCGCTTTTTTGAGCGGCAGGAAATGCTCAAAATGAGCATAAGGAGGCGGTCATGGCCGACGGTACGGCCCTCGCATTCACCGATCAGGTCCGCGCCGCCACCGCGCCCGTCTGGGACAAGGTCATGGGCGAGATCCCGCCGATCGAGTGGCGGCTGCGCGCGCCGCTGATCGCCGAAATCAACCGGCTGAAGCGGGAGAAGAGCGCGGTCATTCTCGCGCACAACTACATGACGCCGGACATCTTCCACGGGGTCGGCGACTTCGTCGGCGACAGCCTCGGCCTGGCGCGCGAGGCGGCGTGCAGCGACGCGGCGGTGATCGTCCAGGCCGGCGTGATGTTCATGGCCGAGACCTCCAAGGTTCTCTGCCCTGAGAAGACCGTCCTCATCCCCGACTTTCGCGCCGGCTGCTCGCTGGCGGCGTCGATCACCGCCGAGGACGTGCGCCTGATTCGTGAGCGCCACCCGGGCCTGCCGGTGGCCGCCTATGTCAACACCAGCGCGGCGGTGAAGGCCGAGAGCGACATCTGCTGCACCAGCGCCAACGCCGTGCAAGTGGTTGAGTGGGCGGCGCGGGAGTGGGGCGTCGACCGCGTCGTGCTGCTGCCGGACGAATATCTCGCCCGCAACGTCGCGCGGCAGACGGCCGTGGGAATCGTCGCCTGGCGCGGCCGATGCGAGGTGCACGAACGCTTCACCGCCGAAGATATCGCCGAGATGAGGGAGGCTTGGCCGGAGGCGGAGATCCTCGCCCATCCGGAATGCCCGCCCGAGGTGCTGGAGGCGGCGGACTTCGCCGGCTCGACCGGGGCGATGAGCGACTATGTCGCGCGCAACAAGCCGCGGCAGGTGGTGCTGATCACCGAGTGCTCCATGGCCGACAACCTCGCCTGCGAGGCGAGCGACACCCAGTTCGTGCGTCCGTGCAACCTTTGCCCGCACATGCGGCGCATCACGCTGGAGGGCATTTACGAGGCTTTGCTGACCGGCCGTCATGAAGTCACCGTTCCGGCCGATGTGGCGAAGCGCGCTCGCCTTGCCGTGCAGCGCATGATCGATCTGCCGCCGCCGCCGGCGCCGGCCCGCTACGACCTGGTTCGCGCCCGCGCGCCCGTCGCGGTCGAGCTCATCTAGACGCCATGCGCCCGTTGCGATCGTCGCGCCCAGGCGAGCGCCCTCCACCGCTTCGCGGGGATGGATCGAAGCATCGTCGCTTCCCGAATCCTCCCCCATCGCGGATGGCGGCGGGGTGGTTGAATGGGCTCGTGGTCCGAGAAACGGTCCGCTGCCCTTTCCGCGACATTGGCAGCCGATCTTGACCGACCGCCACGTTTTCGACGGCGTCCTGATCGTCGGCGGCGGTCTGGCGGGCCTCTCGGCCGCCCTGGCGGCCGCGCCGCGGCGCGCGCTGGTGCTTTCGGCCGCGCCGCTCGGCGAGGGCTGCGCCTCCGCCTGGGCGCAGGGCGGCATGGCGGCGGCGCTCGCCGAGGACGACGATCCGGCGCTGCACGCCGCCGACACGATCGCCGCCGGCGCGGGCCTGTGCGATCCGGCCGCGGTCGCCGTGCTCACGCGCGAAGGTCCGACGGCGGTGCGGGCGCTCGCGGCGCTCGGCGCGCCGTTCGATCGCCACGAAGACGGACGTTTCATCCAGGGTCTCGAGGCGGCGCACGGCCGGGCGCGGGTGGCGCGGGTCGGCGGCGACGGGGCCGGGGCGGCGATCATGACGGCGGTGATCGCCGCGGCGCGCCGCGCCGCAAACATTGGAATTCGGGAAGGTTGGAAGGCCCTCGCCTTGCTGTGTGACGCCCAGGGGCGCGTGGGCGGGGTCCTCGCCGAGCGTGGCGATGATCGTGTCGAGATCGTCGCGGCGGCCACCATCCTGGCGACGGGCGGGATCGGCGGGCTGTATGCCGCGACCACCAATCCGCGCGCGGCGCGGGGCGAGGGGCTGGCGCTCGCCGCCCTGGCGGGGGCGGATATTCTCGATCCGGAATTCGTCCAGTTCCACCCGACGGCGATCGATTGCGGCGCCGACCCCGCGCCGCTCGCCACCGAGGCCTTGCGCGGCGAGGGCGCGCGCCTCGTCAACGCCAATGGCGAGGCGTTCATGCATCGTTATCACGCCGCTGGCGATCTGGCGTCCCGCGACATCGTCGCCCGGGCGATCGCCGCCGAGCGGGCGGCTGGCCGTGGCGCCTTTCTCGACGCTCGCGAGGCGATCGGCGACGACTTCCCGGCCCACTTCCCGGCGGTGTACGCCGCCTGCGCGGCGGCCGGCATCGACCCGCGCCGCCAGGCCATTCCGGTGATGCCGGCGGCGCACTATCACATGGGCGGGATCGGCACGGACCTGGAGGGCGGAACCAGCCTGGCCGGCCTGTTCGCGGCCGGCGAGTGCGCCGCCACCGGCGTGCACGGGGCCAATCGCCTCGCTTCCAATTCCCTGCTCGAAGCGGCGGTGTTCGGCGCCCGCGCCGGCCGCGCCGCCGCCGCCATCGGCGAACCGGCGAGCCGCGCCGCCCGCGCGCCTGACCCGGCAGTTTCGTGGCCGGCCGGCGATCTGGCGCGCCTGCGGCGGCGGATGTCGACCGGGGCCGGCGTGATCCGGACCGAGGAAGGCCTGTCGGCGCTGGTCGGCTGGCTGGATGAACACGAGGCGCGGCTCGGCGTCGCCACGCCGTCGGTCGCCGCCCGGCTGGTGGCCGAAGCCGCCCTGGCGCGAAGGGAGAGCCGCGGCGCTCACTCCCGGCTCGACTGTCCGGACACCCTGGCCGGGGCGGCTCACACGCGCGCGCGCCTCGAACGATTTGAGCGATCGCGCGCCACCGAGCCGCAGAAGCGCGCCGCGTGATCGATCCGCCGCCGGACATGCTGATCGAGCCGATCGTGCGCGCCGCCCTCGCCGAGGATCTCGGCCGCGCCGGCGACATCACCTCGGCCGCCTGCATACCGCCGGACGCGCGGATGACGGCGGTATTCCGGGTCCGCCGGCCGGGGGTGATCGCCGCTCTCGCCTGCGGCCGCCTCGCCATCGCCGCGCTCGATGAGTCAGCGGGGTTCGCGCCGCTCGTCGCCGACGGCGACCGCGTCCCGGCCGGAGCCGATCTCGCCCGGGTGGAGGCGAACGCCCGCGCCCTGTTGGGGGCCGAGCGGGTGGCGCTGAACCTGATGGGACGGTTGAGCGGCGTCGCGACCCTGACGGCGGCTTACGTCCAGGCGATCGCCGGAACGCGAGCCCAGATCATCGACACCCGCAAGACGACGCCCGGCCTGCGCCTGCTGGAGAAATATGCGGTGCGCTGCGGCGGCGGGACCAACCACCGCTTCGGGCTCGACGACGCCATCCTGATCAAGGACAACCACGTCGCGGCCGCGGGCGGCATCACCGAGGCCCTGCGCCGCGCCCAGGCCGCCGCTGGGCCGCTGGTCCGCATCGAGATCGAGGTGGACAGCCTCGCCCAGCTGGAAGAAGCGCTCACCGCCGATCCGCTTCCCGATGTCGTCCTGCTCGACAACTTCAGCCTCGCTGATCTGAAGATGGCGGCGTCGCGAGCCGGCGGCCGGGTGCGCTTGGAAGCCTCGGGCGGCGTTGATCTTGCGACAGTGGGCGATATCGCTCGCGCCGGCGTCGACCAGATCAGCGTCGGCGCCCTGACCCATTCCGCTCCGGTGCTCGACATCGGCCTGGACGCCGCCTGACAAGGGCTGGCTGATGGCGCCGCGGGGTGACAGGCGGCGTCGCTGGCGAGAAGGGTCCGTGCTCAGGACGTCTTGGCGCTCGCGGCTGCCGGCGCGGCGACGAACCGGGCCAGGAAAACATGCCCGCCGATCCTCGCAACGCGCTTCAGGCCGCCGTCATAGGCGCGCCCCAGTCGGGCGACGTGGAAAGCGATCGCCTGGCCGATGTCACGCGCTCGCGCGCCGGCGAGCACGCGGGCGGCGATCGCCCTCGACTTCGCCCAGGCGTGCGGCTCGCGCCGCCCGAACGGGGCGCCGGCGCAGACGAAGCTGAACTGGCAGCCGCCATGCCTGGAGCTTTCCGCCCCTTGGCGGATCACCGCGCATACGGAGCGCGGATAGTGAGCGTCGCGGGTGCGGTTGAGCACCACCTGGGCGACGGCGGCCTGGCCCTCGGGGCTCTCGCCGCGCGCTTCGTAGTAGACCGCCTGGGTCAGACAATCGAGCTCGGCGGCGCCGGTGGGGTGATCGGCGGCCCGGGCGCCGTGACCGGCGAGACCGGAAGACGCAAGGAGCAAAACGGCCGCGAACCCGGCGCGGGCGAACGCGCGCCGTGGCGAGGAAGAGGACAAGAGGACATTCCGTGCGGCGAGGGACCATTGCGCCCTCAAGGACTGCGGCCGGACGGCGGAATCCCGCCCGGCGACGCGCGCCGACGATTGGCAAAAAGCGGCGGAAAGAACCTCTAGCCGATAAAATGCTGCATTGCAAACGGAGTTTGCGTCGCAGCATAGCTCGGACGCCCTTCCGCGAGCGTCCCCGCGGCCAAGGCGAGGGTGTCGAGCCGCGAATTCAGCCGCGCCGACGCAGGGCGTCGCTCCCCCAACGCGCCGGTCCAAAAACCGCCCACATCCCGGGCCAATCCAGCCGGCCAATGGCTTCGGGAGCGCGCGCCGGGGTGGGGCCTGCGACCATCGTCGCGATCCTCGTGGGCGCGACGATGCTGACGGCCGCGCCACGCGCCACCGCCGCGACCCCCGCCTGGGTCAAGCAAGCCTTCGGCGTCATCCATGGCGGCAAGGGCCGGGGCGGTCGAGCGGTCGGCGCCACCCCCGAGCGTTACGTCACCGACGATGGCCGGGTCTTCGTGCTCGACCACGACGGCGGGCTCACCCTGATCAAGTTCGAGGACGACCCGGAGGTCTGGGCGCTGCAGCCGACACATGGTCCGCGCGGCGACATGATCTTCAAGAACGACATCGACGAGACCATGCTGCGCGAGACGCAATTGGGCGGCGTCACCGTGTTCACGCCCCGGCGGCCGGACGGCTCGGCCGCCGCGCCGTCCGGGCCGAGCGCGCCAATCCGAGTGGCCTATCTTGGACCGATGGTGCTGTACCAGCGCCTGTTTCAGGCCAGCGTGCGGATCAGCCGCCTGGCGCAGCACGTGATCAGCGTCGAGGCGCCAGACGCCGACGCCGCCTCCGACGGGCTGATCGCCGACGCCGCTTTCGTGGTCACCGAGGGGGCGGCGCAGGTGGTGCGGCGGCCCGGCGGCCGCGCCCATCTCGCGCGCCTCGGCAAGGTGATGATCGGCCAGGGCGAGCAGCCGGCCGCGACGCTGCGCTCGGGGGTGCTTCTGGTCACCGTGTCGGTCTCCCGCGGACTCGCCGGGCGGCCGTCATCGGAGCGCCTGGCGCGGGTAATGCTGCGCGGCCGGTGACGTCGGCGGTTCAGCCCCGGAAGGCGTCCTTGGCGGCGCGCAGCTGGGCGAAGGCGGCGACCGGATCGGCCACGTCGCTCGCCAGCAACGATGCGCGCAGAAAGGGGTTGGTCGCCCGCTCCGCGCCGATCGTGGTCGGCACCGTCGCCTCGCCACGTTCGCGGGCCGCGAAGACCGCCTGGGCGCGGGCCTTCAATTCGGGCGAAGAATCGATGCTGAGCGCGAAGCGGGCGTTGGCGGCGGTATATTCATGCGCGCAATAGACGGTGGTCGCCTCCGGCAGGGCGGCGAGGCGCGCGAGGCTCGCCCACATCTGTGCCGCCGTGCCCTCGAACAGGCGCCCGCAGCCGAGGGCGAAGAGGGTGTCGCCGACGAAGGCGAGCTGATCAGCCGCCGAGTGGTAGGCGACGTGGCCGAGCGTGTGACCGCCCGTCTCTATGACGGCGAAGCGAGTCTCGCCGAGATCGACCGTGTCGCCGTCCCCCACCTCGCGATCGAGCGGAGCGATGCGCCGCACCTCGGCCGGGCCGACGATCGCCGCGCCGGTTTCGGCCCGCAGCCGCGCGTTACCGCCGGCATGATCCGGGTGCCAATGGGTGTTGAGGATCAGGTCGAGCCGCCAGTCCTCACGCGCCAGCGCCGCCAGGATGGCCTCGGCGTCCGGAGTGTCGACGCAGGCGACCTGACCGCTCGCCGCGTCACGGGCCAGAAAGCCATAGTTGTCCGATAGGCAGGCGAATTGGCGGACGAGAAGCGGCATGATCGTCTCCTTCGGCTCCTCAGGCGCGATGATAGGGGCGCCGGCCAAAAGGCTGCCGGCGCGGTATATCTGTTCGGCCAGCATGACACGCGCCAAGGCGTGCGGCCAGGTCTGCGGTCCGAAGGCGAGGCGATGGTCGGCGCGCGCGAGCAGGTCAGGGTCGAGCCCGTCGGCGCCGCCGATCATGAAGGCGAGCTGGCGGGCGCCGCCGTCCCGCCAGGCGGCGAGGCGTTCGGCGAAGGCCGCCGAGGCGAGCGCCATGCCGTGCTCATCGCAGGCGACCAATCGCGCCTCGCCGAGCCGGGCGAGCAGCGCCGCCGCCTCCGCCGTCCGCCCGGGCTTGCGGCTCTCGACCTCGACGATCTCCACCGGCCCGAGGCCGAGCGGGCGGCCGACGACGCCGGCGCGCTTGGCGTAGTCGCGGGCGAGGAGGGCTTCGGGACGGTCCCCCAGCCGGCCGACGCACAGCAGGCGAAGGCGCACGTCCGGGATCAGAACGCCGCGGCGCGGCCGGGCGGTTCGACCGACCAGATCTTCTCGATATTGTAATAGGCGCGCACTTCCGGCCGGAACAGGTGGACGATGACGTCGCCGGCGTCGATCAGCACCCAGTCACCCTGGGCCGCGCCCTCGGCGCGCGACCGGCCGTGACCGGCGGTCTTCAGCGCCCGCAGCAGGTGGTCGGTAAGAGCGCCGACGTGACGCTGCGAGCGCCCGGAGGCGATGATCAGGGAATCGGCGAAGGGGCTGCGATCCTTCACGTCGATGAAGATCACATCCTCGGCCTTGTCCTCGCCGAGCCGGTCGAGGATGAGCTCCTCGAGCGCCGTGCGAGCCCGCTCGGGCCGCGGCGCGTCGAGCGGAGGGACAGGTGTGGGTGAGAGAGTGATGGTCAGGAGGACGTTCCGGCGGCGGTCTTGGCGTCAATCATCCTAACACGATTTCCGTTCCCTCCCGGAGCCGGCGCATCTGGGGCGGCGCGCAGCACCGTCGAGGCGTGGGCGTGCAGGGGGGCCTCGAGGTAGACCCAGGCCGGCGGAGCCCTGCGCGCCAGGGTGGCGGCGGCGCGCCCCGGCAGGCGGGCGGCGGCGAAGCGCCGGACGAAGGGCGAAAAGCGGCCGCCGGCGCGGGGGCCCGGGCGGGCGACCACCGCGATCGGCGCGAGCCGCGCCAGGCGGCGCCAGTCGCGCCAACGATGAAAGCTGGCGAGACCGTCGGCCCCCATGATCCACACGAATCGCACGCCGGGAAAGCGCCGGCGCAGGGCCGCGACGGTCTCGACGGTGAACCGGGCGCCAAGATCCGCTTCGAGCCCGGTGACGACTTGGCGCGGGCCACTCGCGAGGCGGCGGACCGCCGCCAGGCGCTGGGCGAGGTCGTCGCGCGGGTGGTCCGGCTTGAGCGGGTTGCGGGGCGCGACCAGCCAGATCAGGCGGTCGAGGGCGAGCCGCCGCAGGGCCGTGCTCGCGACGTGGACATGGCCGGCATGCGGCGGATCGAACGTGCCGCCGTAGAGCCCGACCGCGAGACCGGGCGCCAGCCGCAGGCGCTCGCGGCGCAAGCCGGAGGTCACGGACGCCATTCGCCCTCGTCGCGCGCCGTCGAGGCGTGACGCTGACGCTCGATCAGCGCGAACGCCTCCGTCACCAACGCGCGGACCCCCTCGCCCGAGACCCCGGAGACCAGGGCGGGCGTGACGCCGGTCTCCCGCGCGAACCTGTCGGCGAGGCGCGCCCGAGCCGCGGCATCCAGGGCGTCAGCCTTGTTGAGCGCGGTCAGTTCCGGCTTGTCGGCGAGGCCGGCTCCATAGGCGCCGACTTCCGCCCGCACCGCTCGCCAGGCGGCGACTGTATCCTCGGCCGTGGCGTCGACCAGGTGGATCAGCACGGCGGTGCGTTCGAGGTGGCCGAGGAAGCGCGTGCCGAGCCCGGCTCCCTCCGCCGCCCCCTCGATCAGACCCGGCACATCGGCGAGGACGAAGCGGCGCTCGCCAGGGAGCTCGACGACGCCGAGGTTCGGCGTCAGAGTGGTGAAGGGATAGTCGGCGATCTTCGGCCGCGCCGCCGACACCGCCGCCAAGAAAGTCGACTTGCCGGCGTTGGGCAGGCCGACGAGGCCGGCGTCGGCGATCAGCTTCAGCCGCAGCCAAAGGGTGCGCTCCTCGCCCGGCAGTCCCGGATTGGCGTGGCGCGGCGCCTGGTTGACCGGTCCCTTGAAGTGGAGGTTGCCAAAGCCACCGTTGCCGCCAGTCGCCAGCCGCCGCCGCTCGCCGGCGGTCGCGAGATCGGCGACCACCGTCTCCCGGTCCTCCTCCAGCACCACCGTCCCGACAGGGACCTTGAGCACCACGTCATCGCCCGCCGCGCCGTGACGCTGACGGCCCATGCCGTGCTGGCCTATCCCGGCGCGGAAGTGCTGGCGATAGCGGTAGTCGATCAGGGTGTTCAGCCCCTCCACCGCCTCGATCCACACATCGCCGCCGCGTCCGCCGTCGCCTCCGTCCGGTCCGCCATATTCGATGAACTTCTCGCGCCGGAACGACACTGCGCCGCCGCCGCCGTCTCCGGCGCGGACGAGGATCCTGCACTGGTCGAGAAACTTCATTCGGTGATCTCGATTTCGCCGCCCGCCTCGGGGCGCCGGATGAACTCCAGCCAGATCGGCTCGCAATCCCCAAGGCGTTTGCCCTCGTAACGCGTGCGAACGTGGTCGCCCGGCGGCCGGCGCCAGTCGTCGGCGCGCTCGGCGGTCCAGGAGAGCCTTGGTTCGGCCAAGAGGGCCGCCAGAGCTTGGTCGGCGTAGTCGGCCCAGTCGGTGGCGAAGCGCAGGAGACCCCCGGCCCGGAGCAGGCGGGCGGATTCGGCGGCGAAGCGCGCATCCACCAGCCGGCGCTTGTGGTGACGGCGCTTGGGCCAGGGGTCGGGGAAGAGGACGTAGAGGCGATCCAGGCTGGCGTTGGGCAGCCGGTCCATCAGCTCGCGAGCATCGCCATCGTGCAGGCGGATGTTACCGAGCGCATCGGCCTCGATGCGGCCGAGCAGGCTGGCGAGGCCATTGACGAAGGGTTCGGCCCCCAGGAACAGCGTGTCGGGCCGGCGCGCCGCCTGAGCGGCCAGGTGTTCGCCCGAACCGAAGCCGATCTCGAGCCAGACCTCCGCGGCGCTCGGCCATATCACGCGAGGATTGAAGGACCCGCCTGGCGCGCGCAGCCGCGGCAGCAGGGTCCCAAGCCGCTCGGCTTGGCTTGGCCGTAGTGTCCGCGACCGCGCGCGGCCAAAAGTGCGCACGGCGCGCGCCTCGCTCATGGCGCGCGCCTTCGCCGAAAGCCGAGCGCCGCGGCCAGCAGCGAGACCAGCAGCATCGCCCAGAAGGGCGTATCGCCGAGCCGGTCGTAGAGGGTGGGTGGCAAAGGGGAGGGTAGGACGGCGTCGATCACCCCGGCTCGTCCGAGGGCCAGGTGGGCGAGCGGTCGGCCGAAAGGGTCGACGACGGCGGAAACGCCGGTGGGGGTGGCGCGCAGCATCGGCAGCCCCTCCTCGATCGAGCGATACCGGGCCATGTTAAAGTGCTGCAGCGGCCCGGCGTTCGGCCCGAACCAGGCGTCGGTGGAGATGTTGACGATCATGGCCGGTCGGCGTCCGGCGCGGCGGGCGCCCTGGCGGGTGAAGCCGGGAAACAGAGCCTCGTAGCAGATCAGCGGCTGGAAGGCCGGCAAGCCGGCGACGATCAGCGGTCGGGGCGGCGGCCCGGGAACGAAGCCCTCGCCGACATGGACGAGCTGCTTGAGCCCGAGGCCGGAGACGACCGCATCCAGCGGCATGAACTCGCCGAACGGCACCAGGCGGTATTTGTCGTAGAGCGCGGCGATCGGCGGCGCATCGCCGGCGACGGGACGCACGACGGCCAGGCTGTTGTAGGCGCGCCGCTGATCGGGGCCGGCGAAGCGATAGCCGCCGAGCAGCAGGGTCTGGCCGGGGCGGAGGCTCCCCAGCACCGCCGCGCGCGTCCAGGTTCCCGGCGCGAGATAGTCCTCCAGCGCCGCCTCGATCGCGCCTTCCGGCCAGACTACGAGGTCGGCCGGCGCGCCTTGCGACAGGCTGGCGCTGAGGGCGGCGTAGCGGCGGACGATGGCGGGCAGGTTGGCCGGGTTCTCCAGCGCCGCCTCCGAGATGTTCGGCTGGACGATGCGCACGCGCGTCGCGCCAGGGGGCGTTGGCGGGGCTTGCGCCATCCGCGCCTGGCCGAACAGCCACAGGCATCCGAACGCCAGCATCGCCGCCGCGGCTCTCGCCAGGGACGGACGCCAGCGGCGGCGCGTCGGAGCGAAGGCGCTCGCCAGCGCCAGGGTGATCCAGGTGAGGCCGTAGGCGCCGACGACAGCGGCGGCTTGCGAGATGGGCGAGCCGGCGACCCAGGTCTCCCCGGGAAGGTCCCAAGGAAAGCCGGTGAGGAGGTTCCCGCGCAACCATTCAGCGGCCGCGAGCGCGCCGGCGAACACCAGAGCGTTGGGCGAGCGGCCGCGCGACAGCAGGACATAGACCAGCCCCGCCGCGCCCCAGAACAGCGCCATGCCGGCCACCGTCAGCGCCACCGCGATCGGCGCCATCCACGCCTGGTCCTTGGCGTCGACGAAGAAGGGGAAGATCAGCCAGTGCAGGCTGAGGGCGAAGTAGCCGACGCCGGCGACCCAGCCGAGCAGAAGGCCGGAGCGCAGGCGCCGGGACGTTTCCGGCGACCGCCGCGCGAGCCCGGCCTCCCTCGCCGCCCTCGGAGGGCGACCACCGAAGCGAGTGGAGGGGTCGGCGTCGCGTCCGGCTTCGCCGAGCGCCCAGAGAATCGCCGCATAGCCGAGCAGGCCGGGGAGAAAGCCGTACGGGGGATGGGCGGCGGCGGCGGCGAGGCCGCCGAGGAGGCAGGCGAGGCGTCGCGGCCACGAATGGCGGCCAGCCAGCGGTTCAGCCACGTGGAGGCGGAACCGTGGCGGCCGGCGGCGGGGTCGGGCGCACGCGCAGGCGTCGCACGCGGCGCGGGTCGGCCTCGGTGATCTCGAAGTCGAGCCCCGAGGGGTGGCCGATCACCTCGCCGCGTCGCGGCAGCCGGCCGGCGAGAGCGGTGACCAGCCCGGCGGCGGTGTCGATATCCTCTTCCGCCAAGGCTTCGGTGACCAGCCCGCGGCCGAGCGCCGTCTCCAGTTCGGCGAGATCGGCGCGGCCATCGACTTCGAAGACTCCCCCGGCGCGCGGCAGGATCATCACCGCGTGGGCCTCGTCGTGCTCGTCGTCGATCTCGCCCACCACCGCCTCGATGACGTCTTCCAAGGTGACCAGTCCGTCGACGCCGCCGAACTCGTCGATCACCATCGCCATGTGGACGCGGGAGG
This sequence comes from uncultured Alphaproteobacteria bacterium, assembly GCA_963752245.1. Classification (GTDB taxonomy): domain Bacteria; phylum Pseudomonadota; class Alphaproteobacteria; order Caulobacterales; family Caulobacteraceae; genus Acaudatibacter. Next base: position 102,941 of record CAVVXO010000006.1, read on the forward strand.
TGCGCATGGCGAGCAGCAGGTCGGCGGCGAGCATCGAGGGCGGCACGTAGAGCGTCTCCCGCTTCATTCGCGCCAGCGGCATGGCGTCGAACGCCGGTCGGCCATTCGGCGCGGCGAGCAGCTTGAACAGATCCTTGAGGTGAGCGACGCCCACCGGGTCATCGAGCGTCTCGCGATAGACCGGCAGGCGCGAGTGCTCGCTGTCGAGGAAGGCGGCGACCACCGCCTCGAACGGCGCCGAAAGCTCGATGGCGACGATGTCGGCGCGCGGCGTCATCACGTCCTCGACGGCGAGGCTTTGGAAAGCGCGCGCCTGGGCCATGAGGTCGGCGGCCGGCGGCGGTGCGATCGCGTTCTCGGGCGGCTTGGCGGCAAGCCCGACGCGGCGGGCGAGGGCGCGGACGAGGCCGGGCCTCGCCTTTTCCTTCGCCTCAGGCGGCCGATCGGCCATGGTTGTCCTCGCGGTAGGGGTCGGCCACGCCGATCTTGGCCAACAGGCGGCGCTCGAGGGCCTCCATCGCCTCGGCGCGCGCCGAAACGTCGTGATCGAAGCCGCGCAGATGCAAAACGCCGTGCATCACCAGGTGGGCGAGGTGATCGACGAGGCGCTTGCCCTGCGCCGCCGCCTCGGCGCGGCAGACGCCCAGGCCCAGAGCGATATCGCCGATCTGTCCGTCGGGGCTGGCGGGGGCGGGAAATGCCAGGACGTTCGTCGGCCGATCCTTGCCGCGAAAGCGCGCGTTGAGTTCGCGCATCGTCTCGTCGTTGGAGAGCAGGACGGCGAGACCGGCGTCGCGGCCGTCCAGGGCGGCCTTGGCGGCGCGCCGCGCGAGAGCGACAGCGCCGGGCGCCGCGGCTCGCCAGGCCGGCTCGTGGACACGGACGCTGATCGGCGAGGCCCTCATCCTTGCGAGCGGCCGTTGCCGGCGGCATCGGCGTCGTAGGCGGCGACGATGCGGCCGACCAGCGGGTGGCGGACGATGTCGGCGACGGTCAGCCGCGCCACGGCGACGCTCTCGACACCCTCCAGAAGCCGCACCGCGTGGGCGAGGCCGGAGTCGCGGGTGTTCAGCAAATCCACCTGGCTGGGATCGCCGGTCACCGCCATGCGCGAGCCCTCGCCCAGCCGCGTCAGAAGCATCTTCATCTGCAGCCGCGAGGCGTTCTGCGCCTCGTCGACCAGGACGAAGGCGTGGGCGAGGGTGCGGCCGCGCATGAAGGCGATCGGCGCCACCTCGATCTCATTGCGATCGCGCCGCTTGCGCAGCGCCTCGGCGCCGAGAATCGTGGTCATCGCATCCCACACCGGCGCCATGTAGGGATCGACCTTTTCCGTGAGGTCGCCAGGCAGAAAACCCAGCCGTTCGCCCGCCTCGACCGCCGGGCGCGCCACCACCAGTCTTTCCACCTCGCCAGATCGCAACAGGCTGGCGCCGTGCGCCACGGCGAGAAAGGTCTTGCCGGTTCCCGCCGGTCCCAGGCCGAAGACCAGATCATTGTGCTCCAGCGCCTCGAGATAACGGGCCTGCCCAGCGGTCTTGGCCGCGACGTGGCCGCGCCGAGCAAGATGGGCGCCGGCCGCCCCGCCGGTGCGCGCTTGGTCGATGGCCACTCGGATATCGGCGGCGGAGACCTCCCCGCCAGCCTCGACGCGCTCGGCGATCAGCCGCACCGCCTCGCGCGCCGCGCGCCGCGCCCGCGCTTCGCCAGCCAGGCTCACGCCGCCGCCTGGAGTTTCGATCAGCACGCGGAAGGCGTCCTCGATCAAGGCCGCATGGCGGTGGCCAGGGCCGCCGACGGCCCGCGCCGCGGCGTCGGCGAGCGGCAGAAACTCGGGCGGGGCTCGGCTCAAGCCGCGTCCAGCGCCGCCTCGCGCGCCAGTTCGCCAGCGAGGCTGTTCGGCCCGGCGGCGCGCACGCGCACTTGGGCGATCTCGCCGATCAGCGCGTCCGGCGCGTCGCAATGCACCGCCTGCAGCCACGGACTGCGTCCCCGCAGCTGGCCTGGCCGCCGGCCGACTTTCTCGAACAGCACCGGGATCGTTCGCGCGACGAGGGACTGGTTGAAGGTCCGCTGCTGTTCGGCGAGCAGGCCTTGCAGGCGGGCCAGTCGTTCGGCCTTGATCGCCTCGGCGACCTGGCCGGTCATGGCCGCGGCTGGGGTGCCGGGCCGCGGCGAATACTTAAACGAAAAGGCGCTGGCGTAGCGGACTTCGCGCACCAGATCGAGCGTCGCCTCGAAATCGGCGTCGCTCTCGCCGGGAAAGCCGACGATGAAATCGCCGGAGATCGCCATGTCGGGCCGCGCCGCCCGCACCGCCTCGATCAGCCGCGCGTAGGCCTCCGCGGAATGCCCCCGGTTCATGGCCCGCAACACGCGGTCGGAGCCGGCCTGAACCGGCAGATGCAGATAAGGCATCAGCGCCTCGACATCGCCGTGGGCGGCGATCAGGTCGGCGCTCATGTCGCGCGGGTGGCTGGTGGTATAGCGCAGCCGCGCGAGGCCCCGGATGGCGGCGAGCCGGCGGATCAGCGCCGCGAGGGTCACGTCATCGTCGTCGCGATAGGCGTTGACGTTCTGCCCCAGCAGGGTGATCTCGCGCACCCCGCGCGCCGCCAGGGCGCGCGCCTCGGCTTCGATCGCCGCCGCCGGCCGCGAATATTCCGCGCCCCGCGTGTAGGGGACGACGCAGAAGGTGCAGAACTTGTCGCAGCCTTCCTGGACAGTGAGAAAGGCGGCCGGGCCGCTCGCGCGGCGCTCGGTGGGCAAGGCGTCGAACTTCGCTCGCGGCTCGAAATCGGCGGCGAGCGCCTCGCCGCGGCGCCGATGCGCCCTGGCGATCAGCTCGGGCAGGCGGTGGTATCCCTGCGGGCCAACCACAATATCGACCGCCGGCTGGCGGCGCATGATCTCCTCGCCCTCGGCCTGGGCGACGCAGCCGGCGACCACCAGCACCATCTCCGCTCCGGCGGCGCGTCGTTCGGCCTTCAGCGCCTTGAGGCGGCCGAGCTCGGAATAGACCTTCTCGGTCGCCTTCTCGCGGATGTGGCAGGTGTTGAGGACGATCATGTCGGCGCCCTCGGCCGCGTCGCTGACTTCGTAGCCGAACGGCGCCAGCACGTCGGCTATTCGCTCGCTGTCATAAACATTCATCTGGCAGCCTTGAGTGCGCAGATGGAGCCGGCGCGCCGGCCGCGCGGCGGCCTCACTCATCGGCGGGCACCGCGTAGAGCTCCAGCCGGTGGTCGACCAGTCGGTAGCCGAGCCGGCGGGCGATGGCGGTCTGCAGCGCCTCGATCTCCTCGTCGACGAACTCGATCACCTTGCCGGTCTTCATGTCGATCAGATGGTCATGGTGCGCCTCGCCGGTCTCCTCGTAGCGCGAGCGGCCGTCGCGGAACTCATGCCGCTTGAGCACGCCGGCCTCCTCGAAGAGGCGCACCGTTCGGTACACGGTGGCGATCGAAATGTGCGGATCGATCGCGTGCGCGCGGGCGTGCACCGCCTCGACATCGGGATGGTCGTGCGCCTCCGACAGCACCCGCGCCACGACCCGGCGCTGCTCGGTCATCCGCAGGCCCTTTTCGAGGCAGAGCTTTTCCAGGCGGTCCACGGCTCACTCCGGCGCGGCCGGAGCATAGCCGCGCCCGGCGCCGGTGTTAAGCGTCCGGCGCAGCACCAGCGCGTCTTCGCCGCCGGCATAGTATCCCGACCGGCGGCCGATTTGAGCGAACCCCGCGGAGCGATAGAGCGCCAGGGCCGCCGCGTTGCCGGCGCCGACCTCCAGGAAGAGGGCGCCCGCGCCGAGCCTCGCCGCCTGGTCGCTCGCCGCCAGAAGGAGTCGCCGGCCCTGCCCGCGCCGCCGCGCGTCCTGGGCGACCGCCAGGGCGAGGATCTCCGCCTCGTCGGCCGCTGGACGGACGAGAACGAAGCCGCGTCCGTCGATCGTGACCAGGGCGAAGGCCCCGGCGGACATCAGCGCGGCGATCGCCTCGGCGCTCCAGGCGTCTGCGAAGGCGAGGGCGTGCAAGCCCGCCAAGCGCTCCGCCTCGGATAAATCCGCCGGGCGAACGCCGCCGGCGAGCGGCTTGGGCATGGCGTCGGGCGGTCGCAGGTAGAGCGGCGCGGCGGCGGGCGCATCCGCCGCCGCGCCCAGCCTCGCGACCCATTCCGGCGCGGGAGCGGGGCGCTCCACCACCTCGGCGAGCGGCGCGTGTTCCGCCAACAGGCGCGCGCCAGGGCCGACGATGGTCAGCGGCGATCCAAGCGCGCCCAGCCAGCCGCCGGCCTCGCCAACGCCGATGTTGCGCGGACCTTCCGCATGTTCGGCGCCAAACGCTTGCGCCCAGGCTCGCCCGCGCCCCGCGTCGACCGCCGCCACGCGCACCTGGTCGTCAACCTCCTCCGCCAGCGCCGCCAGGGTGCTGACGCCGAAGACCGCCCGATCTGTCGCCAAGGAAAGCCCCTTGGCGAAGGCGAGCCCGACCCGCAGGCCGGTAAAGGATCCCGGCCCGACAGTGACGGCGATCCGCTCGAGATCGGCGAACCGCGCGCCGGCCGCCGCCATCAGCTCGGCGACCATCGTGGCGAGCCGCTCCTGATGGCCGCGCGTCATCGGCTCGCTGGCGCTGGCCAGCAGCCGTTCGCCGTCGCACAAAGCCGCGGAGCAGGCCGCCAGGGCGGTGTCGAGCGCCAGGATCAGCAGCGCCGTTCGCCTCTAGCTCAGACGACCTGTTCGACGCGGGTGACTTCGGGAATATAGTGACGGAACATCGCCTCGACGCCGGACTTCAGGGTGGCGGAGGACGAGGGGCAGCCGGCGCAGGCGCCGCGCATGTGCAGCCAGACGACGCCGCTTTCCGGTTCGAAGCGCGAGAACAGGATGTCGCCGCCATCCTGGGCGACGGCCGGGCGGATGCGCGAATCCAGCAAATCGCGGATCTCCGCGACGATCTCCGCCGCTTCGCCGTCGTAGGCGGCTTCGGCCGCGCTGGCCGCTTCGCCGGCGATCAGCGGCTCGCCGCTCTGGAAGTGATCCATGATCGCCGCCAGCACCGGCGCCTTCAAGTGCGGCCACTGGGCTTCCGGCGCCTTGGTGACGGTGAGAAAGTCGCCGCCGAAATAGACCCGCGTGACCGCGCCGGCGGCGAACAGGCGAGCGGCGAGCGGCGAGGCGGCCGCCTCGGCTTCGCCGACGAACTCGCGGCCGCCGTCGGGCAGCAGTTCGCGCCCCGGCAGAAACTTCAACACCGCCGGATTGGGCGTGGCTTCGGTCTGAATGAACATGGAACCGCAGATGGGGCCTGCCGCCCGCCGCCGCAACAGCGGGCGTTCAGGCGCCCCAGAAGCCGACGACCCGGCGGGTCTCGGCCAGGATGGGCGCGGCGATGGCCCGGGCGCGCTCGGCGCCGTCGGCCAACACGCGGTCGATCTCGGCCGGATCGGCCAGATAGCCGCGCAGGCGCGCCGAGACCGGGGAAAGGGATTCCACCAGCCGCTCGGCGAGCGCGGGCTTGAAGCGGCCAAATCCCTGGCCGGCGAATTCGGCGAGCACCTCGGCCTTGGTCTGCCCGGCGAGCGCGGCGTGGATGCCGACCAGGTTGTCCGCCTCGGGCCGGCCTGACAGACCCTCGACAGTCTCGGGCAGCGGCTCGGCGTCTGTCTTGGCGCGGCGGATCTTGAGAGCGATGGTCTCGGCGTCGTCGGTCAGGTTGATCCGCGACTGATCGGAGGGATCGGATTTCGACATCTTCGCCGCGCCGTCGCGCAGCGACATGACCCGCGCGCCCGGCCCCTCGATCAGCGGCGCCGGCAGGGGGAAGAAGCCCGGCGCGTCGTAATCGTGGTTGAACTTCCCCGCGATGTCGCGGGTGAGTTCGAGATGTTGCTTTTGGTCCTCGCCGACCGGCACGTGGGTGGCGCGGTAGAGCAGGATGTCGGCCGCCTGCAGCACCGGATAGGCGTAGAGGCCGACGCTGGCGCCCTCCTTGTCCTTGCCGGACTTGTCCTTGAACTGCGTCATGCGGTCGAGCCAGCCGACGCGGGCGACGCATTCGAACAGCCAGGCCAGCTCGGCGTGCTCGGGGACCGCCGACTGTGGAAAGATGATGGCCCGCGCCGGGTCGACGCCGGCGGCGAGATAGGCGGCGGCGATCTCGCGCGTTTGATCGGCGAGCCTGGCCGGATCCTGCCAGGCGGTCAGGGCATGCAGGTCGACGACGCAGAACAGGCAATCCATCCGCCGCTGCAGCTCGACGAACTTGGTGAGGGCGCCAAGATAGTTCCCGAGGTGCAGGGCGCCGGAGGGCTGGACGCCGGAAAAGACCAGCGGCCGGTGCGGAGACGGGGCGACAGTGGACATGGCCGCGCACCTAGCCGATCTGGGCCGATTTGGCGCGCGGTTTCACCCGTGAGCGGCGTTCTCCTTGGCGCCGCGGGTCTGCCTGTCCGCGCCGGACTCCTCTAGCGGTCGGCCGCCGGAGGTGGTGACGGTGAAAACGGGCGCGATGCCGCCGCTCCTGATCGGGGCGGCGTGGCCCGACCGTGCGAATAGACCAACCGGAGCGCGGCCGCGACCGTCGCGACGATAGAGCTTATCCAAACTCCCAGAGCGGCTCGTCCACCCTGCCGCGAAGCCTCGAGAACAAGGCCGATGCGCGGCCGCCGGGCGCGAGAGCGGTGAGTCCATTCACCTCATGGGCGCGACAGGGGCCTTCAGCCGAAGAGGCGACCGCTGGCCCCGCGTTCCTCCAGCACCTCGCGGGCCAGGGCGCGGGTGACGGGGCGGCGGAGGGCCGCGGCGCGGGAATCGAGAGCGGCGGCCAGCGCCTTCGCCTCGGCAAGGGAGCGACCCATGCGGGCGACGAGATAGGGAACGACGTCCGGCTCCGGGCGAACGCCGACCGCGGCGAGCAGGCGGGCCAGCACCTTGGCGAGGAGGGCGTCGTCGGGCGGAGCGATTTCGGCCACCGGCAGGGCGGCGAGCCGCGAACGCAGGTCGGCCAGGCCATGCGGCCAGTCGCGCGGCGCCGCCCGGGCGGTGAGCAGCACCCCGCGGCGCGCCTCCGCCCCGGTCAGCAGATGAAAGAGCCGCTCGTCGTCGCCGAGCCGGTCGGCGTCCTCCACCAGCACCGGTCCCTCCGCCGCCCTCGAGGCGCCGGCGCGCGCGGCCCAGGCGCTCGCGAGGTGGCTCTTTCCGGAGGCCGGCGGACCGACGAGGGCGAGCGCGCCGCCCGGCCACGCCGGCCAGCCGTCCACCCGCGCCACCGCTTCGGCGTTCGCCGCGCTGACGATGAAGCTCTCGCGCGTCCGCGCCGGCTCCGGCCACAGATCCAGGCGCTGCTGCGGCCAGCTCATCGCTGGGCGCCGGTCCCCGTCCACGCCGGCGCGAGCTTGGCCAAGCCGGCGTCGAGCGCCTGGTCGGCGGCGATTTCGCCGGCGCGGGCGGCGCGGTCGAAGGCGCGCCAGTCGCGGATCTCGATGTCCTCGACCTCGGGCTCGATCAGCAGGTCGGTCATGGCCCGCGAGGCGATCACCTCGCGGCCGGCGCTCACGGTCGCGGCGCGCATAAGGATGGAGACGATCGGCGGCCCGCGCCGCCAGGCGCCGCTGATCAGCCAGCGAACGATCTCCGCTGGCGTCATCAGATCGGTCGCGCGGATGCTGTCGGCCTTGCCGACGTCGACGCCGACGATCGGTCCGGCGTGACGGGCGCGCATGACGTCGGCCGGGTAGTTGTTCATCACCGCGCCGTCGACCAGCACCTCGCCCTTGTCCACGACCGGCGGCAGGACGCCGGGAATGGAGAGGCTGGCGAGGACGGCCGTTCGCGCGAGGCCGGCGTCGCTCACCACCGGCTCCCCGGTGGTGAGATTGGAGGCGAGGCAGAAGAACGGCAAGGCAAGGTCGGCGATCTCGACCTCGCCGAAATGCTCGCGCAAGCGCCGCCGCACGATGCCGCCGCGGCTCAACGAGAGGAACGGAAAGGCGATGTCGCTGATCGGGCTGCTCTCGGAGAAGGCGGCGCGGATGCGCCCCTCCGTCTCGACCTGCGACCAGCCCATGGCCACGGCCAGGGCGATCACCGCGCCCATGCTGGCGCCGCCGACCGCGTCGATCGGTACGCCGCGCCGGCGCAGCGCCCGGATCGCGCCGACGTGCGCCAGGCCGCGCGCCGAACCGCCGGAGAGCACCAGCCCCACCGCGTGACCGGTCAGGGCGCGGGCCAGGCGGGCGGCGTCGGCGACCTCCCCCGCCATGAGGTGATGGACCGTCGGCGTCTCAAGCAGCCGCGCCCAGGCGGCCGCGCCGGGAACTCGCCTGTCGTCGGGCCATTGGACGACCAAGCCTTGCCAGAGGCGGCTCGGCCATGCCGGCGGCGGCCGGGGCGGAGCCAGCGCGCCGCCGTCCGCCAGGCCAAGCGCCGCCTCCGCCTGTCGCGCCGCCCGCCGGCTCCAGCCGATTTCTCCGGCCTCCACCGCATAGAGGATGAGGTCGGCGCCGGCCGGCTCCGGCAGGCCCTCGGCGACCACCGCCGGATGGCGGCCCAAGCGCCGCGCCTCGGCGGCGAACTGGTTGGCAGTCATGCAAGCTCCTCGGCCGGACGACGGATGGTGGTGCAGGTCAATCGCGCGGCCGCCTCGAGCGCCTGGCTGGCCGAGGCGAGCCGACCGGTTCCACCGCGGCCGGCGAGCGACCACGATCCGGTAGCGACGGCGCGGGCCAGGCAGGCGGAGAGATCGGCACCCGACAGCAGTCCAGCCAGGAAGCCGGCGTCGAAGTTGTCACCGGCCCCGGTGGTGTCGACGAGTTCGGCCGGCGCGGCCGCACATTGCCAGAACGATGTCCCGTCGGTGGCCAGCCCGCCATCGGCTCCGGCCTTGGCCACCACGGTCGGGCCGCAGTCGGCCAGCGTGCCGGCCGCCGACGCCAGTTCGAGCACCGGCGCACCGGTCAACGCGGCCGCCAGATGCAGCGTTTCGGCTGCATTGGACAGCAGAAAGTCGATTGCCGGCAGAAACGATAGCGCGCTGTCCAGGCTTCCGCCGGGTCCCAGCCCGGATCCAGCGACGTGGTGGCGCCCTGAGCTTAACCGCGGTCAGCCAGGCGGCCAGACCGGGATGCAGGCCGGTCTGCAGGAAGATCGAGCTCACATGCACATGCCGCGCCGCCACCGTCGGCAGCTGGACCACCGTCAAGTCAGCCATGGTGCCGGGGAAGGTCAGCAGGCCGCGATCACCGTCGGGCGGCTGAGCACGACGGTCAGACCGGTCCGGCGCCCCGGTTCGAGCACGAACGGGGCCGACGTCGACGCCGAGCTCAGCCAGCCGACGGGTGGCCAGCTCGCCGGCCAGATCCGCCCGACGACGGCGCACAGCCCAACCCGCAAACCCTCGGCCGCGGCCGCGGCGGCCGTGATGGCACCGCTGCTGCCCAGCGTGATCTCGGCGTCGGCCACGAGACGTTCGACCTGGCCCAGGCGGATGTCCAGGTTGGCGTCGACCACGAGCACATCCGGATTCAGCTCGCACAGCACGAGCAGATCCAGCTCCGGGCTCACCGCCGCCACCCTTTCCTCACCAGTTCGGTCAGTGCCGCGCGGTCCGGCGGCGACGGGATCGTAACGAGCTGATCTCACGCCGGTCAAGCGTGATCGAGCACGTTCATCCAGAAATACGCAAAGCCTGCTCACTCTTGACTAGCGTGTTTCCGGGTGTCAGGCTTCCCGCCATCGGTTCGCGCGGCGACGCCAGCGAGCAACTGGCCTTCGATGTAGGAGAACACGCATGGGTGTGACACGTCGGGACTTCTCGCCGGATCGGTTGGAGCCGCTGCTCGGGCCGCGCTCGCCGGCTGTACATCGACACATTCGGGGACCGGCAGCAACGCCGCACGGCCAGTTCCGGCAGCACGGCCGGTGCCGGCGCGAAGTCCAACATCGGCAAGGTGACCGGCACCCTGACGTTCGCGTTCTGGGGCGGCAGCACGGGCGAAACCGCCGGCTTCAACTACGCCAAGCAGAAGTTCGAGGCGGCCAACCCGGGCGCCACCGTCAACCTCAAGGTCGTGCCCTACGACGGCTTCTTCTCCGGCATCGACCGCGGCATCACCTCCGGCAAGGCTCCGGACATGTTCCGCGTCGACTACACCACGATCGGCAAGTACAGCGCCAAGGGCGCGTTGCTCGACATGACGCCCTACTTCAGCAACGACGAGGTGTCGGCCTTTTGCCGGCGCTGTGGGATGCGGTCAAGTACAAGGGAACCCCGTACGGAGTGCCGCACCAGACAGATACCACTTGCATCGTCTACAACAAGGCGGCTTTCGCCACGGCCGGTATCACGTCGGTGCCGGACAAGCTCTCCAACGCCTGGACGTGGGACGAGTTCGCCAGGTCGCGGACAAGCTTCGCAGCAGCCTGCCGTCCTCGAAGTTCCCGTTCGCCTATGACTGGACCCGGCCGGTGCGTTCCGCTGGCTCGTTGGCTGTATCAGGCCGGCGGCACCCTGCTCACTCCGGAGCTGACCAAGGTCGCGCTGCCCAGCGACCCGGCCACCAAGGCGATGGACTTCACCAAGAGCTTCTTCGACAAGAAGTGGGTGCCGGCCAACAACACGATCAAGACCAGCGTGTACTCCGACAACTTCTTCCTGAACCAAACCGTGCCGATGTCCTTCGTCGGCGACTTCCTGGTCCCGGAAATGGCCGACCCCAAGACCGGCTACAAGGGCGGCGACTGGGGAGCGACCTTCATGCCGCAGGACAAGAGTGCGGCCTCCGATCTCGGTGGGAACGCGATCGTGGCGCTGAAGAAGACCAAGAACCCGGAACTCGCGGCCGCGTTCCTGAAGTTCCTCGCGTCCGAGGACATGATGAAGTACTTCTGTGAGAAGGCGGTCGAACTGCCGACCTTGAAGTCGCTGGCCAGCGATTCGCTGAACTACGCCTACCGGCCCGACGTGGTCGCGGTCTGCGCCCAGCAGGCGACCACCATCTCCGACACGATCGTCAAGGAGTCCACCACCTCGGCCTTCGCCACCGTCAACACCGTATTGCAGGATCAGCTCGAATCGCCTTCCACGGCCGTCCAGTTCTGACACGATTCGCAACATCGCCTCCAAGGTGAACGCGGCGCTATGAGCCCGCGGCTGATCGAGCCAGCAGCCAACAGCGGAGGCGCCGTGACCGCATCGAGTCCGGAGGTCGTGAGCGGCGCCGCCGCCGCCGGCGGAGAAGGCCCGACCAACCCGCCGAGCAGGACTCAATACCCTCAGACGAGCCCGGCCGCACCGCCGCGGTCTTCCTGCTGCCCAACATGATCCTGGTCGGACTGTTCCTGCGTTTCCGCTGGCGCTCGCATTCGTCATCAGCTTCCAGAAGCTCGATTCCCTCGGCGGATCGCAGTACCTCGGAATCAAAAACTACGCCGACCTTGCTCCGTGATTCGGTGTTCTGGCAGACGCTGTGGAACACCGGCGTCTTCACCTTGTTCACCGTCCCGGTCGGAATGGCGCTCGGCCTGGGCATTGCCGTCCTGCTCAACGGCGTGCTGCCCGGCCGCGCCCTCTATCGCTCGATCATCTTCCTGCCGTTGGTGATCTCCGGCGTGGCGACCGGGTGCTGGGCGCCTGGATGTTCGATCAATACAACGGATTCTTCAACAAGCTGCTCAGCTCCATCGGCTCGCGGCCGCCAGTGGCAGTCCAGCGGGCACTGGGCCATGGCCTCGCTCATCCTGGTCACCCTCTGGCAGCGCGTCGGTTTCGACATGCTCATCTACCTGGCCGGATTGCAAGGCGTCGACCCGCAGCTCACCGAAGCGGCCACAGTCGACGGTGCCACCGGGTGGCAGCGGTTCCGCCAGATCACTTTCCCCTGCTCGGCACCCTCAACGTTCTTTCTGCTGATCATGAACGTCATCTACTCCTTCCAGGTCTTCGATACGGTCTGGGCGATGACCCGGGGTGGGCCGGACTACTCGACCACCACGGTGGTGACCTACGCGTACCGCACGGCCTTCGACGAGCACGGGCCACAGGAGTTGGGTTACGGCGCGGCCGTCGGAGTAGTGATTTACCTGATCACCCTGGTGATCACCATCGTGCAGTGGCGCTACAGCCGTAACCGAGACCAGTCCGGGTAGGCGGGAGGAGGCTTTATGTCTGTCAGTCTTGGTGCGGATGCTGGCCGAAGCCAGCGAGAAGTCCGACCGGGATGCACCGCAGCGACGCCGCAACCGCCGCGGCCGCTTCTTCGCGTTGCGCCTGATCGCCGCGATCGTCATCACGCTGATCATGCTGTTCCCGGTCTACTGGATGTTGGTCACCGCCTTCTCTCCGATGGGTGACCTGTATTCCAAGGGCGTTCATCTGTGGCCGCAGCACTTCACGTTCGACAACTTCACGATGCCGATAAAGCAGTTCCCGGTGTGGCGTTGGTTCCTCAACTCGACCATCATCGCGGTGGCGGTCACGGTCATCACGGTCGTGATCAACCTGCTGGCCGGCTACGCCTTCGCCAAGCTGCGCTTTCGCGGCCGCAATGCGCTGTTCTTGTTTCTCCTGTCCACGATGATGATTCCGGTCCAGGCGGTGATGGTGCCGCAGTTCCGGCTGTCTATCGATCTGGGCCTGTACGGCAGCATCTGGGCGGTCATCCTGCCCGAGAGCGCGACGGTCTTCGGCATATTCCTGGCTCGCCAGTTCTTCATCGCGATCCCGGACGAGTTGCTCGAAGCGGCTCGGTGTGATGGGTGCAGCCAGTTCCGGACCTTTCGCAGCGTCGTCCTGCCGCTGTGCAAGCCCCTGGTCGCGGTCCTGATCCTGCTGACCGCGATGAGTGAGTGGAACTCCTTCGCCTGGCCGCTGGTTGCGCTGTTCAGCAACAAGCGTCAGTTCACCCTGCCCATCGGTATGGTTACCGACCTGCAGGGCGAGTACTCCTCGAACTACGGAGCGATCATGGCGATGAGCATCCTGATGATCCTGCCGATGGTGGTGCTGTTCCTGGCCTTCCAGCGGTACTTCGTCGAGGGCCTGGCGCGCAGTGGCATCAAGTGAGCGATCAGCACGTCGGGTCACCCGGTGCGCTTTTGAGCACGCTCAGTTTCGTCGAGGACTGGCTGGCTCGGTCCAGGGCCGCGGTTCCAGAGGTTGAGGTCCGGCAGATTCCCGGCGCGGTCGCCGGCCGAGGGTGCCAAGCTCGGTCTGGGCCGAGGTCGACGTGCTGCACACCTCGGGCCGTATCCCGGCTCCGGCCGCCCGCGGCCACGTTTGCGCTGGATCGAACTCGACACCTCGGGAAGGGACCACGATTCAGCGAGACCGATCTGGGCCTCCGACGTGGGGGTCACCACGATCGGCGGCGTCTAGCCGGTGCCACTGGCCGAATAGTGCTGTTGGGGGTCCTCGGCCCCGCGCACCGCCTGCCGCATGCCGGCAGGTCACCATCGGCCGGAATGGCCCGGCCCGACGCAGGCTGGCAACGCTTCTGCCCCCCCGCGCCGCGGGCAGCACGTCGTCGTTGTCGGCTATGGCCGGATCGGGCGCGAGATCGGCCGATTGGCCCGGCCCTTCGGCATGAAGGTCGTCGGAGTCACGCGCAGCGGATCCGCCGGTCGGGCCGAGGCACCGCTGCTGGCAGACTTCGCACCGTCACGGCATTCTCCGGATCCGGCGCAGATCGTCGGGCCCGAGCGGATGCGGGAGGTCGCCGCGACCGCCGACTACCTGGTGGTGGTTGTGCCGCTCACGCCGGAAACCCGGCCTCATCGACGCCGAGGTCATCGCCGGCTTGAAGCCGGGGGCCGCCGTTGATCAACGTGGCGCGCGGCGGGATTGTCGACGAGCCGGCTTTGGCGGCGGCGCTCCGCTCCGGCGCGATCAGCAGGCGCGGTGCTCGATGTTTTCGAGGACGAGCCGCTACCGCCGACGGCTACCTGGTGGGACGAGCCGAACTGCTTCGTCACCCCGCACGTCGCAGGTCTGGCCCCTCTCTATTCTGATCAGGTGCTGGGACCTGGTGAGCTCCAATCTCCGGCGGTTCGTCGACGGCGAGCCGCTGCTCAACCTCGTTGACCGGGAACGAGGTTACTGACCATGCTCAGTTCCGATCGGCAACGCCGGCTGCTGCAGCATCTGCGGCAGCGCGGCTCGGGCAACGTCATCGAACTGGCCGATGCGCTCGGGGTGAGTGCCTCGACGGTGCGGCGTGATCTGCACGAGATGAATCAGCGCGGCTTGCTTACCCGGGTGCATGGCGGGGCAAGCGTGCTCGAGTCGGATCTCGAGCCGGTACTCAGCTCCCGTGAGACCGAACATGCCGAGCAGAAGAGGCGGATCGGCGAGGCCGCCGCGGCCAAGGTCAGCCCGGGTTCGACGATTGATCACCGGCGGCACCACGACCGAGGCAATGCTGCCCTACCTCGGCGGTATCGAGGACTTGACCGTGTTGACCAACGGATTGAACATCGTCTACCAGCTGGCGCGCTATCCCGACATCGCTGTCGTGGTGCTCGGTGGCGTCCTGCGACATGAGGAGATGTCGCTGCTCGGACCGATCGCCGAGCAGGTCTTGCTGGAGTTTCACGTCGACACCGTCTTCTCCGGCGCCTTCGGTATCGACGCCAACGCCGGGCTGTCCGGAATCAACGTGGCCGAAGCCGGCACCGACCGCAGGATGTTGCAGTCCGCCCAGTCCTTGGTGGTCCTGGTCGACTCCAGCAAGTTCAACCGACGCGGCCCGGTCCGGCTGGCAGCGTCGGAGCAGATCAGCTGCTTGATCACCGATGTCGATGCACCCGCGATGCCCTCGACCGCGCTGCGGGGCAAGGGCGTCGACGTCATCACCTGTTGAGGCCGAGCACGGCAGCAATGCGATCGCCACCGACCAATCCGAAGGGAACTCTCCATCACTGCTGTCCAACCCCAATCGGCGTTGGCCTTACTGCGGGAATGCCAGGACCGCATGCTCGAACGGGAAGGCATTCCGATGGTGCTCGCGCTGGTGAGCGAGGTCGGTGAGATGCCGGCCGCACCGGACACCCTTGCCGAAGGCGAATCCTTGGCCGAGCGGATGGATCGGTTGCGGTTGGAGCTCGCTCCGAGCGGCCGGGACGCCGACATGGCGCCAGGTCATCAACGTGCTGCAAGCGGTGTCCTACGCCGACTTCGGCGGGACTCGGTGGTCGGCTGTGACCGCGCTGACCTACACGCGCACCGCGATGCCATCGCCTCCGGCCACTACCTGCGAGTCGTCAACTACCACAACACGCCGAACTCCGGCCGGGACTCCTTGCGCGGGAACTAGCCGGTTATGCCGACAGGTTCTCCTGCGTCGGCTTGGACCAGCTCGACGACTTCTTGCCATCCGGACGTTGGCGGGCCGACAAGCCCGGTTTTCTACCCCGTGTTCTACGAGGGTTACCGCAACAGCATCGAGGTCGCGGCCGAAGTCTGCGACGAACTCGGGCTGACCGGCGTCTTCGTCTGCACCGGGTTCGTCGACTGCCCGGTCGCCGAACAAGAGGTTTCGCCCGCGCGCACCACATCGGCCTGCTAGCCGAGGATCTGGCCGTGCCGGGCCGGCGATTGGCGATGAGCTGGGACGAGGTCGCCGAGCTGTCGCGCCGGCACGTGGTCACGCCGCACACCGCCTCGCACGACGGCATCGCCGACATCAGTACCGAGGCCGATTTCGAGCGTGAAATCTTCGAGCCGAAGCGAAAGATGGACGCCGTCACGGGTCAGTCCGCCCCGGCGATCGCCTGGTTACACGGGCACCAGTGGGGCGTCAGCCCACGGCACGACCGAGCCTTGCAGGAGGCCGGATATCGCTACCAATTCTCCAACACCATGATCCACCGGATCGGCTGATCCAGTCGAGATCAGGCTGGCCCCCGCCGGTGGATCGGTGCCGCCGGGTCGGTCGACCAGACCTTCGATCGGATGCACTGCAGCGGTACGTCGCCGACCGGGCCATGCCACAGCCGGTCGCCTCGCCGGGCGACGACGTCGACTCGTCCACCGCCGAGGTTGGTCACCGCGCCGGCCACCGCATCCCAATGCTCGCCCGCCCATAACGGATTCAAGGCATCGGTGGTCAGTCGCTGCAACTGGCCGCTGGTATCGAGACCGATGATTTCGCCTGTGCTGAGTAGTTGGGGCTGCCTCCAGCGGCCGGGCACCCCGACCGCGTCCCCCGAGGTCAGATCAATCAGCTCGACCTGTCCTTGATGTGCTTTCAGCCCGGTCAACGTATCCCCGCCGGCAGCCAGACCGACTGACTCGGCCGCTTGCCCCAGCGGGGTGAACTGCCAGTCCAGGACGGGATAACCTGCCATAGCGGCGTAGGCGTGCACGAGTTCACCGGCCCGGACCAGAAGCACGTGCGCACTGTCATTCTGTTCTATCAAGGCCGAACAGGCGGTCCCGGTACCGAGGCCTGGGTACTCGACGAAGCCGGCTGCTGGTGACCAGCAATATCGGTGCACCAACCCGTCACCGGTGGCAAGCACTTCGAGGTAATCGAGGTCCGGCGGCCATCTGGGTGACGGTCGCCCCCTCCAGCTCGGCGTCGCCGGCAAAATGCAGCGCCCCGCTCCAACAGCCGATCGCCGCGCCACTGCCTGACTCGATCGGGTCGCTGTTGTACCAGCACACCCATAACCCGCCATCGATGGCTGGCGCCACCAGCTCCAGATTGCCGACCGATCCGTAGCGTCCCTGCGTTATCGCGGGAATCCCGCGGACCGGAGGAAGCGGGGCGGCCACCAACGTAGGGGGCGATGCCGAAGGGTCGGCTGCGTTTTCCGTCATCCAGTCAGGATCGCGCAGAATCAGTCATTGTCAATCGTTGTCTGCGTAGATACGATCGGTCGTCAGCTTCGCCTCGCTCAGAAGGGCCGTTCATGCGTCTCGCTCGTGGCGTGACCAGGTCCGGAGCCGCGCCTCAGTTGTTCGCCATCACGGATGACGCCGCGGTGTTGTTGAACGTTCCGGCCGGACCCGACCCGCTTATGGACGTCCTCCGTGCGGGAACGGCCTGGCCGACCTGGAGCCAGCGACGGTTCCGCCGGTGCCCCTGGCTGAACTCCAATTGCTGGCGCCGATCGAGCGCCCAGGAAAGATCATCGCGATCGGCCTCAATTACCATGACCACACGGCTGAAACCGGGCTGCAAGCGCCATCCGAGCCACTCACCTTCGCCAAGTACCCCACCTCGATCACCGGCCCCTCAGACGAGATCGTGGTACCGACCAAGCTGACCAAGCAGGTCGATTGGGAAGCCGAACTGGCCTTCGTCATCGGCCGCCGGTGTGGCCCGCACCGCCGCGGCACCATCGCCGACATCGCCGGGTACACGGTGGCCAACGACGTGTCGGCCCGCGACCTGCAATTCGGGGACACGCAATGGACCCGGGGCAAGTCACTGGACACGTTCTGTCCACTGGGACCGATGGTGGTCAGCCCCGACGAGTTCGGCGATCCGGCCGGCCATCGGATCTGGGCCACGGTCAACGGATCTTCGATGCAGACGGGACGACCTCGGACCTGATCTTCGACGTGCCCACGTTGCTGGACTCGATCACGGCCGGCGTCACCCTCGAACCGGGTGATCTGGTGTTGACCGGAACGCCACCGGGAGTCGGCGGCTTCCGCACCCCGCCGGTGTTTCTGGCCGATGGCGACGTGGTCCGGGTCGGGGTCGAGGGTATCGGTGAACTGGTGAATCGCGTCCGATGGAACTGAGCACCGTGCAGAGGAGCATTTCGTGAACGATCGTCGCGTTCTCGTACTGATCGGCGCCGGCAGCGCCGTTTTCACCCGTGGTTTGCTGGCCGATCTCATCTCGGCTCGCGATCTCGGGGACTGGGAGATTCGCCTGGTCGACATCCAGCCGGAACCGCTGGAGAAGGCGGTCGGGTTGGCCAACCGGATGATCGCCGCGCGTTCGGCCGAGGAGCACATCCGGGTTCGGGGCTCGTTGGACCGCCGGCAGATGTTGCCCGGGGCCGATTTTGTCGTGACCTGTGTCGGGGTTGGCGGGCGGCCAGGGTGGCTGGCCGACCACGAGGTGTGCATGCAGCACGGCGTTTTCCAGCCGGTCGGTGACTCGGTCAGCAGCTCGCGGGAATCGCGGTTGCTGCGGACCACGCCGGTGCTGGT
>CAVVXO010000007.1:0-32445 GCA_963752245.1 uncultured Alphaproteobacteria bacterium
AAGGTGGCCCGCAAATGGGGCTATCAGATCAAGGGCGTGCCGGACGGGGCGGCCGAGATGATCGTCTGCGGCGACAACTTCCACGGCCGCACGCTCTCGGTCGTCGGCTTCTCCACCGATCTGACGGCGCGCGCCGGCTTCGGCCCGTTCGCGCCGGGCTTCAGCACCGTGCCGTTCGGCGACATCGCCGCGCTCCAGGCGGCTATCAATCCGAACACGGTCGCCTTCCTGGTCGAGCCGATCCAGGGCGAGGCGGGCGTGATCATCCCGCCCGCAGACTACCTCCGCGTTGCGCGCGAGCTCTGCACCCGCCACGACGTCATCCTCATCCTCGACGAAATCCAGACCGGTCTTGGCCGCACCGGCAAGCTGCTCGCCGAGGAGCACGAGGGCGTCGAGGCCGATCTCACCCTGATCGGCAAGGCGCTCTCGGGTGGCTTCTATCCGGTCTCGGCCGTGCTCTCGAACAAGGAGGTGCTTGGCGTCCTCAAGCCCGGTGAGCACGGCAGCACCTTCGGCGGCAATCCGCTCGGCTGCGCTGTCGCCCGCATGGCGCTCAAGGTGCTCGTCGAAGAGGGCATGATCGAGAACGCCGCCGTCGAGGGCGCGCGGCTGATGGCCGGCCTCGCCGCCATCCAGGGCGAGGCGGTCAGCGACGTGCGCGGTCGCGGCCTGATGATCGCCGTCGAACTCCACCCCGAGGCCGGCGGCGCCCGCCGCCTACTGCCAGGCGCTGCAGGCCCGCGGCCTCCTCTGCAAGGAAACCCACGACCACACCATCCGCATCGCCCCGCCGCTGGTGATCACCGCCGATCAGGTCGACTGGGCGGTGGAGCAGTTCGACGCGGTGCTCCGGGGTTAGCGGGGCGGCGCTTGACCGTGCCGACGACCCGACGGCAGCAGGTGACCTCATGAAGTGATCGCTTTCGATGAACGCTCTGCAGATCCGCGACGCAAAGGCTCGGTTCTCCGCCGTGGTTCAGGCGGCGGAGGGCAGGCGGCCGACCTTGATCACGCGCCACGGCAGACCGGCCGCGGTGGTGACTCCCGTCGAGGACGCATCCCGCCTCTATGGCGCGCGCGCGACCGACTTCGTCGACTGGTTGTTGTCATTACCCGGCGAACTCGATTTCGAGCGAGACGCCTCCGAGCCGCGCGAGATAGAGATTTGAGGGCCGGATGGCTGCTGGACACCTCGGCGATTTCGCTGCTGGCGCCGGGCCGCGCGCCGCCGCCGAGCTTCGCAGCCTGGCTCCGGGCAAACAACCCTGGCCTACGCCTCGCGTCGGTAGCCGTCCTCGAGATCGCCCAGAGCGCGCACAAGCTGCGGCGCACAGGCGGCGCCGCTCGCGCCGAGCGCATCGAGGCGTGGCTTGCGCAGCTTCTCGTCGAAATGAGCGAGCGCGTTGCCCTTTTGACGCGATCGCGGCCGGGAAGGCCGGTGAAATGGCCGACAAGGCGCTCGCGCTTCCCGGCCTGACGATTGTCAACGCACGCGCGATGCTGATCGCCTGTGCCGGGGCTGGGCGCCTTTCTACCGCGACGAGTTCGGCCGGGCGACGAGGGTTCCGGCGGGGCTTGCTTTGAGGAGGTCGCGTTCGGCGATGGCGCCGTGGATCCAAGCCGGCCATTTCGGCGGCGGCAGGGCGATGATCTGGCGGTGATGATAGGGCTCGACGTCCGGACCGGCCTCGGCGGTCAGGAGGGTGAAGGCGCCGGCCGCCTCGCCCGCCGCCTCGCGCCAGAACCCGGCGATGGCGAACGGGCCGCCATCGGCGAGGGTGAATCGGTGCTTGGTCTTGGGAGATTTGGCGCCGGTGAACTCGAAGAAGGCGGAGGCCGGCGCCAGACAGCGGCGCGCAACGTCGAACTTGCGCCCCTCGCTCCTGAAGTTGAACACGGGCGGCCCGCCAGGTTTGGCCGGCGGAAACCCCCAGCGCATGGTCGTCAGATCGACGGCGTTGCCGCTGGCGATGAGCACCGGAGCGAGATCGCGCACCCGCACGCTGGCGCTGGCGGGCAAGGCGGCGGCGTCGCGGCCCTCCGGCAGGCGCCATTCGAGCCGCGCGATGATCTCGCTGAACGCCGGCCAGCCGACCAGCTGCTCGTAGTTGTTGCACATGAGCGGCCTTAGGCGGCGAACGCCCGGCCGTCGCGCAGGGTGAGAACCCGGTCCATGCGCGCGGCCATGTCGATGTTGTGGGTGGCGACCAGGGCGGCGACGCCGCGGGCGGCGACAAGGCCGCGCAACTCGTCGAACACGGCGCTGGAGGTGGCGGGATCGAGGTTGCCGGTCGGCTCGTCGGCGAGCAGCAGGCGCGGGCGGTTGACGAGGGCGCGGGCTACCGCGACGCGCTGCTGCTCGCCGCCGGAGAGCTGCGCCGGCTGGTGGTCGCGCCGCGCGGCGAGGCCTAGGGCGTCGAGCAGGTCCGCCGCCAGTTCGCGCGCCTCCGCCACTTTCGCTCCCGCCATCCGCGCCGGCAGGGCGACATTGTCGAGGGCGGTGAATTCGGGGAGCAGGTGATGGAACTGATAGACAAAGCCGATGGTCGACAGGCGCAGCCTGGTGCGCGCGCTCTCCGGCAGGCCGCCGCAGTCGGCGCCCAAGATCCGCACCGTCCCCGCCGTCGGGTGCTCGAGGAGGCCGGCGGCGTGCAGCAGCGAGGATTTGCCGGAGCCGGACGGGCCGATGAGGCCGACCATCTCGCCAGCGGCGAGGGTCAGATCGGCGCCGCGCAGCACCTCGAGCGGCCCGGCGTCGGTGACATAGGTGCGGGTCAGGCCAACGAGTTCAAGGACCGGCTCACTCATAGCGCAGCGCCTCGACCGGATCGAGGCGAGCGGCTCGCAGCGCCGTCGGCAAGGTGAAGAGGCAGGCCGCTCCCAGCGTCCAGACGGCCACACCGGCGACCTCGCCCCAGTCGATCTTCGCCGGCACGTGAGCGAGGAAGTAGATGTCGGCGTTGAACACCTGCACCCCGGTGATCCACTCGACAAAGGCTTGGATCGCCTCGATGTTGGCGCAGAAGAGGATGCCGAAGGCGAGCCCGGCGGCGGTGCCGGCGAGGCCGATCGCCGCTCCGGCCATGAAGAAGACGCGCAGCACCGATCCCCTGCCGGCCCCCATGGTGCGCAGGATGGCGATGTCGCGGCTCTTGTTCTTCACCAGCATGATCAGGCCGGAGATGATGTTCATCGCCGCGAGCGCCACGATGAAGAGAAAGATGAACCGCATGACGTTGCGCTCGACCTGCAGGGCATTGAAATAGGCGCGGTTCTGTTCGGTCCAGTCCATTCCAACCGCGCCAGCACCGACAACCGCCACCAGCTTTGGCTTCATCGCGGGAGCGCGATCTGGGTCCGTGAGATTGATCTCGATGGAATCGACCGACTGTCCTCGTCCGAAAAACGCCTGCGCCTCGGCGAGCGGCATGTAGATGAAGCTCTGATCGTAGTCGCTCATGCCGACCGAAAAGGTTCCCGCCACGACATAGGTCTTGCGCGCCGGCAGGTCCCCCAGCACGGTGGCGTCGCTGGTCGGCGACAGCAGGGCGATCGGATCGCCAACCTTGACCCCGAGGCTTTCGGCGAGCCGCTGACCGAGCAGAACCCCGTCCCCGGCCGGATCGGCAAAGCGCGCCAGCGAGCCCGCCTTCAGTTTGCTGGCGATAATTCGAGTGGCGGCGAGATCGGTGGGCGCGATGCCACGCACCACGGCGCCTGAGGTCGCGGTCGGCCCCTGGACCAGCACCTGCAATTCGATCATCGGAACCGCCTGCGCCACGCCCGGCGTGGCCCGCAGCCGACGAATGGCGTCGTCGCGTCCCGCCGGCGTCATCGTCCCGCCGACAATATGCACATGGCCGTTGAAGCCCAGGATCTTGCCGGTCAGTTCGGCGCGAAAGCCGTTCATGATCGACATGGTGATCACCAGCGCCGCGACCGCCAAAGCAATGGCGGTGAACGAGATGACCGAGATCATCGCCACGCCGCCATGCCGCCGGCGGGCGAGGAGATAGCGAACCGCGAGCGAGCGCTCCCACGCGCTGAACGGACCGGCGGCGACCATGATCGCCTTAAGCGCCGAGCGCCTCGAGCGCCGCCTCGAGCGGCAAGGTGCGCCGCTCGCCGCCGCGCCGCTCCTTCAGTTCGACGACTCCATCCTTCAGGCCGCGCGGCCCGATGATCAGCTGCCAGGGCAGGCCGATCAGGTCCATGGTCGCGAACTTGCCGCCGGGCCGCTCGTCGGTGTCGTCATAGAGCGGTTCGCGACCGGCGGCGGTCAGGGCGGCGTAGGCGCGCTCGCAGGCGAGATCAACGTCGGGATCGCCCATGCGCAGGTTGACGATCCCCACGCCGAACGGCGCCACGGGATCGGGCCAGATGATCCCGGCCTCGTCATGGTTGGCCTCGATGATCGCCCCGACCAGGCGCGAAACGCCAACCCCATAGCTGCCCATCTGCAGAACCCGCCCCTGGCCATCCGGACCTTGCGCCTCGGCCCTCATCGGCTTGGAGTACTTGTCGCCGAAATAGAAGGTCTGGCCGACCTCGATGCCGCGGGCGGTCAGCCTCTGATCGGCCGGGGTCTCGCGCTCGTAGCGATCCGGCTCATGCACGTCCTCGGTGGCTGCGTACAGGCGGGTCCAGTCACCGACCACTTCCGAGAGATCGCCATCATAGGCGACGTCTTCGTCAGGAATCTTCAATTCGAGGACGCGGCGGTCGACGAAGACGGCGCTCTCGCCGGTCTGGGCGAGCACGATGAACTCATGACTGAGGTCGCCGCCGATCGGGCCGCTCTCGGCCTTCATCGGGATCGCCTTCAGGCCCATGCGGGCGAAGCAGCGCAGATAGGCGACGAACATCCGGTTGTAGCTCGCCCGCGCCGCCGCCTCGTCGAGATCGAACGAATAGGCGTCCTTCATCAGGAATTCTCGGCCGCGCATGACGCCAAAGCGGGGGCGCTGCTCGTCACGGAACTTCCACTGAATATGATAGAAATTCTTCGGTAAGTCTTTATAGGAATGGATATAGGCGCGGACGATCTCGGTGATCATCTCCTCGTTGGTCGGCCCGTAGAGGAGCTCGCGCTGGTGGCGGTCGGTGATGCGCAGCATCTCCGCGCCGTAGTCGTCATAGCGGCCGCTCTCGCGCCAGAGATCGGCGAGCTGCAGGGTCGGCATGAGAAGCTCGATCGCGCCAGCACGGTCCATCTCCTCGCGCACGATCCGCTCGACCTTCTTCAGCACCCGATGGCCAAGCGGCAGCCAGGCGTAGATGCCGGCCGCCTCCTGCCGCAGCATGCCGGCGCGCAGCATCAGCCGATGCGAGGCGATCTGCGCTTCGGCGGGCGTATCCCTGAGGATGGGGAGAAAGTAGCGGGACAGGCGCATGCGCGGCCCAGATAGCCGCGCCGCTCGCGCCTTGGCAAACCTTCCGAGGAGCGGGGCCGCCCTCGCCCGCTCGAGGTTCTATGCCGTTCCGCTGCGACCGCGGATGAAGTGATAGACAAGCGCGATCACCGCGATCACCAGCAGCAAGTGGATGAGGAAGCTGGAGACGTGCAGCACGACGAAGCCGAACAACCACGCCAGGGCGAGGAGAATGGCGATCCCGATCCACATGATTGCAGCTCCCTTGGCGATTCGGCCGTGCGGCGCAGAGCACACCTTGGCGCCCGCGCCTGTCAAGCGCCGGGAATGCTCGGCAAGCGCACCCAGTGATAGTGGACCGTGAGCCACAGCAGGAGGAAGGGTATCGCCGCCACCCAGGTTGTAGTCATGAATTTTCGGCCGAGCTTCGGGTCCACCGGCGAGGAGGGATCGCCGCCGCCGGGCACCGGAATTCCCGCCTCGGCGTGACTGCGCACGCCGAGCGGCAGGATTGCGAAGAGGCTGGTCCACCAGATGGTCAGATAGACCGCGATGCAGGTCGCGAGGCTCATGCCCGCGCTCCCGCCGGCTCGGCCATCAGTTCCACCAGCACCCCGCCCATGTCCTTGGGATGGACGAAGATGACCGGCACGCCATGGGCGCCGATGCGCGGCTCGCCGGTCCCCAGCACCGTCGCTCCCTTGGCGCGCATTTCGTCGCGGGCCGCCAGGATGTCCGGCACCTCGAAACAGACATGATGCTGCCCGCCCCTGGGGTTCTTGGCGAGAAAGCCATGGATCGGCGAGGTTTCGCCGAGCGGCTCGATCAGCTCGATCTGGGCGTTGGGCAGGTTGACGAAGGAGACCCACACGCCCTGCTCCGGCAGGGCGCGCTTGGGCGTTATGTCCGCGAGGCCGAGGAGATCGCGGTAGAGCTTACACAACTCTTCGATCGACGGCGTGGCGACGCCGACGTGGTTGAGCTTGCCGATCATCGCTCGACGATAGACCTTCTCTCCTCGTGGGAGAAGGTGGCCTCTTGCGTCAGCGAGAGGTCCGATGAGGTGCCGTGGCCCGGCTCGCCGCCGCGCTCTGCGAGCGGGCGTTTCCCCCTCATCCGGCGCTTCGCGCCACCTTCTCGCGCAAGGGGAGAAGGGCAACTGTCGGCATGCGGCTCACACGCGCAGCACGGTCGCCTCTACGTGTGGCCGGCGTTTCCACAGGCGGAAGGCTTCCTTCTTCAGCGCGCGGGCGAGGGCCGCTTCGACCGCGGCGTCGTCTTCCCGCTCTTCCGCCGACAGCCGGGTGAAGGCGTCCCTCGCGCGCCTCGCGAGATCGTCGGCGAGCTCAGCCATCGCGTCGTCCTCCGCGGGCAGGCCGATCGTCTTGACGCTCGGCCCCGCGGCGAGGCGGTCACGGGCGTCCAGGACCAAACTGACGTTCAGGAGGCCGTTGTAGGCGGCGTGGCGGCGCTCGCGCATCGCCTCGCCGTGCTCGGGCGTGACCACGCCGGCGTCGACGAAAAGGCGCCCGGAAGGAACCTCGTCGACGATCTCGGCGGGTCCGGGCGCGAGCCGCACCATCTCGCCGTTGCGCGGCGTGACCTGCTCGGGAACCTGCAGGTCGCGCGCCAGGGCGGCGTGCTCGAGAAGGTGACGGCGTTCGCCATGCGTGGGGACCGCGATGCGCGGCCTCGCCCACTGGTACATCCGTTTCAGCTCGTCGCGACAGGGGTGGCCCGAGACGTGGATGCCGGGGTGATCCTGCTCGGTGTAGAGGCGCACGCCGCGGTCGGCGAGCTTGTTCTGCAGGTTGCGGATGGCGATCTCGTTGCCCGGGATGATCCGCGAGGAGAAGACACAGGCGTCGCCACGTCCCAGCCGCACGTGTGGGTGATCGCCGGCCGCGATGCGCGAGAGGGCGGCGCGCGGCTCGCCCTGGCTGCCGGTGCACAGGTAGAGCACCTTATCGTCAGCGATGCCCTTGGCCTCGCGCTCGTCGACGAAGGGCTCCACGTCGGCCAGCAGGCCGACCGAGCGGGCCGCCTGCGACATGCGGATCATCGAGCGGCCGACCAGGCAGACCCGCCGTCCGGCGGCCTTTGCGGCCCGAATGATGCTGTCCATGCGCGCGACGTTCGAGGCGAAGCAGGCCGCCGCCACCCTGCCCTTCAGCCCAGCGATGAGCGGCGTCAGGGTGCGGCGCACGTCCGCCTCGGACCCCGCCTCGCCGTCGACGAAGACATTGGTCGAATCGCACACCATGGCCAGCACCCCCGCTTCGCCGAGGGCGCGGATCGCCGCCGCGTCGGTCGCCGGGCCGGTGAGCGGATCAGGGTCGATCTTCCAATCGCCGGTGTGCAGCACCGTGCCGAGCGGCGTTCCGATCGCGAGGCCGTTCGGCTCGGGAATGGAATGGGTGAGGGTGATCAGGCGCAGGTCGAAGGGGCCAAGACGGATCTCGCCGTCGAGGCGCACCTCCGTGATC
Organism: uncultured Alphaproteobacteria bacterium; assembly: GCA_963752245.1. Taxonomy (GTDB): domain Bacteria; phylum Pseudomonadota; class Alphaproteobacteria; order Caulobacterales; family Caulobacteraceae; genus Acaudatibacter. The sequence goes on from CAVVXO010000007.1 coordinate 7,862, forward strand.
CGCGCCCGCTCTTCGAGCCCGCGTTCGCGCAGCTTCTCGCGGAGCAGATAGGCTGTGAACGGCGTGGCGAAGATCGGCGCCTTCAGCCTCGGCCACAGCCAGGCGACCGCGCCGATATGATCCTCGTGCGCATGGGTGACCACGATGCCAAGGATGTCGCCAGCGTGCTCCTCGATGAAGGTCGGATCGGGGAGGATGATGTCGACGCCAGGCGTCGTCTGGTCGCCAAAGGTGACGCCCAGATCGACAATGATCCATTGCCGCCGCCACGCCGGGCCATAGCCGTAAAGGTTGAAGTTCATGCCGATCTCGTTCGACCCGCCGAGCGGCAGGAAGACGAGCTCGTCGTCGGCGCCCGGGGTCATCGGCCGAACTCCGGATTGCGGCGGACGATTTCCAGCAGGCCGCGTAGCGTGAGGTCCGGATCGAAGCGATCGATGGCGTCGGTCGCGCCCTGGAACAGGGAGGAGACTCCGCCGGTGCCGACAACGGTCAGCGGTGCGCGGTATTCGGCCTTCATCCGCCCCACCAGCCCCTCGATCATCGCCACATAGCCGAAGAAGACTCCGGACTGCATCGCCTCGACCGTGTCGGCGCCGATGGCGCGCCCCGGGCGGCGAATGGCGATGCGCGGCAGGCGGGCGGCCGCGGCGTGCAGCGCCTCGACCGAAAGGTTGATCCCCGGCGCGATCGCCCCGCCCTCGAAGCCGCCGTCCTCGCCGACGATGTCGAAGGTCGTCGCCGTGCCGCTGTCGATGATGAGCAGGGCGCCCGGATAGGCGACGTGAGCGCCGATGGCGTTGACCAGCCGGTCGGCGCCGGCTTCCGACGGCTTCTGGATGCGCACGGCGATGCCGAGCTCGACATTCTCGCCGACGATCATCGGCTGGACATGCAGATAGCGGCGCGCGAGGTTGCGCAGATTGAACACCGATTGGGGAACGACGCTGGAGACGATGCAGGCGTCCAGCCCGCCGAGCGTCAGGCCCGACATGGCCAGGAGCTGCGAGAGCCAGACGGCGTATTCGTCGGCGGTGCGCTGCGCTTCGGTCGCGGCGCGCCACTGCGCGATCCAGCGCTCGCCATCGTGCACCGCGAAGAGGGTGTTGGTATTGCCCTGTTCGATCGCGAGCAGCATGCTCAAGCCGCTCGTTCCGCGGCGCCGAAGAAGACGTCGCCGGCGGTGATGCGCCGCAGGGAGCTGTCGGGCAGGCGCAGGCGCAGCGCGCCATCGGCGTCGAGACCCTCGGCCACCCCGTCGAGGTCTTCGTCTGGCAGGCGGACGCGGCACGGCTCGCCGAGGGCGTGGGCGCGTTCGCTCCAGGCGGCGGCGATCGGCTCGAATCCGCCGGCGCGCCAGAGCCGCAGCCATCGCTCGACCTCCTTCGCCAGCAGCGCCAGCGCCGCCTCGGGCGAGGGCGGCGGCCCGTTCATGTGGTCGGCGAGGCTGGTCGCCGGGTAGAGCGCCGCGGCCGGCGCGCTCTTCAGATTGACGCCGATCCCGACCGCGACCCAACCGGCCGGCGGGCCGCCGGCCTCGATGAGAATGCCGCCGAGCTTGCGCCCGGCAATCAGCGGATCGTTGGGCCACTTCAGGGAGATGAGCGGCCGATGGACGAAGCGGCCGGCGAGGTCGGCGACGGCGAGGGCGGCGACGAAGGAGAGCTGCGCCATTTCCGCCGGCGGGCGTTCGGCGGCGATCAGCAGGGTGGCGGCGAGGTTCCCCTCCCCGGTCTCCCAGCCGCGGCCGCCCCGTCCGCGGCCGGCCGTCTGGCGGCGCGCGGCGATCCAAAGCGGCCCGCGCTCGCCCGCCTCGGCCCGCCGTCGCGCTTCGGCGTTGGTGGAGTCGATCTCACTCCGCCATTCGATGGCGACCGTGGTCAAACGCCTACCGTCCGGCCAGGGCGACGGCGGCGGCGCGGGTGGCGATGTCGAGCGGCGAGAGAATGATGAGCACGATCGGAAAGGCGATGAGGGCCAAGGCGTAGGCCGCCACCCGCGATTCGCCCGCCGGCTCATCGGTGGGCCCGGGCGAGGGATCGAGCCACATCACCTTGACGACGCGAAGATAGAAGAAGGCCGCGACCACGCTGCCGACCAGGGCGAGCACCGCCGCGATCCCGGGTCCAGTGCCGGCCGCCCAGGCCGCGCGGAAGACGTAGAACTTGCCCCACAGCTCGCCGAGCGGCGGCAGGCCGAGGGCCGAAAGGGCGAAGATGGTCATGCACGAGGCGGTGGCCGGCCGTTCGCGCGCCAGGCCGGCGAAATCGTCGAGGGTCTCGAGCGGGCGCCCGCCGCGGGTGATACCCGCCAGACAGGCGAAGAAGCCTGTCACGTCGACGATGAAGAGGACCATGTACATCAGCATCGATTGGACGCCGATCACCCCGCCGGCGGCCAGGCCGACCAGGACATAGCCGATGGTGGCGATGGAGGAGTAGGCCCAGAGGCGCTTCAGGCGCCGCTGCGTCAGCCCGCCGAAGGCCCCGACCGCGACGCTCATCAGCGCCATGGCGAGCAGGATCTGCCGCCATGCGTCGGCCGAACTTCCGAACCCCTGCCCGAGCAGCCGGGCGAGCAGGACCATGGCGGCGAGCTTGGGCGCGCCAGCGAAGAAGCCGACGATCGGGGTCGGCGCGCCCTCGTAGACGTCTGGCGTCCACATGTGGAACGGCGCGGCCGAAAGCTTGAAACCGAAGCCGCACATCAGGAAGACGAGGCCGAAGAGGACGCCGGTCTGAGCCGCGCCCGCGCCATGGAGGGCGACCGCCCGGGCGATCAGATCGAACCGCGTCGCGCCCGCGAAGCCATAGACCAGCGAGGCCCCGTAAAGCAGCAGGCCGGAGGAGAGCGCGCTCAGCACGAAATACTTAAGCCCTGCTTCGGACGACCTGCCGTCGTCGCGCAGGAAGGCGGCGAGGATGTAGAGGGCGAGTGAGTGCAGCTCGATCGAAAGATAGAGCGAGATGAGGTCGCCGGCCGAGACCATCATCCCCATGCCGAGCGCCGCGAGCATCACCAGCACCGGATACTCGAACTTCGCCTCGCCCTTGCGGGCCAGCCAGCGGTCGCCGAGCGCGATGGCGACGGCGCTCGCCAGATAGATCACCACCTTGGCGAACACCGCGCCGGCGTCGAGGATCAGGCCGCCGGCGAAGGCGCGGCCGAGCGGAATGAAGGCGGCGGCGATCGCGGCGGCGATCAGGGCGGCGACGCCGGCCCAGCCGTAGAGAGGGCTCGCCTTGCCGCGGGTCGCGCCGATCACCAGCAGCAACAGCGCCGCGACGACGAGGATCTCCTCGGGCAAGGCGAGGAGCAGGGGATTGCCGGCCGGCACGATCAACGGATCACCGCCCGATCGCCGCCCGGTAGGTGCTGGCGAGGTGGCCGATCGAGGCGTCGGTCAGGGCGAAGACGCCGGTCGGCTGCACGCCCAGCCACAGGGTCGCGATGATCAAGGGCGCGAACACCAGCACCTCGCGGCGGCCAAGATCGCCAATGTTCGCCAGGGCCGGATTGGTGAGATTGCCGAAGATCACGTTGCGGTAGAGGGTCAGGGCATAGACCGCCGAGAGGATGACGCCCGTGGCGCCGAGAATGGCCGGCCAGGTCGCCGCGCCGTAGGTTCCGGTCAGGCTGAGGATCTCGCCGACGAAACCGCTGGTTCCCGGCAGGCCGACATTGCCCATGGTGAACAGCATGAACACCGCGGCATAGAGCGGCATGCGGTTCACCAGGCCGCCATAGAAGGCGATCTCGCGCGTGTGCATCCGGTCGTAGACCACGCCGACGCAGAGGAAGAGGGCGCCGGAGATCACCCCGTGGCTCAACATCTGGAACAGCGCGCCCTGCTCGCCCTGGAGGGTACCCGAGAAGATCGCCAGGGTGACAAAGCCCATGTGGGCGACCGAAGAATAGGCGATAAGCTTCTTCATGTCGGTCTGCCGGAAGGCGACCAGCGATGTGTAGATGATCGCGATCGTCGAGAGGGCATAGATCAGCGGCGTGAACTGGGCGCTGCCGGCCGGAAACATCGGCAGGGAAAAGCGCATGAAGCCGTAGCCGCCCATCTTCAGGAGGATGCCGGCAAGGATCACCGAGCCGGCGGTCGGCGCCTCGACGTGGGCGTCGGGCAGCCAGGTGTGCAGCGGCCACATCGGCATCTTGACCGCGAAGGAGGCGAAGAAGGCCAGCCATAGCCAGGTCTGCACGCCGGGCGGGAAATGATAGGCGAGCAGGGCCGGAATGCTGGAGGTGTGGGCCATGATGACCATGGCCAGGATCGCCGCCAGCATCAGCACGGAGCCGAGCAACGTGTACAGAAAGAACTTGAAGGCCGCATAGATTTTGTTCTTGCCGCCCCAGATGCCGATGATCAAAAACATCGGCAGCAACTGAAATTCGAAAAACAGATAGAAGACCAGGAGATCGAGGGCGCAGAAGACGCCGAGCACCAGGCTCTCCAGCACCAGAAAGGCGATCATGTAGGCGGCGACCCGCTCGGTGATCGAGCGCCAGCTGGCCAGGATGCAGATCGGCATGAGGAAGGCGGTCAGCAGGACGAAGAGCACGCTGATGCCGTCGACGCCCATGCGGTAGGTCAGGCCGCTGAACCACGGCGCGCTTTCGAGGAATTGAAAGCCGACCCGCCCGGGCTGGAAGCTGGCGACCATCAGCACCGACAGCGCGAGGGTGGCGCAGGTGGTCGCGAGCGCGATCCACCGCGACGCCGAGGCGGCGACCGCCTCGTCCCGGGCGAGGAAGCGCGCCGCGAGAATGCCGGCGACGCCGATCAGCGGCGAATAGACGATGAGCGAGAGGATGCCGGTCATCTAGCGGAATGCCCACAGGGCGTAGGAGAGGAGGCCGGCAATGCCGAGCAGCATGACGAAGGCGTAGTGGTAGACGTAGCCCGACTGCACGAGGCTGGCGATCTGGCCGACGCGATAGGAAACGGCCGAGACGCCATCGGGGCCGAAGCCGTCGATCAAGGCCTTGTCGCCCCCTTTCCAGAACAGGTCGCCGATGAAGCGCGCTGGCCGAACGAACAGGACGTCGTAGACCTCGTCAAAGTACCACTTGTGGTAGAGGAAGCTCCACAGCAGGCCACGTTGCGCGGCGATGCGGGCGCCCATGCCTTCGCGCAGAATATAGCTGTACCAGGCGGCGGCGAAGCCGAGAGCGGTGACGGTGAGCGGCGCCCAGACCACCCAGGCGGGCGGCTCGCCGGCGGCGAGCACGTGATTGTGCGGACCGGTGAAGATGGCGCCGCGCCAGAAGGCCAGACGCTCCGGGCCGATGAAGCTTTCGACGAAAAGACCGCCGGCGAGGATCGCGCCGGCCGAGAGCACGAGCAGCGGCGCGAGCATGACCCACGGGCTTTCGTTCGGCTCCGCGTGAACCTCGCCATGCTCTTGCGGGCCGACCTTGGCCTCCGGCGCGTGGCCATGGCCGGCGCCGGCCCATTTGGCGCGGCCGTGGAAGGTCATGAAGATCAGGCGCCAGGAGTAAAAGGAGGTCAGGCCAGCGGCGATCACCGCGATGATGAAGCCGAAGCCGGCGAGGCCGCCCGCGCCTGACGCCGCCCAGGCGGCGTTGATGATCGCGTCCTTGGAGTAGAAACCGGCGAAACCGAGATCGAGACCGGGGATGCCGACGCCGGTGATCGCCAGGGTGCCGATCAGCATGACCGCGTAGGTGACCGGCGTCCGGTTCCACAGGCGCGCCCATGCGCCGCATGTCCTGCTCGTGGTGCATGGCCTCGATCACCGAGCCGGCGCCGAGGAACAGCAGCGCCTTGAAGAAGGCGTGGGTGAACAGGTGGAACATGGCGCCCTGGTAGGCGCCGACGCCGGCGGCCACGAACATGTAGCCGAGCTGCGAGCAGGTCGAATAGGCGATCACCCGCTTGATGTCGTTCTGCGCGAGGCCGACGGTGGCGGCGAAGAGGGCGGTGATCGCGCCGATCCCGATGACGATCTGCTTGGCGACCGGCGCGTATTCGAACATCGGCGAGAGCAGGCAGACCATGTAGACGCCGGCGGTCACCATGGTCGCCGCATGGATCAGGGCCGAGACCGGCGTCGGGCCCTCCATCGCGTCTGGCAGCCAGGTGTGCAGCAGAAACTGCGCCGACTTGCCCATCGCGCCGACGAAGAGCAGGGCGCAGGCCAGATCCAGCAGCTGCCAGCTCTGGCCGGCGAAGCTCCACGCCAGATGGGCATGGCTGGCGACCTGCGGGAAGATGTCGGCGAAACGGATGGAGCCGAATGCCCAGAAGACCGTCATGATGCCGAGGGCGAAGCCGAAATCCCCGACGCGGTTGACGACGAACGCCTTGATCGCCGCGGCGTTGGCCGACGGCTTCTCGAACCAGAAGCCGATCAGGAGATAGCTGGCGAGCCCCACGCCTTCCCAGCCGAAGAACAGCTGCATGAAGTCGCTGGCGGTCACCAGCGCCAGCATGGCGAAGGTGAAGAAGGAAAGATAAGCGAAGAAGCGCGGCTTGCTCTTGTCGTGCGCCATGTAGCCCCAGCTGTAGAGGTGCACGAGGGCCGAGACGGTGGTCACCACCACCAGCATTACCGCCGAGAGCGAGTCGATGCGGATCGACCACTCCGAGCGGAAGCGGCCGACATCGATGAACGGCGCCAAGTGAACGGTGAAGCGCGCCGGCCAGCCGCCCCAGATCACCTCGCCAAAGGTCAGCCAACCGATCGCGCAGGCGAGGAACAGCAGGCCGGTGGTCACCGACATGGCGGCGACATCGCCGATCCGCCGGCCGGCGAGCCCGGCGACCATCGCTCCCGAGCAGGGGCGCGAACACCAGAACGGTGACGAGCAGCTGTGGCGTCATCCCTTCATCACCGCGGCGTTGTCGACGGCGATGTCGCCGCGGTTGCGGAAGAAGGTGACGAGGATGGCGAGGCCGACCGCCGCCTCCGCCGCCGCCACGGTCAGCACGAACAAGGCGAAGATCTGGCCGATCACGTCATGCAGATAGACCGAAAAAGCGACGAGGTTGATGTTCACCGCCAGGAGGATGAGTTCGATCGACATCAGGATGACAATGACGTTTTTGCGGTTCACGAAGATGCCGAGCACGCCGATGGTGAACAGGATGGCGGCCAGGGTGAGGTAATGGGCGAGGCCGATCATGTCAGAGCTCGATCCCCGAGCCGGGAACGATGGTGACGTTGCGCAGGCCGCGCGCCGGTGTGCGGGCGACCTGCGCGGCGATGCTCTGGCGCTTGATATTCGGCCGGTGCTTCAAGGTGAGCACGATGGCGCCGATCATCGCCACGAGCAGAATGAGGCCGGCGGCCTGAAAGAGATAGATGTAGTCGGTGTAGAGCACTCGTCCGATCGCCTCGGCATTGGTCGCCCCGCCGGCCCGGGCGAAGGGCGCCGCGAACCGGTTGGCCGCGCCGCCGGCGGCGACATCGGCCGCGACGATGGCCATCTCCACGGTCAACAGGCCGGCGATCACCCCGCCGATCGGCAGGTAGCGGGCGAAACCCTGGCGCAGGGCGACAAAGTCGACGTCGAGCATCATCACCACGAACAGGAACAGCACGGCGACGGCGCCGACGTAGACCACCACCAGGATCATCGCCAGGAATTCGGCCCCCAGCATGACGAAGAGGCCGGCGGCGCTGAAGAAGGCGGCGATGAGAAAGAGCACCGAGTGCACCGGGTTGCGCGCGCTGATCACCGCGAGCCCGGAGGCGAGGGTGGCGGCGGCAAGGACGTAAAAGGCGATCGCGGGGAGGAGCATGCTATCGCGCCTCCGCCCCAAACCGGCTGGAAGCCGACGCTACGGATGAGGCGCGAGTCGAGGCGTCCGCCCAATCCCAGCCGGAAGCCGGCGCGCCCGGCGCGGACACGCTCGTAGCGCCGGCATCCTGCCGGCTCTCGAGAGACTGGCTAGCGGAACGGCGCATCGAGTTCCAGGTTCTTGGCGATCTCGCGCTCCCAGCGATCACCGTTGGCGAGCAGGCGCGCCTTGTCGAAGTAGAGTTCCTCGCGCGTCTCGACCGTGTATTCGATGTTGGGTCCCTCGACGATCGCGTCCACGGGGCATGCCTCCTGGCAGAGGCCGCAGTAGATGCACTTGACCATGTCGATGTCGTAGCGCGTCGTGCGGCGCGAGCCGTCGTCGCGCTCCTCCGCCTCGATGGTGATCGCCTGGGCCGGGCAGATCGCCTCGCACAGCTTGCAGGCGATGCAGCGTTCCTCGCCATTGGGATAGCGGCGCAGCGCGTGCTCGCCGCGGAAGCGCGGCGATTGCGGGTTGCGCTCGTTCGGATAGAGCACCGTCGCCTTGGGCCGACCCATCATCTTCAATCCAAGACCGAAGGCGCCGGCGATGTCGGCGAGGGCCGCGCCCCCGACGGCGCGCTTGATCGTCGTCAACAAGCTCATGAAGGGGCCTTTCCCTTCTGGCAGACATAGCTGGAGAGCTGGCGGCCATCATAGCCGCTCTTCAACGCCAAATGGCCGCCGCCCGCCTGGCAGTCCTCGGTGGCTTTGCGGATCGAGTTGTAGTCGGCCGTGCCGTAGCCGACCGAGGCGGCGCAGGCGGCCAGCGGGATGGCGGCGAGCAGGATCGCGCCGACCCTCATGCGCCGGGTCCAAAAAGCCGCCAGCCGGCGATCAGCGCCACGGCGGCGAGCGAGGTCGGCAGGAACACCTTCCAGCCCAGCCGCATCAGCTGGTCGTAGCGGTAGCGCGGCACGATGGCCTTCACCATCGCGAAGACAAAGAAGAAGAAAAGTATCTTAAGGAAGAACCACATGAAGCCGAAGAAGCTCGCCGCCGTCGGGCTCCAGTGGGCGGTGAACGGCGTTGGGAATGGCGCCTGCCAGCCGCCGAAAAAAAGAATGCTGATCATCGCGCACATCAGGACGATGTTGGCGTACTCGCCGATCATGAACAGCAGATAGGGTGTGGAGGAATATTCTACCTGGTAACCGGCGACCAGCTCGGACTCGGCCTCCGGCAAGTCGAACGGCGGCCGGTTTGTCTCGGCCATCGCCGAAATGAGGAACACGCCGGCCATCGGGATCATCACCAGCGCCGCCGGCAGATTCCTCCAACCCCCGCCGCCCAGAACATTCCAGTTCCAGAAGCCGCCCGCCTGCTTGGCGACAATGGTGTTCAGGTTGAGCGAACCGGCCAACAGGATGACTGTGACGATCACGAAGCCGATCGAGACTTCGTAGGACACCATTTGCGCCGCCGAGCGCAGGCCGCCGAGGAAGGGATACTTCGAGTTCGACGCCCAGCCGCCCATGATGATGCCGTAGACGCCGAGCGAGGAAATGGCGAAGAGATAGAGGATGCCGACGTTGATGTTCGACACCACCCAGCCGGGCGCCAGCGGGATCACCGCCCAGGCGCCGAACGCGAGGGTGAAGCTGATCAGCGGCGCCAGCAGGAACACCGCCTTGTCGGCGCCATCGGGGATGACGATTTCCTTGAGCACGAACTTTAGGAAGTCGGCGAACGACTGAAGCAGGCCGAAGGGGCCGACGACGTTCGGTCCCTTCCGCAGCATCACGCCGGCCCAGATCTTGCGGTCGGCGAGCAGCAGGAAGGCCAGCGACAGCAGGATCCAGATCATCACCGCGAGGATCTGCAGGACAGTCGCCACCGTCCAGCCGAGCGGCCCGGCCCAGAAACCCACCTAGGCGGCCTCTTGCCGGCGAGACGCTGGCGCTCCGGCGACGAGGGCGGCGCACTCGGCCATGGTGATGCTGGCGCGGGCGATCGGATTGGTCAGATGAAAGTCGCGGATCGCGCTCGCGAGCGGAGCGTCGTCGAATTCGCCTTCGCCTCCCAAGCCCGACAGGTCGACAGTGGCAGGGGTCGCGCCCGGCGCAAGACCGATCTCGGCGAAGGTCGGGTGCTCCGCGAACAGCCGCTCGCGCAAGGCATCGAGACTGTCGTAGGGCAGCGGCGCGCCCATGACGCCCGAGAGGGCGCGCAGTATGGCCCAATCCTCCCGCGCCTCGCCCTTGGGGAAGACGGCGCGCTCGCCGCGCTGAACCCGGCCCTCGGTGTTGACGTAGAGGCCGCTCTTTTCGGTGTACGCGGCGCCCGGCAGGATCACATCGGCCCGGTGGGCGCCGGCGTCGCCGTGCGTGCCGAGATAGACGACGAAAGCGTCGGTCCGAGAGAGGTCCGCTTCGTCCACCCCGAGCAGAAACAGGACATCGAGGCCGCCGGCGCTCAGCATCGCGGCCGCGTGGAGTCCGCCGTCCTTGGGCAGGAAGCCGAGATCGAGGCCGCCGACCCGCGCCGCCGCCGTGTGCAGCACGTTCCAGCCGTTCCAACCCTCGCGCACGACGCCGGCGCGCTCGGCGAGGGCCGCGGCGGCGCGCAGCACCGCCGCGCCGTCCGGCCTGGCCAGGGCCCCCTGTCCGATCACCACGGCTGGCCGCTCGGCCTCGAGGAACGCCTCGGCGAAATCGGCCCCCGAAGCGGCGAAATCCGCGACATCGCGCGGCCGCTCGCCCAGGTGGTCGTGGGCGTAGGTCAAATCCGCCGCCGCGCCGATCAAGCCAAAGCGCGTCCGGTTGGCGAGCCACAGCTTGCGGAAGCGGGCGTTGAGCACCGGCGCCTCGAGCCTCGGATTGGTCCCGATCAGCAGGATGGCGTCCGCCCGTTCGATGCCGGCGAACGTCGAATTGAACAGCCAGCTCTCCCGGGGCCCATCGCCAAGAGCGGCGCCGTCCTGCCGGCAATCGATATTGCCGACGCCCAGTCCCCGCATCAGGTCGAGCAGGGCTTTCATCGACTCGGCATCCTGCAAGTCGCCGGCGATGGCGCCGACGCGCTCGGGCGCGGCGCCCTTCAGTCGCGCCGCCACCACGTCCAACGCCTCGCTCCATGACGCCGGGCGCAAACGGCCGTTGTCGCGGATCATCGGCCGGTCGAGCCGCTGGCGCCCGAGCCCATCGCAGGCGTAGCGGGTCTTGTCGCTGATCCACTCCTCATTGATGGCATCATTGGTGCGCGGCAGCACGCGAAGCACCGCCGGGCCGCGCGCGTCGACGCGGATGGCGGCGCCCATGGCGTCCATGACATCGACGCTCGGCGTCTTGGTCAGCTCCCAAGGGCGGGCGTTGAACGCGTAAGGCCGCGAGGTCAGGGCCCCCACCGGGCAAAGGTCGATGACATTCGCCGACAGCTCGCTGAGCACCGCCTGGTCGAGATAGGTGGTGATCTCGACGTCCTCGCCGCGCGAGATGAGGCCGATCTCCGAGACCCCCGCCACCTCGGTGACGAACCGCACGCATCGGGTGCACTGGATGCAGCGGTTCATCGCCGTCTTGATCAGAGGACCCATGTGCTTGTCCTCGACCGCGCGCTTGTTGAGGTCGTAGCGGGTCGCGTCGCGGCCATAGCCCATCGCCTGATCTTGCAGATCGCACTCGCCGCCCTGATCGCAGATCGGGCAATCGAGCGGATGGTTGATCAGCAGGAATTCCATCACCCCCTTGCGCGCCTTCTCGACCATGGCCGAATTGGTGATGATTTCCTGTCCATCGGCGGCGGGCAGGGCGCAGGAGGCCTGCGGCTTCGGCGGCCCCGGCTTCACCTCGACGAGGCACATGCGGCAGTTGCCGGCGATGGAAAGGCGCGGATGGTAGCAGAACCGCGGGATCTCCTCGCCCGCCAGCTCGGCGACTTGCAGCACGGTCATGCCGGCTTCGAACGCGACCTCGCGGCCGTTGACCTTGGCGGTGGGCATGCGGCGACTAGGCGGTGTGTTCGACGAGGTCGAGGCGGCGCTCAGTCCGGTCGAACTCGCATCGCGAGCCGATCAAGGCGCCGGTTCACGCCAGCCAGTCCTTCCACGACGTGAGTCATCCGAAATCTCAGATCGCGCACATCGTCGATGAGCCGGTCCAGCTTGCTGTCGAGGCGCCGGAGCATTTCCAGCACCAATTTGGCGGGCTCCTCGGCCATCGGCCGGCGATAGCCGGTTCGCGTCCGAGCTTCAAGGACGAGCGTCGCCGCGACGCGGCGACCGGGCCACCGCGCCCTGGCCTATCCCCAGCTTGCCGGCCAAAGGGTTGTCGAGCGCGGCGCCGCGGTGTTTCCTCCCGACGCCGCGAGGTTGCGCGGCAGGCGGAAGCGAACCTCGTCACGGCCAAAGTCGAGGCAAACAGATTCGAACCGGCTGAGGATATCGACGCCGAGCAGGATGGCCGGCCGGCGGGTCAGATCCCACATCTGGAACGTGTGCAGGTCGGCGAAAGCGACGGGCCAGTTTGGCAGGCGCAACCCGCCGACCCGGAGCGCCGGCAGGTCGGCGAAGTCGGCGTCGATGCTCTGGCCGGTGGCGCTCATGATCGGCGTGCGCGTCCAGATCGTCTGTGGCCGCCGTGTCAGGGCGAGCTGGCGCAGCGCCTGATTGCCGACGGTGTTCTGCGCCCCGGAGTCGAGCAGGGCGGTCAGCGGGATGCCGGCCAGGTCGGCGTCGATCAGGGTGAGCTGGCCATCGCGCCGGTGTGCCTTGACTGAAATGTCGCCCGGTTCGCCGCCTTGGCGGCCCCTCGCTTCGATCAGCAATGTCTGGCCTCGAAAATCCAGCGTGAGGCTGCGGCCGTCCAGTCGATCCAGGCCCAGCATGCCGACGCCGCCGATCGCCGCCGCTGGCAGGATCGAGAGGGTGACGTCGGCCTCCTCTCGCCCGGCGAGCCCGAGCGAGGCGCGGGTCGTCGGGGTCTGCTGCACGCCGGCGACGCCGTTCAGCGGCTCGCTCGCGCCGACCGGCAAGCCGAGTTGGGCGACGAGCTCGGCGGAAATGACCGACTGGTTGGCGCCGGTATCGACGACGAAGGCAAAGGGGCCGCGGCCATCGACCCGGATCGGCGCGGTCATCCGCCGATAGATGTCGAGCACCGCGCCGATGCGCGTTGGCGGCTCGTAGTCGGGGTGAGCCTGCGGGCCAAGACGCGACGCCCCGCGCGCCAATTCGACGACCGCCCCAAAGCCAATGGAGGGACGAGAGACCGCCGCCGCGCCGAGCAAGGCGGCCAATCCTCTGCGCGTGAGCGCCGAAACACCCATCGGCATTCCTCCAATCAGTTGCGATACTCCACTGCTCGCCGTCGCGAAAGCGCGCTCTAGATTGTCGCGGCCTTTTCGGAGATTGCCCCTTGGCAAGCGCGCCGGCTCGCGGGAAACAGCGCTCCGGGGCAAAGCACGGACGTCATGCATGCCGCCGCTTCGATCGCCACAGTTCAGGCCGAGCGACACCCGCTTGCCGTCATCTTCGCCAGCCGATCCAGACGCCGGCGAAGGCGCGGCCCTGCTCAAGTTGGCGGCCGGCGACTTCTCCGGCGCTCTATCGCTGCTCGACGAGGTGATCGCGACGCGGCCTGATCGCGCGCTCGCCCATCTGAGCCGATCCTACTGCCTTGCTGGGCTCGGTCGGTCCGGCGAAGCGCTGGCGGCCGCCGAGCGCGCCCTGGCGGTCGAGCCCCGCAGCGTCTCGGCCCTGCTGCAAGCCGCTGAACTGAATGAACAGCTCGGCCGCCGGCGAACCGCGGCGGCGATCTATCGCACCGCCCTGGGGCTCACTCCCGCCGGCGCCGCGCCGCCGCCGCCGCTCGCGCGCGCGATCGGCCGGGCCAAGGGCGTCATCGAGGCCAACAACGCCGAGCTCGGCCAGTTCCTCGCCGAGCGGCTGGAGCCGACGCGGCGGCGTCACGCGGGCGAATCGTTGCTGCGCGTCGACCACGCCATGCAGACCCTGCTGCTGAGGCGGCGCGTGTACCGGCCGCAGCCAAGCTTTCTGTTCGTGCCGCACCTGCCGATCTATGAATTCTACGACCGTGACCTGTTTCCCTGGCTGAAGACCATCGAGGCGGCGACGCCGGCGATCACCGATGAGCTGATGAGCGTGATGGCGGCCGACCGGGCGAGCCTGAGGCCGTACATGGCGGTTGTGGGGGCGGATGGCGGCATCTGGCGAGAGCTGAACAATTCCCGCCGCTGGAGCGCCTTCTTCTTCTGGCGCGAGGGAGAGCGGCACGGCGCCAACCTGGCCCGGTGCCCGAACACCGCGGCCGCCTTGCGGGAGTGGCCGAGCTGCGACCTGCCCGGCTGCGCGCCAACCGCCATGTTCTCGATCCTGGAGCCCCGCACGCGAATTCCGCCGCACACCGGGACCACCAACGCCCGCCTGGTCGTGCACGTCCCTCTGGTGATCCCACCGCGCTGCGGTTTCAGGGTCGGCGCCGAGACCCGCGACTGGCGCCCGGGCGAGGCGCTCATTTTCGACGATACGATCGAACACGAAGCGTGGAACGACAGCGACGACTGGCGCGCCGTGCTGATCCTCGATGTCTGGAACCCGTTCCTATCGGAGGGTGAGCGGGAGATGGTGCGCGAACTGACCGCCGCGGTCGCCGCCTACTACGGCGAATTGCCGGCCTATGTGGCGCCCATCAGGCTCTGAGCGTCGCCGGCCGACCGTTAGCCCGGCATGGGGCCGTCGATCTCGTTCGCCCTGGCGTAGGCCGGCCGGCTGGTCAGGCGCGCGACATAGGCTTCGAAAGCCGGCCGCTTGTCGATGCCGCCAAAGCGCATGCCCCAGCCGAGCTGCGAGCCGAAATAGATGTCGGCGGCGGTGAACTGGTCTCCCACGAGGTAGTCGCCGGCCGAAACAGCCTGCTCGATGACGCTCATCAAGGTCGCGTACGACCCATAGCCGACCATCCGTTCGCGATCGGTCGGCACCTCGACGCCGAGGGCGCGGTTCATCACCGCCGATTCGATCGGTCCGGCGGCGAAGAACAGCCAGCGCAAATAGGTTCCGCGCCGCTTGTCGCCGGCCGGCGGCGCGAGGTTGGCGTTGGGAAAGGCATCGGCGAGGTAGGCGCAAATGGCCGCGCATTCAGTGACCACGACGTCGCCATGCGTCAGCGAGGGTATTTTGCCCATCGGGTTTATCGCGAGATACGCCGGCGATTTGATGTCGGCGTATTCGACGATCTCGGTGCGGTAGGGCTCGCCCACCTCCTCCAGCATCCAACGGACGATGCGGCCGCGCGACATTGGGTTGGTGTAGAAGATGACCTCGTCGCTCATGGCGGCGGCTCCTCGGACGATTGCTTCAAACAGTTCGCCGAATGTTCACGGCGGCGAGCGGATGTCAAGGCTCATAGGCGAGGATCGGGGCCAGCCAGCGCTCCGCCTCGGCCAGGCGCCACCCTTTGCGCTCGGCATACGAGATCACCTGGTCGCGACCGATCTTGCCCACGCCGAAGTACTCGGCGGCCGGGTGAGCGAAATAGAGGCCGGAGACCGACGCCGGCGGGCTCATGGCGAAGCTCTCGGTGAGGCGGATGCCGGTCGCCGGCTCCGCTTCGAGCAGGTCGAACAGAGTGCCTTTCTCGGTGTGATCCGGCTGCGCGGGATAGCCGGGGGCCGGTCGGATGCCGCGATAACGGCCTTCGAGCAGGGCGGCGGGGTCGAACGGCTCGTCCGGCGAATAGCGCCACAGTTCACGACGCACGCGGTAGTGGAGCGCCTCGGCGAAGGCTTCGGCCAGACGATCGGCGAGCGCGCTCGCCAGAATCGCCGAATAGTCATCGCCCCTCTCGCGAAAACGGGCGGCGAGCGCGCGCTCGCCGATGCCGGCGGTCACCGCGAAGCCGCCGATCCAGTCCTCGCCGTCCGGCGCGATGAAATCCGATAGACAGAGGTTCGGCCGGCCGGCGCTCTTGACCATCTGCTGGCGCAGCATGTGCAGCCGCGCTCGCTCCACGGTGCGCGACTCGTCGGTCCAGACGATCACGTCATCGCCGTGGGCGTTCGCCGGCCAGAAGCCGGCCACGCCGCGCGCTTCCAGCGAGCCTTCGGCCAGAATGCTGTCGAGCAACTTCACGGCGTCGGCGTGCAGTTCGCGCGCCGCCGCGCCCATGGCCTCGTCGCTGAGAATGGCGGGGTAGGGCCCGACCAGCTCCCAGGCGGAGAAGAACGGCGTCCAGTCGATGAACGGGACGAGATCGGCGAGGCCAATATCGGTCACCGCCCGCGCGCCGATGAAGCTCGGCCGGGGCGGCGCGTACGCCTGCCAGTCCATGGCGGCGCGATTGGCCCAGGCCGCCGCCAGCGAGGCGCGCTGCTTGGCGGGCTGGGCGCGGCCGAACTGCTCGCGGATGCGGGCGTACTCATGCCGCGTCGCGCCCTCGAACCCAGCCTTCTCGCTGGGCGAGAGCAGCCGGGAAACGACACCCACGGCGCGGCTGGCGTCGACGACATAGGTGGTGGAACCGCGCGCGTAGCCCGGCTCGATCTTCACCGCGGTGTGGGTGCGGCTGGTCGTCGCCCCGCCGATCAGCAGCGGAACGGAAAAGCCGCGCCGCTCCATCTCCTTGGCGACGAACACCATCTCGTCGAGGGACGGGGTGATCAGGCCGGAGAGCCCGATCGCGTCGGCGCCCACCCGCTCCGCCTCGTCGAGAATGCGGTCGGCCGGGACCATGACGCCCAGGTCGATGACCTCGAAGTTGTTGCACTGAAGGACGACGCCGACGATGTTCTTACCGATGTCGTGAACATCGCCTTTGACGGTGGCCATGACGATCTTGCCGGCGCTCTGGCGCTGGCCGCTCGCCTCGGCCTCCATGAACGGCAGCAGCCAGGCGACGGCGCGCTTCATCACGCGCGCCGACTTGACCACCTGCGGCAGGAACATCTTGCCGGCGGCGAACAGATCGCCGACCCGGTTCATCCCCGCCATCAGCGGCCCTTCGATCACCTGCAGCGGCTTGGCCGCCGCGAGCCGGGCCTCCTCGACATCGGCATCGATGTATTCATCGATCCCGTGCACCAGGGCGTGGGCCAGGCGCTCGGCGACGCCCGCCTGGCGCCAGGAAAGGTCGACAACTCGTTCGACCGCCTTGCCGCCCTTGTATTTCGGCGCGAGCTCCACCAGCCGCTCGGTCGCGCCGGTTCTTCGGTTGAGGATGACGTCCTCGACGGCCTCGCGCAGTTCCGCCTCGATCTCGTCATAGACCGGCAGGTCGCCGGCGTTGACGATGCCCATGTCCATCCCGGCATTGATCGCGTGATAGAGGAAGACGGCGTGCATCGCCCGCCGCACCGGCTCGTTGCCGCGGAAACTGAACGAGACGTTCGACACGCCGCCGGAGATCTTGGCGTGCGGCAGCATTTGTTTGATCGAGCGGGTCGCCTCGATGAAGGCGACGCCATAGCCGTCATGCTCTTCGATGCCGGTGGCGACCGCGAAGATGTTGGGATCGAAAATGATGTCCTCGGGCGGAAAGTCGAGGCGCTCGGTCAGCAGGCGATAGGCGCGCTCGCAGATCGCCACCTTGCGCGCCCGGGTGTCCGCCTGGCCGGCCTCGTCGAAGGCCATCACCACCACGGCGGCGCCGTAGCGGCGGCACTGCTCGGCCTGGCGAAGGAAGGCGCCCTCCCCTTCCTTCAGGCTGATCGAGTTGACGATCGCCTTGCCCTGGACGCACTTCAAGCCCGCCTCGATCACCTCCCATTTGGAGCTGTCGACCATGATCGGCACGCGGGCGATGTCCGGCTCGGCGGCGATCAGGTTGAGGAAGGTGGTCATGGCGGCGACGCTGTCGAGGAGGCCCTCGTCCATGTTGACGTCCAGCACCTGGGCGCCGGCGGCGACCTGGTCGCGCGCCACCTCGAGCGCGGCCACATAGTCGCCGGCGGCGATCAGCTTGCGAAAGCGGGCCGAGCCGGTGACGTTGGTCCGCTCGCCGATGTTGACGAAGACCGGCCTCACGCCAATTCGAAAGCCTCGAGGCCGGAAAGGCGCAGAGCGGGCCTGCGATCCGGAATGGCGCGCGGCTCGACGCCGGCCACGGCCTCGGCGATCTGGCGGATGTGCTCGGGAGTCGTGCCGCAGCAGCCGCCGACGATGTTGACCAGGCCGGCCCTTGCCCATTCGCCGAGACGGCTCGCCGTCTCCTCGGCCGTCTCGTCGTAGTCGCCCATGGCGTTGGGCAGGCCGGCGTTCGGGTAGCCGCCGACCAGCGTGTCGGCGACCCGGCCGATCTCGGCGAGGTGCGGGCGCATCAGCTCGGCGCCCAGGGCGCAGTTCAGCCCGACGGCGAACGGCCGGGCGTGGCGCACCGAGTTCCAGAACGCCTCGACCGTCTGGCCAGAAAGGGTGCGGCCAGAGCGGTCGGTGATCGTCCCGGAGATCCACATCGGCGGCACGGCCACGCCCTCCTCGGCGAGGTCGAAAATCGCCTTGATCGCCGCCTTGGCGTTCAGGGTGTCGAAGATGGTCTCGATCAGGAGGAAGTCGACGCCGCCCTCGATCAGGGCGGCGGCCTGCTCGGCGTAAGACGCGCGCAGCTGGTCGAAGGACACCGCCCGCGCTCCCGGATCGTCGACATCCGCCGACATCGAGAGGGTGCGGTTGGTCGGTCCGATCGCCCCGGCGACGAAGCGCGGCCTGTCCGGCGTACGGGCGCTCCAGCGGTCGGCGCTCTCGCGCGCCAAGCGGGCGGCGGCGAGGTTGATCTCGCGCACGGCGCTCTCGAGCCCGTAGTCCGCCTGACTGATGACCGTGGCGTTGAAGGTGTTGGTCTCGGCGATGTCGGCGCCGGCGGCGAAGTAGGCGTCGTGCAGCTCGGTCACGAACTCTGGCCGCGTCAGGCAGAGCAGATCGTTGTCGCCCTTCAACGAACGAGGGTGATCGGCGAACCTCGCTCCGCGATAGGCCGCCTCGTCCAGACCCTGGCGCTGGATCATCACGCCCCACGAGCCGTCGAGCACCAGGATCCGCCCGCCCGCCTCCGCCTGCAGTCGCGCCAGCGCCCCGCTCACGCGAACCGCTCCAGCGGGCGGCGGTGCGTCGTGCGGCTGATTGTTTCACGCGCGGGTCGGCCGACACGACGAAGAATACTCACGCCGCGGCCTCGCTGACGCCCAGCACCCGGCAGATGGCGTAGACCAGATCGGCGCGATTGAGGGTGTAGAAATGGAAGTCGTCGAAGCCCTCCTCGCGCAGGCGGGCGCACATCTCGGCGGCCACCGAGGCGGCGATCAGCCGGCGGGTCTCGGGATCGGCGTCCAGCCCCTCGAACAGATTGCCCATCCAGTCCGGCAGGGCGACGCGCATCGGCGCGGTCATGCGCTTCAGGCCGGCGAAGCTGGTCACCGGCATGATCCCGACGCTCACCGGAAGGGCGACGCCGGCGGCGCGCACCCGCTCCATGAAGCGCAGGAAACCGTCGATGTCGAAGAAGAACTGGGTGATGGCGCGGCTGGCGCCGGCATCGACCTTGGCCTTCAGCACATCGATGTCGTGCGCCACCGACGGGCTTTCGGGGTGCACCTGCGGATAGAGGCCGACGAACACCTCGATGTCGCCGGCCCTCCGGATCGCCGCGGTGAGCTCGGTGGCGTTGGCGTAGCCATCGGCGCGCGGCTGGTAGACGCCGCCGATCTGGCCGGGCGGGTCGCCGCGCAAGGCGACCAGGCGGCGAATCCCCGCCTCGCCGTAATCGCGGATGATGCCGTCGACCTCCTCGCGCGAGGCTTCGACGCAGGTGAGGTGGGCGGCCGGCGTGAGATGGGTCTCGCGCAGCACGCGCAGCACGGTGCGGTGGGTGCGCTCGCGAGTCGAGCCGCCGGCGCCGTAGGTGACGGAGATGAAGTCGGGGGCCAGCGGCTCCAGCCGGCGGATCGCCCGCCACAGCGACTCCTCGGCCTCCGGCGTCTTCGGCGGCGAGAACTCGAACGAGACGTTCGGCCGACCGCGAGCGCGATGGCCGGCGCGGGCCACTGGCCCCAGGGCGCTCTCCACGATCTTTCGCGGAGCGCTGGCGAGGACCGGCGCGTTCATGCGGCGGCTCGCAAGCGCGGCGCGAGGCGGCTGGCGCGCCAAATCTTCACCGTCAGCCCGCCGGGCGTCGCCGGCGGCAAGGTGGCGGTCGCGTCGAGCGCCAGGCCGGCGGCGGCCGCCCAGCGCTCGATCTCGGCATCGGCGAAGCCGAGCCGGCGGTGCTGGTGTTCGGCGCGCAAGACCTCGATGTCGTGCGGCGCGAAATCGACGATCACCAGCCGGCCGCCCGAGGCGGTGAGGCGCGCCGCCTCGGAAACGGCGCGCGCCGGATCGGCGAGATAGTGCAGCACCTGATGGATGACCACCAGGTCGCCGGCCCCGTCCGGCAGGCCGGTGGCGAGGATGTCGCCGTGCCGCAGCTCGCAGGCGGCCAGGCCCGCCTCGGCCAGACGCGCCCGGGCGATGTCGAGCATGCGGCCCGACAGATCGAGGCCGACGGCGGTGCGCGCCCGGCCGCCGAGCAGAGTCAGCATGCGCCCGGCCCCGGACCCCAGATCGATCAGCCGACCGACCGGCGCCTCGCCCACCAAGGCGACGATGGCCGCCTCGACCTCCGCTTCCGAGGTGTGGAAGGCCCGGATCTGGTCCCAGCGCTCGGCGTTGGCGGCGAAATAGGCCGCCGCCCGGCGGGCTCGCGCTTGCGACACCGCCGCCAAGCGGTCGCGGTCGGTGGTCAGGCGCGGATCGGACGGCGTCATCGCCGCCAGCGCCGCCTCGATGAGGCGCCAGCGATCGGCGTCGGCGGCCAGCCGATAAAAGACCAGCGAGCCGTCGGGGAACCGCTCGACCAGGCCGGCTTCGGCGAGCAGGCGCAAATGCCGCGAGACCCGCGGCTGGCTCTGCGCCAGCACCGAGGCGAGCTCGCCCACCGTCAGCTCCTCGCGCCGCAGCAGCGCGAGCAGGCGCAGCCGGGAGGGTTCGCCGGCGGCGCGCAGGGTTCCGACCACGTCCTCGAACGATGTGGGCACCCGCGATATAAAGATATCTTTATATGCCTAAGTCAACCGTCCCGATCGAGGCCGTCCGAACCGGGGGGCGGAGGCTCTTACTCGCGGGCGGGGTTGGCCAGCGGCTCGCCGGCGAAGAAGCGGCGAAGGTTCTCGAGCGTCAGGGCGATCATCTTCGGGCCGGCCCCGGTGGTCGCCCCGCCGATGTGCGGCGTCAGCACCGCGTTGGGCACATCCGCCCAGCGCTCCGCCGGAGTCGGCTCCTCGGCGTAGACGTCGAGAGCGGCCATGCCGAGCCGGCCCTCGCGCAGGGCGGCGATCAGGGCGTCCTCGTCGACAAGCTGCCCGCGCGAGACATTGACCAGCAGGCCGCGCGGACCGACCGCCTCGATGATCTCGCGCGACACGAGGCCGCGGGTCTGCTCGCTGGCGCGGCAGGCGACCAGCAGGATGTCGCTGCTTTCGGCGAGCGCCAGGAGGCTCTCGGCGCGCGGCCACGGCGCCTCGGGCTTGTCGCGCGGCCCCCACCACGACACTGTCAGGCCGAACGCCTCGGCGCGCCGGGCGCTCGCCGCGCCGATCTCGCCCAGCCCGACAATGCCGAGCGCGCGGCCGGCGAGGCTGCGGCTGATCATTCGCTCCTCGCGACTCCAGCCGCCGGCGCGAATCGTGCGGTCGCCCTCGGCGATCCGCCGCCAGGCGGCGAGGATCAGGCCCAGCGCATGATCGGCGACATCCTCGTGATTGACGCCCGGCGAGTGGCTGACGCTGCAGGCCGCGCTCGCGCGCCCAGGCGAGGTCGATGCCGTCGTAGCCGGAGGTGAAGCAGGCGATCAGCCCCAGATTGGGCAGGCCGGGCGACCAGAGCCTTGTCGAGCGGATATTCGCCGGCGACGACCAGGGCGCGGATCACGTTGACCGCCTCGATCGGCGGGGCCTCCCACAGCTTGAACACGCCATAGTGAGGCTCGAAAAACCGCGCCAGGGGTCCAAGATGCGGCTGGACGATGAGGATGGCGGGCTTGGACATCGCGCGGCGGCAGGCGGTGCTCGAGGGGGTCGAAACCGTCGCTCTAGCGAACAGGCGGTCGCCTCGGCAACGGATTGGCCGCTCGGCCGTTCAGCAACGATGGGCGGCCGGGGGCCGTCCCCTGAAAAAAAGAAGACGGAGACTCCATGATGAACACCAAGGTTCTGATCGCCAGCGTCGCCGCCGCGGCGCTGACAGCCGGGGCCGCGGCCGCCCAGTCGACAGCCGGCGGCGACACCACCGCCGCCGGCGGCGCCGCCAGCGGGACCGCCGCCAGCAGCTCCAGCATGTCGAGCGGCGGCTCGGCCTCGATGAGCAAGAGCAGTCACAAGAGCCACCATCATCACCACCACAAGAAGGGCGGCAAGCATCACAAGGGCCGCCACCACGGCCACGGCGGCTCGGGCGGCGGCGGCGGCTCCTACGCGGCCCCCGCCCAGCCGATCCCGTACAGCGAGCTCGACTCCTACACGAAGAGTTCGCACCACGGCGGCATGAGCGGTGGCGACATGAGCACTGGCGGCGACATGGCCGGCGGCGCGACCGGCGGCCAGACTCCCGGGGACGACATGGACGGCGCGCCGAACAACGGCTCGTCGATGAGCAACCAGCCCGGGACGACCAACTCGCAAGGTCCCGGCAGTTCGATGGGCGCCGGCGGCTCGATGGGCGGCGCCGATCAAGGCTCGGCTGGCGCGATGAGCGGCGGCGCCTCGCCGACGCCCAACCCCAATGGCGAGGACAAGGGCATGTCGACGCCCGGCTCGATGGGTCAGCCGCCGGCCTCGCCCTCGACCACCCCGAACGCGCCAACGGACGGCGGCGGCCCGCCGAAGTAAGATAGCATCGCCTGGGCTGTTCCCTCCCTTCGTGCGAGGGGGGGCGGCGAAGCCGTCGGGTGGAGCGCTGGTGTCGGGGCCTGTCGGCGAGCGCCGGCGCTCTTCGCCAGGGTTCCCCACCCGGCGCTTCGCGCCAGCCCTCCGCCGGACGAGATTAGGCGTCAGCGGCTAAATTTCTGGAATTTGATGCGGTGCGGGATCAGCGAGTCCGCGCCTAGCCGCCGCTTCTTGTCCTCCTCGTAGGCCTCGAAGTTCCCCTCGAACCATTCGACGTGACTGTCGCCCTCGAAGGCGAGGATGTGCGTCGCCAGGCGATCGAGGAACCAGCGGTCGTGGCTGATGACCACGGCGCACCCGGCGAACTCCTCCAGCGCCTCCTCGAGGTTCTGCAGCGTCTCGATGTCGAGATCGTTGGTCGGCTCGTCGAGCAGGATGACGTTGCCGCCGGCGGTCAGCGTCTTGGCCAGATGCACGCGGTTGCGCTCGCCGCCTGAGAGCAGGCCGACCTTCTTCTGCTGGTCGCTCCCCTTGAAGTTGAACGAGCCGACATAGGCGCGGCTGATCAGCTCGCGATTGCCGACCTTGATCACGTCGAGCCCATTGGAGATCGCCTGCCACACGGTGGCGTTCGGATCGAGATCGTCGCGGGACTGGTCGACGTAGGCGAGCTTCACCGTCTCGCCGAGGCGGACTGACCCGGCGTCCGGCTGCTCCTGCCCGGTGATCAGCTTGAACAGCGTCGACTTGCCGGCGCCGTTCGGCCCGATCACCCCGACGATGCCGTTCGGCGGCAGCTTGAACGACAGTCCCTTGAACAGCACCTTGTCGCCATACTCCTTCTCGAGGTTGTCGACCTCGAGGACCACATTGCCGAGCCTCGGGCCCGGCGGGATCTGGATGGTGGCGAAGGACTGCTTCTCCCGCTCCTGGCGATTGGCCATCTCCTCGTAGGCGGCGAGGCGCGCCTTGCTCTTGGTCTGGCGCGCCTTGGCGTTGGAGCGCACCCATTCCAGCTCGCGCGCCATGGCGCGCTGGCGCGCCTCGCTCTCGCTCTGCTCCTGGCGGACGCGCTTTTCCTTCTGCTCCAGCCACGCCGAATAGTTGCCCTCGTAGGGGATGCCCTGGCCGCGATCGAGCTCCAGGGTCCATTTGGTCACCTGGTCGAGGAAGTAGCGGTCGTGGGTGACGAGGATGACGCAGCCGGGAAAGTTCTCGAGGTGATGCTGCAGCCAGGCGACGCTCTCGGCGTCGAGGTGGTTGGTGGGCTCGTCGAGCAGCAGCATGTCCGGCTTGGAGAGCAGCAGCCGCGCCAGCGCCACCCGCCGCCGCTCGCCGCCGGAGAGGTTGTCGACCGGCGCGTCGTCCGGCGGGCAGCGCAGCGCGTCCATCGCCATCTCGATCTTGGAATCGATGTCCCACAGATCGCCGGCGTCGAGCTTCTCCTGCAGCGCCGTCATCTCCTCCATCAGCTCGTCGGAGTAATCCTCGCCCAGCTTGGCGGCGACGGCGTTGTACTGATCGAAGACGCTGCTTCTCCTCGCACCAGGCGATGACATTGCCCCAGACGTCGAGCGCCGGATCGAGATGCGGCTCCTGCTCGAGATAGCCCATCCGCGTGCCCTCGGCGGGCCGCGCCTCGCCGGCGAACTCGGTGTCGATGCCGGCCATGATCTTCAGCAGCGTCGACTTGCCCGAGCCGTTGACCCCGACCACGCCGATCTTGGCGTCGGGATAGAAGGACAGCCAGATGTTCTCGAACAGCTTCTTGCCGCCGGGGAAGGTCTTGGAGAGACCCTGCATCTGAAAAATATACTGTGCGGCCATGCGGCGGCGCTCCGCGGGTGAACGTGGGGAATCGGGGAGACGGCGGCCATGTAGCGCGGCGGGGGCGCGGATTT
>CAVVXO010000008.1:0-140795 GCA_963752245.1 uncultured Alphaproteobacteria bacterium
GCTGTTCGGTCATCGAGGTTCCGGAGCGCCTAGCGTAACGCCTTGCGGCGAGGCAACCGCGTTCGCCTTCGTCACTGTTCTCGATGCACCCGAATCGGGAACTGGCCGTCGATCTTCATCCGGAAGCTGCCGAGCATGGCGCGCTCGATCTCGGCTTTGGAGCCAGGCCGCGGCGGCTTGTCGAGTTCGGTGTCGTCGATCTGGCGCCATACCGCGCCGTCGTCGAGGCGGATGGTCCACTTGCCATAGGGATCGGCCTTGGCCGAGGCGACGGTGGCGACGATGCGATTGGCTTCCTCGGGCCGCTCGCCGCGATCAAGGAAGGAGAGACTCGGCAGCGGCAGACCGAAGGCTTGGCGACGGGCGGCGCGCCGCTGCGCCTTGTCGATGCTGACCAGCTCGCCGCTCGTCTGCGCCGTTTCCATCGCGGCCACCGCCTGGTCGAAGCAGGCGAGCCGGGCGGCGCTCTCGGCGACGGCGCGACAATCGAGCACCCGCTGCACGGCGGCGGGCGTCGCCGGCGACCCATTGGGCGCGGCGTTCGCGGCGCCCGCGAGCGCGACGAGGATGATCGCCGGTCCGTTCGCCCGACCGATTCGCTTCATCACCATCAACCACCTTGAACTTGCGATCGCTTCACCGAGGCGAGCGCCCTCCACCGCGTAGTCTGTCCTCGGGTCCCATTCCAGGAGGAGGAACCATCAACCGACCTGCTCAGCCGGATCCTCCCCCGCGCCGCGGAAGAGGGGGACCACCGCGGGTGTGGAGGGGGCCGCCCAAGCGAGGATTCGCCGTCGCCCTCTAGCAGGTCGCCCAGCGTCATGCGACCGTGTCTGTGACTAGAAAGTGACAGGCTGGCGGCCATTCGCCAGCCAAAAGGCGTTCGGCCGTTGACCGATTCAGGCGGGCGAAGCTAACAGCGGCGTAACCCGGGGGGTGAACGCCCGGACGTCATTCACGCTTTCGGCCCGCGCCGAGCGCCAAGCTCGCGTCGCGATCGCCGCCAGAGGAGCACACTTTTGACCCAATCCACTGTCCGCGCCCGACTCCTGGCTTCGTCCATGATCTCCGGCGTCGCGCTGATCGCCGCCGGCGCGGCGAGCGCCCAGACCACGCCGTCCGGCTCGGTCGCCTCCACCGCCCAGGCTTCGCCATCGGGCGTCTCGGCCAACGGCTCGACCCAGGTTCAGGAGTTCGTGGTCACCGGCTCGCGCATCCCTCAGCCCAACCTCACCAGCATCAGCCCGGTGACGGCGGTCAACTCGCAGCAGGTCAAGCTGCAGGGCACGACCAATGTCGAAGACCTGATCAACAACCTGCCGCAGGCGTTCGCCGACTTCGGCCAGTTCGAATCGAACGGCTCCAGCGGCACCGCGACAGTCGACCTGCGCGGCCTCGGCAACACCCGCACCCTCGTCCTGGTTGACGGCAAGCGCCTGCAGCCCGGCGACCCGACCGTTCCCGTCGCCGACCTCAACTTCATCCCGCCGGCCCTGATCGACCGGGTGGAAGTCCTCACCGGCGGCGCCTCCGCCGTCTACGGCTCCGACGCCATCGCCGGGGTCGTCAACTTCATCATGAAGAAGAACTTCGAAGGCCTGCAGTTCGACGGCGAGTTTTCCATCGGCGAGCACGGCAATAGTAACCAGCAGGTGCGGAACGCCAACGCCTTCGGCTCCACGAGTTTCGGCTTCCCCAACTTGACGTTCCCGTCTGGCGCCGTGTGGACCGGCCAGCGCTACACCGCCACTATCACCGGCGGGGTCAACTCGCCGGACGGCAAGGGCAACGGCGAGTTCTATCTCGGCTACACGTCGATCCAGCCGGTCCTGGAAGCCAAGTACGATTGGAGCAACTGCGCTCTGGCGACCAACACCTCCAATACCGCCCAGCAGTACTGTTCGGGATCGACAGGAACGACCGCCACCGGCCGGCTCCTGCCGCTCACCGGACCCAACGCTGGCGGAAACTTCACCATTCTCGCGCCCCCGGTAAACGGCCTGCTAGCGCCGTTCGGCATCGGTCAGGCGTACAATTTTGCGCCGCTGAACTATCTGCAACGGCCGGACACGCGCTACACGGCGGGCGAGTTCTCGCATTACGAGATCAATCCGGCGGTTGATCTCTATTCGAGCTTCATGTTCATGGACGACCACACGGTCGCGCAGATCGCCGGATCGGGTTCGTTCTTCGGCGACAACACATACAACATTCCGTGCAACGACCCGCTGCTGACCGCCGCGGCGGCCGCGACCCTCTGCGGACCGGCGGCGGGAACGCCGACCGTCGCTCAGGCCGACATCGGCCGCCGGAACGTCGAGGGCGGCGGCCGGACGTCGGATCTCGAGCACCAGGATTATCGTATCGTCTTCGGTTCGCGCGGCGATCTCGGGCAGGGATGGACCTACGACGTCTCGATGCAATACGGCCAGTCGAACCTGACCGACATCGAGGGCGGCTACTTCCTGAACTCGCACCTCAAGAATGCGCTTGATGTGGTGCCTAACCCCGCCGTCGGCGGAGTCGGCACGCTGCCTGTCGGCGCCCCGGTCTGCTTGTCTCAGACCTCTGTGAACGGCGCGGCGCCGACCGACGCCGCGTGCGTCCCCTACAACATCTGGACCGCGGGTGGCGTAACGCCGGCCGCCCTCAACTATCTGACGGGCACCGCGATCGACACTGGCGTCACCACCGAGCAGGTGGTCACCGGCAGCGTCGCGGGCAACCTCGGCCAGTACGGCATCAAATCGCCAGCCGCGACCGATGGCGTTGGCATCTCGATCGGCGCCGAGTACCGGCGGGAGTTCCTGAAGACTAATTACGACGCCACGATCCAGAGCGGCGATCTCGCGGGACGGGGTGGATCCACCAAGAACACGCAAGGCTCGCAGTCCGACAAGGACGTCTTCGGTGAAATCCGTGTGCCCTTGGTCCAGGACATGCCATTCGCGAAGGACCTGACGTTCGAGGCTGGCTATCGCTACTCGGATTACACATCTGGCGGCAGCAACAGCACTTACAAAGTTGGCGGCGACTGGCAGATCGTCCCCGACCTGCGGTTGCGGGCGTCCTACGAGCGGGCTGTCCGCGCTCCGAACGTGCAGGAACTTTTCCTTCCGGCGACACCGGGTCTGGTGGGCGCCAACGATCCATGTGCCGGACCGGCTCCGGCGCTTGGGCCTCAAGCTTGCCTAAACACGTTCCAGAATTCCTTCCCTGGTCTGACGCTCGCCCAGTATGAGGCCACCTATTATGGGCTCACGCCCAAGTGCCCGGCCTCGCAATGCGGGAATTTCTCGGGCGGTAATCCGGCTCTGACGCCGGAAATCGGCAAGACGTTTTCGGCGGGCTTTGTTGTTACACCGCAGTTCTTCCGCGGGTTCTCGTTCAGCTTCGATTATTTCCACATCGTCGTTGATCAGGCGATCTTGAACCTTCCCGCCGACACCCTGCTCAACAACTGCGCCGTTCTCAACAACGCGTTCGACTGCGCCCAGATCACGCGTAACGCGCAGCTGTTCGGCGCCCTGTACGGCGGCAATGGTCTCGGGTTCATCAACCAGCCGCTGATCAACGCCGGATCGTTGAAGACCTCGGGCTTCGACGTGGAGGCGAACTACCGCTTCGGCTTCCAGGACTTCGGCTGGGGCGATTATGGGTCGTTGGCCTTCAACCTGCAGGGCACCTACGTCCACGATCTGAAGACGACCCTGCCGGACGGAACATCCTATGACTGCGCGGGACTCTATGGCCTGACCTGCGGCACCCCGACCCCCAAGTGGCGCCACCAGTTCCGCGTCACGTGGAACACGCCATGGAAGCTGCAGCTTTCGGCGAACTGGCGTTTCCTCAGCTCGACCAAGCTGGACTTCAACACCAACCAGACCGACCTCGAACTGTTCGAGCCAGGTCAAGGTGTGCCGGGCTCGGGAACCTACGCGAAGGACAACCTCCCGACGGATGCCAGGATCCCAGCCTTCAGCTACTTCGATCTGGCGTTCACCTATAAGCTGAAGGATCGCTACACCTTCCGCGGCGGCGTGAACAACATCTTCGACCGCACCCCGCCGCTGCTCGACCAGATCAGCTTCGGCATCACCTCGCCGCCGTTCGGCAACGGCAACACCTATCCGCAGGTGTTCGACCCGCTCGGCCGCGTGTTCTTCCTCGGTGTGACCGCCAACTTCTAGCCTCGGCGCTCAAAGCGAGACTTTCGGGGCCGGGCCCGCCGACAACGGCGGCCCGGCCCTTTCTTTTTTTGACGGCGCGGCGGCGCTACAGGCGGTCGCAATCTGCCTGGAGAGGTCCGGCTTGAATTGACACGAGAACTCGCGCCGCCGCCTCGCGCGCCCGTGCAACCGTTCCGGCCGCCGATTTGGCGGGAATCGCCGCTAGCGATCCGGAGCGGGCGATCGCGCTGGCGCGCAAGGCCAAAGCCACGGGGCAGAAGGATGCGACCATCCACTGGCTGACGGCGCTGGGACGTAAGGCGGCGGGAGACTTCGAAGGCGCGATCGCCGAGGCGGGGGAGGGGTTGCGCCTCGCCCCAAGCGACGCCCGCCTGCTGATCTTGGTCGGATACTCCCTGGTCGAGTTGCGGCGCGAACGCGAGGCCGCGAAGGTGCTGGAGGCTGCGATCCGCGCCGCGCCGAACTCGGCCGAAGCGCACTATGGCTACGGCTGGGCGGCGGAACATCTGGGCGCCTTGCCGGCCGCCAGGTCGGCGTTCGAGCGAACGGTGGCGCTCGATCCCGGACACGCCGACGCCCTGGCGGGGCTTGCCGGCCTGGCGGTCCGCACCGGCGACTGGGCGACCGCGCGGCCTCTGGCCGAGCGCGCCTATGCTGCCTCGCCCTGGCAGACCGACGCCCTGACGCACTTGGCGCGCATCGATCTTGGCGAGGGCGATTTCGCCGCCGCCGAACGCCGTTTTCGCGACATCATCGTCCTCGAGCGCCTGAACCCGCAAGCGCGCGCCGAGGCGAAGCTGCTGCTCGGCGACGCGCTCGACGGCCAACGTCGCTACCGCGAGGCGTTCGACGCCTATGCCGAGGGCAACCGTGACCTGCGGACGCTATTCGCCGATGTCCACGACCGGCCCGGCGCCGCGGCAATGCACGAGACTATCGCGGCCATGGTCGAGGAGTTTCAGTCCATTCCCGACGAGGCGTGGCGGGTGCGGGATCGGGCGGCCTCGGCGTCGCGGAGCGGTCTGTCGCCTTCCTGATCGGCTTTCCGCGCTCTGGAACGACCTTGCTGGAACAGGTGCTGGCCAGCCATCCGCAGATCCATGCGGTCGGCGAACGGCCGTTGCTCGCCGAGGCGGAGGCGGCGTTCATGCGCGGCGCCGGCGGCTTCGAGCGTCTCGCGGCTGTGGTCGACGATCTGCTGGAGCCGCTGCGGGAGGCATTTTGGCGCGCGGCGGCGTCGTTCGGCGCCGGCTCGCCAGGCAAGATGCTCGTCGACAAGCATCCGTTGCATACCCTGCGCCTGCCGCTGATCGCGAGGATGTTCCCGCGCGCGAAGATCCTCTTCGCCATCCGCGACCCGCGCGACGTCGTGCTCGGCGGCTTCCGCCGGGCGTTCAACATGAACCCGTCGACCTGGGCCTTGACCGATCTCGAGAGCGCCGCGCGCTACTACGACGCGGTGATGACCGCCGGCGAAATCTACCGCGCCGCCCTGCCACTGGACGTTCTCGAAGTCCGGCATGAGGACCTCGTGGCCGGTTTCGCCGACGTCACCGGCAAACTGTGCGATTTCCTCGAGGTGGAGCGGCGCGACCTCGGCGATTTCGCGGCCGGCGCGGCGGCGCGGGCCATCGCCACGCCAAGCAGCGCCCAGATCGGCCGCGGCCTCAGCGACGCCGGCGTCGCTCACTGGCGGCGCTACGCCTTCGCCCTGGAGCCGGTTCTGCCGATCCTGCGCCCCTGGGTTGAGCGGTTTGGCTATGACGCCACGTGATCAGGATGCTGTCCCGGACGCGGTCTCGGCCATAGAGCGACTTCTGGGCAGCCATCATGCCACGCACATGCTGTCGGCGGACCGGTTACCGTCCCTCAGCCGGTTCGCGTCGCTCGCCACCTGGTTCCACGAGCGGAGAAGGGGGAGTCTCGCCGGCTCATGACCGAGGTTTCATCCTCCTCCGGCCCTCCCCCCGCGATCGCCGCGGTGTTCGCCGCGGTGCGCGACGGCGAACTCGACTCCGCCAAGCGGCTGGCGGTCGAGGCGCTGGCGCGCGGCGTCGAACACCCCGTGCTGCTGAACCTGCGCGCCCTGGCGCACGAAGAGGCGGGGCGGCTGGAGGCGGCGCTCGCCGATTTGCGCCGCGCTCATTTTCTCGCGCCGGCCGATTACTCCGTCCTCAACGCCTGTGGCCTGGCCCTCACCCGGCTGGAACGGCACGAGGAGGGCCGCGCCTGCTTCGAGCGCGCCGTGGCGCTGGAGGCGCGCTTCACCCCCGCTTGGTTCAATCTCGGCTGGACTCTCGAGCGGCTCGGCGAAATGGCGGCGGCGGTCGATGCGTACCAGCGCGCAGTGACCCTCGAGCCCAGCCACGCCGCGGCCTGGGCCAATCTCGCGTTCGTCGCGGCCAGGCGCGGCGATGCCGGCGAGGCGCGGCGGTGCGCCGAGCGCGCCCTGGCGTTGCAGCCCGGCGCGGTGACGGCGGAATGCGCGCTGGCCGAGATCGAACTGCGCACGGCGCCGAGCCAATCGCACGACCGCCTCGAGCGGCTGCTGGCGCGCGCGGATCTCGGCGATCTGGAGCGGGGTCTCGCCGACAGCCTCCTGGGCGACGCTCTCGACGCGCTCGACCGACCGGCGGATGCCTTCGCCGCCTACGCCCGCGGCAATCATCGCTTCGCCCGCGACGCGCAGGCGCGGTTCCAGCCGAGCGGGGCCAGCGACATGGATCGCGCCTTGGCTTGGATGACGCCTTGGGCCGAAGCCCTGCCGCCGTGGCCGGCGCTCGAAAATGGGTCCGAAGCAGGCGGCGGCGATCTCCCCCGCTCGCACGTGTTCCTGTTCGGCTTCGCCCGTTCGGGAACCACGCTGGCCGAGACGGTGCTCGCCGCGCAGCCGGATGTCGTGACCCTCGAGGAGCGTGGCACTCTCGATGCGGCGGTCAAGGATTTCCTCGTCGACCGGGCCGCGGCCGACCGGCTCGTCCGCGCCGGTGAGCGTGACATCGCGGCGCATCGCGACGAATACTGGCGACGGGTGGCTGCTTTCGGCGCCCGCCCGGCCGGCAAGGTGTTCGTCGACAAAAATCCGTTCAACGCCCTGAAGCTGCCGCTGATACAAAAGCTTTTCCCGCGAGCGCGCATATTGTTCACCATTCGGGACCCGCGCGATGTGGTGCTGAGTTGCTTTCGCCGCCGCTTCATCCTCAATGCCTCGACCTATGAGTTCCTGGATCTCGGCCGCGCCGCGCGCTTCTATGCCGCCAGCATGCGTTTCGCCGACGTCATGGCGGCCAAGCGGGACATGCCGACCCATGTGCTGCGGTTCGAAGCCTTCGTCGACGATTTCACCGTCGAGGCGGCGGCGCTGTGCGCCTTCGTCGGCGCGGCCGAGCCGGCGAGCGGCTCCGAACATCGCGGCGCGGGCCGAGCGCGGCGGGATCGCCAGCGCCAGCGCCGCCCAGATCGCCCGCGGCCTGAACCGCGAGGGGATCGGCCAATGGCGACGCTATCGCGACCAGCTCGCCCCGGTGCTGCCGGTGCTGGCGCCGTGGGTAGAGCGTTTCGGTTACCCGCCGGACGAAGCGTCGTGATCGCCCAAGAGCGCGCCGAGGCGCTGAAGGCGGCCGCGGACGCCGCCATGCGCGCCGGCGATCCGGCCCGCGCGAGAGGCCTGTTCGAGCAGGCGAGCGCCGCTGATCCGACGCGGCTGGAGGTGTGGATCGGGCTCGCGAGCGCCTGCCGCGCCGGTCGCGATGGCAAGGCGGCGATCGAGGCGCTCGACCGCGCGCTGGCGTTGGAGCCGCGCTGCTTCCCCGCCCTGCTGATGAAGGCGTCGATGATCGAAGCCGGCGGCCGGCAAAAGGCGGCGGCGAAGCTGTACCAGAACGCCCTCGCCGTGGCGCCTCCGGTCGGCGACATGCCCGATCCCATGCGGCGCGCCATCGAGCGCGCTCGCGATGTCGTCGCCCGCCACGGGGCGGCGATGAGCCGCGAGATTCGCGCGGCGCTCGGCCCGGAAGCGCCGGAGTCACCCGATCCCGAAGACCGGCGCCTGGACGCCTTCATCGAGGCGATCGCCGGCCGCCGGCGCATCTACAATCAGGAGCCGGTGCAGTTTCATTATCCTAACCTGCCAGCGATCGAATTCCACGATCGCGCCGCCTTTCCCTGGCTGGCGGCGCTCGAGGCCCGCACGCCGGCCATTCGGGCGGAACTGTTGTCGGTGTGGCGCGAGGGGACAGAGGGCCTGACGCCTTACGTCGACTATCCCGATGGATCGCCGCTCGACCAATGGGCGGAGCTGAACCGCTCGCTTAATTGGACCGCCTTTCATCTCTGGCGCGACGGCGCGCGGGTTGAGGCGAACTGCCGCCGCTGCCCGGCGACGATGGAGGCGATCGCCCTCATCGATCAGCCCTGGATCGCCGGACGATCGCCGGCGGCGATGTTCTCGATCCTGAAGCCGCGAACCCGCATCCCGCCGCACACCGGCATTGCCAACACCCGTCTGGTGCTGCATCTGCCGCTGATCGTGCCGGCTGGCTGCGGCTTTCGCGTCGGCGGCGAGACGCGCGCATGGCGCGAGGGCGAAGCCTTCGTGTTCGACGACACCATCCAGCACGAGGCATGGAACGATAGCGACCAGCCACGCGCGGTACTGATCTGCGATGTCTGGGCGCCGGCGCTGTCACCGCGCGAACGCGAACAAATCAGCGCGGTGATGACGGCGCTCGATCGTTTCGAGGTTGATCGAGGGGCCAGCGTCTTGGCCAGAGAGAGTGGCGGCCTATGACGAGACCGATGAATTCCGCCGAGGCAGTCGCGCAACTGGCGCCCGGGCCGCCGCGCCCTCCGCCGACATCCACCTGCTGACCGCCTATGCCAATGCGCTCAAGGCCGAGGCGCGGCTGGACGAGGCCATCGCCGTGTACGAGCGCGCGGCGAGGGAAACGCCGGCGAGCGGCGTCGCCGAGCACAATCTCGCGGGCGCCCTTGGCGATGGGCATCGGTTCGCCGAAAGCGAGGCGGCGACGCGGCGCGCCCTGGCAAAGGGTCTCGACGCGCCGGAAACCTGGCTTGTGCGCGGGCGCTCGCTGCAGGGCCTGGGCGAATTCGACGAGGCCGAAGCCGCCTTCCGCCAAGCAATTCGCCGCCGGCCAACCTACGCCGACGCTCGCTCCGATCTCGCCAGACTGATCTGGATGCGGTCCGAGGATCTGACCGCCGCCCGCCGAGAAATCGCCAGCGCGCCGAACGCCAGCCGCGACCCCGCCCTGGCTGTCGCTCTGGCCGACCTGCTGCATGACGCCGGCCACGAGGAAGATGCCCGGGCGGCGCTAGCCGAGGCCGCCGCGGCGGGCGAGGACGTCCAGCTTCTCGTCGCCGCGGCGATTCGTTTCGCCACCACCGATCCGGCGCGGTCGATCGACTATGCCGAACGCGCCCTGCGGCTGGATCCCGACGCCGGGCCAACCCGCGCCGCGCTGTGCCAAGCCTTTCTCGCCGCCGGCCGAGCGGCCGAGGCGGCCGAACTCGCCGAGCAGCTTCGCCGTGAGTGGCCGGTCGACCAGTTCCCGGTGGCGCTCCTTGCGACGGCCTGGCGGCTGATGGGCGACCAGCGATACGGCGGCCTCTACGACTATGATCGGCTGGTGCGAGCCTTCGATCTCGAGACCCCCCCCGGCTGGGCGACCCTCTCGGCCTACATGACGGATCTGGCCGCCGCATTGCGCCGTTTGCATAGCTTGCGGGGTCATCCCATCGGGCAGTCGCTTCGCCAGGGCGTCCAGACGCAGCAGTCGTTGGCTGTTTCCGCCGACCCCGTGGTCCGGGCCCTTTTCGCGGTCCTCAACTCGCCGATTCGCGCCTACATCGAGGAGCTTCGCCAGGTTTCCGACGACCTCGGTTGCCGCGTCGCCGACGGGTATCGATTCAGCGGCGCCTGGTCGGCGTGGCTGCGGCCGGGCGGCTTCCACATCGACCATCTTCACCCGCTCGGGTGGATTTCGTCCGCTTGTCACATCGAGCTGCCCGAAGCGGTGGACCACGGGCTCCAAGGCTGGCTCAAGTTCGGCGAGCCTGGCGTCCCCACCGCGCCGCCACTCGCCGCCGAGCACTTCGTCAAGCCCAAGGTCGGCCGACTGGTGCTGTTTCCCTCGTACATGTGGCACGGCACCGTGCCGTTCACCGGATCGGCGCCCCGGCTGGCGGTCGCCTTCGATTTGCTGCCCGCGCGATCCCCCGCCGCCGACCTTGCCGATCCGCCGCGAGCCTGATAGGCCCTCGCCCATTCCCCGCATCAGGAGTCGCGCGATGTCGCAATTTCATTTCGCCGCGGTTTGCGCCGTCGGCGCCGGTTTGGTCGGCGGCGCGGCTCTCGCCCAGACAACGGCGCCGACGCCGGCACTGGCCGCTCAACCGCGCTCCGCTCCGGCCAAACCGGCCAAGCCGAAGTTGATCTGCCATCACGAGGAGGTGACCGGCAGCCGGCTGGAGGGCAAGACGACCTGCATGACCGCCGACGAGTGGGCGGACAACGCGCGGCAAAGCGCCGACGCCCTTCAAGGCTTCCAGAATCGCGGCGGGTTCGTCCCCGGCGGTTCCCTCAGTTCTGGCGGCCACTGACGGCGGCGATTTGAGCGGCCGAAAGGGGGGAGACAAGAGGCGCCGCGGCAAGCCTGAAACGGCGCGGCGCTCTAGCTTCCGGGAGACGGGCTTACCGGGTCAGGGATCGGGCCGTTCGGGTCCGGGCTCGCCGGGCCCACGGCCGGCGGCGGAGGCGCCAGCTCCGCTGGCGAGGCCGGCGCGGGGCTGGATGCGGTCGGCGCGCTCGGCGCGGCGGGGTTGTTGTACTTCAGCGCCTGGCCGAACAGCGCCGAATTGGACGCAAGCGAGCGGGCGGTGCTGTCGCAGCGATCCGGCATGGCCCAGGAGAGCCAGGCGCGGGCGAGTTCCCTGCGGGTCTTGGCCTCGGCTGGAGCCCACACCGCCCGGCCGACCTTGATAGCCTCCACGCCCAACGGCGCGATCGGCCGCGGGCTGGCCCTCTCCGCCGATTGCACCGCCTCGGCGAGCACGGTCAGCTCGACGCGCGCCGCGCGCATGTCGTCGGCATAGGGCTCCGCCTCGTTCGGCTTGGACGAGCCGAACATCTTGTCGATGGCGCGCAGATCGGGCTTCACCCGCTCGTAAACCGCGAGATACTCGCTCATCGCGCCATAGCACCAGGCCGTGAGTTCGTACGGATCGGCGGGGCGCCGGCCGGCAGCGGCTCGCCGCCGGCGCCATTGGCCGGCGCGGCAAGCGACGGCGACGCAGCCGCAAGAATCGCCGCCGCCAGGAAACTGGTCACACCCGCCATGGTCGCCTTTCGTCACGCGTCGAGCCGCCCGTCAGTCGCGCTCGATCGTAGCCGGCTGGGGCATTCGTCGGCAAGACGAGGGAAAGGCGAGGACGCGGCAAGCGCCGCGCCCCCTCATCGCTCGGCGGTTCGGCCCGTCAGCTGCAGGCCGCCCGGACCTGCACGTACTTGTTGGCGCCGGCGTCCCAACGCCAGGCGCTGCAGTTCATGGTGTCGGCCGCCGGTCCAGGACCGTAGCCGCCGTTGGCCGGGGCTCCATACCCGGACCCGGGCGGCGGCGCGTCGTAGCTCGGGCCGGGCGCCGCGTCGTAGACGTAAGGGTCGGCGACCACCACGCTTGGACCCCAGTACCACGGCCAGCTCCACAGGGCCGCGCCCCACCACCAGCCCCAGCCGCAGCAGCCCCACCAGGGCCGCGCGCCCCACCAGCCGCGCCAACCCCAGCCGCGCCAGCCCCAGCCGCGCCAGCCGCCGTGCCAACCACCCCAGCCGCCATGCCAACCGCCCCAGCCGCCATGCCAGGCGCCGGGAGCGCCATGCCAGCCACCCCAACCGGCATGGGCGACGCCGCCGCCCATGTGGCCAACGCCGACCCCGCCGCCAACGTGGCCGACGCCGGCCGCCTGCGTCGGCATCGCCAGCAGGCTGGCGCCGCCGAGCGCCAAGGCCATGAGCGAACCTCGCCAGATCTTTCGCATGTAAAGTCTCCCAGATGCGGGTTGATCAGTTTGTTCCCTTTTTGCCTCGACGATCCTGAACCCCAAGTGAATAGGGCGGTCAGGAAGCCGTTGCGCCGAAAACGCCGCCTTGGCCGACGCGGTTCTCGATGCGGCGGCGACGGTTCACCCTCCGGCCCTCGCGCGGTAGGCTCAGCCGATGACAACACCCCCGCCGTCTCGCCTCGTCGCCTCGCACGGCGCCAGGCGCTGGCGAAGCGATGTCGGCCGGGCGAGCGGCGCCGAACGGGTGGTTCCGGAGGAACTGCCGATCGGTCTTGCCTATGACAGCCGCGCCTATGTCGTGCTCATGGGCTCGCCCGGCGATGTCGAGGATCTGGCGCTCGGCTTCACGATCAGCGAGCGGATCGCCGCGGCGGCCGAGGTCAGACGGATCACCGTCGAGGTCACCGAATTCGGCGTTCACGCCGATGTTCTGCTCTCGCCAGAGGCCGGCGCCCGTCTCGCCACGGCGCGCCGCCGCACCCTCGAGGCGCGGTCGAGTTGCGGCTTGTGCGGCGTGGAGGCCCTGGCCGATGCCGTCCGCGCTCCGCTCGAGGTTGGAGCGGGTCCGCGGATCGCGCCAGCCAGGGTGCAGCGGGCTCTCGACGAGCTGCGCGCCGGGCAATCGCTGGGTTTGCTCACCCGCGCCACCCACGCGGCCGCTTGGATCGATCTCGACCTGGACGCGCAGCTGGTGCGCGAAGATGTCGGCCGACACAATGCGCTCGACAAGGCGATCGGGGCGGCCGCGCGGCTGGGCCGCGACCCGGCGCGAGCGATGATCGCCATCACCAGCCGCTGCTCCTACGAGATGGTCGACAAGACCGCGGCCGCGGGGGTCGCCGTGCTGGTCGCCATCTCGGCGCCGACCGCGCTGGCGATTCGTCAGGCGGAGGCGGCCGGGCTGACCTTGATCGCCCTGGCGCGCGCCGACGGGCATATGGTGTTCACCCGTCCCGATCGTCTCGAGGGAGCATGAGCGCCAGCGAACTCGGCGACGCCGCGCCGCGCGCGCCCAGCCTGACGCGGCTGCGCGGCCGACCGTCACCGACCAGCGTCTGGGCCGCCTTGCGCGGCCGCATCCGCGCGAGCGAGCTGTGGCTGACGGCGGTGGCGACGCTCGCCGGCCTGATCGCGGGCCTGTGCGCCCTGGCGATAGGCCTCGCCGCGCACGGCTTGCAAGCGGCGCTGTTCGGGCTGGGGACCAGCGAAAGGCTCTCCGCGCGCGGTCCGGCGCAAGCGTGGCAGCTGGCCTGGCTGCCCCTGGGCGGCCTGGTCCTTGGTCTGGCGAGCGCCGCCTGGGCGCGCCACCGTCCGAAGGCGCCGGTCGACCCGGTCGAGGCCAACGCTCTGCGCGGCGGCCAGATGTCGGTGCGCGACAGCCTGTTCGTCGGCGTCCAGAGCATCCTCTCCAACGGCGCCGGCGCCTCGGTGGGACTGGAGGCGGCTTACGCGCAAGTGGGTTCGGCGTTCGCCTCGCTGATCGGTCGAGGCCTCAGTCTACGGCGCAGCGACCTGCGGACCTTCGTCGGGGCCGGAGCCGGAGCGGGCATCGCCGCCGCCTTCGGCGCGCCGATCACCGGCGCCTTCTACGCCTTCGAGATCGTCATCGGCTCCTATGCCGTGGTGCACATCGCCCCGGTGGTCGCCGCCTCCCTGGCCGGGGCCCTGATCGCCCGGCTGCTGGTCGGCGGCGGCCTGGCGATTCACACCGCCGCCAGCGACAGCCTGCTGCCCAGTCATTATCTGCTGTTCGTCCTGCTGGGGCTGATCTGCGCCCTGATCGGCGTGGCGATCATGCGCCTCGTCGGCGTGGTCGAGCGGATCGCCGTTGCCGCCCGGTTGCCCGGATGGGCGCGGCCGGCGGCTGGCGGGTTGCTGCTGGCCGGCCTCGCCGCCATCGCGCCGCAGACGCTGTCGTCCGGCCACGGCGCCTTGGCCGTCGATCTGGGCGCCGGTCTGGCGATCGGCGTGCTGGTCGCCATCGTGCTCGCGAAAGCGGCGGCCTCGATCATCTCGCTGGGGTTCGGCTTTCGCGGCGGGCTGTTCTTCGCCTCGCTGTTCCTTGGAGCCCTGGTCGGCCGGCTGTTCGCCTTGGCCTTGACGGCGGTCGGCCTGCGGCACGGCGTCGACCCGACGGCGGCGGCCCTGGTCGGCATGGGCGCGATGGCGGTGGCGATCATCGGCGGCCCGTTCACCATGACCTTCCTGGTGCTGGAGACGACCGGCGACTTCGCCCTGACGGCCGCGACCCTGGCGGCGGCGATCGCCGCCAGCCTGGCGGTCAGGGAGACCTTTGGCTATTCCTTCTCGACCTGGCGGCTGCACCTGCGCGGCGAGACCATCCGCAGCGCCAATGACGTCGGCTGGCTGCGCGGCTTGACCGCCGGCCGGATGATGCGCCCCGACGCGCCGACCGCGGCCGCCGACCTCCCGCTGGAGGCGGCGCGCCGCCGCTTCCCGCTCGGCTCGACCCGGCGGCTGGTGGCGATCGACGGCGAGAACCGCTACGCCGGCATCGTCCGGCTCGCCTCGATCTATGCCGATCCGAGCCGCGTCGGCGTGGTCGGCGACCTCGCCGACCGGCGGGAACACTGGCTGACGCCGGCGATGAACATCAAGGCGATCATGCGCCGGTTCGACGACAGCGAAAGCGACGAGCTGGCGGTGCTGGACGAGGAAGGTCGGGTGCTGGGGCTGTTGTCGGAGGCTCACGCCACCCGCCGCTACGCCGAGGAGCTGGAAAAGGCCCGGCGCGACCTCATCGGGGCGGATTGAGCCCGACGCCCAAAGGCGCTCAGCCGATCGGCGCGGCGCTCGCCCCGAAGATGTGCGGGTGGGCGCCGATCAGCAGCAGCCAGACGACCACCGCGCCGCCGATCCGGCCAAGGCCGACTTCGCCGAAGTCGAGCGTCTGGCGGCCGGCGGCGATGGCGGCGAACGGGACATTGCTGGTTTGATCGGCGAAGCCGCGCCACTCCTCGCCCAAGGCCCGGCTGCGCTTGGCGTCGATGCTGACCGTCCCTGCCAGAGCGGTCAGCAGGAACGCGCCGAAGAACACCAGGGCCGCGGCGTGGCCGCCGACCAGGATGTGGCCGACCGACCAGACGCTCACGCCCCACAGGAACGGATGGCGGGTGATTCGCACCATTCCCCGCACCACGTCCGGCCGGCCGACGGCGCCGGCCTGTCCGACGGCGGTCGGATTGCGCGTGGTGAGGCCCGCGACCATGAAGAAGACGGCGAGGAGCT
Source organism: uncultured Alphaproteobacteria bacterium (assembly GCA_963752245.1). Taxonomy (GTDB): domain Bacteria; phylum Pseudomonadota; class Alphaproteobacteria; order Caulobacterales; family Caulobacteraceae; genus Acaudatibacter. Next base: position 15,519 of record CAVVXO010000008.1, read on the forward strand.
GCAGGAAGAACTGGATCCAGCGGGTCAAGGCGCTCGCCGCCCAATAGAGGGTGTCACCCGGGCCGTTGCGCGCGACGCTATAGGCGAGGCTCAGCCAGATGAGCAGTCCGATCGAGGCGAGGGAGAATACGCCCAGATAGGCGCCTTCGCCGATGGCGCCGGCCGCCGCGTCGCGCACGCGGGTGCCAGAAACCAGCAGGTGCAGCAGCACGAAGGCGATGGCCGCCGCGATCAAATTGCTCATGATGCTGTCGTCTCTTCCCCGGCGGCGATGGCGCGCGGCGCGACGATGAAAGGGGCGCTCGGCTCTGTCAAACGGGGCAAGGCGTCGGCGTCGTCGAGCGCCAGGTCGGCGACCACCGGCACGTGATCGCTGGGCTTGTCGGCGGCTCGGACGTCACGGTGTATGACGACGCCGGCGAGACGGTCGGCCGCGCGCGGCGAGAGCAGCAGATGGTCGATGCGGATGCCGTGGTTCCGACGCCAGGCGCCGGCCTGATAGTCCCAGAAGGTGTAGCCGCCGGGCGCGCCGTCCGCCTCCATGTAGGCGTCGGTGTAGCCAAGCCACCTCAGCGCCCGGAACGCCGCGCGTGTTTGCGGCTGGAAGAGCGCGTCGCCCGTCCAGCTTTCCGGCTTGTCGGCGTCTTCCGGCTCGGGAATGACGTTGAAATCGCCGGCCAGGACGGTCGCCTCCTCCAGGGCGAGCAGGTCGGCGGCGTGGGCGCGCAGCCGCTCCATCCAGCGCAGTTTGTAGGCGAACTTCTCCGTGCCGACCGGATTGCCGTTCGGCAGGTAAAGAGAGGCGACCCGCACCGGGGTCGGACCGCCGACCACCGCCTCGATGTAGCGGGCGTGATCCTCGCTCCCGTCGGCGTGGCCGTCGCTGCCGGGCAGGCCGCGGCGAACGTCCTCGAGCGGCCATTTCGCCAGCAGGGCGACGCCGTTGTAGCTCTTCTGACCGTTGACCGCGCAGTGGTAGCCGAGCTCGGCGAACGCCTCCGCCGGGAACTTCTCGGCGACGCACTTGAGCTCCTGCAGGCAGGCGACGTCCGGGCCCGCCGCGCGGAACCAGTCGAGCACCCTCTCCAGCCGCGCGTTGATCGAATTGACGTTCCAGGTGGCGATTCGCATCGGACGCGTCTTTGGGAAATCGGGAGCGCGTGCTATCTATAGCGCGGCGAGCTGGCCATGGCTTCGCCCAATCCTTTGCCCCATTCCTCGCTTCGGGACGCGCCGCGACCTTCTTGCATGAAAGTGATTCTGGCTCAGCCGCGCGGATTTTGCGCCGGGGTGGTGCGCGCGATCGAGATCGTCGAGCGCGCCCTGGATAAGTTCCAGGCGCCGATCTACGTGCGCCATGAGATCGTCCACAACCGGCACGTGGTCGACAGCCTCAAGAGCCAGGGCGCCATCTTCGTCAAGGAGCTCGACGAGGTTCCGGACGGCGCCCACGCCGTTTTCAGCGCCCACGGCGTCGCCAAATCGGTGGTCCGCGCCGCCGAGGAGCGCGGGCTTCCGGTGTTGGACGCCACCTGTCCGCTGGTGTCCAAGGTCCACGCCCAGGCGCGCCGCTACGTCCGCCAGGGGCGCACGCTGATCCTGATTGGCCACGCCGCCCACCCGGAAGTCGAGGGCACCATCGGCCAAATCGACGCGCCCGTGCATCTGGTTTCGACCGAGGCGGACGTCGTGGCGCTCGACATCCCGCCGAGCACGCCGCTCGCCTATGTCACCCAGACGACGCTGAGCGTCGATGATACCCGCGAGGTCATCGAGGCGCTGCGGCGGCGGTTCCCCGACATTGTCGGGCCGGACACCTCGGACATCTGCTACGCCACCCAGCACCGCCAGACGGCGGTGCGCGAACTCGCCGAGCGGGTCGACCTGATCCTGGTGGTGGGCGCGCGCAACAGCTCCAACTCCAATCGCCTGCGCGAGATCGGCCTCGAGCACGGCATTCCCAGCTATCTGATCGACGACGCCGACGGTCTGGATCCGACCTGGCTGGAGGGCAAGGGGACGATCGGTCTCACCGCCGGGGCCTCGGCGCCGGAAGCCTTGATCGAGGGCGTCATCGCCGCCCTGCGCCGTCTCGCGCCGGTCGAACTCGAAACCATGGCCGGGGTCGAGGAGAACATCCAATTCCGCCTGCCCGCGGCGCTCAGGGCTTAAGGGAGGCGCGCGTGGGACTGCCCATCGAAGCCGTGGCGCGCATCGGCGCCTACATCGCCAAGCAAGCACCTGAGCGGGGCCAAGCGCTATCCGCTGGTGCTGATGCTGGAGCCGCTGTACCGCTGCAATCTCGCCTGCGCCGGCTGCGGCAAGATCGACTACCCCGACGAGATCTTGAACCAGCGTCTTTCGTTCGACCAGTGCATGGCGGCGATCGACGAGTGCGGCGCGCCGGCGGTCTCCATCGCCGGCGGCGAACCGCTGCTGCATCGCGACATGCCGCGCATCGTCGACGGCTTCCTCGCGCGCAAGAAATTCGTCATCCTGTGCACCAACGCCCTGCTGCTCAAGAAGAAGATCGACAAATACAAGCCGCATCCGATGTTCACCTGGTCCATTCATCTGGATGGCGACCAGCTGATGCACGACAAGTCGGTGTGCGAGGACGGGGTCTACGAGACGGCGGTGGCCGCTATCAAGCTGGCCAAGTCGAAGGGCTTTCGGGTCAGCATCAACTGCACCCTGTTCCAGGGGGCCGAGCCGGCCCGGGTCGCCGCGTTTCTCGACGAGATGAAGACCATCGGTCTGGACGGCACGACCATCTCGCCCGGCTACGCCTACGAGCGGGCGCCGGACCAGGAGCACTTTCTCAACCGCACCCGCACCAAGCAACTGTTCCGCGACATCTTCGCCTTGGGGCGCGGCGGCAAGGCCTGGTCGTTCACCCAGTCGACGATGTTCCTCGACTTCCTCGCCGGCAACCAGGCGTACAAGTGCACCCCGTGGGGCAATCCGACGCGCAACGTGTTCGGCTGGCAGCGGCCCTGCTATCTGCTGAATGAAGGCTACGCGAGCAGCTTCGGCGAGCTGATGGCCGAGACCGACTGGGACGCCTACGGGGTCGGCGCTTACGAGAAATGCCAGGATTGCATGGTGCATTCCGGCTTCGAGGCGAGCGCCGTGGCCGACATCGTCAAGCGGCCGCTGACCGCGCTGGCGGTGACCTTGAAGGGCGTGCGCACCAAGGGGCCGATGGCGCCGGACATCCCGACGGACAATCAGCGGCCGGCCGAATACGTCTTCTCCAGCCACGTGGAGAAGATGCTAGGCGAGATAAGGGCAACCCAGCCCCGGGCCAAGAAGGTCGCGCGCGTCTCTTAAGGACCGCAGCGCGCGGCAGGCGTCGCGCGCCACGCCGATCAGGGCCGGCAGCTCGGCGGGGCGGCGCGCGAGCGCCAGGCAGCACAGCGGCGATGTCCGGCCGTCCGTTCGCGCCGAAGCCGGCGACCGCGGCGCGCGGCAGATCGCGATCGGGCCTGGTCGGAGATCGCCCGCAGGCGGCGAAGGGCAGTCCACGCGCCTTCGCGCGCGGCGGCCGCCAACTGAGTCTCCATGTCGACGGCGATTGCGCCGGTTCGCGACGCCAGGGCTGTCTTGGCGATCGCCGCTGACCACCGGTTCGATCCGCATGGGCGATCGGCCCCCGACGCGGGCGTGGCAGCGCCGCGATCAAAACGTCGCGCCAAAGCGGATCGCACCCGTCGTCATCGCCGATCACGACATCGCCGGCGCGCAGATCCGGGTCGAGCGCGCCGGCGAGACCGAAACTCAGCACCGCCCGCGCATTGTCCCCGGCCGGACCCAGGCCGGCGGCTCCGATCGCCACCTGCCCCGCGGCCTGGATAATCCTGGCTTCGCTTCGCAGGCCGACCGACGATCAGCAATGACGGACGGCGCCCGCGCGGGTTCTCCGCCATAGAACGGCTCGTGTTGGGCGGCGTGACCGCCGGAGCGGCGCTGTTTGCCGCTGGCGCTGCCTTCATCGGGGTGCTTGGCTAACGCGCGGAGCCAAGTCCGCGAGTTGGTCTACGAGTTCCAGCCGTCGCTCGATGCGATCGAGCCGCAGCCGAATGGACGCGATCGCCCCGTCGCGGTTGACGTCGCTGGAGATCAGACCCGCCATGTGGGAGCGAAGGCCGCGCACGTCGACGGCCACTTCGTTGAGATCGGATCGAATCGCCGCGACATCGGCTCGGATCGCTTTCAAATTCTCGAGCAGCAGAGAACTGTCGATTTCGCCGGACATGCGTCACCCTAGCACGGATGCGGCCGGGGCGCGAAGTCAGCTGATCCTCACATCCCCCAGGCGACCCGCCCCGTATTGCCGCGCTTGAGGTTGCGGTAACGGGCGAGCGCCCAGAGCGGAAAGTATTTCGCGTAGCCGTGGTAGCGAAGGTAGAAGACGCGCGGAAAGCCGCCGCCGGTGTAGGCGTCTTCCGGCCAGGCGCCGTCGGCGCGCTGATGGGCGGCCAGCCAGGCGATTCCTCGCGCCACCGCCTCGCCGTCGGTCTCCCCGGCGGCCATGAGGCCCAGCAGCGCCCAGGCGGTCTGCGAAGCGGCGGAGGGCGCGGCCTGGTGACCGGCATAGTCCAGCCGGTAGCTGTCGCAATCCTCGCCCCAGCCGCCGTCCTCGTTCTGGATCGCCATCAGCCAATCCACGGCCCGGCGGACCAGGGGGGATGAGGCGGGGACGCCGGCGGCGTTGAGAGCGCACAGCGCCGACCAGGTCCCGTAGATGTAGTTGACGCCCCAGCGGCCGAACCAGCTGCCATCGGCCAGCTGCTCGCGCTCGAGAAAGGCGAGGGCGGCGCGCATCCTCGGGCTGTCGGCGCCCTCGCCGAGCTGGGCGAGCATGGAGACGCAGCGCGCCGCGACATCGACGGTCGGCGGATCGAGCAGGGCGCCGTGATCGGCGAACGGGATGTTGTTGAGGTAGTGATAGGTGTTGTCGGCGTCGAACGCCGCCCAGCCGCCGTTGGCGCTCTGCAGACCCTCGACCCACTCGCGGCCGCGGTCGATCGCCTGGCGGTAAGCGTCGGCCGCTTCGGCGCGGTCCATCGCCATCACCACCACGGCGGTGTCGTCGAGATCGGGGTAGTGGTCGTTGCGATACTGGAAGGCCCAGCCGCCGGGGCGCACCCCGGGGCGCTGCTCGGCCCAGTCGCCGGCGACGTCCAGCACCTGAAGCGGCTTCAGCCAGGCGAGGGCGCTCGCGGCCGCGGCTTCGGCCGCTTCGCCACCGGCGTCCAGAAGAGCGTGCGCCGCCAGGGCGGTGTCCCACACCGGCGAGAGGCAAGGCTGGCAGTAGGCCTCATCGTCCTTGACGATCAGCAGCTTCTCGATCGAGGCGCGAGCGATGGCGCGGCGGGAGTCCTCCGGGGCGATGCCCAAGGCGTCGTACATCATCACCGCGTTGGCCATGGCCGGGAAGATCGCGCCGAGGCCGTCCTCGCCGTTCAACCGCTCGTCGACGAAGGCGACGCAACACTCGATCGCCCGCCGACGCCAGGGAAGGACCGGCTCGACCAACCGCAGGACCGCGTCGAGCGCGAAGAACAGGCTGGCCCACGGCTCCTTCTGATGGGCGCCGCGCGGCAGACCGCGCAGGCGCCCGGGCGGCTCGAGGAACAATTCGTCGATGCCGACGCGACGTGGATTTCGCGCGCGGGGCTTCAGCGCGCGCAGCACCAGCAAGGGGACGATCACCGTCCGCGCCCAGTAGCTGATCTTGGAGAGATGGATCGGAAACCACCGCGGCAGGAGGATCACCTGCGCCGGCAGCTCGGGAACGGCGCGCCAGCCGATCACGCCGAAGAGGGCGAGGAGGATGCGGGTGAAGACGTTGCACGACGCCGCGCCGCCGCGCGCGCGCAGGGCTTCGCGGGCGAGCGCCATATGCGGCGCGTCAGGCGGCTCGCCGGCCATCTTGAGGGCGAAGTAGGCCTTGACGGTGGCGCTGACGTCCATCGCGCCGCCGTGAAACAGTGGCCAACCGCCGTCCGGTCCCTGCACGCGCTTCAGGTATTCGGCGATCTTGCGCTCGAGCGCCGCGTCGGCGGGCTCGCCGAGATAGTGGACGAGCAGGACGTATTCGGCCGGAATGGTCGCGTCGGCTTCGAGCTCGAAGACAAAGTGACCGTCCGATTTCTGGCGGGACAGCAGGGCGGCGCTGGCGCTGTTGATCGCCGCCTCGACCCGCGCGAGATCGGCCGGCGGATCGGCCGTGGTGAAGGCGTGGGCGGCGTCGTCCATGAACCTAGTCTACCACGCCGCGCGCCAGGGCCAGCCTGGCGGCCAGAGCGCCCGAGGCGACCGCGCCCTCGATCGTCGCCGGCAGGCCGGTCTGGGTCCAGTCGCCGGCGAGGAAGAGGTTGCGCCAGCGGGTGCGGGCCGGCGGGCGCTTGGCGTCCTGCGCCACGGTGGCGGCGAAGGTGGCGCGGCGCTCCTTGACGATGCGAAACGGCGGACGCGGCCCGGCGAGGCGATGGACGGCGGCGACATCGGCCCACAATTTCCCGGCGATGGAGTCACGGTCTTCGTTCACCAGGTCACCGGCGGCGCTGACGGTGACGCTCAGGCGATCGGCAAAGGCGAACACCCACTGCGCCGTCCCGCCGATCACCCCGACGATCGGCGGCGCGCCGGATGGCGGCGCGTGCATGAAGTGGGCATTGAGGATGGGGTTGAAGGCGTCCGGCGGGGCGAGCCCGGGCACGAGGTCGCGGGCCACCCAGGGCGGTGCAGCCAGGACCACTCGGTCGGCGGCGCTCGACATCATTCGGCCGTCGGCGAACGCAAGCGCGCTCACCCGCTCGTCCGCGAACTCGATGGCCTTGAGCGGCCGGCCGAACTCGATCGCGGCGCCTGCCGCCCGTAAAGTCGCCAACGCCGGATCGACAAAGGCCGCGGCCAGGCTCGGAGAGGCGATGCGCGGCTTGTAGGCGGCGCCGCCGCGCGCCAGCGAGCGGCGGATCACCGCCGCCGCCAAGCGGGCCGAGCCCTCGCGCGCCGGCGTGTTGAGCGCCGCCAGCAGGAAGGGTTCGACCAAGCGGTCCCACAACACGCCCCCGCCGCGCATTACCTCGCCAACGGCGCGACCGCCGGGCGGCGAGAGCAGGCTGGCCAAGGCCGAATAGTCCGCGAGGCGCGTGCCCGCGACGCGGCGGCCGGGAACCGCCAGCCACCACGGCAGCGGACCATCGTTGGCGCGGATCGCCCAGCGGACGCCATCGCGGCGGTCGAGGAAGTCGAGCCGCGCTTGCGCCGGGCCGGTCAAGCGATCCTCGGCGCCGATGGCGCGCAGGTAGGCGAAGGTGGCGTCGTTGCCGGACAGCACCAGGTGGTTGCCGTTGTCGATCGTCGCGCCGAGAGCGCCGTCAAAGTAGGAGCGGCAGCGGCCGCCGGCCTGGGCCGTCGCCTCGATCAGGGTGACGGCCGCGCCGGCCTGGGCCAGGCGCACCGCGGCGGCGAGGCCCGCGAGGCCGGCGCCAATGACGAAGACCCGTCCGTCGCCGGGCGGGCCTCTCAACCCCTCCACCCGTGGCGCAGGACGATGCGCAGGAGCTCGCGCTTGCGGATTCTTGCGCGGACGCGCGGCGGCGCCCAACCGGCGAGCTCCATGCGCGTCAGCAGCTTCAGGTAGACTTCGGCCATCAGGCGGGGCGCGGCGAGACGGCCGGCCGGCCGGCTATCGAGAATGTCGAACGCGGCGGCATAGTGCTCGCGGGTCGGTGTCAGCAGCCAGCGGGCGGCGGCGTCGATATCTGGGTGGCCGATCGCCTCGGCGGCCCCACCGTGGCCGAGGCGCAGTCCAGCCGCCGCGAGCGCCTCGGCGGGGAGGTAGAGCCGGCCCATGGCGGCGTCCTCGTCAAGATCGCGCAGCACGTTGGTGAATTGCAGCGCGCGGCCCAGGTGATGGGCGAGCGCCTCGCCCGGCGCCTCGTCCATGCCGAAGACGCGAACGCCCAGCCGGCCGACGGCGCTCGCCACGCGGTCGCAGTAGAGATCGAAGGTCGCGAAATCCGGCGCGACGATCGGCCCCTCGACGTCCATCGCCATGCCCTCGATGATCGCCAGGAAGTCGGCGCGCGCCAGGCCGAAACGGCGGGAGGCGGCGGCGAGGTCGGCATCCTGACCGGCGGCCGCAGCATCCAGACTGTCGATACGCGAACGCCAGCCGTCCAGCGCCGCTCGGCGCTGGGCGAGGTCGAGGCCCGGCTCGTCGGCGATGTCGTCGACCGCGCGGCAGAAGCCGTAGATCGCGAACATCGCCTCGCGCTCGGCCCGGGGGAGCAGGCGCATGGCAGTGTAGAATGAACTGCCCGAGGCCTGGGCGCGGGCGGACATCGCCGGCGCGGCGAGCGGCTCCAGCGCGCTCATCCGCCGCCGGCCGCTTCGAGGGCGAGGGGCGCGCCGCGCCGCCGAAGCCATCGCCGCGCCGCCGCGCCCGCCGCGCCGCCGAGGGCGAGACCGACCGCCTCGGCCGGCGCATGGCGTACCGGCGTCGCCAAGGGATCGGTCGTCGCCAGCCGGCGGTTGAGGCTGACCGCCAGGGCGTGGATGACGCCGATCTCCAGGGCCAGGCGCAGGTCGCGCACCTCTCCGGCCAGAGGGGTGGCGGCGGCGAGCAGCCGCGAGGTGCGCCTGGTCAGATCGCCTAGGACGCCCCGCAGCGCCGGCGAGGCGGCCGGCTCGGCCAAGGCGCGCTCATCGAGACCAGCGGCGGCGAGGGCGTCGGCCGGGATGTAGACGCGGTCGAGGGCGCGATAATCTTGCGCGCAGTCCTGCAGATGATTGATCACCTGCAGCGCGGCGCAGAGCGCGTCCGACGCCGCCCAGGTGGCGCGATCCTCGCCATGCACGTCGAGCACGAAGCGCCCGACCGGGGCCGCCGAAAGGCGGCAGTAGTCCATCAGATCGCCCCAGTCGGTGGTGCGCGGCTTGACCACGTCGCGGCCAAAGGCGGCGAGCAGATCGAGGATGTGCCGATCGCTGACGGCCGATTCAGCCAGGACGTGGCGCAGTTCGACCGCGGCGGCGACATCGGCGGAGCGGCCGACGAGGCTTGCCTCGATGGCGTCCAGCGCCGCCAGTTTCTCGGCGCGCGAGGCGTGCGGGTGGTCGGCGACGTCGTCGGCGAGCCGGGCGACGCGATAGAAGGCGCGAACCACCGGCCGATGACGCGCGGCGATCAACCAGGAGGCGACGGGAAAATTCTCATCGCCGGCCCCCTTGCCCGAAGCGAAATCGTCGACCGCGCTCATGCCGGCGCCGTCATGGCCTGGACCCGACCCTTCCACAAGCCGCCGCGGCCGCGCCAGCTTCGCCACGCCGAGAGCAGGGTGAAGCTGGCGTAGGTCCCGCCGATCGCCGGCAGGGCGAGACCCCAAAGGGGTGACAGCCGGTAGCGCCGCAGCATCGGCTGGTAGGCGAGCGCCATGGCCAGCCAGGCCGCCGCTCCGAACCAGCGGGCGGGACCCGGCGCGAAGAACGCGAGCAGGGGCGGGGCGGCGTAGACCAGCGCCATCCCGAGCAGCGCGCCGGCGAGCAGCCACGGCGAATAGCGCAACTGGGCGTAGGCCGAGCGGGCGACCATGTCGGCGACATCGCCGATGCGGGGATAAGGCCGCAGGCTGTCGGCGCGGTCGGTGAGCTCGAGCCGGATCGGCCCCACCGTCTTCAACCGGCCGGCCAGGGCGCAGTCGTCGATCAAGGCGCCGCGGATGGCGGCGATGCCGCCGGCCGCCGCCAGAGCCCGCCGCCGGACGAGCATGCAGCCGCCGGCCGCCGCCGCCGTTCGCCGGCGCGGATCGTTCACCCAGCCAAACGGGTAGAGCATGGCGAAGAAGAAGACGAAAGCGGGAATCAGCGCGCGCTCGGCGAGGGAGCGGGTCCGCAGGCGCACCATCTGGGAGTTGAGCGCCAGCCGCTCCGACTCGGCGCGCGCGACCAGGCGAGCGAGATTGTCCGGCGCATGGCTGATGTCGGCATCGGTCAGCCACAGCCACTCGGCCTCGCCGGCGGCGCGCACGCCCTGCTCGACAGCCCACAGCTTGCCGGTCCAGCCCGCCGGCGGCGGCGCGCCGTCCAGCACCGCCAGGCGCTCGGCCGAGCCGAGCGCGCGGATGAGGTCGCCGGTGCCGTCGGCGCTGCCGTCGTCCACCAGGACGACGCGGAAGGGGCCGAGGTAGTCCTGCGCCAGCAGGCTGGTGACGGCGTGCGAAGCAAGGTCCGCTTCGTCGCGGGCCGGAACCACGGCCACGACGCTCGGCCATTTGGCGGGCGAGGGCGCGGGCGCGCCAGTGTCGCGCTCGCGGGCGAGCCAGAAGACGCCGCGGGCGGCGAGGAGATAGAGCCAGGCGGCGAGGTCGATCGCGGCGACACACGCGGCGAGGCTCACCGCAGCCGGCCCTCGGCGCGAAACCAGGCGATCGCCTCGGCGAGGCCGTCGGCCCACGGCCTGGCGCGATAGCCGAGCTCGCGTTCCGCCTTGGCCGAAGAGAAGAACATGTAGTGGCCGGCCATCGCCAGGGCATCGCGGGTGACGAACGGTTCGCGGCCGCTGATCGCGCCCCACAGTTCGGCAGCCCAGGCGAGCGGGTAGAGCGGCCGCCGCGGCAGGCGCAGGCGCGGGGCGCGCCGGCCGGTCAGCGTGGCGATGCGGCCGAGCAGGTCGCGCAGGGAGGCGTCCTGGCCGCCAAGGATGTAACGCTCGCCGACGCGGCCACGCTCGAGGGCGAGGAGGTGGCCGGCGGCGACATCGTCGACATGGACGAGGTTGAGGCCGGTGTCGACGAAGGCGGGGATCCGCCCGGCGGCGGCCTCCAGAATGATACGGCCGGTGGGCGTCGGCTTCACATCGCCCGGGCCGATCGGCGTCGAGGGGTTGACGATCACCGCCGGCAGGCCGCGGTCGGCGATCATCCGCTCGACCAGGCGTTCGGCGGCGAGCTTGCCGCGCTTGTAGGCGCCGATCGCCTCGCCCTCGGCCAGCGCCGCGGTTTCGTCGACGGCGATGGCCATGGTCGGCGCCCGCAGGGTGGCGACGCTGCTGGTGTGGACGATCCGGCGAACGCCGGCGGCGAGCGCCGCCTCCATGACCACACGGGTTCCCTCGAGATTGGCGTGGGTGATTTCGGCGGGACGTCGCGACCACAGCCGGTAGTCGGCGGCGAGATGGAACAGCACGTCGACGTCCGCCATCGCCCGGGCCACCGAGCCGGCGTCGGCGAGGTCGCCGATCGCCACCTCGGCGGCGTCGGCGAGATTGCGCCGATTGCTTTCGGCGCGCGCGAGCGCCCGGGCCCGCAAGCCGCGGATCGCGAGGGCGCGCAGCACCGCGCCGCCGACGAAGCCGGAGCCGCCGGTGACCAGCACGCGATCGGTGGCGGCGAGCGGATAGGCTGGCGCGGTCATGACCCATGCTTTCTGCGGCGGCGGCGGCGGGGTCCGCCCCGCCGCGCCGGGCGCGCGCGTTTGCCTCGCCGGCGACGCCGGAGCATAGCGGAATTCGCCACCGGAGGTTACCCCATGCCGCGCCGTCTCGCCGTCTTCGCCGCCCTCGCATCCGCCGCCACGCTCGCGAGCGCCGCGGCGATCGCCGCCTTGCCGGTCGGCGCGAGCGCGCCGGTGTTCACCGCGCCCGCCTTCCTCGCCGGCAAACCGCAAACCTTCAGCCTGGCCGCGGCGCTGAAGCGGGGCCCGGTGGTGTTGTACTTCTTCCCGGCCGCCCACACCTCCGGCTGCAACCTCGAGGCGCACCTGTTCGCCGAGGCGGTCGACCAGTTCCACGCCCTGGGGGCCAGCGTCATCGGCGTGACCGCCGGCAACGTCGACCAGCTGGCCGCCTTCTCCAGCGAGACCGAACATTGCTCGGGCAAGTTCCCGGTCGCCGCAGATCCGGGCGCCAAGATCGCCGCGCGCTACAAGGCGACATTGACGATCAAGCCGGGCTGGAGCGACCGCACCTCCTACGTCATCGCCCCTGACGGCAAGGTGGTGTTCGCCTATTCCAATCTCGGGGCCGACAAGCACGTGGCCGAGACCCTGGCGGCGGTGAAGGCCTGGCGCGCCGCCCACGCGGGTTGACGGCGCCGGCGCTCCGGGGTTGGCGGCTCCGCGTGCGGCGCTTGCCCTAGGCGGGGTTTTCTTTTAAGCGACGCCACTTCGCCAGACAGCGGTCCCCGTCGAGACAGGTCACGCGGGAGCCATCGGCCGGCCGTCTCCTTCCGGACGGGCCCGCCGCCGCCGTCTCCTTGATCGGAAGAAGGATGCCATGCCCGCTTACGAACACGTGCTGATCGCGCGTCAGGATATCTCGCCCACCCAGGCCGAAACCCTCAACGAAGATTTGAAGGCGCTGATCGAGGCGCAGGGCGGCCATGTCGCCAAGATCGAATACTGGGGCCTGCGCAACCTCTCCTACCGGGTTCGCAAGAACCGCAAGGGTCACTTCTCCCTGCTGGCGATCGACGCGCCGGCCCCGGCGGTCAAGGAGATGGAGCGGCAGCTGTCGCTGAACGAGGACGTGCTGCGCTTCCTCACCATCCGCGTCGAGGCGCTGGATCTCGAGCTGTCGCCCATCCTGGCCCGCCGAGAGCGCGAACGCGAACGCGAGCGGCGCTTCGACGACGCCGTCCCGGCCGCCACGGCGGCTTGAGGCCCGCGAGAAGGATCAACGCCATGACCGACGAAACCGCCGCCAGCCCCGCCGCCGCCAGCCCCGGCCAGAGCGCCGGCCAGAGCTCTGGCCCTCGGCGCGCCTTCCTGCGCCGCCGCAAGGTCTGCCCGTTCTCCGGCGCCAACGCCCCGAAGATCGACTACAAGGACGTCAAGCTGCTGCAGCGCTACATCTCCGAGCGCGGCAAGATCGTGCCGGCCAGGATCACCGCCGTCTCGGCCAAGAAGCAGCGCGAACTCGCCCGGGCGATCAAGCGGGCCCGCTTCCTGGCCCTCCTGCCCTACGTCGTGAAGTGAGGCGCTGAAGCAGCCATGAAGGTCATTCTCCTCGAGCGGGTCGAGCGCCTGGGCGCGCTCGGCGACGTGGTCAGCGTCAAGGACGGCTTCGCCCGCAACTACCTGTTGCCCCAGTCCAAGGCGCTGCGCGCCAACAGCGCCAATCTGAAGGTGTTCGAGGCCGAGCGCGCCGAGATCGAGAACCGCAACGCCAAGGCGAGCGCCAACGCCGCCAAGGCCGGCGAGCGGCTGGACGGCAAGAGCTATGTCATCATTCGCCAGGCGGGCGAGACCGGCCAGCTCTATGGCTCGGTCAGCGGCCGCGACGTCGCCGAGGCGATCAACGCCGAAGGCGGGCGGGTGGAGCGCGCCATGATCGTGCTCGACCGGCCGATCAAGGCGCTGGGGCTGCATGCGGTGAAAGTGCGGCTGCATGCCGAGGTGGCGGTGCAGGTGATGGTCAACGTCGCCCGCAGCACCGAGGAAGCCGAGCGGCAGGCGCGTGGCGAGAACGTCATCGCCAGCCAGTTCGAGGCCGAGCGCGTCGCCGGCGCGGCGACCGCCGCCGACCTCCTCGCCGGCGGCGCCGGCGCCCAGGAGTTCGCCGCCGTCGAGGCGTAAGAGGCTGAGTTTCTCTCAGTAGCGCACCAGGGCGCGGCGGCGGGTGCTTTCGAACAGGGCGCGCCAATAGCGGATGCGGCGGCGCTTGCGCGCCGGCTCGCCCGCGCGGGCGCGCTCCAGGAAGCCGATCACTTCCTCCGGCCCGCACGGCAGGCCGGTGAGCGGATCGATGTAGATCGGATAGGCGATCAGCGCCCCGGCGGCCAGCTGATCGAGGGTCAGGCGGCGGGTGCGGCGCTCGAAGGCGAGGGCGTCGTGCGTGAGGCCCCAGCCGGCGAAAAACGGCCGGCCGAAGGTCCACACCGGCTTGTCGCGCAGCAGCGCCTCGAACCCGGCGAGGGATGTCATGGTGGCGAGTCCGTCGGCGGCGACGAGGCAGGTATCGATGTCGCCGGCGCGGCAAACCTCGTCGACGAGCCCGCGCACGTCCGCGGAGGACACCACGCCCGGCCGGTTGCCGCTGGCGACATCGGGGTGCGGCTTGTAGATGAGGAAGGCGTGCGGATGAACCTCGCGCGCCGCCCGGATCAGGCCAAGGTTGGTGCGCACGCTCTCGCAGCCGCGCAGGATCGATTTGTCGTTCTCCACTTGGCCCACGACCAGCAGCTTGAAGCGGTCGCGCGGCCAGTTGGGTGCGTGCGCGCTCGACCACAAATTGTATTTCGACAGGCCGGCGGCGACCAGGCGGGCGCGCAGGGCGGCGGCGCGGCGCAAGGTGGCGGCGTCGAATTCGGCGGTCTCGAGCAGCACCTCCAGGCGGGACGGCCGGCTTGGATCGTAATAAACTCCCAGGTCGTCGAGGGCGACGGACGCGGCGCGATGGAAGTCCGAGCCCAGCCCCTGGGAGCGGATGAAGCCATCCTCCATGCGCAGCACCGGCGCGCCGGCCGCCGCGAGGGTCTTGGCGATCGCCGGCGTCTCGCGCGCCGCCCAGAACACGACCTTGCCGCCCTTCTCGCGCGCCGCGGCGATCGCCTTGTCGACGTTCGGATAGAAATCGGTCTCGCCCCGGGGCGAATAGAGCAGGGTGCGGGCCGACCCATGCTTCCACGGCGCGAAGCCGAGGCAGGCGTGGAAGCCGGCGTTGAGATCGGCGCGGTCGCGGAAGACGATCAGCCGCTCGACCGCCTTTTCCGGCGAACAAGGCTCGCCGGTGAGCGGATCGACGTAGCGCGGCATGAGAAGATAGGCGGCGGCGAACAGCGCCTCGACGGAGCGGTAACGCGTGCGCCGCTGGCAGACGATTTCGTCTCGCGTCGCCCCCCAGCCGGCATACCACGGCATGCCGAAGCAGCGGACCGGCAGGCCGCGCATCAGCGCCTCGAAACCGGCCAGGCTGCTGACGGTGTAGACGCCATCGACCCGCTCGAGAATGTCGCTCAAGCGGCAATCCAGGTCGATCACCGCGAGGCCCTCGAGCATGCCCGCCGGGATGCAGCCGGCCTTCAGCCCGGCGGCGACCGCCGGGTGGCGGCGCACCAGGATCTCGGCGTCGGGGTCGTCGCGCCTCGCCGCGGCGAGCATGGCGGCAAAGGTCTCGGAGCTCGCCAGGCCGCCGACGATCGAGGCGTCGCCGGCGGTCTGATCGACGACCAGCAGGCGGCGGCGCAGGGTGCGTGGCAAGGCGCCAGCCGGGAGCGGCGGGGCGGCGTTGACCTTGGAGAGGCCGGCGCCGACGATGCGGCTGATCAGGTCGCGGGCGCGGCCGAGAAGCGCCTCGTCCTCGAGATCGCCGCTCTCCAGCATTTCCTCGAGCCGCGAGGGGCCGCGGGCGTCGTAGTAGACGCCGCGGTCGTCGACCAGGAGGCTGATCGCCGGCGCTCCCGCCTCGCCAAGACCGACCGAGCGCAGGAAGCCATCCTCCAGCGCCAGATAAGGCCAGCCCTTGCCGGCGGCGAGGCGGCGGGCGAAGCGGGCGGTCGGCTTGAACCCCCAGCCAGCGACGCTGTCGGCATCCCACGAGGGCGTCGCGGCGCGCACCAGCCGCGCGCACTCGGGGAGGAAGGCCTCGAGGTGCGGAATCGCCGCCACGCCGGGAGCGGGGACGACGGTGGCGCGGTACTTCGCGCCGCGGGTGGCGGTGGGTCGAGACATTCAGCAGGGCCTCGCACCTCGGTACAGCAAGCGCCCGGCGGCGTCACCGACGAACCTTCTACCCTCCAGCGGCGGCAATGCCCCGCCAACAGGTTGGCTGTGGCTCTTCCAAGCTGTCAAGATTCAATCTTGGCGACCAGCAAGTCGATTAAGCCGCCGACGTTTGTCGGACTTGCGATGTCCTTACTGGTGAACCGCACATGTAAAGTGTCGGCCAGATCCAACATTAGTCGCACGTGATTGTGACTGTCCCAGAAGGGCACATCATCTGGCTGGGTCGCCTCCGTTAGGTTAAGCCCTACTTCACCAACGATTTCGCCGAGTATTTCGGCTATCAATCGGCGGAGGTAGTTTCGCGATACGGAAGTCATGGTGCAACGGCGCCAGCGCCAGCGCGGGTCGCCAAGAGCGCCGCGGATTTTCGTGTTAGCGCGCGGGTTTCCAAAGCAGGCTCTCGAAAGTCTTCGACAGCCCCTGGAAGGCCGCCGGCGGCGGGTTGACCGCCGCCCATGAGGTCTTCTTGGACCGTTCCCCCGCCTGCCTGGGTGAAGGCGGCGGGAATCAAGCAGGTACCCACTCGAGTGGGAGCCAGGGGCGATGGAGCACATGCGAGCCCGGAAAGGCGGGATCGGAGCGTCTGGATAGGGCCACTGGCCGGTTTTGGTCATCGTGGACCAGCACCTCTGGCGCGTGCTCTGGGACTAGCAGGCTCAAGCCGTTGAACCATTCGACGCTTGCGGTGAGATCGCCAAGCACGTGGCATCGCATGGGACCAAGGCGCACCCGCCAGCGGCCAGGAGAGGCGTCCAAGTGGATCTCGAGCCGATCGCGCAGCCACAACCAGTCCAGAAGCCGCCGGGTTGTGGCGACGAACAACCGACCGGAGTCTCGGCGCGCGGCGATGTCGCGCCAGCAGGCGGCTTCGTGTTCGTCGAGCACTGGGGGGACGGACCGTGCCTTTCCGCCTCCCGGTCCGGCGATCTTCCCGCGTCCCCTGAGAGAGGTGACGCCGAAATGCTGGTAGACCACCACCGCGCCGCCCCGTTGTTCGAGTTCGTCGAGTTTGCGCGCCGTGACTTGGGTGGGAAACGTGCTGGTGGTTGGCAGTTCGGGGCTGCGATATCGTTTGAACGCTAGAATCGGCGTGCCGTCGCGCGCGGCGACCTGGATCAAAGTCTCATTGAAAATCTGGCTGAACAGACAGCGCTGCTGGCTCTCGTCGCGGGGGAAGATTGGCGGATCGTCGCCGGCCCGCTTGCCAGCCTTCCGCAGCCAGTCAACGAATGGGAATGCGGCTAATCTCGCTTGGTAATCGTCTTTGTTAAAGAATTGGAGATGGTCGCCAAATTTATTTATCGAGGTCGCGGCGTCGACCCAATAATAGCGAAACCCGAACTGTCGGTAAAGATCCAAGCAGTACATGGGGTGGTCAGGATCGTCGGCGCGCTGATAACTGCCCCATATCGCGCCAACATTACTAGGTGAGGCGGAATGATTTACAAAGACACCCGGGCGCACGCCGAGGTTGTCGAGCT
This sequence comes from uncultured Alphaproteobacteria bacterium, assembly GCA_963752245.1. GTDB lineage: Bacteria > Pseudomonadota > Alphaproteobacteria > Caulobacterales > Caulobacteraceae > Acaudatibacter. The sequence goes on from CAVVXO010000008.1 coordinate 32,735, forward strand.
TGTCGAGCGCGTAGGCGGCCTGGTCGCGTTGTCCGAGCTTGGCGCGGTCGCCATCGGCGGGAGAACGCCAGTTGCCGAGGCTGTGCAAAGTATCGAGCCAACCGGCCTTCGCCAGTTCGGCGATGCGCGGAACGTCCGGAGAGTCGACGGGCTGATCCTCGCCAGGGTACTGTCGGTGAATGGCGAGGATGTCAGTGGGACCCCCCCACACCCAGAAGCTATCTCCCACCTCGAGTCCGAGACCGTCGCCATACGCTGTCTTGCCGCGACCACTGACAAAGCCGTGCCAATCTTCGAAGGCAGCGAGGTTCATGCCGTCGACATCGTTGCTGAGGCTGAAGGCGGCGATGAACGGAAACGGATACGGCCGGACCCTTATCGGTCCCTCCCCGTGGGGGCGAGCTCCGGCGGCGGACGGGGAGGTGTCCCATAAGAGGGAGGTGGGCTTCGGCAAGATCACCGGGGGGTCAGACATGAGCGGCGCTCCGCCACTCGAGACCGACCCATGGCAGGTGAATGGCGTGCCGCAGTCGAAATGCCGGATCCGGCGCGCGTTGGACGGGAAGCGGCCTGGCCGCGCCGGGCGCCAGGACGAGGATCTCGGGGGCGGTCTCCGGCGCGGTGAAGGCCAAGCCGTTCAGGTCGGCGGCGGTGGGAGGGCGTAGTCCGCCGGCGCCCTGACGATAGCCTTCGAGGCGCACCAGCCACTTTTCGTGGGCCTTGTCCACCCGAAAGACGAGTTCCTCGCGACGGCGAAGCCAGGCGAGGAGGCGCGAGACGCCGGCCACCCACAACTGGCCAGCGTCGCGGCGTTGGGCGATCTCCCGCCATGCCGCGATCGCGTGGCGATCAAGGGCCGGCCCAGTGTTGGGCCGCGGCGCCTCCCGTCCCGGCGCGGCTCCGATCAGAGCCCAACGGCCCAACTGTTGCTGCACGAGGACGACGCCCCAGTGATTGACGAGAGAGTCGAGAAGTGAAGTTGACACCTGCGCCGCGAAGCTGGGCATCGCCGGCAGGAACGGCCCGCGATAGCGCTTGAATCGCCGCCACGGCTCTCCAGGCCTCGCCCGCAGAGTTCAATTCATGCGCGCCACCATCGCATCAATCTTCGCGGATTGCGGCGCGTCGGCGGTCTCGGTCAGAGCCGCGCGCCAATCGTAAGCGCCGGCCGCCATGTGAAATCGCTCGGCGATCTTGTGGTCCCAGTGATCACCAAACTTGTCCTCCTCGATGTCGTCGTCATCGCTATGGTACTCGACGCCGAGCGCGACCAGCCGTCGCCTGGAAGCGGCGGGAACCGAGCCAATCAGCGTCGTTGGGCGAATATCGGCCGGCAACGCCTCGAGAAGGCGCTCGGCGTCCTCGCCGCTCCCCGAGGGGCAGTAAATCTGGTCGAACCACCCCGCTTCGCAGAGTTCGCGCGCGCGCCGCTCGGTCATCCCCTGGCAGCCGTCATTCCCCGACCCGCCCGCAGGTAGGCTGTCGGTAATCTCCAGCCCCAGGCCATCGCCAAAAGGGCTGGCCCCCCGGCCACAGACAAAGGTGTGCAGCGCTTCGAACTGGTCGGCCCTGGCGAAGGTGTTCTCGTTGGCGAGGGAGAAGGCGGCGGTGAACGGAAAAGGATATGGCCGCACGCCCACCTCGCGCAGCGGCACGTTCCAGCGTCCCGTGCGCTCGATCGGCAGTTCGAAAATGCCCGCCGGAGCGGGAGCCGCCGCGGATGGCGCGGGATGAGCGTCGAATTTAAACGCCGGGCGCATGACGGTGAGAAGCAACGGTGAGGCTGGCGATGGGGGCCGGCGGATCGGCGATTGACCCAAGCCGGGGCCGCCGTCAAACCATGCGCGGCCCGCCCCGCGTGAGACGGGCCTGTCCTATGCTTGCGGCTGGGGGCCATCGCTTGAGCCAAGTGAGCGAAACGCGGGCGTTGCTCCTCGGCGGCTGTCTCCTGCATGGCCCGCTGCTGGAATACGGCCGTCGCCACATCGACGTCCGCGCCTATCCGCAGCTGTCGTTCGCCGCCGGGGAACTCTACGCCCTCGAGGAGATGATCCAGTTCGTCAGCCTGGTGCGCGGCGAGATCTCAATTCCGCCGGACAACCGTCGGCTAGCGGCCATCGCTGGAGAGTTCGAGCCGAGCGAGTCGATGCGACACCTGGACGCGGTGAATGTGGCGCTCGTCGAACCCGGCACCGCCTCGCACTTCGCGCTTGGCGATTTCGTCCTCAACCGCCGCGCGATCATTACCGAGATCATCGATCCGATCCGCCGAACCCATCCGGAAGACCGGGTGGCGCGGCTCACCAGTGTCTGGCTGAACAAGGGCTTAACCGGGGGCGACCGCGCGACCCAAACGACCCTCGGCCGCGAGATGGCGAGCCTTCATCCGGCGCAGGGCGCCTACGGGGATCTTATTCGCGAGGTGTTGATCGAGGTGCGCGCCGAGATTTCTCCGATCGAGCAGTCACTCGCCGAGCTTCGCGTGCTGATCGACAGGCCTATCGGCATGGTCACGTTCACGTTCCAGTACATGGAAGATGGCGAGCCGATCAGTTGGCCGGCCGGATTCATCGACGATATTCTCGCCGCCAGCCGCGGCCTTGGCTTGCCGGTGTTCGAGCCCCGCGAACTGGTGCGCCAGGTCGGGGTGGCGACCGCCATGGAACCCGATCGGCGTCACTACCAGCGGAGCTTCCTCGTGCCGATGGGAGCGGCGCTGGTCGATTTCACGTCGAGAATTGGCAAGGACGCGTCGATGTGAATTGTCGGGGTCGGCCGAGGTGTCGGCGGTCCTGTTGTCATGTCGCCGGGCGCCGGGGTGAGGATCTTGGACGCAAGCGGCGCGACACCCGCCTGGCCAGCTTGGCCAAGCTCCTGGCCTTGGCCTGCAGCCAAAAGGCCGCGCCGGAATCAACCAGCCGCCCCACTGCCGTCCCGCGTGGGGCGCCGTCCTCCTCGCCGTGGGTTCTGGGGACAGCGCCTTCGCAGGCGGCCGTGACGAGCGCGCGCCCGAGAATCGGATAAAAGCTGTCATTGTACTCGTAGATGTCGGCGCCGCCGCCCGCGAGGGCGACGGCGGCCCCGTGCCGGGCGATCAGGGCGCTGGCGTCGAAGAAGCGCGCGCCCACTGTCTCGGCGATCTCGACGAGCGCGCGATTGAATGCCGCCCTCCGCCCCATGACTTCGCTCTCGTCGCCCGGGATGACGAACGGCCCGACGAGAACCCAGCGACCCCCGTGGCGCTCGATCATGGTGCGGACCGTCTCGAGGATCCGGCTTGGATCGCGGCGGGTGACGTGAAGTGAGCGCAGCAAGGCTTCGGTCAGCGGGTCGACCGCGCCATTCACCTCCGCGAGGCGCCCCATGGCGATTTCGACCGTATCTTCGCCGGCGATCTTGCCCCGGGAAATCTCCCGATACCAGTCGAGCAGGGCGCCGCGTGTCGGTTTCACCAAGCGGCGCGTGACAAAGTTCTGGTTGAGATAATAGTCGCCAAACACGAATTGTTTGTCGTCGGAAATTTCGAGAATGAAGGAATCGACGCCGCCGGCCAGAGCCTCGGCCAATCGTGGGAGGCTGGGAGCCTCGTCGGCCTCGAAAATGTACGGGAGCAGGCCGGGCGGATAGCTGAGTTCTCCGCGAACGTGCGCCAGCGCTTGCATCGCCTCCTCGGCCGTGTGGGTCGGCGTGGGCCCCTCGGCGCGGATCCTGAGCGCGCCAGCGTCGCGAAGAGCTGTCATCGGATTGCGCACGCGACAGCTTCCGAGCGTCGCCAGCCGAACAAGACCGCCTCGCGAAGGCGCATCGCACAGGATCACGGCGAACGCTCTTGCCGTTCAGGCTCGGCCATACCGACGCGCTCGAACCAGAACAGCCCCTCGACGGGATAGTCGCGGCGAAGGGCGAGGCCATCGCGTTGGAGACGGGCGATCAGGTCATCCCGCTCCGCCGCGCCCGCCCGCAGGCGCAAGAACAGGCGGGGATCGATAAGCAAGCCCTCCATCGCGCCGAGTTGCGCCATTGCGGCGGCGGCGGCCGGCTCGTCGCGATATTGCGAGACATCAAGTCCGACGCCGAGGCGCCCCGGCGCCCCGTCGTCGGCGGGCAACAAGGTTGGGATCTGGCCGATGCCGCCGGGCTCGAGAAGTCCCGCCGACAGCAGATGATCAATGCCGGACTCGATGGCGCCGCGTCGATTGGGATTGGGTTCGCAGGCGACCACCCGTCGCCCACTCGCCGCCAGCAACAGCGCGAGTTCGCCCAGGCCGGCGCGCAGCACGGCATAGCTGGCGTAGGCCGGCAGATAACGGTCGATGAGATCGAAAGCAGCGCGCTCGCGGGGCCCGATGAGCTGACCTTGGGCAAGGAGGCGCTCGTAGTGAGCATAGAGCCCGCTCGCCGTCGGTCCGAGTTCGACTAGGCGGGCCGCGTGCAGATTTACCAACTCACGATTGAGGCGATCGGCCAACTGACGGCGACCATTGATCGCGCGCCGATCGTCCGTGTCCTTGGTCTCAATCTCGGTCGAGCCCAGGGCGCCAGCCGCCGCACGCGCCTCTTTGACGAGCGCGCGGCCGACGGTGGGAAAATAGGATGGCTCGTACTCGTTGAGATTGGCGCCCCCAACTCGAGAACCCGCTCGGGTCCGTGCTCGGCTACGAGCCGGGCCGGATCGAAGAACCTCGCTCCGTTTTCCTGGCAGATGGTGGCCAAATCGGCGTTGAGCACCCGGCGGTCGGCCATGATGGCGCCATCGAGGCCGGGAACGGTGATGGCGCCGACCACGACCCATGCGCAGTCCAGCCTTTGTCGCATCGCTTCGATCGTTCTGGCGATCTCGGCGCGATCCGGCCGCTCGAGTCGAATTCGGGAGAGCAGTTCGGCGACCCGTTCGTCGGGAGCCCGACCACCGGAGCGCAGTCGCTCGAGGGCGTCGGCGACGCACTCGGCGGTCGCGCCACCGCAGGCGCTCACTTCACGGTACCACGGCAGAAGCGCGCCGCGAGAGGGCTGCACCAGCACTCGCGACAGGAAGTTCTGCTGCAGGTAGAAACCATCGAAGACAAATTGGCGGCGATCCGATATCTCGACGATGGTCGCATCGACGCCGCGGCGCAGGGTCGCGGCGATGCGCGAGGGGTCCGGGGTGGTCTCGATCTCGAAGACGAAGGGGCTCAACCAGTCGGGTATCGACACTTGGCCAAGGACGAAGCGCAAGGTCTGCAAGGCTTCGCTGGCTGAGTGGGTGGCGGCTAGCGCCGCGTCGCAAATGCGAAGGTCGCCGAGGTCCCGCAGGGCGAAGAAGGGGTTCGCCACGCGGCAGCTGCCGAAAGTGGCCACCCTTGGCCCGCGCCCTAACGCGCCGGCGGGCGTTTCAAAGATGACCATCGCCGCGTCATACCTTTCAGCCCCGCGCTCGATCAACTGCGGCTCGCCAAAGGGCGGCCCGCGCCCTCGTCGGCGGAGTTTGGGCTTTCTTCTAAGTTGGGCTCTGCTCGTGGCCCTATCGGCGGTCGTCCTGCCGGTCCGGGGCCAGACGACCGCCTGCGATCGCCCGCGGGCGACCTGTCCCGCCGTCGCGTCTTTGCTCGCCCGCCGGGAAGGCTTCGGCCGCCACGCGGTCGGCGGCCTAGGCGGCGCGTTCGTTCTGGTGACCTCGGACATGGACGACGGCCCGGGAAGCCTGCGCGCGATCCTGCGAGCCGGGAACGGCCCACGATGGGTGCGCTTCGCCCGGGACATGACGATCATTCTGAAGTCGAAGGTCCTGATCCCATCCGAGACGACCATTGACGGGCGGGGCCGCCGGGTCGTGCTGCTCGACTATGGGCTGGACGTTCGCGAGGGGGTGCGGGACGTCATCGTAACCCACCTGATCATCGATGGCGAATTCCGCACCGAGGAGGTGGCTTTCAATTTCACCGGCGGCGCGCGGGACATATGGGCTGATCATCTGGACCTATCCCGCTTCATCGATCGCCTGATCAACGTGAAGACTGGAGCGACCAACGTCACCCTGTCATGGATCAAATTTCACGACCATAACAAAGTCATGTTGCTCAACAACACTCAGAGCGACAACTTGTTCATGTATTGGGATCGTGACTCAGTCAGTCGCGTGACGATACACCATTGCTGGTTCGTCAACACCGTGCAGCGCAATCCGCGGGCGATCCTCGGCGAGTACGACATCTACAACAACCTGCTGCAGGACTGGGATTTCTACGGCATGAGCTTTGGCCTGGAGGCGCGGGCCTGGGTCGCCGGAAACATCTTCGATAACCGCCGCGCTCGGCCGTGCCGCGAGCCGGATCATTTCGACACCATCGAACACGTGGAGAAGACCTACTGCGACTCGATCCCCGCCGCGCCGGCCAGAACCGCGCTGCCCAACGGCGACGCCGATCGGCAAGGTTATGACACGACGCGGACGACCTTCGGATATACCCACGACTATCGCGCGTTTCTCCGCGTCGTCGACAACCTCTATCTCGACGACGCCCGGCCGGCGCTCGTCGACTATCAACCCTGGCGGGTGACTCCGCCGTCGTACTGCACGTCCTATGAGCGGCCGACGCCTGCATTGGCCGCCAGCATTCGCCGCGAGGCGGGCGACACGCCGTTCGAGGGAATTAGCCCTGGGCGCTGTCACGCTTGACACCCGAAGATCCGGAACCGTTAGCTATACTCACCCTCAATCGTTCGCCGTGTCCGTCGCTGGTTCGCGTCGGAAAATCCAGTAGGGATCGACCGGCGAGGCGATGGGCGCTGGCCTGCCCCAGCCTGCCTGGACAAAGCGCTCCAGCAGCTCGGATTGCGCGGCCTTCTCCCGAATCTCGAAAAATCGCGACAGGTCGACGACCACCGCGCGGAAGCCGGACATCTGGGCGATGATTTCCTCGATGTCATCCGCCGCCATCGTGCCGGTAACGTTGGTGAACACGGCGGCGCTATCGGCGCCATCCACGCCGCGCAGGGCGCCCGGCGCCGAGCCGCGCTGGATCTCGCACATGTCCGGCAAGGCGGGATGGCTCTCGGCCAGGCGCCCGAGGGCGGCGCGCGCCAGGCCGACCCGCGCCGGGTCGCGCTCGACGCCGACGGCGCGCATGCCGTTCAGGGCGAGAAAGAAGGGCAGGGCGCCAATGCCGCAACCGATCTCGTAAATGGATTCAAACCCCGGCTCCTGCATGAGGGCGCGCGTGAGGCGCACCTCATAGGGCATCAGCACCTCCTTTTGCCTCAGCCGGCCCTGGTAGTAGTCGCCGACGCCGGAGACCTGCGGGCCATCGCGAGCCAGCGCCGCGGCGATGACCTCGCAGCAGACGGTGTTGATCGTCTCGGCGTGCAGCAGCGGGGTCTTGGCCCCGGTGGGCGTCAAGGCTGGCGCCGCGCCGGCGGCGGTGAGCAGCGAAGGGGCTTGCAGAGCGAATCCGCCTAACGGCGGCGGCCGCGATCGAGTGAACTCGTCATAGACTTCGCTCGCGGTGAGGAAGTCGATATCGGCGCCGGCGCGGTTGGCCGCGTCAAACACGCTGCCCATGAGCCTCCGAATCGCCGGCAACTGGTGGGGGAAGACCGCCGCGCGCCCATCGCGAAAGTAGTTGACATGCATCGAGTGCGAATGGGTTTTGAAATAGAGCGTGCCGTCGTCCACTACCGACTCCTCGAGGATTTGGGCGGCGAAGCGATCAGTGTCCTCCAGCGCCCGGGCGACGTGGCTGGAATAGTAATCAAGCGACGAGCCGATATGTCGAATTTGCGAGGACCAGAGGAAGAACTTGGAGCGCGCCGCCTCGGCATTGCCGAACGCCCGTTCCGGCTCGGCCTGCGGCAGCATGTATGCGCCCGGCGCGTCCCACGGGCGGACGAAATGCGGCACTTCGAGAATGGGATCGACGTTCGGCCGGCCGGCTGGGAAGGTGAAGTCCCCAAGGCAGCCGTGGCGCATGAGGATGTCGATCTCGTTCGTGATGTGGCAGACCGAGGGGTCGGAGGCGTTGAGCGCCCAGAGGCCGTGAACGAAGAACCAGCGGTCGAACGGCTGCCCGGTCTCTCGGCGCATCGCCTGCAACACCAGCTTTAGGCTGAGCTCGAAGCGGTCTGCATCTCTCGCGAGAACGTCCGGCGAGCGGAACGCCTCGATGATCTCCGGGTCTTTGTAGGAAGTGTTATAGGTATAATATTCGTGGTGGATGTGTACCTGCACCTCGTGCCGGACGCGCTCGAGAAGGCCGCCCATGGCTTCGGCGAACGTCGCCTCCTGCGTCGGTGTGCGGTCGAGGAAGCCGAAGACATCGGCCGGCGACACCGCATGGACTCCGGGACCGCCGACGCGGCGGGTGACACCGAGGTGGGCCTTGTAGAACAGGGTCAGCTTGCGCGAGGCCTCGTTGGCCGCCGAAATCTCGGCGAAGCGTAGGACGTCGACGGCGTTGTCGTCGAGCGAGGCGCCGCCCGGAACGGGCCGCCAAGGTTCAAAGTGATCGCAGTGCAGATAAACGAGCCGGCGAACATCGCGGCGGCGGGCGATGTCGGCCAGGGTGTCGAGCGCGGTCGCGCCGCGTGTTTGGCTCAAGACTGATCCGTCCATCGGCGCGAGCGGCTCTTAAGGGTGAAGGGCGCCAGCGGGCGGCCTGATGACCCTGGCTATAGCCGAACGTCCGCGAGCCGCGAAACCGGGCCAGGGACCCCCCGCCGGGACGGGGGAGGGGTCCCGCTCGGGTGTCTCGGCCCTACAGCTTGGCCGCCGTCGCCGCGCCGATGGCGATCTGGTAGATTACCTGAGTGAGGGTGGCCGCCACGTCGAGGAAGTAGGCCGGCAGGTGCACGGTCACCAGCACCCGGTCGCCCGGCCCCGGAACGGTGTTGATGTCGGTCGACGAGTCCGGGTGGATTATCAGGATGTGCTTCTTGTCGGCCAGCGGGGTGAAGCCGCCCGCCTTCTTGACGTAGTCGAGGGCGCGCATTCCCGGCTGCCACAGCATGCTCTGCGGCGTCGAGATCTCGCCGCCGATGGTGACCACCTGCGACTTGAACGGCACGACGACGATGTCGTTGGGTTCCAGCGACACGCGGGTGAGATCGGCGCCGGGCGGGAAGGCGACGATGCCGATCGGCTGAATCTGGCTGGCGAAGTTGATGTAGTTCTGGATCACCGTCGCCTGTTGCGCCTGGGCTTGAGCCAGGGCGGCGGTCGGCTGCGGCTGGGTGTAGATCGCCTTCTGCAAGCGGGCCAGGGCCTCGCTGAGCAGCTGCTTCTGGGTGAAGGCGGCGCTGACCCGCTGCAGATAGACCCAGCGGCGATCAGCCATGCCGTCCATCGGAATGCGCGCCAGCACCGCGCCGAGCGAGGTTTCCTTGGGTACGACGTAGGACGCCGGGCCGTGGAAGGCCCCGGTGACCGACACCAGCACCGTGTCGCTGATCGCGTCGGCGGAGAAGCTGACGCGGTCGCCATCCATCAGAGTCTGGCGGCCGAAGCTCCGCACCGGCTCGTAGAGGTTGAGCGGCTGGGCCCCGCGTGAGCCGAGCAAGGCGACGTAGTTCACCTCCGGCCGCGGCCTCGCGTAGTAGAGCAGCTCTTCGCCAAGGCCGCTCTGGCCGCCGAGCTCGAAGGTGAACGGCGCGCGAGCGAGGCCGCTGACCGAGACGATCGAGCCCTGCTGGCCGACGACGATGGTGTCGTTGTTGTGCAGCGTCACCTTCGGCAGCTCGCCGGTGCGCAGAAACTCATAGAGGTCGATGTGGGCGATGGTGACGCCGTTCCGCTTGACCTGGATGTTGCGGTAGCTGCCGCGGTTGGCGTCGATGCCGCCGGCGCGCTGCAGGAAGGCGAGCGGCGAGTCGGAGCCGAGGCCGGCGTAGGGACCGGGCGCGACGACCGGTCCAGCGACGAAGACATCGATCGGCACGGTGGTCACCGGCGCGGCGTAGATGTGCACGGCCGTGCGATAGACCGCCGCCGCCGCCGCCCTGACGATGTTGTTGACCGCGCCGGCCGACTGGCCGCCGACCTTCACCGGGCCGACGCCCGGAACGAAGATATTGCCGTTGGTGTCGATCACGGCGGTGGTGTTGCTGTCGGGCACGCTGCCCCACAGGGTCAGGGCGATCTGGTCGCCGGGCTTCATGATGTACGTCGGGTCGACGACCCCGACGGTGGCGGCGGTGAGATTGCCGCCGCTGAACAGCTCGGAGCCGAACGGCGCCGGGCGGATGCCGGCCTGCTGGTATTGCAGGAGGCTGGTCGGCGGCGCGCCCGAAGGATTGGCGCCGACCAGCGGCGCGGCTTGCGACGAAGGGCCGGCCTGGGCTGTCTGGGCGGTACTGGAGGTCGAGGACGAACTGGAGCCCGAGGAGGATGATCCGCTGGAGCCGCTCGGGCTGGTCGCGCCGGTGGTCGTGGTGACGGTCGGGGGCGCCACCGTCGTCGAATAGGTTCCCTGCGGCGGGTAGATCGGCGCGGCCGGGGCCGATTGGGCCGGCATGCTCTGGCCCACCGTGCCGTTGGTCGGCGGCGTGGTGTAGGGATTTGGCGGATAGGTGCTCTGGGCGGCGGCGGCGAGCGGCGCGCCGGCGGTGGCGCCGGCCAGCAGCAGAGCCAGGCCGCGAGCGGCGGCGGCGCGGAGGAGTGTGCGCGTCATTGCAGGTGATCCTTGATCACTGAGTAGCTGAGGGACGCCGCCCCCAGCAGGATTGCGGAAGCGATGGCGATCGCCACCACGTTCAGGAACCGCAGCCAGTAGTCGGATGTCTCAGCCAAAATCGGCGGAATATAGGCGACGACGAAGCTGCCGCTCTGGTTCTGCGGCTGGGCGGCGACGAGGGCGCTTTCGGCCGCGAAGTAGTTCTTCTGGGCGAACTGATAGTCGAGCAACGCCGCCTGTACCTGGACATCGTGTTCCGCTTGCGGCGCGCCGGGGGCGGACTTTGCCTTGGCGACCTCGGCGGCGCGCTGCGCCTCGAGCTGGGCGATCTGCTGGGCCACCGCCTTGACCTGCGGCGCGTTCGCCTGGAAGGCCGCCTGAAGGCCGGCCTCCTGAACGCGCAACGTGGCGAGCTGGGTGTCGATCTGGCCGACGAGGGCGACCGCCTCCTGCGCCTCGGTGCCGATCGTCAGGGTGTTGACGTTGCCGGTCAGGCTGGTGATCTCGCGGGTGGCGGCGTCGTAGTCCTTCTTGGTGGCGGCGACTTGGGAGAGGGCGAGATTGAGCGTGCCTTGCTGGACCTCCTGGTTGAGCAGGTTCTCGACGTTGTTAGCCTCGGCCAGCACGCCTTGCATGAGCCGGTATGACTCGCGCGGCGAATAGGCCTTCACCGTGACGATCACATCGTTGGCGGTGGAATCGAAGGTGGCCTTCATCTTCTGGTTCCAGAACCAGGTCGCCCATTCGACCGACGCCTTGGGCGAGAGATAGGCGAACGGATCGAGGCTGAAGTGGCTATAGGCTTCCGTGAAGCCGTAGTGCGCCTTCAGCCCGGCGATCGGCGCCATCGACATCAGGTAGTTGGTGACAAGGCGCGGGTCGCTGGTCGCCGCCGTCGGCCCGATCAGGCCGGAAAGCAGGGTGGTGGGCGGCGGCGTCTGGCCGCGGATGGTGAAGGTGGCGTCGGTCTCGTACTGCGGCGGGGTGATCACCGCGTAATAGATCGTCGCGAGGATCACCGGACCCAGCACCCAGATCGCCACCTGGCGCAGGGCCGAACGCCGCTGCTCGCGGCGCACCAGTTCACGGGCGGTCGGCTGACTGGCTTGCGGAGTGGTGTTCACGATACAGCCCTGAGATAATATTCGTTGGCCTCGTCGATGGTGTCATACATCGTGAGTTTCCCTCCATTCAACACCCCGGCGCGAGTGCAATACTGCTTCACCATGGAGATCGAGTGCGAGACCATGATGACATCGGAACCGGACTTGCGTTCCTCGAACAGGCGGATGGCCTTGCGCTGGAAGGCGACGTCGCCGGAGGCGAGCGCCTCGTCGATGACATAGACCTGGAAGCGGATCGCCATGCTGAGCGCGAAGGCCAGGCGCGAGCGCATGCCGGTCGAGTAGGTCTTGACCGGTTCGTTGATGGAGGCGCCGAGCTCGGAAAAGCCGGCCACGAATTCGGTCACCTCGGCGACGTCGGCGCCGTAGATCCGGCACACGAACCGCAGATTCTCCGCCCCGGTGAGGCTGCTGGCGAACGAGGCCGAAAACCCGAGCGGCCACGAACATGAGACTTCACGCCGAACGGTCCCAAAGGTCGGCCGCTCGCTGCCGCACATGATCCGCAGCATCGTCGACTTGCCGGCGCCGTTCTGTCCCAGAATGCCGACGCTCTCGCCCCGCTTGAACTGGGCGCTGACGCCGCGCAACACGTGAATCCGTCCGTGCTTGCCGGGGTAGGTCTTCTCGATGTCCTTCAACTCGATCATGGCGTGGTCACACGACTAGTCCGCGTGGCCGGTGAGGCGCAGGCCCCAGTCGATCGTCATGCCGATGATCAGCAGGGCGGTCGCCCAGGAGAAAATATACAGTGGGTTGTAGAAGGTGCTGACGAAGCCCGGGATCGCGCCGGTGCGGATCCACTCGAGCATGTGCGCCATGGGAATCCATTGCGCGATCGCGCGGAAGCCGGTCGGCAGCGACGACAGGGTGAAGAAGATGCCGGAGGTGTAATAGAGCGGCCGATTCAGATAGGCCCAGACATCCATCCAGATCGGGAACAGCCGCGCCATGTTGGCGCTGAAGATGCTGGCCGACAAGGAAAAATAGAACAGCATCAGGATGGCGGTGCCGAGCACGAACGGATCGCGCACCCAGTTGGTGAACTGCTCTCCGTAGAGGAACCGCAGACCGATGACGATGACCACGGTGACCACGGCGAAGGTGGTGATGTCGAGCAGGACGCGCGCCAGCACCACGTCGAACACCCGGACCTGAGGATAGGTCAGCAACGGCAGGTTGGCGGAGGTCGCCGAGGCGCCGCGGCTGATGCAGCCGCGCCAGAAATTGTACGGCAGTATGCCGGTCATCAGGAAGACAGGCATGTCGGCCGGCACCGGCGGCACGCGTTGCAGGATGGTGAACAGGATCCAGAAGATGATCAGCTGCATCGTCGGATCGATCAGCGCCCAGAGGTAGCCCAGATCGGTCTTGCCGTAGCGGGTGCGGGATTCGCGGATCATCAGCGCGAAAACCACGCGCCACATGATCTCGAGATTGTTGGCGAAGGTCGGCGCCCGCAGGGTGGTCGAAGCCGGCGCCTCGGGGAAGGCCGTGTCGCTGCTCATCGCTTAGATCGGCTCTGGCGACATGGAGTTCGGCGGGGCGGCTCTGCGGAAATGGGCGGGCTCGGCGGCGGCATGGCGGTTCTCGTCGGGACCCGCGGCGATGGCTCGGAATCCGGCTTCGCCCGACGCCGTTTCGCCGCGTGCGTTAGACCACGGCTGGCGACGAAGCAAGGACGGCGAGCGACCGGGCGCCGTCATCCGCGCCCGCGCCGACATGCAAGGCGCTCCATGTTCGAGGCCGTCCCGCGCCGGTCGCGGCACGTGGGAAGGTCGTTCACCAGGGTGCGATTCCTTGGTCATCCTCCGCAGATGACCGGCGTTTTCCCAACGCAAGGTTAAGATGTATCACGCCAGCCGATCGCCCGGCGGCGCGGCGGCGATCACGCCTTGGCGCCAGGCGTCGGGGTCAGTTCAGGGCGAGCCTCGAAGAAGGGCGATCTCAGACCAACACCGATGCCCGACGCCGCCGATTTGTCGCTGATCGCACGCCGGCCGCCGGCGCCGCCGGGCCCCACCCTGCGCCGCCGCCTCTATGTGCAGCTCGAACCGGCGGCTTGGCCGTGGCGCGGCCTCTCGCCGGTGAACATCGCGGTATTCATCACGATCATCGTTACCTCTGTCCTCGCCATTGTCGAGACCGAGCCGACCATCGCAACCGGGCGTGACAGCTTGTTCGCCAGCATCGAGGTCGTGATCGGCGTCATCTACAGCATCGAATACCTGGCGCGAGCCTGGACGGCGGCCGAAAACCCACGGTACGGGCCGGGTTGGCGCGGTCTCCTGCGCTACATGCGATCACCGATCGCGCTGATCGATCTCATCTCCATCGTCACCAGCTTCGCGACGCCCGCCGCCGGCCTGCAGCCGTATCTGCTGCGCGCCTTCCGCCTGGCGCGCATCCTGCGTATCGCCAAGCTCGGGCGAATGTCGAACGCCATGAGCTATCTCATCGAGGCGATGGCGGCGCGGCGGTACGAGCTGTTGTTCAGCCTGTTCGTCAGCCTGACCTTCATGGTGTTCTCGGCTTCCCTGCTCTACCTGGTCGAAGGTCCGGCGCAGCCTGACAAGTTCGGCAGCATACCCCGGGCGCTGTGGTGGGCGACGGCGGCGCTGACGACCATCGGCTATGGCGATGTCTACCCGATCACCGTGGTGGGCCGGATGCTGGCCGCGGCGACGGCGCTTGGCGGCATCGGCCTCGTCGCCATGCCGACCGGCATCATGGCGGCGGCGTTCAGCGAGGCGGTGCAGAAGCATTCGCGGGATCTGGTGCGCACCAAGCAGCCGCTGACCTTGCCCGAGGATCTGGAGGAGGGCGAGGAGCTCGAACTGGGCGAAGATGACGCGGCCTGAACCGGCGGCGGCGAGGCGGCGGACGCGGCCGCCGGGGTCGGACCCAGTGGCGCCGTCGCTGGCCAGAGCCGCTCGCGGGCCGGGCGCGCGAAGCTTGGCTGTGTGGGAGGCGATCGAGGCGCTGCTCGCCGAGGGGCGCCACTCCCTGGCGCTGGGTCTGCTCGACGACCGCGGCGCCGATCTCGATCCGGGCCGAGTCCTGTTCAAGCGGCTCGACATCCTCCTGGTGCAGGGCGGGCAGGGCCGGCAGCGCGCGGCGCTCGCGATGGTGCGCCAGGCGCTGAGCGCCGGGGTGGCCGACCTCGCCAGCCTCGTCGACCATCTGCTGCGCGCCGGCGCGCTGGCGCTCGCCGCCCAGCTGCTGTCGCCTGGCGCGGCCCCCGAGGCGAGCGGCGAGGAGGCGATCGCGACGCGGCTCCGGCGCGATGTGTCAGCGGCGGCGCGAACCGCCTTGCGGGGGACGACTCTGCAAAACGATCCCACCGTCTTCGCCGACGCCGTGCGGGCGCTGCAGATTCTCGCGCCCGACGACGAAGCCATCGCGGCGCACGTCCGCCGCGCCGCCACCGTCCTGACCGCGCGGGTGCGGCAGGCGAGCAACGCCAGGGACTTTTCGCGCGCCACCGAATTGCTCATCCGTTTGGCGCGCCTCGCGCCAGGCGATCTCGAAGTGCTGGAACGCTTGGCGGAGGCCGCCGAGCGCGCCGGCCGGCCAGCGCGCGCCGTCGACACGCTGATGCGCATCCACGGCCTTCGCCACGACCACGACAGCCGGCGGCGGGCGGCGGACCTGGCGCTGGAGCGATCGTTGTGGCCGATGATCGGACCCATCCTGCGGTCGGCGGTTGAAGAGGATGAAGAGCGCGGAAATGCCGGGTCGGGAGCTGACGAGATCGTCCGCGCGTGCTTGGCGCGCATCGGCGCCCTGCTGGCGGCGGGGGAGGCCTCCTCCGCCGTCCGACTGGCGGCGATGATCGAGGGGTGGAGCGCGGCGGCCGGCTGGCCGAGCGAAATGCTTCAACGCCTGCTATCCGCCGGCCGCCGCCGCCTGCGTGAGATCGGCGCGACAGACCCGGCCGCCGCCGCCCGCCTCGCCGTCGACTGCCTCGCCCTCTTCCCCGCTGACATCGACCTGCGCCGCTCTTTGGCCCGGCTGCAAATCCGCTTGCGTCGCCACGCCGATGCGGCCGCCTCGCTCGAGGCGGTTCTGGGCGCCGACCCGCACCTGGCGGGCGACTGGCGCGACCTGGCGATGGCGCGGCGCGAGCTCGGGGCGGTGGAGGACGCCGACATCTGCGCCGTGCGCGCCTTCCTGATCGAGCCGCGCGAGGAAGACGCCACCGCCTACGAGGCGGCGGTCGGCCGTCTGGCCGCCGCTTAGGTCCGAGGCGAGGCGCGGCGGGTGCGGCGGCGACGTCTGGCGGCGGTGGCCAATTTTCACCGCGAGCGGCGGCTGGGGGCGAAGACCGCGAGGTTCCTCGCCGAGTGCCGGCGGCGACTCGCCGACCGCGGGATCGATTTCCTCATCGAGTTCGTCCTCGACCGGCCGGATGCGGAGACCGAGGCGCGGATCGGCGAGGCGGCGGCCGCTATCCCCGAAGCGCGCCTGCATCGGCTCGACGTCGGCAACCTCGGGGCGGCGCGCGCGCACGGCGTCGCCTCGGCGCGGGCCGAAGCGGTGTGCTTCGTCGATGGCGACGACCTCTTTTCGCTGAACTGGTTCGAGGCGGCGCTGGACGCGCTCGGCGAGGGTCAGGGGCGCGAGATCGTCCACACCCAGTTCCTGGTGGCGTTCGGCGAGGAGCAGTTCATCCGCGAGACGGTCGGCTCGCGCGATCCAGGGTTCGATCCGATGTCGCTGGCGGTCGACTGGTACTGGAACGGCAATCTCGCCGTCCCCCGCCGGCTGTTCGCGGAGGTTCCGATCGAGCCTTACGACCATGCCGCCGGCTTTGGTTCGGAGGATTGGCACTGGGCCTGCAACACCCTGGCGGCGGGCATCCACCGGATCGTGGCGCCGAACACCTGCTATTACTACCGGATCAAGCCGGCCAAGCGGGCGCTGGGCCGGGTCGGCGAGGTGACACATAAGCCGACAACCCTGTTCGCCGCCGACCACCCGCCGCCCCTCCCTCCCCCAGGGAGGGAGACGCCGCCGCCTGTCAGCCCGCTGACTTCGGCTTTCTTCGCTCGGGGCCGCGAGATCGAGCCGTTCGAGCTCGGAGTTTCCTGGCTGCGGGCGCTGGAAGCGGGCGCCTTGAAGGTGAAGCGGTTCAGGCCGCATACGCCGCCCCTGATCGGCCGCATCGTGCGCGAGGCGATGGCGGCGGGATTCAGCGACGGCTCGACGGTGGTGTTCGCCGACGAGGACCGGCTGCCCGGCGGCCTGGCTACGGCTCGCGCCGCCGCGACGGTGCTGACCGGCGAGCCGGTCGACCCTGGTCGCCGCCTCTATATCATCGAGGGAGACGAGGCCCGGTGCGGCCCGTTGCCGGATGGTTATGGCGTGGCGGCGCGCGAGCTGCGTGAGGCGGGGCTCAACCTGCCGCGGCGGCACAGATTGGTCGCGCGATTTCTGATCGAGAGGCAAGGCTGCACGGTCGTCAACCTGCTGTCGCCGCGGCGCCGATCGCTGGCGCTG
Organism: uncultured Alphaproteobacteria bacterium; assembly: GCA_963752245.1. Taxonomy (GTDB): domain Bacteria; phylum Pseudomonadota; class Alphaproteobacteria; order Caulobacterales; family Caulobacteraceae; genus Acaudatibacter. The sequence goes on from CAVVXO010000008.1 coordinate 50,007, forward strand.
GGTTTTTCCCGAGCCACGCGGCGGAGCGTCGCGCGCTGGATCAACGTCGTGTCCGACTACGGCTCGGACGGACTGTCGCAAGCCTGGGAGGAGATCGCCGCCTTCGCCGAGGCCGGGATCGAGGCCGAGACGGTGGCGGTGTTCGCCAAGACGGCGCGCGAGGCGGCCACGGTTCGCGGCGTCGAGATGCGGTACGATCCGGCGCTCGAGGCGGACTGGGCCGCCGGACGCCTGGGCGAGAGGCCGGTCTCGCAAGCGCCGTTCGCCGCCGAAAAAATCGCCGAGCCGCCGCCGGTCCAGCTGGCGCTGAACGGCGGCGATCCGTCCCTTGGCGACGAGGCGCGATCCATCATCCGGGCGCGCGCGGCGGACGGTGGCGTGGTGCTCCTGGCGCTCGGCGGCGCGCGGCCAGGATGGGCGCTGCGGCGGAGCGGCGCCTGGGCCGACCGGCCGGGCGCGGGGGTGTTGATCCCGGCGGTGACCGTGATCGGCCAGGACGAGGAGCCGCCGTTCACCCTGATCCACCCCGTGGCGCGGCTCGCCGAAGCGATCGCCGCTGGCAGGTTGCCGGCCGCCTTGCTGCTGGCTGGAATGATCGGGCTCGACGCGATGGCGGCGGCCGAGGCGCTCGACGCCGGCGCCGCCGACCTGGGGGCGCTGCTGCGCGCCGTGGCCCATGCGGCGCGCGGACAATGGGTTCCCGCCGCTGGCGGTGTTCTCCGCCGAGGCGTTCGCCTACATCGGCAAGACCGATCTTGCCCGATTGGACGTGGCGACATTGGCCCGGAGGATGGCCAAGCCGGCGGGAAGGCTCGCCGCATGAGCCGGTCGCGCGCCTATTTCCTCGCCGAGCGCTATCGCGGGCTCGGGGCTCGCGCCGCTTGGCCAGCCAAGGTGGAAGCGCGGTTGGGGTCGGCGGTCGACGCCGCCCTGGCGGGGCCACATCCGGAGCCTGATCCGCTGGATACCTCGCAGGAGCTGCTGCTGGAGGTGGACGAGCCGCTGCGGCGCGCCTTCGTCGCCGGCGATATCCGCTTCCCGTTTTACAGTCGCGCGGGTTTCGACAGCGAGCAGCGAGCCCGGCGGCTCGGCTCGCCGTTCATTGAGCGGCTGGCCCGCTCGCATGCCGGGTTCGACGAGGCGCTCGTCGAGCGGCTGTGGCGCGAACGCGCCGCCGGCATGCCGCGCGCCGTGCCCGGGCCGGACGACCGACGCAGCCGCTGGCGGGCCGGGGAAGAATGGACCGCTGACCTCGACAGCCTGGGCGTGACGCCGGGCGGTTATGGCGCGGTGTTCGTGGCGCCGCGATGGGGCATCGGCGGCGGCGAGAAGACGTTGCGCGAGCTGGCCGACGGCTTCGAGCGGCTGACCGGCCAGCCTTCCCTGGTGGTCGTGGCCGACACCGAGACGCCGGCCGCCGACCTGCCGCCCGGCGTGATCGGCCTCGCCGGCCTGAGCTTGCGCGGCGAGCGGTTCCTTCGCCTGCCGCCAGCCGCGCGGGCGGAGATCCTGGGCGATTTGTTGGTCGGCGCCGGCGCGCCTCGGGCGCTGTCGATCAACAGCCACCTATGCAACAGCCTGTTCCAGAGCGGCCGGCTGCAGGCCGCCGGGATCGGCTGCGGCACGGTGATCTTCTGTATCGGCCAGGGGCCGGGCGGCGCGGCGGAAGGCTATATCAGGATCGCCAATTCCCTGATCGACGAGGGCGTGGTGCTGTTCAGCGACAGCGACGCCATGGCCCGGATCCTGGCCGACGGGTTCTTCTATGACCAGACCGTCGTGCTGGCGATGCCGGCGGAGACGACGGACGAGCCGCCGCCCAGCGGCGCCCGCATCCTATGGGCGGGGCGGATCGACGACCAGAAGCGGCCGGAGTTGCTCGCCGAGGTCGCGGCCGCCGCGCCCGACCTTGCGTTCGATTTGTGGGGCGCGCCGGTGCTGTCGGATAGCGCGGTGATGCGAACCCTGACCAGCCAGCCGAACATTCGCTATCGCGGCCCCTTCACGGCCTTCGCACAGGTCGATCTGAGCGATGTCGCCTGCCTGATGTACACCAGCCACTTCGACGGCACTCCCAATCTGCTGCTGGAGGCGATGGGCCGCGGCCTGCCGTGCTTGGCGAGCGCGGTGGGCGGCGTGCCGGATCTGATGGCTGGCGGCCGGGGAGCGTTGATGGACCCGCAAGCGTCGGCGGCGGACTGGGCGAACGCCCTGCGGGCCCTGCTCACCGATCCGGGCCGGCGAGCGGCGCTTTCGCGAGCGGCAAAGGCGCACATCGGCGAGGCGCACGGGCCGGCCGCGTTCGAACGGAGCGCCGCGCGGCTGCTCGCCGCTCTCGACCAGGCGCGCGGCTCATGAGCGCCGAGCCGGCGCCGGCGGGCGCGCTCGTGTCGCGCGGGACCCTGGGGGAAGCCGGCCTCGTTCGGCTGTTCCGGGAACGGCTGGCGCGGGTGACCGCCGAACTCGCCGCGTCGCTCGACACCCGCTTCGCGCGCAACCCGTTCCGGCCGCTGCGCCGACGCTTCATCGTCGCCCATCCGCCGAGGGTGGGCAGCCACCTGCTGTGCGAGGCGCTGCTGAAGTTCGGCGCCAGCGTCGAGGAGATCTTCGAAGAGCCGCGCATCCGCAATGTCTCGGCCAAGCGCGAGTTCGCCTCGGTCGAAGCCTATTGCGAATGGGCGATCCGCCGGCACGCGCCGCGCGGCGTGTTCGGCGTCAGCGGGGGTGTCAAGGTGTTCGCGCCGCTGGAGATGGCCGGCGAAGCGCCGCGCTTCATCCGCCAGTGGCCGATCCTTTACATCACCCGCGGCGACTTCGTCGCCCAAGGCGTCTCGGAGGTGATCGCACTGGCCACCCGGCAGTACAAGTCGTCTACCCAACCGCTGCGCGCGATCAGCGACGATGACTACGACGCCACGGCCATCGGCCGCTCGATCGACGCGAGCCTCGGCGTGTGCGCCGCCTGGGAGGGCGCCTTCCTTCACTATGGGATCACGCCGTCGCGGCTCACCTACGAGGGCCTGATCGCCGATGTCGATGGCGTGGCGGCGAGGGCCGCCGCCTTCGTCCAGATCGACGATCCGCCGATTACCCAGAAATGGCTGCTGTTCGAGCCGCTGGAGAAGCAGGCGAACGCGCTGAACGCCGCATGGATCGCGCGTTTTCGCGACGAGAACCCGACCTTCTGCGCAACTCGCGAGGCCGGCTACTTCGCCCTGGAGCCCTGAACGGCGCCCTTGACCCTCGCGAGACGAAGCGCGACGAGTTCGGCTGACGCGGACTGCTCTTGGCCCGCTCGCTTGCACGGAGGAACGGATCATGGCCGACGGATCGGCGGTTTCAGCGGCCTCGCTCAAGGACGCCATTGCGGAGGCCGAGTGGAAGGCGCGGGTGGATCTCGCGGCGCTCTATCGCCTTGTCGCCCTGCATGGCTGGGACGATCTCATCTACACCCACATCTCAGCGCGCGTGCCGGGACCGGAGCACCACTTCCTGATCAATCCCTATGGACTTTTCTTCGAGGAGATCACCGCCTCCTCGCTGGTGAAGGTCGACCTCGACGGCCACATCCGCCAGGAGACCAACTCCTTCATCAACCCGGCCGGTTTCACCATCCACTCGGCAATCCACGCGGCGCGCGAGGACGCCCATTTCGTCATGCACCTGCACACCGACCAGGGCGTGGCGGTCGCCGCCCAGGCCGAGGGGCTTCTGCCGCTCAGCCAGCACGCGATGATTGTCGCGCCCAAGCTCGCCTATCACGACTACGAGGGCATCGCGCTCAACCATGACGAGCGTGAGCGGCTGGTGGCGGACTTGGGCGAGAAGTCGGTCATGCTGCTGCGCAACCACGGCACACTCTCGGTGGGCGCGACGGCGGCCGACTGCTGGGTCGGGATGTTCTATCTCGAACGCGCCTGCAAGCAGCAGGTCATGGCGCTTTCCGCTGGCCGCGAGCGCGTGCTGCTGGCGCCGGAGAGCGCGCGAGAGGAGGTTCGCCGTCAGACGGCGCTCGGCGTCGGCGGCGCCCTCGCCTGGCCCGGCTGTCTGCGCCAGCTCGATCGCGAGAGCCCCGGCTACGACGCTTGAGCATCGCGGGCGGGTGAGCCTCTTCCGCGCGATCACACCCGCCTACAGCGTCGCGGCGCAGTTGCAGCCGGACGACATGGCGCGGGCGGCGGCGGCCGGATTCGTTCTGGTGATCAACAACCGGCCGGACGGGGAGGCGCCCGGGCAGCCGAGCGCCGCGACGATGGCGGCGGCGGCGCGGACGGCGGGGATCGACTACCTTCACCTGCCGATCATCGGCATGCCGACTCCGGCGCAGGCGGCGGCGCAACGCCGCGCGCGCGAGGCGGCGCGAGGGCCGGTGCTGGCCTTCTGCCGCTCCGGGACGCGCTCGGCGGTAGCCTGGGCGCTAGGGGCCGAGGAACCCAGGGCCGCGCGCGTCGCGCTGGCGGCGCGAGCCGGCTACGATCTCTCCGCCGTGCTGGCTTGATCCCGTTCGTGCGCGAGATGGATTTCGCCTACGGCGAGGTCCAGGCGGTGTCGCCGCTCATCCGTCGCGTCGTGGCGAACAACCCAGGGCCGTTCACCTTCCGCGGCACCGGAACCTACATCGTCGGCGCGGGGATGGTCGCGGTGATCGATCCCGGTCCCGACCTTCCCGATCATCTGGCGGCGCTGCTGGCGGCGATCGGAACCGCGCGCGTCAGCCACATTCTCGTCACCCACCATCATCTCGATCACTCGCCGCTGGCGAGGCCGCTGGCGCGGGCGACCGGCGCGCGCGTGTTCGGCCGGGCCGCGCCCGCGCCTACCGGCGGCGAAGCGGCGAACCTGGAGTCCGGCGAGGATCGCTTCATCCCCGATGTCGAGATCGCCGGCGGCGAGCGCTACGAAGGGCCAGGCTGGACCCTGGAAGCCCTCCGGACGCCCGGCCACACCTCCAATCACGTCTGCTATGCGCTCCTCGAGGAGAACGCCCTATTCACCGGCGACCACGTCATGGGCTGGTCGACGACCGTGGTGACGCCGCCCGATGGCGACATGGGCGCCTACATGGCGAGTTTGGAGACGGTCGCGGCGCGCGGCTTCGCGATCCTGTGGCCCACCCATGGGCCGCCGATCACCGAGCCCGCCCCCTTCCTCGCCGCCTACGCCGGCCACCGTCGTGATCGCGAGCGTCAGGTGCTGCATCGCCTCGCGGACGGGCACGCGACGGCGGCGGCCCTGGTTCCAAACCTCTACGCCGGTCTCGACACGCGCCTGCACGGCGCGGCGGCCCACTCGCTCTGGGCCCACTTGCTCGAACTTCAGCGGCGGGGCCTCGTCGCCGCCGACGGGGCGCCGACCCTCGCCGCCATCTGGCGCCTGGCCTAGCCGCCTCTTGGACAGAGCCCATCATGATGCGACCCAATCTGGCCATTCTGCTCTCCGCCCTCGCCCTCGCCGTGACGGCCGCCACCGGGGTGACCCCGCCGAGATACATCGCCAGCGGCGATCGCGGCGCCCGATCGCCGCGGCTTGGCCGAGACGGACGCGCGCCGCCATCCGGCGGAGATCCTGGCCTTCGCCGGGGCGAAGCCCGGCGAGCGCGTCGCCGAATTGGTTCCGGGCTCCGGCTATTGGACGCGCCTGTTCAGCCGCGTCGTCGGACCCGGCGGCCGGGTTTTCGCCATCTGGCCCGAAGAGTACGCGAAGGAGGCGCACCCCGACCCCGAGCGGCTGCGCGCGCTCGCCGCGACCCCGCCCTACGGCAACATCGAGGTGATCATCCAGCCGGCCAAGGCCTTCTCGACGCCGGCGCCCGTCGACCTGGTGTTCACCTCGCAGAATTATCACGACTATCCAGACAAGTTCATGGGTCCGGCGGATCCCGCGGCGCTGGACCGCCAAGTGTACGCGGCCTTGAAGCCGGGCGGCGCCTTCGTCGTCGTCGATCACATGGCTGAGCCGGGCTCGGGCCTGCGCGATACCGAGCGGCTGCACCGGATCGACCTCGCGGTGGTCAAGCGCCAGGCGATCGCCGCCGGCTTCAACTATGCCGGGGCCACGGCCGTGCTGCGTAACCCGGCCGACGACCACACCCGCGCGGTGTTCGACCCGGCGATCCGCGGACGCACCGATCAGTTCGCGCTCAAGTTCCGCAAGCCCGGCTGAAATCCTCAGCGCGCGATGACGCACCCGTAGCGCGCGTCGTAGGTGGCAAGCGCGCTCACCGGACCGAGCGAGGCGGTGACCCTGGCGGCGCGCCGCAGGCCCGAGCGGTCGATGGCGATCTTGAAGATGTCGATGCGCGGCTTGAACTCGGCGCGGCACGACGCCTCCGAGCGGCCGACGACGAACAGGCACGAGCACAACTGCTTGGCGAAATAGGCCGAGCCGATCTGCACGATCGGTGGCGGCGCGGCTGGGGTCACGGCGTCTTGGGGGCCGGCGAGCACCGTCCCGGGCGCGGCGGCAAGGCCGACGGCGATCGCGCGGCGCAGTTTGTATCCCATGCGGCTTGCCCCTTAAGCAGCGGCGGTCGACGCGAGCGGGAGGGCTTTGCCATGAAACGGCGCGACTTCGCCATGGGGCTCGGCGCTATGGGCCTGGCCGGCGGTCTGGCGCGGCGCGCGTCGGCGACCGGCGACCCCCTGGCGGCGGCCTGCGCGGCGGCCTGGAACGTGGCCCAGAGCGGCACGATCGCCGCGCTCGGCCGCACCGACGCCTTCCTCGTGCAGGCCGGCGGCCGCACCGTGTTCGAACGCTACGGCGCCGACCATGGCCCTGACGTGCGCCACATCTCCTGGTCGATGTGCAAGTCGGTGACCCACGCCCTCGCCGGCGTCGCCGTGCGCCAGGGACGGCTGAACATCGACGCGCCGCTCGCCACCTGGCCGCACCCCGGCCTGACGCTCCGCCACCTGCTGACCCTCACCGACGGGCTGCAATGGGACGAGGGCGATTACGATCCCGCCCAGTCCGACGCGACCAAGATGCTCTACGGCCCCGGCCGCTTCGACGGCGCGGCCTTCATCGGCGCCCGGCCGCTGGCGCACAAGCCGGGTGAAAAGTGGAACTATTCCACCGGCGCCTTCCACCTGGCCGCCGCCGAGATCCAGGCGCGCCTTTTCCCCGAGGCCAAGACGCCCGTGGCGCGCCGCGCCGCCATGCTCGCCTGGATGCGCGCCAGCCTGTTCGAGCCCATCGGCATGACGAGCGCCCAGCCGGAGTTCGACGCCGCCGGAACCTTCGTCGGCGGCTCCTTCCTCTACGCGACGGCGCGCGACTACGCCCGCTTCGGCGAACTCTACCGCCTCGACGGCGTCTGGAACGGCCGCCGCATCCTCCCCGCCGGCTGGGTCAAGTTCGCCCGCGCGCCGGGTCCGGAGGCCAGCTACGGCGCCGGCTTCTGGCTGGAGGCGCCGGAGGGCCACAAGCCCGCCTCCCTGCTGCAGGGCCTTGGCCCCATGGACGCCTTCGCCGCCGAGGGCCACGAGGGCCAGGTGATCCTGATCATCCCCTCTAAGGCGGCGGTGATCGTCCGCCTGGGCCTGATGCCGGACGAAGACAACGCCTGGGGCGCGCTGGGGCGCTGGCTGCTGCCGGTGGTGAACAGGCTGGCGGATGCGCGAGCAGGCTAAAGCGACGTTGGATATTAATCGGAGAGAAACCCATGAACTGTGTGGCCGCAATAGCAGCCGCAACGGGCCTGCTTGCCGCGAGCGCCCCGGCTTGCATTGCTGGGGCCCAGGCGGCTCCTTCCGAAGAGCGCCTTTCTCTCGCGAAGGAGTTGAGCGATCTTACGGGGCAGGAAGCAGCTGTGATACAGCGGTTTAGACCAATTGTCTCGGGTTTGAAGGGCAGCCCAGCCGCAGAGGCGATATTTCACCGGCACATGCCTGAGATCGTTGAAATTATTCGAGACGTCTACGCCCGGGAATTCAGCGCGCGCCAGCTGCGCGACCTAGTGGCATTCTACAAGTCGGAAACCGGGCGTGCCTTCAGCGCACGGCAGGGAGATTTGTCTCGTGAATTCGCACGGTCGGCGCTGCCACTCATGTTGAGGATGGCCGATGAAGTTGCGGCGGTTTCATGTAAACCGCCGAGCTGCATGCGGTGTTCGGGACCGAATTGCACACCTCCGCCATTGATGATCAAGCCAGTGCCGCACCCCTGATGTCGGACCGCGCGTTCAGAAGACCGCGGCGCGCCCTCGGGAATCGGTGCGTTATCGCAGCGCAAACGATTGACGCGGATAGTCATATCTGACAACGTGGCGCATGCGCACAATCCGCGCAATAAGTTGGGTGAAGGCGGCTTTGAAGGATTTCGCCGCCTTCCCCGTCGCCGCGCGCGAGAAGGCCGCTGTGGCGCTCACCGTCGTGGCTGAAGGCGGAACGCCGGATATCGCTAAGCCGCTCTCGGGGTTGGGCCCCGGCGTTTGGGAGCTGGCGATTTCGAGTGCGGGGCGATGCGTTTCGAGTTGTCTGACCTTCTGCAACTTCGCCAAGAGATTTGGGTGGTTCATGCGTTCAAGAGGAAGTCGAAGGTGGGCATCACCACGCCGAGGATCGAGATCGATTTGGTGAGGGAGCGGATCAAGCGCCTGAAGGAGGCGATTAAATGAGCGACGACTTCGAACTGGTGCGTGGCAGCGGCAACGTCTTCCGCGATCTCGGCATGGATAACCCCGGCTTGCGTCAGCTCAAGGCGACGCTGGCTGGGCAGATCGTCCGCGCGCTCGATGAGCGCCGCCTCACCGTCAGGCAGGCCCACGAACTCACCGGCGTCGCCGCCGCCGACTTTTCGCGTATCCGGCAGGTGAAGCTCGAGCGGTTCACGGTGGACCGCCTGATGACGATCCTCGGCCGGCTGGAGCGAGACGTGGATGTATCGATCGAGGTTCACGCGCGGCGGCCGCTCGCGGTCGGCGCCTGACCTCGGGCGCGCGGTTCTACGGCTGAGGTAAAACCTCCGGCCCGACTTCGGGCGCCACGACCGGCGCCGGCGGCCCCGCCGGGATCGGCCGGTCGGGAACTCTGCGCAGCGCCGCCGCCATGAACCCCCGCCACGCGTCCACCGGCGCGCTGCCGCCGGGGACTCCCCGCATCGGGCGAGCGTCGTCGCGGCCGAGCCAAACTACGGCGGTGAAGCCGCCGGTGTAGCCGCAGTACCAGGCGTCCTTGAAATCGGAGGTGGTTCCCGTCTTGCCGGCGAGGTCATGGCCGGGGAGGGCCGCCCGCGCGCCGGTGCCGCCGGCGACCACGCCGCGCAGCATGGCGTTCATCTCGGAGAGCGGCGGGTTGTCGATCGCCGGTTGCGGCGCGGCGGGCCGGCCGCGATAGATCGTCGTTCCCGCGGTGGTGCGGATGCGCACCAGGCCGTAGGGCTCGACGCGGTCGCCGCCGTTGGCGAAGGCGTCATAGGCGCGGGCCATCTCCAGCGGCGTCACCTGGGAGGTTCCGAGCGCCATCGCCGGATCGGTGTTGATCGGCGAGGTGATCCCGAGGCGCCGGGCGGCGGCGGCGACGCGGTCGCGGCCGATCTCCTCGGCGAGCTGGGCGGCGACGGTGTTGATCGAATGGGCGAGCGCCTGGGCAAGCGTGACCGGGCCGAGGTAGCCCGGATCGAAGTTGCGCGGCGACCAGCCCTCGATGGTCACCGGCTGGTCGATCGCCGGCGTCTCCGGCGTGCGGCCGGCCTCCATCGCCGCCAGATAGACGAAGGGCTTCCACGCCGAGCCGGCCTGGCGATGGGCGAGCACGGCACGATTGTACGGCCCCGCCGCATAGTCCCGCCCGCCGACCATCGCCCGCACCGCCCCTTCGCCGTCGAGGGCGACGAGGGCGCCCTGCTGCACTCCCTGGCCGGCGTGGCGATCGATGGCGGCGCGCAGGGCGCCGGCGGCGGCGGTCTCCATGGCGGCGTCGAGGGTGGTGTCGACGAGGAGATCGCGCGACGGGTTGGGCGCGACGGCGGCGCGGCGGGCCTCCAGCCAGTCGACGAAATACTGCGCCGCGCCGATCGGATCGTCGCGCCACACCCTCGGCGTCTGAGTTCGCGGCGTGGCGGGCCTGGGACGCGGTGATGGCGCCGCTCGCCACCATCGCGTCGAGGACGAGAGCCGTGCGCTGCGCCGAGGCGGCCGGCTGATCGATCGGGCTGTAGTTGACCGGCGACTTCATCAGCGCCGCCAGCATCGCCGCCTCACGGATGGTGAGGCGCTTGGCCGGCTTGTCGAAGAAGCGCCGGGCCGCCGCCTCGAGCCCATAGGCGCCCGCGCCGAAATAGACGCGGGAAAGATAGAGGCCGAGGATCTGCTTCTTGCTGTAGGTGCGTTCCAGCTCGAGGGCGAGCAGCACCTCCTCGCCCTTGCGCTCCAGGGTGCGCTCGGAACTCAGGTACAGGTTGCGCGCCAGCTGCTGGGTGATGGTCGAGGCGCCCTGGGCGGCGCGGCCCTGAACGAGGTCGCTGACCACCGCCCGGGCTATGCCGAGCGGATCGACGCCGCCGTGCTCGTAGAACCGCCGATCCTCGATGGCGACGAAGGCGGCGGGCACGTAAGAGGGCAGGGCGTCGATGTTCACCGGCGGCCCATAGCGCCCGCCCCGCACCCCGATCACCCCGCCGGCGCGATCGAGATAGACGATCTGCGGCGCCCGCCGGATCGGCGGCGCGCGGGGAATGTCGATCTGGGCGCCCAGCACCGAGGCCGCCGCCGCCAAGCCGATCACGATGCACGAACTCCGTTGGCGCTGGTTGCGCGCCGCTCATTGGCGGCGGCTCGCCGGCTGGCAAGACAATAATCGGTAATCCCGCGCCAGCCGCGACGGAGAGCTCGTGGCGCGGCCTAGCATCCGCCCTCGCCGGCAAATACCGCCGCCCGCAACGCGCGGAAGAACGCCGAAGCCAGCGGCGGGTCGCGGTTGGCCGCAACGACGAGCGCGATGTCGTCGTCGGGAAACATGACGGCCTCGCCGTTGGCGCCCGGCGCGCCGCCATTGTGTCCAAACCAGCGATGACCTTGGAACCTGCCCACACCGAAGCCGAGGCCATAGTCGAACTCGGGCTTGCCGCCCTCCGCCGGCGCGGCGACCACCTGGGGCGAGGTCATCAGGCGAAACGTGTCGGGGCGAACCAGCTTGCCGTCGCGCAGGGCCGCGAAAAATCGCTGCATGTCGCCGACCGTGCTGAAGGCGCCGCCGGCGGAGCTGCCACGCATGAGCAGCGCGCGGTGCGGGGCCACGGGTCCGTCCGGACCGATGGCCGTCAGGCCGATCGCCAGGGGCGCGGTTCCTTCGGGCGAAAGGCCGCTCGCCGTCATGCCGGCCGGCGCGAAGACATGCGCTTGCAGATAGCCGCCGTAGCTCTGGCCCGAGGCCCGCTCGACGAGCAATCCGAGCAGGACGAAGCCCAGGTTCGAGTAGCTGAACCGCAGACCCGGCTTGAACGCCGGCTTCTGGTTGGCGATCAGCGGCTTCAGGTCCGACAAGCTTCGAGCCTTGACGATCGCCGGCATGTTTTCCGTCGTGAGAAAATCGCCGAGGCCGGAGGTGTGCGTCAGTAGCTGCTTCACGGTCACGGCCGAGGCTTCCGGTGTCAGCCCGTCGACCCAATGGCCGATCGGATCGTCGAGCTTCACCCGCCCCGCGTCGAGCAGCTGGCCGACCGCCACGGCGGTGAACATCTTGCCCTCGGATGCGAGATTGAAACGGTAGTCCGGCGTCAGCGGCCTGCTGCCTGGCAGCCCCGACAGGCCGCGCGCATAGAGACTGGTAGTCCCCCGTCGCGAGATGGAAGCCGCGCCGTTGAAGTCGAGACGATCGCCGATCGCCGCGGCGCATCGCGGCAATGTCCCCTCCGCAGCCGTCGCCTCGGCCGCCCGGGCGGGCGCCGCGACCGCCCCGCTCGCCACCATCGCCGCCAGCAGCGCCGCCATCGTCCAGTTCCGCATCGTCTCGCCTCCGGTCTTGTCGCCGGCCACATTCGCCAGCTCCAACTTCAACTGATAGGGCAGACGTTGAACGAGGCGCCGACGCATGGGGAGAGCGTTTTGGCCGAACCGATGCACATCCGAACGGCGAAGGCCGCGGCGGTGTTCGCCAACCCGCGCCGGCGGCGGATGGTGCTCGTCCTCGCGGCTCGGGATCTGTCGTTGAGCGAGCTGTCGGCGGCGACCGACATGCCCCTGAACCTGCTGCATCATCACATGCGCACGCTCCTGGAACTCGATCTGGTCCGGGTCTGCCGGGTCCGGGCGCGGCCCGGACGGCCGGTGAAGATTTACCGCGCCGTCGCCCCGTCGTTCTTCGTGCCAGCGGAGCTGGTCGGAGCGCCGCCGGGCGGGGCGCAATCGACCCGGCTGCGCGCGGCGCTCGAGCGGAGTTCTGGCGCGTGATTTCCAGGGGGTCGTCTATGCGTGCGAGGCTGGCGAGCCGCGCGTGCGGCTCGTCGGCGGCGGCGACCGCGCGTTCACGGCCGCGGAGCTTGTGGCTGCAGCTGCGGCTCGGCGACGACGACGCCGCTTCGCTCGCGGGCGAACTGAAGGACCTGTTGCGACGCTACGAAGCGCGATCGCGTGAAGGCGGCCGGCGCTATATCGTGCATGCGGCCGTCGCGCCCGCCTAGCCTTGGCGGGCAGCGCGGCCACCCGAGGGTTGGCCTGGGCGAGACGCCCAGGGTCCAGCGCCGACGCGCTGCCTAGAGCAGGGCCCGCGCCTGTTCAAACGCGGCGCGGAACATGGCCGGCGTCAGGCGGCCAGTGTTCGTGTTGAGGCGCGAGCAGTGGTAGCTGTTGATCAGACGATAGCGGTCGAGGTCGGCGGCGGCGCCGTGACCGCCGGGGGCGGCGCTGGCGGGGAGACCGAGGGCCCTCAGCAGGTTGCGGCGGGCGACGTCGCCCAAGGTGACGATCACCTTCAGGCGCGGCAGGGCGGCAAGGGCGGCGGCGAGGAAGGGGCGGCAGGTCGCCTCCTCGACGGATAGCGGCCGGTTTGCCGGCGGGGCGCAGCGGACGGCGTTGACGATCATGCAATCGACCAGGGCGAAGCCGTCGTCGGCGCGGGCATCGTAACGGCCGCGCGCGAAGCCGGTCTCGAGCAGGGTCTGGTAGAGCAGCACGCCGGCGGTGTCGCCGGTGAAGGGGCGGCCGGTGCGGTTCGCGCCCTGGCGTCCGGGCGCCAGCCCGACGATCAGCAGGCGGGCGGCGGGATCGCCGAACGAAGGCACTGGACCGTTGAACCAATCTCGATGTTCGCGCCGGTTTTCGTGCCGATAGGCGACCAGGCGCGGGCACAGCGGGCAATCGCGCGGCGGCTCCACGGCCGCGCCGGGCTCAGTAGCTGGACTCACGCGCGGGTCGCGGCGGGCGTTCGCGCGCCGGTCGGCCGATGACATCGACAAGGTCGGCGAGATCGATGAAGGCATCGGCTTGCCGGCGCAGGTCGTCCGAGATCATCGGCGGCTGCGACTTCAGGGTCGAGACGACGGTCACCCGCACGCCGTTGCGCTGCAGCGCCTCGACCAGGCAGCGGAAGTCGCCATCGCCGGAGAACAGCACCATGTGATCGCAGCGCGGCGCCAGCTCCAGCATGTCGACGGCGATCTCGATGTCCATGTCGCCGCGCCAGCGCTTGCGGCCCTCCCGGTCGGTGTATTCTCGCGCCGACTTGGTCACCATTGTGAAACCATTGTAGTCGAGCCAGTCGACGAGCGGCCGCAGCGGTGAGAACTCCTCGGTTTCCAGCAGCGCGGTATAATAGTAGGCGCGCATCAGAACGCCGCGCTGACGGAATTCGTCGAGCAGCCGGCGGTAGTCGATGTCGACGGCGAGCGCCTTGGCGGCGGCGTAGAAATTGGCCCCATCGATGAACAAGGCGAGACGATCAGTGGGATAGAAGCTCATTTCTTAAATCCAAGCTATTGCGGAACCAATGACTTCAATGCCGGATCACGACGCGAGCTGGGACGACGCAGTGATCGTCGCCTTCGGCAGCAATCTCCGCGGCGAGTATCGGAGCCGGGAGGCGCTGCTGGAATCCGCCATCGATCGCCTGGCGGTCGCCGAAATCGTCATCCGCCGCCGGTCCCGCTGGCGCCGCACAGCGGCCTGGCCGGATCCCGCGCAGCCGCAGTATCTCAACGGCGTGGCGATTGTCGAGACCGGGCTGGAGCCCGAGGCGCTGTTGCGGCGGCTGCTGGCGGTCGAGGCGGCGTTCGGCCGGCAAAGGCGCGCCGGCGACACGCCTCACGCACCCCGCACCCTCGACCTCGACTTGATCGCCTACGGCCGGCTGCGGATGGTCCAGCCCGACCTCACCCTGCCCCACCCGCTCGCCCACCAGCGCGCCTTCGTCATGGGTCCGCTGGCGGAGATCGCGCCGGCGTGGCGTCATCCCGTGACAGGCGAACGGGCAAGCGATCTGTGGAGCGCTCTGGCGCGGGGCGCCGCGACGCGCGGCTGACTGGCGGGATCGGCCAGCCCGGTCACGCCGCGTCTCGAGAGAGAAACGCGGTGACAACTTGCTCTACGGCTTCGGTCCGGTCGAGCGCCAACCCTTCACCGGCCGCCCACGCCGCGAGCAGCTTGGCGAGTTGCTCTCGTGAGTACATGGATTGATCGCCGGACCCGGCGGCAGTGTAATCGCTGAAATCTTCAGAAAAGAAATGCGCCGGTCCGCCTGGATCGAATGTGTCTCGCAACCACCTGTTCACCGGTTTGTAGGCATTGAAGACAGCCAGCGCGTCCGATCGGGCGACCGAGAACGGCGTTCCACCGATCATCGCGGAGACAGCGGCGAGGAAGCGCTTTCTCGTTTGCGCCTGTTCGGCGAACGCGAGCGTCTCAAGTTTCGGGTTGAGAATGTCGACGAGTTCGAGCTGCTCCTGGTACGGCGACGGGTTGATCCGCAACTCGGTCATGTCGAGCTCCGCGACGTCGGCTCCGATCGTTTGGCAGAAGTCCCAGATCAGGGAGCCGCCAGCGAGGAATTCCGGCTCATAGCGGCGCACGTGGCAGCAGTCCGCGCCGCGAAACCAGGCCTCCACGTTGCAACGATAGCGCTCGGGCCGGCCAGGATTGATCGCCGTGTGCGTTCGGCCGCCAACCTTGCGCAGCTGCAAGGATCGGGACGCGAGCCAGCGGTCCTGCCGCCGCAGGTACATGACGCTTTCCATTCGGCCCGCATGGGCGCTGAGCAGACCGCGGTAGCCGTCGATCTCTTCTGGCGTTGCCGGAAAGAACGCCTCGCTCAGCAGGAGGAGAGTGTCGCTGGCCGGGGCCGCGACGATTTCCGCCGTCAGCTCCGCGGTGAGGCGTCGGCGTCGCGATGCGATCTGGCCAGGGGCGATGCCCGCTTGATTTAGGAGGCGGGCGCGCCGGTCGGCTGGGGCGCGATCGGCGAAGGCCGCGGCGAATTCGATATGCTGATTGTTCGAAACGCCGGTCAGCGGGATGAAACAGCCCTGTCGCAGCAGAGCATCCCGGTTGCGCCAGGCGAACGTCTCGAGGGCGCTCGACCCTGTTTTCGGCGGCCCGACGTAGAAGACCGCGCGGGCGAATTGACGCCGGATCATTTGTCGGCGCTGTTCGGCCAGGGCAGGACGCCGTTCGCCCGAGAGCGCTCCGCGCCCTTTTCTTCGTGGTCGGCCGGGTCGGTCGCTTCCGACCGCCCCAACGCGGCGAGCGTCGCCGGGCAGAGCCGTTCCTCGAGACCGCGCCGGTCTCGCGCCGGAAGAGGAGCTTCCGCGGCCATCCGGGCATCTGTATCATCTACCGCCGGGGCGCAAATTTGCCGCCGCCTCGCCTACACCGACCGGGTTGCCTCGATAATCTGCGCGCGCCCAGACGCCGCCATCCATGGCAGGAGAGACGGCGACAGATGACCGGGGGCAGGCGCGGGCGCGCAGGGCGCCGGTCCGGCGACGACCAGCGTCGCGAGCGCCTGGGCCAGCTTGTCGGGAGCGGGGGCCTGGCGAGGCGAGTCGGTCACCAGCACGCCGCCGTGTCCGTCGCTTGCGGTCACGAATTGAGCCGCCGAGAAGTCACCCACCAGATTGATCTTGGCCGCGTGAGTTCCGTCTGTCACCATGAGCACGCCACCGGTGTGCTGGCCGTTGTCGACGTAGGTCGCCTCGTTGGGACCTGTGTAGGCGATATCCAGCAGGTCGAAAGCCGTGCCGCCGGTATGTGAAAAGCCGGTCACGCTCTTGCCATAGGTCTGCGACTGGGCAAGCTCCAGAACGCCGGTCGCGCCGGTGAACTGCACCGCCTGACTGAAGCTGCCGTTGAAATCCAGCGTTCCGGCGGCGACCACGGCCAGGCTCTTCGCGCCCCCGGCGACCGCGCCGTTGACGGCGAGAACGCCGCCATTCGCCTCCAACGTCCCGTAGTTGCTGATGCCGCTCGCGATGGTCACGCCGCCGGAGCCGATCGCCTCGATCAGGCCTGAGTTGCTGATGGTGGCCGCGCCCGTATCGATCACCAGGGCGTTGACGCCGGTTCCGGCGATCACCCCGGCCGCCTTGTTGACCACGACCATGCGACCGCCGCCAAATTGACCGGCGCCGGAGATCGTGTCGCTGAAATTGACCAGGGTCGCCGAGCCATTCGCGCCGACGACTTCATTGGCGGCCGAGTTGGTGAGCGCGAGCGTTCCCGCTCCGGAGAGCGTCGCGCCAGTCGCGCCCACGACCGCCGCGGCGCTGGTTAGCGATACCAGGGTGGTGATCGACACGGCGCCTGAAAGGGCGACCATGCCGGCGTTGATCACCGCCTGCGACAGGCTCGCTCCGGCGAGAGCGACGCTCTGACCCGACAACATCAAGCTCCCCGGTCCGGTCACTTGGCCGGCCAGGCTGGTCGATCCGCTCAGCGACAGGGTGCCACCGGCCGCCACCGTGACGTTCCCCCCGGCCGCCTCGATGAAGTCGCCGGCATAGGCGAGCGTGCCCTGCACCGTGACGCCGCCGAACGGCGCCGAGACCGTCCAGCCGGCGCAACTCACCACCGCGCCCGCCATCAGGGTCTGGCTGCCCCCGGCCATGGCGATGGTCCCGCCGCCACTCAGCGCGCCGGCGAAGCTGCTCGCCCCTCCCGTCAGGCTCAGCGTCTGGCCCGACGCCACGCTGATCGTCCCGCCGGCTTGCTGCCAGTTGGCGGAAGAGGAGGCCGCGGCGGTCGCCAGACTCGCCGAGCCGCCGCTCTGGTTAATCTGGCCGTCGGCGAGCACGGCGCCAGCGCTCAAGATCAGCCCGCCGCTTGCCAGAGCGAGCACGCCGCCGCCAATCGTTCCGGTCAGGACGAGCGTTCCGCCGCCCACCGCGATCGTGCCGCCGCCGCTCACCGAGTTGGCCACGGTAAGGGTCCCCGCCGCGGCGCTGACAAGACCCGTGTTGAAGAGAGCGCCATTGAGCGTCAGGGCCCCCGCCCCACCAGCCAGCAGCGTGCCGCTGTTGTTCACCGCGCTTTGGATGATGACCCCCCCGCCGCCGGTCGCCTCGATCAGGCCGGCGTTGACGAGGCTGCTCGCCCCGGTGTCGATGACTAGAGGATTGCCGCGCGAGCCATCGATCACGCCGGCGGCCCGGTTCGTGAGCATCATCTCGCCGCCGCCGAGATCGCCCGTCCCGACGATCGTGTTGTCGATGTTGGTCAGAAGCGCCGCTCCCGAGGCGCCGATAACCAGATTGGACGCTTGATTGCTGAGGGCCCAGGTCCCGCCGCCGGCGAATGTCGCGCCACTGGAGGCGATCGTGAAGCCCTGGCTGGTCAGCGCCACCGTGCCGGCGTTGGTCACCGTGCCCGAGACAGTTGCCGAAACCACGGCAAGAGAGACGGCGATTCCTTGGAAGTTGGCGCCGGCGGCGAGCGTCAGGGCGCCGGTTACGCTCAAGCTCCCCGGTCCGGTCACTTGGCCGGCCAGGCTGGTCGATCCGCTCAGCGACAGGGTTCCACCGGCCGCCACCGTGACGTTCCCCCCGGCCGCCTCGATGAAGTCGCCGGCATAGGCGAGCGTGCCCTGCACCGTGACGCCGCCGAACGGCGCCGAGACCGTCCAGCCGGCGCAACTCACCACCGCGCCCGCCATCAGGGTCTGGCTGCCCCCGGCCATGGCGATGGTCCCGCCGCCACTCAGCGCGCCGGCGAAGCTGCTCGCCCCTCCCGTCAGGCTCAGCGTCTGGCCCGACGCCACGCTGATCGTCCCGCCGGCTTGCTGCCATGGGCCGCCGAACGCGAGCGCGCCGCCGATGGTCACCGTCGAGGGGCCGCTTTGATCAAACTCGTGAACCGAAAGGCTCGCGTTCGGTCCGAAGCTCGCCACGCCTCCAACCAAGGCCAGCGTGCCCAAGCCGCCCACCACTCCAGAGAACGCTTCCGCTCCGCTCAAGCTGAGAGTTTGGTTCCAACCGACCGTCACGACCGCGCCAGCCGCCTCGACGAAATTTCCAGTGATGGCGACCGCCGCGCCATCTGTCAGGCTCTGACCGGAGGCAAGCGTGTCACCGCCGGCGATGACCCAGGTCCCAGAGTTGATCGCGTAGGCGCCAAAACCCGAGAACACCCCGGCCTCGCCGCCGCTGAAGGTTCCCATCGCGCCGATGCCGCTCACCGTGCCGCTGCCGGTGTCCAGTTGCAGAGATCCGCCGTTTCCGCCGATCCGACCGATGAACACCGACCCGGCTTCGGCTCTCAGCACGCCCGCCGCGGACAGCACGACGGAATAGGTCGCGCCGGCGATGGTGGCGAAATTGGTCACCGTCCCCGTCGAGCCGGCGGACTGCGCGACACCGACATAGCCTGAAATCATCGCCCCTTGCTGAGCCGCCGCGCCGTTGGTCACGCCGCCGGCCCCGATCAGGCTGACACCGGTTCCGGCGAGCCCCGCCGCGCCTTGGCGCTTTCCGGCTCCGCCGAGACCGCCTTGGCCTCCGGAGATGACCGCCAGATTGGTTGCCTGAATGCCCCCCGAGGCGACAAGGCCAACCCCGCCGGCCCCGCCGGCCCCGCCGACGCCGCCGGCGCCGAGCGCGCCCTGGCCGCCGCCGCCGCCCTGGCCGCCGCTGATCGCCGAAAGCTTGTTGAGGAAGTCGCCAGAGCCGCCGAGCGTCAACCCGGTCCCTCCCGCGCCACCGGCCCCGCCGACAACGCCGTAACCGCCAAGTCCGCCGGCGCCACCGGCGATCGTGCCGGCGGCGAAAAAGGTCAGTCCGGCGGAACCTAGGTTGGCGTCCAGGCCCGAGCCGGCGCCACCGCCTTGGCCGCCGAGCGAGCCGCCACGCCCTCCGGCGCCGCCGGAACCGCCGATGAGCGAGGCTGCCGAGCCATTGCCGAGGACGGCGCCCGGCATGAGGTCGACGGCGTCGCCGCCGAGACCGCCCGCGCCGCCACTTCCAGTTGCCCCGGCGCCGCCCTGACCGCCGATCACGAGGCCATAGTTCTGCATGGCGCCCGCCAAGGCGTAGACGGCCTCGCCGCCGGCGCCGCCGGTCGGCGCTCCCTTGCCGCCGATCCGGCCAGCGCCGCCGATGATTGTCGCCTTGTTGACGATCTGGCCGGACGCCACGACGGAGAGGGCGACCGGACCCTGGGCGGCGCCCGACCATGCCGAAGATGGTGCCGGCGTTGGTCAGCGAACCGACGACATCCACCGACCCGGCGACAGACAAGGTGGTCCCGGCGGCCAGGAGATCGGCGCCAGACAGGTCACAGCTAGCGGCGGCGTCCACCGCGTAGCCGCCAAAGCCGCTGAAGCTGCCCTGAGCGTACCCGGTCAGCGTTGCGAGCGCTCCCAAGCCGCTGATGGTCTCTACACCGCTCGCCAGCTCCAACGCGCCGCCGCCGCCGCCGACCAGCCCGACGGTCGTTCCCCCCGCCTCGATCTTCCAGCGATCCTGGCCATTGGCGAATAGAATGGCGTAGGTCTGGCCGACGATCGTGCCGTAATTGGTGACCGTCGCCGCCGCGGCCGATTGGCCATAGACGCCTACCCCACCTTGTATCAGGCCACTGACGGCATTGGTGACGGATCCGCCTTGAACGAGATCGACGCCAGCCCCTTGGACGCCGGCGCCGCCATAGCCACTGGCCCCACCGCCGCCGCCAAGGAGTGTTCCGGCATTGAGGAGCCCGACGTAGCCATAGGCCTGGATGGCCGCGCCGCCGGGGCCCGCGCGCCCGCCAAGCAAAGACGAGGCGCCGCCGCTTGCGCCCTGTCCGCCAGCGATGACTCCCGTGTTCGCGATGCCGACGCCCGGCCCATAGACGACCATGCCGGCGCCGCCCGCGCCCCCGTCGCCGCCGTAGCCGCCCACCCCGCCGCCCGCCGAACCGCCCGCGCCGCCGCGAACGGCGCCGGCATTCACCAGCGTTCCCGCGTCGGCGAAGACAGCGGCGCCGCCCGCGCCACCCGGGCCGCTGGCGTTGGCGCCGTGGCGGCCGGCTCCGCCGACGCCGCCGGCGATTTGTCCCTTGTTGTCGAGATAGCCGCCCGTCAGAAGAGCGCCGGTCCCGCCGGCCCCGCCGCCACCGCCGAAGACATAGCCCACGCCGCCGGCCCCGGAGCCGCCAGCCCCTCCCGCGAGGGAGCCGGTGTTGATCAGGCTCGAGCGAGCCGCGACGCTGGCGCCCAAGCCGCCGCCGCCGCCGCCATAGCCATATCCGGCCGCGCCGCCGCCGTCGCCGCCAGCTCCGCCGACGAGAAGGCCGGCGTTCGCCAGAGCGCCATTGGCGAGGAGATAGAGGCCGGTGAGCCCCGACGCGCCATAGTAGACGCCTTTGGCGCCGGCGCCGCCCTGGACCAGGCCGGCGTTCGAAAGGGTTCCGGCGAGATTGACGAGCCCTTCGACGACGAGAGTTTGCGCTTGGGCCAGTACATTCGCGCCCGCGAGGCTCCACGTCGCGCCGGAGAGGATTTCGTAGACACCAAAGCCGGCGAAGCTGCCGCTGGCGCCTCCGGACAAGGCGCCCAGGCCGCCAAGACCGCTGATGGCGCCACTTGGCGCGGCGAGGGCGAGAGAGCCGCCGGCGCCGGCCATGGTCCCGGTGAAGACCGCGCCGGCGCCGGCGATCAACTCGTCCGCCGCCCCGGCCAGCTGCACGGAGACGCCGCTCGAGCCGCCGATCGTCCCGTAGTTCGCCACCGTGACAGCTCCGGCGGTGGTGACCGAAACGCCGACGCCGCCCATGATGGAAGCGCCGGCATGGTTCGCGTCGCCGTTGGACAGCAGGCCGGCCTGTGAAAGCACGACGCCGACGCCCTGCGCCCCGGTGGCGCCGCCGCCGGCGCCGCCATGGCCGCCCACCCCGCCCAGAATTGCCCCGTCGTTGGTCAGCTCGCCTCCCGCGAGCAGGACCCCGGCGCCCCCGGCGCCGCCGGCTTTTCCCGATCCGCCGGCTCCGCCGCGACCACCTACAATGGAGCCGAAGTTGGTGATCACGCCAGTTGCCTGCGACGCTAGTCCCGCGCCGCCAGACCCTCCGGCTCGACCCGCGACTCCCTTCGCCCCCAGCGCGCCGGCGATCGCGCCGCCCGCGCCGTTCATCACCAGACCGCCGGTCTGCAGGGCCAGTCCAGCCGTCCCCGCCGCCGACGCGCGAACTTGGCCGTAGTTCACCACGCTGACATAGCTCGGCGCAACTAGTCCGCCGCCCTCGACGAGGCCGGTGGAGGTAATGCTCAGGACGGTGACGCCGCTAGCCACCGTGTAACCAGAAGCGAACGTACCGCTCAACGTGCGGATGGTCACGGCAGTCAGCCTCCGTCTGGTTCAGCGCCGCCGCGAAACGCTCGACGGCAAGCGTCGGCGTAAGCGACCAGTCCGACGAGCGCGACAGAACGTCACACCGGTGGCGGAAACATCGAACTCTACGGCCTTTTAGCGGCTTAGATCATCATTCACGCTAGCGGCGGATCGTCGCAGCAGGGCGTAACCCAAAGTCGGGAGCGACATTCATGCCGACAATTATCAACCAGAAGAGCTTGCAGTGTGCATGTCTTGCAATGATGTGTCTTGTCAGCGCAGTGCATGCCGCTCTGGCGCGATCCAAGGACGCCGGGCTGACAAAACCGTCGATCCCGGCGCACGGGGCCTACCTCGGAGCCTGGGTCAACCCACAAGGACTACCCGGTCAGCGGGGCGCCGCGGAAATCCAGCAGCTACCTCGCTTTGACAATTACATGGGAAAGGAACTTTCCATATTTCACGTTTATGTGCAATTTACGGACAGTTTCCCAACAACTTCAGTGGCGTCCATTCAGCAGGATGGATCGACACCATTGTTGGATTGGGATTGCACGGATATTGATCAAATAAACAATGGCGGCTGATGATGCGCAGATCATTGCATACGGGCAGGCGTTGAAAGCTTTTGGACAGCCTATTTTCTTGCGTTGGTTTTGGGAAATGAATATCAATACGATCAGCCGGCAGGCCTGCAACGCGTACGGCCGCGGACCAGCTTACGTCGCGGCTTGGCAGCATGTCTGGACATTGATCACGCAAGCAGGCGCAAGCAACGTCGCGTTCGTCTGGTGTCCAAGCGCCGGCGGAGACGCCTCGGCGTATTATCCCGGGGATGCCTACGTCGATTGGATTTGCGCCGACAGCTACGACACTGCGCATACGGGTGGGCAGGCCTTCCATGACTCGTTTAACGGGTTCTACAAACAATGGGACGCTAGAAAGCCGCTGATGGTCGGCGAAACGGGTGCGACCGCCTCCGATCAGGCCTTGTACGTTCAGAGCCTGGACAGCCAGCTGCCGAGCGCCTATCCCGACTTCAAAGCTCTGATCTATTTCGACGCGCCTGGCGACTTCGGCAATTGGGCCTTCAACGGCAACGGCATCGCCGCCTTCCGGGCTCTCGCCGCATCACCTTATTTTCGAAACTGAATGCTCTCGCCAATCGCTCCCAAAGTCTGCGGTCGCCGCCGACGGCGTGGAGCCGGCGGCGGCCCTGCCGCCGGGCGGATACAGCAGCGGCCGAGGCGCCCGCCCGGAATGAGCAAGCGCTACCCCGCCCCCGGCCGTTGCGCAGGCCGGCGCGCCCCACTAGATACACTGGCCGACTTCTTCATCGCCGATCTTCCGAAGGACCCTTGATGGCCCGCGTCACCGTCGAGGACTGCGTCACGCGCGTCCCTAATCGTTTCGACCTCATCCTGCTGGCCGCCAATCGCGCGCGGGCGATCGCCGCCGGCGGGCCGCTGACTCTCGACCGCGACAACGACAAGAACCCCGTCGTCGCCCTGCGCGAAATCGCCGAGGACACCGTTGATCCCAACGATCTGAGCGAGGCGCTGGTCGCCGGCCTGCAGCGGGTGGACGAACATTCCGAGGCGGAGGAGGAGGCCGAAACCCTCGCCCTGCTCAACGATCCCACCCACGCCCACATCAGCGAGCAGGAACTGGTCCGCGCCCTGCAGAGCGATCGCGACGGAGGCCAGGAGGAGCGCTTCTGAGCCTGGAGGCGGTCCCCGCGTCGTCCGCCGCGCCGGCCCCCACGACGGGGAACAGAGCCGGCGCCAAATCACGCGCGCCAGCTTCAGGCGCTTCCGCCAAGCTCGGCGAGGTCGCGGCCCCGGGCAAGGCGCGCCGCGCCGCGCCGCGCCGGTTCTTGCGGCAGTTCGAATTGATCGATCGGGTCCGCGCCTACGACCCATCGGTCGACGAGGATCTGCTTAACCGCGCCTATGTCTATGCCGTGCGGATGCACGGGTCGCAGACGCGCGCTTCTGGCGATCCCTACTTCGCCCACCCGATCGAGGTGGCTGGCATTCTGACCGAGTACCGGCTCGACACCGCGACCATCGTGACCGCCCTGTTGCACGACGTGATCGAGGACACCGACGCCAGCCGAGCCGATGTCGAGGCATTGTTCGGGGACGAGGTGGCCGAACTGGTCGAGGGGGTGACCAAGCTCTCGCGGCTGGAAGCGACCACCGACTATCGCCGCCAAGCCGAGAACCTGCGCAAGTTCATCCTGGCGGTGGCGCGCGACGTGCGGGTGCTGCTCGTCAAGCTCGCCGACCGGCTGCACAACATGCGGACGCTGCATTTCATCGCCAGCGCCGCCAAGCGCGAACGGATCGCCCGCGAGACGCTGGAAATCTACGCGCCGCTGGCGCGCTCGATCGGCTGCCAGCGCATCTGCTCGGAACTGGAGGAACTCGCCTTCGCCGACCTCAACCCGGTGGCCCGCGAGGCTATTCTGCGGCGGCTGGAGCATTTGCGGGTCGAGCAGGGACCGGCGGTGCACATGGCGACCGCCGAGATCAGTCAACGGCTGGCCGCCGCCGGCCTCGAGGCGCGGGTGATAGGGCGGGAGAAAACCGCCTTTTCGATCTGGCGCAAGCTGCAGCGCAAGTCGATCGGCTTTTCGCAACTCTCGGACATCTACGGCTTCCGCGTCATCGTGCCGACGGAGGACGAGTGCTATCGGGCGCTCGGGGTCATCCACCGAGCCTGGCCGAGCGTGCCGGAGCGGTTCAAGGATTTCATCTCCACCCCGAAGCAGAACAACTATCGCTCGCTGCACACCACGGTGGTCGGGCCCAAGGCGGCGCGCATCGAGCTGCAGATCCGCACCGACGCGATGGACCAAGTCGCCGATCAGGGGGTGGCGGCGCACTGGCGTTACAAGAACCGCAGCTACGGCTACGACCCGGAGGCGGCGGCGGCGGCCGGCGGCGCCGATCCCTTGGGCAATCTGCGCCAGTTCGTCACGGTGCTCGATCAGGGCGGTGACGCCGAGGACCTGCTCGATCACGCGCGGCTGGAGATGTTTCTCGACCAGGTGTTCGTGTTCACCCCGAAGGGGACGCTAATCAGTCTGCCGGCCGGCGCCATGCCGCTCGATTTCGCCTATGCGGTGCACAGCGACGTCGGTGATAGCTGCATTGGGGTGAAGATCAACGGCGAGGTGCGGCCGCTGCGCACGCCCCTGGCCAATGGCGATGTCGTCGAGGTGCTGCGCGGCCCGACCGCCGCCGCGCCGCTCGACTGGGAAGGCTTGACGGTCACCGCCCGGGCCAAGTCGGCGATCCGACGGCACAACCGCCAGATCGAGCGGGAGGGGGCGGCCAAGCTTGGCCGTCAGTCGATCGAAGCTGCGTTCGGGCGGGCGGGAAAGACGCTGGCGGAGGTCTCGCTTCGTCCGGCGCTGGATCGCTTCGCCTTCGCCGGCGAGCCGGAGCTGTTCACCGCGGTCGGTCGCGGCCGCGTTCCGCCCGAGCAGGTCCTGGCGGCGGTGTTTCCGCAGCTCAAGCCGGAGGAGACGGCGGCGGCGGCGGCGCGGCGGCGCATCGAGGACGGCAAGAGCGCCAGGTTCTATCTGCGCGGCGGCCTTCCGGCCGGGGCGGCGGTCGCCTTCGCCTCCTGCTGCACGCCGGTTCCGGGCGATCGCATTGTCGGCATTGCCGGCCAGGACGGGGCCGGGGAGGGCGGCCAGGCCATCGCCGTGCACCGGATCGACTGCGGCCGGCTGGCCGATCTCGAAGGCGAGGCGGCCCGCTGGCGCGACCTGCACTGGACCGCGGAGGCGGAGCAGTCGACCCTTTCCGTCGCCCGACTGCTGGCGACGATCCGCGACGCTCCCGGCGTGATGGGCCAAGCGTGCACGATCATCGGCGAGGGCGGCGCCAACATCATCGGCGTGCAGATGCGCCACAGGCATAGCGACTTCTTCGATGTCGACTTCGACGTCGAGGTCCGCGACGCGCGCCACCTGACTCACATCGCCGCCGCCCTGCGCGCCTGCCCGAGCGTCGAGACGGTGGAGCGCAATGGCGGCTGAGCCCGGCGCGGGGCTTTCGCGGCCGCGTCGGCGTGTGCGCCTGGGCGTCAACATCGACCATGTCGCGACCATCCGCAACGCGCGTGGCGAGGACTATCCCGATCCGGCGCGCGCCGCCGATCTCGCCCTGGCGGCCGGCGCGGATGGCGTCACCGCTCACCTGCGCGAGGATCGGCGCCACATCGCCGATGGCGACATCCGCGCCCTCGCCAAGCTTTGCCGCCAGCGTGGGCGGCCGCTCAATTTCGAAATGGCGGCGACGCCGGAGATGGAGGCGATCGCGCTCGAGCACCGGCCGCACGCCGCCTGCCTGGTGCCGGAGCGGCGAGAGGAGGTCACCACCGAGGGCGGGCTGGACGTCGCCGGCCAGCACAATCGTCTCGCGCCCTTGGTACGCCAGCTCGCCGGCGCCGATATCCGCGTCTCGCTGTTCGTCGAGGCCGTGCCACGTCAGATCGCCGCCGCGCGCGAGATCGGCGCCGACGTCGTCGAACTGCACACCGGAGCCTGGTGCCGCGCTGTTCGCGAGGGCCGGGCTGACGCGCCGAGGCTGCTGGACGATCTGGCGCGCGGCGCCGCGCAGGCCTACGGCCTCGGCTTGGAAGTGCACGCCGGTCACGGGATCGATTTCGAGACCGTCGGGCCGATCGCCGCCCTCGCCGAGGTCCGCGAGCTCAACATCGGTCACTTCCTGATCGGCGAGGCGATCTTCGTCGGCCTGGCGGCGGCGATCCAGCGTATGCGGGCATTGATGGACGCATGATCATCGGCCTCGGCAGCGATCTCTGCGACATCCGCCGCGTCCAGAAGACGCTCGATCGCTTCGGAGAGCGGTTCGTCGAGCGCGTGTTCACGCCGACCGAGGCGGCGCGGGCGAGGCGCAAGCCGCACATGGCCGCGACCCTCGCCAAGCGCTTCGCCGCCAAGGAGGCCTTCGCCAAGGCGCTCGGCACCGGCATGTCGCGGGGCGTGTTCTGGAGCGACATCGGCGTGGTCAACGACGCCCTCTGGAGCGCCGGCTCTGGCGCTGAGCGGCGGGGCGGCCGCGCGCTTGGCGGCGATCGCCGCGCCAAACGAGGCGCGCGTGCTCTTGAGCCTGACCGATGATCCGCCCTACGCCCTCGCCTTCGTGGTCATCGAGACGATCGCGCCGGCAGGCTCGCCGGGCGAGACCTGAGCGGGGCGGCAAGGGACGTGGCGTCGATGGATCGATTGCGGGGACGCTCGGCGATCGTCACTGGCGCCGCCTCCGGGATCGGCAGGGCCAGCGCCGAGCTGTTCGCCGACGAGGGAGCGCGGGTGCTGGCGGTCGACCGGCCGGGCGCGGACCTGACGTTCGCGCACCAAGGCATTGCCGGCCTGGAGGCCGACGTGGCGGCCGAGGACGCGCCGGCGCGCATCGTCGAGGCCGCCCTGTCGGCGTTCGGCGGCCTCGACATCCTGTTCAACAACGCCGGAATCGGCCGCAACGCGCTGGCCACCGAGATGACCGACAGTGTCTGGGACGAGGTGCAGGCGGTGAATCTGCGCGCGGTGTTCCGCCTGTCGCGCGCCGCCATCCCGCGGCTCATCGGCTCGACCCATGGCCGGCTGATCGCCACCGCCAGCGTGATGGCCAACGGGACGGATCACGGTCTCGCCGCTTACTGCGCGGCCAAGGCCGGCGTGGTCGGCCTGACCCGCACGCTGGCGCTGGAGCTCGGCAAGCATGGCGTTACCGCCAACGCCATCTTGCCGGGCGCGATCCTCACCGGGATGACGGCGCGCGGCTTCGCCGATCCGGCGATCGCCGAGGTCTGGGCGAAGAAGGCGGCGCTGAGGCGGCTGGGCGAGCCGATCGACGTGGCGAGGGTGGCGCTATTCCTGGCGTCCGACGACGGCGCCTTCGTCACCGGCCAGGCGATCGCCGCCGACGGCGGCTTGACCTTGAGGGTGTGACAACGATGCGGTTGCAATTTGTGCGTGCGCGGGCGGTCGCTTCCCGCGGGGAAGGGCCCGAAGCGGCGGCGCATCGATCCTCCCCCCTTGCAAATGCGCGAGGGGGACCGCGAACGGGTGAAGGGGGCTCGTCGAAGCGAAGCGCTTTCAGATCTCCGCGAAAGCGGAGGCAAGGTTGGCTTTTCATTGCCGTCGCGGCCTTTCTTTTGGCGCCCCGCCTCGGCGCCGCGGCGCCCTCCATGGCCGAGATCCTCGCCACGTCGCCGCCCGCCGATTGGCGGGTGATCGCGCCGGAGAACACGCTCTATCTCGACCTTCCTGGCGGGCGCCGAGCAATCATCGAACTCGCGCCACGCTTCGCCCCTAACCACGTCGCCAACATCCGCCAGCTCGTTCGCGAGCGCTATTTCGATGGCCTCGCGATCGTGCGCGAGCAGGACAACTACGTCGTCCAATGGGCCGATCCGGCCGCCGACACGCCGGCGGCGAGGCCGTTCGGCCGCGCCGGCCAAGACCCTGAAGGCCGAGTTCGACCGGCCGATCGCCGCCGCCCTGCCGTTCAGCGCCGCTGCCGGATCCGGACACCTACGCGCCCGCGACCGGCTTCTCCGACGGCTTTCCGGCGGCGCGCGATACGGCGTCGGGGCGGTCGTGGCTGGTGCATTGCTACGGCATGGTCGGCGTGGGGCGCGACAACGATGCCGACAGCGGCGGCGGGAGCGAGCTCTATGCGGTGATCGGCCAGGCGCCGCGCCAGCTCGACCGCAACGTCACCCTGGTCGGCCGGGTGGTGCGGGGGATGGAGTGGCTCTCGTCGCTGCCGCGCGGCACGGGCGACCTCGGCTTCTACAAGACGGCCGCCGAGCGCACTCCGATCGTTCGCGTACGGATCGCCGCCGACCTGCCAGTCGCCGAGCGCGTCCCGCTGCAAGCCCTGCGCGAGGATAGCGCCACCTTCGCCGCCTTGCTGCGCAACCGACGTTTTCGCCAGGACGACTGGTACAAGCGGCCAGCGGGCCGGCTGGACGTCTGCAACATGCCCCTGCCGGTGCGCTGACACCCTCCCGAGCCGGAACCATCGCGCCGCCCTGACGCTTTCGTGACCGGAAGTTTACCGTCTCGGAGCAACCCGTCATGCGCACCCGCGCCCTTTGCCTCACCACCGCCCTGGCCGCCGGCCTGCTCGCCGCCGGCTGCCAAAAATCCGACAACGCGGCGGCCAATGCGCCGGCCGACGCCACCGCGGCTCCGGCGGACGCCGCCGCCGCCGCCGGCGCCAATGGCATGACCGGGGCGGCGAGCCCCGCGCCGGCCGCGACGGCCGCCGACTTTGTGACCGCCGCCGGTCAGAGCGACATGTTTGAAATCGCCGCCGCCAAGATCGCTCAGCAGAAGTCGAAGGAGGCGAAGGTGAAGGCATTCGCCGCCAAGATGATCCACGATCACACCATGACCACCGACGAGGTGAAGAAGCTGGTCGCCTCCGGCAAGGTCAAGGCGACGCCGCCGACCGCGCTCGACAGCAAGCATCAGGGGATGATCGACGCCCTCAACCAAGCTGACGGCAAGGGCTTCGGAAAAACCTACATGGATCAGCAGGTTCAGGCGCACACCGACGCCCTGTCGTTGTTCCAGGCGTATGCCTCCGGCGGCGACAACCCCGATTTGAAGACATTCGCCAGCGACACCGCTCCGAAAATCCAGCAGCACCTCGACATGGCCAAGCAGCTGGATAGCGGCATGAAGTGACGGGGGGCGCGGAGGGGCTGCCCTCTCGCCAGCCCTCTGAAGATAACCCCCCCGAGAGCGCGGCGCCCCGCGCTTCACCCGGGGCCTGGCTCACGCGAAGCGCCACGCCTCGGCGGCGGCGTGGCGCAGGGCGGCCGCTTTGTGCAGGGTTTCGTCATACTCCGCGTCCGGATCGCTATCCGCGACGACGCCGCCGCCCGCCTGAACGTGCAGCCGGCCGTTTTCGATGAGGCCGGTACGCAGCACGATGCAGGCGTCCAGCGAACCATCGGCGCCGAAATAGCCGACAGCGCCGGCGTAGGCGACGCCGCGCTTGACGCTCTCCAGCTCGTCGATGATCTCCATGGCGCGGATTTTCGGCGCGCCGGAAAGGGTGCCCGCCGGCAGCGCCGCGAGCAGCACGTCGACCGGATCGGTGTTGGGGGCCGCTTCGCCCTCGACGTTCGAGACAATGTGCATGACGTGGCTGTAGCGCTCGACGACGAAGCTCTCGGTCACCCGAACGCGAGGCCTGCCGCCGTCGCCGGCCAGCAGGCAGGCGCGGCCGACATCGTTGCGACCGAGGTCGAGCAGCATCAGGTGCTCGGCGCGTTCCTTTGGGTCGGCGAGCAGGTCGGCTTCCAGGGCGCGGTCCTCTTCCGGCGCGGCGCCGCGCCGTCGTGTGCCGGCGATCGGACGCAGGGTGATCTTGCCCTCCCGGAGCCGCGCCAAAATCTCTGGCGAGGAGCCGACCAGGGCGAACTCCGGAAAGCGCAGCAGGAACAGGTAGGGCGATGGGTTGGTTCGCCGCAGGGAACGGTAGAGCGCCAGCGGCGACAAGGTGAACGGGCCGCTGAAGCGGTGGCTGGGCACAACCTGAAAGATGTCGCCCTCGACAATGTAGGCCTTGGCCGTCTCGACGATCCGCCGGTAGGCTGCGCGATCCACCGGTGACCTGAGATCGGCCGCCGGTTCGCATGGCGCGGGCCGGCGTGGGCGGCTCGGCAGGGGTCTGGCGAGTGTTTCGGCGAGAGCCATGAGCCGGCCCTTCGCCCGATCCAGAGCCTCCTCGGCCGCGAAGCCACGGTGGTCTTCTGGCCGGACGACCGTCGCCAGGATGATCTCCTGGGCGATGGAGTCGAATACCGCGACGAGGCGCGGCCGCGCCAACACGGCGTCAGGCAGGCCCAGCGGATCGGATTTGGCCAGCGGCAGCCGCTCGACGAGGCGGATCATGTCGTAGCCGAGCACGCCGAACAGGCCGGCCGCCATCGGCGGGACGCCGTCCGGCAGCTTCAGGCGGCTTTGCGCGACCAGCGCGCGCAGCGAGGCAAGGGCGCCGCCAGGCTCAGGTTCGAAGCGACCCTCGGAAATGGCTCCTTGGCCGCGCGCGATCTCGGCCCGGTCACCCCGGCAGCGCCAGACCAGATCGGGTTCGAGTGTGATGATGGAATAGCGGCCGCGGCGCTCGCCGCCCTCGACGGATTCGAAAAGGAAGGCGTAGGGGCGGCCGGCCGCGATCTTGAGATAGGCCGACACCGGCGTCTCGAGATCGTCGAGCAGCCGCATCCAGACCATTTGCGGCCGGCCTGCCTCGAAGGCGGCGGCGAACGCCTCCGCCGCCGGCTCGATGCTCACTTGGCCTTGGCGCCCGAGCCCCCGCCCGCCGAAGCCGCGCCAGGGGTGCATAGCGACGGGTCGACGCCGAGGCTGCGACAGGCGAGCGGCCGGTTGACGCTGGTGCGCACCAGGCGGCGGGAGGCGTCCTTCACCTCAGCCGATATGTCGTTGAGGTAGTCGCTGGTCAGACGGGTTCGCACCGCGGCGGTCGCCTGGGCCAAGGCCTGGGGGTCGGCCGGGCGCGCCGCGTCGACGCGCACGACGGCGATGCCGTCCGGGGCGCCGGCGGCGACCACATCGCCCACCTTGGAGCCGAACGCGGCCTGCAGGACCTCGCCGCCGAGCTGTTTGTACTGCTGTGCCTTGACCCGCTGCAGGCCGGCGAGCTTCTCGACCCTGACCCCGGCGGCGGCGGCCGCCTGTTCGAGGCTTTGGCCCTTGTGCACCTGGGCGACCGCTGCGTCGGCCTTTGCCTTCAGGGCCGTGACGAGCTGTTCGTGCGTCCAAGCCTGAGCGAGCAGGGCGCGCTTGTCGGCGAGCGGCGGCAGAGCCGGCGGGTTCACCCGGTCGACATGCAAGGCGAAATACTCGCCTTGGCCGGCGTCCTCGAGATCGCTGTCCTCGTTCGCCGCGTGGCTGAACGCCGACTTGACGATCTTGGGATCGAGGCCGGCGACCGGCTTGCCGTCGCCGCCGAGGCCGTCCTTGGTGATCGGCCCGAGGGTGATGATCGTCGCGCCAGCCTTCTTGGCCGCGTCGGCCATGCTGGCGCCGCCCTGGCGCGCCTCGTCGTAGGCTTCGCTGGTCTTGAACGCCTGATCGCGCGCCGCCTTGGCGCGCAGCTCGGTCTCGAGGGCCGGGCGGGCGCTTTCGAGAGTGGCGGGGGCGGGCGGCGTAACCTTGGTCACCTTGATCACCGCCGCGCCGAGGTCGCCTTGGATGGGACCGCTGACCTGGCCTTCGCGCAGGTCGAAGGCGGCGGCGGCGATCCGCCGGTCGGCGATGTCGGACTGGGCGGCGGAGGCGTAGATCACGGGCTCGACGCCGAATGCCTTGGCAATCGCCGCCGGCGGCTCGCCACGGGTCAGCCGCGCTTGCGCCTCGGCCGCCTGCGCCGCGGTCCGCACCGGAATTTGCACGATGCCGCGCCGTTCGGGGCTGGAGAGTTTGTCCTTACGTTCGGCAAAGGCCTTCTCGACATCGGCGGGATCGACCTTCACGCCTGGCTCCAGCGCCTTGGCCGAGAACCGCACGAGGCTGATCACCCGCGTCTCGGGAGTGCGCAGCTGCGCGGCGTGCTCGTTCATGAACGCCATCAGCTGGGCATCGGTCGGCGGCGGCGGCGTCGGCACGGCGCGCGGGCCGAGCACGAAGTAGGTGATGTCGCGGTTCTCCAGCGCCACCAGCGCCTCGAGGGCGGCATAGCTGGCCGGCAGGCGCCAGCCCGCCTGCAGGGCGGCGTCGAAATGGCGTTGCGCCATCTCGTCGGCAATCTCCGACTGCGCCTGCGCCGGCGTCATCCCCTGCTCGGCGAGGAAACGCTGGTACTGGGCCGGATCGAACTTGCCGGTGACCCGGTTGAAGGCGAACGGCAGCTTCTTGATCTCGTCGGCGACTACCTCGGCCGGCGGCCGGATGCCGGCGCGGGTGAGCATTTCGCTTTCAGCCTCGTCGCCGGCGATCGCCTCGAGCAGCTGCGCGTCGAAGCCGTTCTTCACCAGCACGTCCACCGGAACGCTCTGGCCGGCCTGCTGCTCGAAACGTTGCTGCTCCTGCTCGAATACCTTTTGGAAGTCGCGCGGGCTCATCGCGTGGGCGCCGGCCGCCGCCACCGCGTCGCCGCGCGTGCCGGCCAGCAGGTCAGGAAAGCGGCTGCCGCCGCCGACGCCCAGGATCAGGAACACCAGGATCAGGATGCCCATCAGGCCGACGGCGACGGGGTTGCGGGCGGTCGAGCGGAGAGCGCCGGTCATGAAAGGCCTTGCCTTGGGAGGACGGAAACGGTTCGGCGCCAGCGCGCGCGGCCACGGTTGCGGTGGCTATAGCTCGCCGCGCCGCCGTCGTCATCCCGCGCCCAAGCCGTGACAGAGACTCCATCGGCTGCGATAGGCGCTTGACCTTGGCGGACCAGCCATGCGGGCGGGAGGAGACGAGACGTGACCACGCGACGGCCGCTGATTGTCGGCAACTGGAAGATGTACGGGCTCACCGCGGCGCTCGACGAAGCACAGGCGCTGGCGGCGGCGCTGGAGGCGCGGCCGGCCGGCGCCGAGGTGGCGATCTGCCCGCCGGCGACGCTGCTCGAGCGGCTAGCGCGGCTGTTGTGCGATGGCGTCGTCCAACTCGGCGGCCAGGATTGCGCCGTCGACGCCAGCGGCGCTCACACCGGCGACATCGCCGCGGAAATGCTGGCCGACGCCGGCGCGCGTTGGGTCATCGTCGGCCACTCCGAGCGTCGCGCCGATCACGGCGAAACCAGCGAGATTGTCGCGGCCAAAGCGGCGGCGGGATTCCGGGCCGGCCTCAAGCCGATCGTCTGCGTCGGCGAAACGCTGGCGCAGCGTCGCGCCGGCGAGGCCGAGGCGGTGGTCGCCGACCAACTCGCCCGATCGATTCCGCCGCAAGCGTCGGCGGACCTCTGCCTTGCGTACGAGCCGGTGTGGGCGATCGGCACGGGTCTCACGCCGACCGGTGAGGAGATCGCCGCAATGCATCGGACGATCCTGACGGCCCTCGAGGCGCGCGGCCTCGCCGAGGCGAGGGTGCTCTACGGCGGCTCGGTCAAGTCGGACAACGCCCGCGAAATTCTCGCCACCGACGGCGTCCACGGCGCCCTGGTCGGGGGCGCCTCGCTCAAGGCGGCCGAGTTCGAGGCGATCATCCGCGCCGCGTGAGAGTCGCCCCGCGGCGAATGCGCCTCAGGCGGTCGCGGCGGCCAGGGCGAGGTCGGTGACGAGGGCCTGGCGCGCCTTGTCCCGATCGCCGCCATCCGGCAGCCGCAGAATGTAGGCGGGGTGGTACGTCGGGATCATCGCCGCGCCGTCGGCGAGGGTGAAGGCTTCGCCGCGCGCGCGGCCGATCGCCACCGGCCGGCCCGCGAGGGCGCGCGCGGCGGTCGCGCCCAGCGCCAGAACCACGCGCGGCTTCACCAGCCGCCGTTCGATGGCGAGCCAGTCGCCACAGGCGGCGATGTCTTGCGGATCGGGCGTCTTGTGCAGACGCCGCTTGCCGCGCCGCTCGTGTTTGAAGTGCTTGACCGCATTGGTGAGCCAGACCTGGTCGCGGACCACGCCGGCGTCGCGCAAGGCGCCCGCCAGCACCTCGCCCGCCGGTCCGACGAAGGGGCGGCCCCGCAGATCCTCGAGGTCGCCCGGCTGCTCGCCCACGATCATCAGCGGCGCGTCGGGCGCGCCTTCGCCGGGCACCGCCTGGGTGGTGTTGTGATGCAGCGGACAGCGTCGGCAGCCGAGCACCGCTGCGCGCAGCTCGTCCAAAGACGTCGGACAGGCGGGCGCGGCCGCGGGTTCGAGTCGCCGGGCGGCGAGGCGCTCGGCGAGCACGGTCGGCGGCGAGGGCGCGGCGGCGACCATCGTGGCGGCCCGGCGCGGCGCCTCGGCGACAAGCGCGGCGATGGCGTCCGCCTCCGGCAAGCCGCGCCAGTAGTGGCGCGGCATGTGCTGGGTCATCAGGCTTGCGTTGAGCCGCGCCGGGTTGAACGTGGCGGCGTAGTAGGCGCGCCAGTCGTCCTCGCAGGCGTCCGTCTCGGGAATGTCCGATCTCGGAACCCCGGGGTGGCGGGTGAGGGCCTCGCCATCCCACGCCACCCGCACGTAGGGACTGGCGATCGAGAACCGGACGTTGGCGAGACGGCGGATGAAGAACGGCGCGGCCTTCTCGATCACGAAGTGCGGCGGATCGATCCAGGCGGCGTATGCCTCGGGCTCGCCGGCGGCGCCGGTCTTTACCCGGCGGAAGCGGACGAAGGCGTGCAGATGGTGCTCGGCCCGGCGCGTCTGATGCTGGTAGTCGAAAGCGCGGGCGACCTCTTGATCGGCCCGCCGGCCAAGCAGATGCGGTTCGTCGCGGGCGCGCCACAGCAGGCGATAGAGCAGGTCGAAGCGGTCGGGCGCGCGGTTCAGCAGCGCCTCCTCGGCCAAGTCGACAAGAGCCTTGGGTGCGACGAAGGCGCCGGCCGCCGGCGGGGGCAGGCGCTCTTCGGCGAAGAGGTCGCCCTCGCCGGCCACCAGCCAGCGCACCGTCTGGGGCGCCGCATCGGCGAGCCGCAATCGCCGGGCGGCGGCGCGCCAGCCGGCGACGTCGGTGGGGCCGGATAGGCGGGCGGTGTACATCGGCTCTAGGCGCTCGGCTCGCCACGCGGCCGCGGGCGCGGAGTTGGGGCGTCTCGCCCCGGCAAGCCGGGCCGCGAGAGGCTGTGACACCTTTCACCCTGGCGCGCGGCGCCCTTGGGCGCGGCCTCCCAACGGGCGAGGTGTCTCACAGCCTCGGACGGCCCGGCTCCGTCGGAGCCCGCGGCCGGCGCGGGCGGCGGCGGCGGCGTCAAATCAGCCTCGGCTGAACGGGGGGAACGAGGCGTGCGCGCAGGTCGGCGGCGTCGGCGAGGCCGGCGGGGCGCCAGTCCTCGGCGACGACGAACGGCTTGATTTCTTCAGCGAGCGCGACACCCGCGCGAGGTCGGCGAGGCGCAGGCGGCCGTGCCGTCGCGCGGCGATCAGCCGGTCGACGACGCGCACGCCCAGGCCCGGCACGCGCAGCAACATTTCGCGGTCGGCGTGATTGACGTCGACCGGAAAGCGGCCGCGGTGGGCCAGCGCCCAGGCGAGCTTGGGATCGATGTCGCCGGCCAGCATGCCGCCCGGCGTCGCCTCTGCAATCTCGTCCATTTCGAAGCCGTACTGCCGCAGCAGCCAATCGGCCTGGTAGAGCCGCGCCTCGCGCATCAGTGGCGGCCGGTCGAGGGGCAGGGCGGCGCTGGCGTCTGGGATCGGGCTGAACGCGGAGTAGTAGACCCGCTTCAGGCCGTAGCTGGCGTAAAGGCTGTCGGAACGGCGCAGCACCTCGATGTCGCTGGCCTGATCGGCGCCGATGATCATCTGCGTCGACTGCCCCGCCGGCGCGAATGGCGCCGGACGCTTGCCGGTGGGCGTGCGGTCTCGCGCCGCCTCGATGCCGAAGCGCACCCGGCCCATGGATCGTTGGATGACGCCCATGTCCTTCTCCGGCGCGAGCGCCTTGAGGCTCGTTTCCAGCGGCAGTTCGACATTCACCGACAGACGGTCGGCGTAGAGGCCGGCGGCCCGCGCCAACTCGGGACTGGCCCCGGCGATCAGCTTCAGATGGATGTAGCCGCGGAAATCGTGCGTCTCGCGCAGATTTCTGGCGACCGCGTTGACCAATTCCTGAGTGTGGTCGGCCGAACGGATCACCCCCGAGGACAGGAACAGGCCTTCGATGTAGTTGCGCTTGTAGAATTCGAGCGTGAGGTCGACCACCTCCTGCACGGAAAACCGCGCCCGCTCGATGTTGCTGGAGACGCGGTTGACGCAGTAGGCGCAGTCATAGACGCAGAAGTTGGTCAGTAGGATCTTCAGCAGGCTGACGCAGCGGCCGTCCGGCGTGTAGGCGTGGCAGACGCCCATGCCGCCGGTCACCGCGCCGACGCCCCGGCCATCGCGTGAATTGCGCTTTGCCCCGCCGGACGAAGCGCAGGAGGCGTCGTACTTGGCGGCGTCGGCGAGTATCGAGAGCTTGCGCCGCAGATCGAGGGTGGCCACCGGCGCACCGTAGTGTTCGCGCATTGTTCGCGCAAGCGGCTCCGCCGCGCGCTCGGACATCCACCTCCGCGCCGCGCCGACCGCCGCGGGCCCAGAGCGGCGCCGCGGCTTCACCCTCGCCGGAAAATGAACTCCGGATCGCGGCTCGCGCCGACCGGGAAGAAGTAGTCGCCGGCGTGCTCGAAGCCGAAGCGGCGATAGAACCGTTGGGCGGCGTGATTGTCGCTATAGACGCTCAGCCAGATGCGCCTTGGGCGCTCGCGGTCGGCCCAGGCGAGCGCCGCTTTCAGCAGGCGCGATCCGCCGCCGCCGCCCTTGTGTCCGTCGAGCAGATAGAGGCGTTTCAGCTCCAGGCAATCAGCGGTGACCTTCGGGTGCGGCAGGCCGCAGGGGCTGAGGACGGCATAGCCGATCGCCTCGCCATCCGCCTCGAGCAGCCAGGCGGCTTGGCGCGGATCGGCGATCAGCGCCGCGGCGCGGGCGGGAGTGTGATTGTCGGCGATGAAGGCGGCGAGATCGTCCGGCGGATAAAGGGCGCCGAACGCCTGGGCGAAGGTGGTCGCGCCGACGCGCGCGAGGGTCGCGGCATCGGCTGGGACGGCCCGGCGGACCTCTCCCGCGGCCGAAGGGTGTCGAGTGATTTCCGTCACGAATTCTGGTCTAGGATGATCGAGTTGTGGCCATCGCCCTCTATACCCATGCGGAGATGTTCGGCCATCAGCCAGGCGGTCGCCATGTCGAGCGGCCCGAGCGGTTGGCGGCGGTGCTGGACGCGCTCGCCGACAGCGCCCTCGACCTGGAACGCCGCGCGGCCGAGCCGGTCGCCCGCGCCGACCTCGAGCGCGTGCATCCGGCCGCCTATATAGAGGCGGTGCGCGCCGCCGCGCCGGAGAGCGGCGTCGCGGCACTCGATCCCGACACGCGCCTGTCGCCCGGCAGCCTCGCCGCCGCCGAGCGCGCCGCCGGCGCGGTCGCCGCCGCCACCCGAGCGGTGTTGGTCGGGGAGATCGGCCGCGCCTTCTGCGCCGTTCGCCCGCCGGGCCACCACGCGGAGCCCGAACGGGCCATGGGCTTTTGCGTCTTCTCCAACGTGGCGATCGCCGCCAAGGTGGCGCTAGGGGAGGGGGCCTCGCGCGTCGCGGTGGTCGACTTCGACGTCCATCACGGCAATGGCACGCAGGCGGTGTTCGAAACTGATCCGAGCCTCTTCTTCGCCTCGATCCACCAATGGCCCCTCTATCCCGGCACCGGCGATCCATCTGAGCGGGGCGTCGGGAACATCGTCAACGCCACGGCGCCGCCGGGCGCGTCGCGTGAGGTCTGGCGCGCGGCCTTCGCCCGCTTGATGACCGCCTTGGACGCATTCGCCCCCGATCTCGTGCTGATCTCCGCCGGTTTCGACGCCCACGCACGCGATCCCTTGGCGGAGCAGCAGCTGGAGGCCGAGGATTTTGCCTGGGCGACCCGGGCGATCGCCGAGGTGGCGCGGGCGCGCTGCGGCGGCCGCATCGTCTCGTCCCTGGAGGGCGGCTACGATCTGGAGGCGCTCGGCCGATCGGCGCTGGCGCATGTGGAGGCCCTGGGCGGCGCGTGAGCGGTTCCGCCCAGTTGCGGGGATCGGGGGCGATCATTCTGGCGCGGCACGGCGAGCCGGCTCTGTCGCGACATGTGCGGCTCACCTCCGCGGACTATCGCCGCTGGTGGGCGGACTACGAAGAGGGTGGGCTGAAGGGGGGTCAGGCGCCGCCGTCGCCGCTCGCCGCGTTGGCGGCGCGCGCCGACGTGGTCCTCACCTCGACGCGGCGGCGGGCGATCGAGAGCGCCGAGGCGCTGGCCCCCGGCCGCGCTTGCTCGCGAGAACCCAGCCTGATCGAGGCGCCTCTGCCGCCGCCAGCCTTGCCGCGCTTCGTGCGGCTGTCCCCGCGTGTGTGGGGTTTTCTGGCGCGCCTGTGGTGGTGGTTTTTCGATCACCATCTGGGCGAGGAGCGGCGAGTGACGGCGGAGGCGCGCGCCGAGCAAGAGGCGAAGCGCCTGATCAGCTTGGCGGAGGGCGGACGCGAAGTGCTCGTCGTCGCCCACGGCTTCTTCAATTCAATGATCGGCCGAGCCTTGAAGCGTAATGGCTGGCGCTGCGTCGACGACCAGGGCTATCGCTACTGGTGCGCCCGCCGGTTCGAACCATGCCGATGAACGGCGCCGCCAGCGATGATCGCCTTGGAAGCCGAAGCGGGCCGCGAGGCGATGGCCCGGTGAACGAGGCTCCGGACTTCCTCGCCCGCCGGCTACGGGTCGCCATGCGCGGCATCGCCTCAACCATCCACGTCGTCACGGTCATGGTGAAGGGAGAAGCGAAGGGTATGACCGCCACCGCCGTGTCGTCTCTGTCGCTCAGCCCGCCGAGCCTCTTGGTATGCATGAACGAGGCGGTGTCGATGCACGGGGCGATGAGCAATGCGGCCCTGTTCCGCGTCAATGTGCTCAGCCGCCGCCATGCCGAGGTGGCGCGCGCCTTCTCCGATTCAGCCATGCGCGACGTGCGCTTCGCCACTGGGGACTGGCGCATCGAGGGGGAGGCCGCGCCGCGGCTGGCCGATGCCCAGGCGAGCCTGCTCTGCCGGCCGGCCGGTCGGCACCGGTTCGGCACCCACACGATTTTCCTTGGGGAAGTGATCGAGATCGCCTTGGGCGAAGGCGCGGATCCGCTTGTCTGGTTCGACGGCGGCTTCATGACGGCGTGCACCGCCCCGGAGAGGGGGTCGTGACCTATCCGCTGCTCACCGGTCTGCGCGTGGTCGAGGGCTCGGCCTTCGTCGCCGGGCCAACCTGTGGGCTCTATCTGCTGCAGATGGGCGCGCAGGTGATCCGCTTCGATCCGATCGGCGGCGGCCCCGATTTCCACCGATGGCCGCTCAGCCCGAAGACCGGCGCCAGCCTCTATTGGGAGGGATTGAACAAGGGCAAGAAGTCGATCGCCCTCGATCTTTCCCGACCCGGCGGCCGCGAACTTGCCCAACGGCTGGCGGCCGCGCCGGGAGATGGCCGCGGTCTGTTCGTCACCAACTACCCCGTGGCCGGCTTCCTCGCCCATGAGCGGCTGGCGAAGCTGCGGCCCGACGTCATCTCGCTGCGCGTCATGGGCTGGGCCGACGGCCGGCCGGCGGTCGACTACACCGTCAACGCCGCCGCCGGGGTGCCGTGGATGACCGGACAGCCGGACGCCCCAGGGCCGGTCAATCACGTCCTCCCCGCCTGGGACCTCCTGACCGGCGCCTACGCCGCCTTTGCCCTGGTCGCCGCCGAAGGCCGCCGTCGGCGCACCGGCCAGGGCGCCGAGATCCGCCTGCCGCTCGCCGACGTCGCCGCCGGGGCGCTCGCCAACCTCGGCCAGCTCGCCGAAGTGCTGGTCGCCGGCGCGGATCGCCCGCGCATCGGCAACGCCCTCTTCGGCGCCTTCGGGCGCGACTTCGCGCTTGGCGACGGCGGCAGGGTGATGGTGGTGGCGATCACCGAGCGGCAGTGGCGCAACCTGCTCGCCTGTCTTGGCCTTGGCGAGCCGGTCGCCGCCCTGGAGCGGGAGCTTGGCCTCGACTTCGCCGCCGACGAGGGCGCCCGCTACGTCGAGCGCGAGCGGCTCTTCCCGCTGTTCGAGGCCGCCTTCGCCGGCCGCTCGCAGGCGGATCTCGCCGCTCCCTTCGCCGAGGCGGGCGTCTGCTGGGCCCCCTACCGCACCTTGCGCGAGGCGGCCGCCGATCCCGCCTTCGCCGCCGGCAACCCGGTTTTCTCCCCACTCGTTCAGCCGAGCGGCGAAACCTACCCCGCCCCCGGACCTTACGCCACGTTCGCCGGCGAGCCCCGCGCCGCCCCCATGCCCGCGCCGCGCCTGGGCGAGCACACCGATGAGGTGCTCGCCGAGGTGCTGGGGATAAGCGAGTCCGAGATTGGCCGACTGCATGACGACGGGCTCGTGGCCGGCCCAGCGCCGACCTGACGGGGGAAACCATGCACGTGCACAAGCCAAAGCCGCTCCATGGCCTGCGCGAGTTCTTGTCGGAGATCGCCGTCATCGTGTTTGGCATTCTGATCGCCCTTGGCCGGCGGCCCACCGCTCCTTTGCCGTGACATTGGCGTGGAGAGCATCGAGGGCAATTTCTGAACGGCGTACCGGCCCTTGCGCGACGCCTGCGATCCATCGCCGAAGACGGGCGCTCGAGTTTGGCTTCAGTCGCGGCGGCTCATTCCGAGCCGCGTCTCGTCCTGAGAGCGACGCTGATTTCGTCGTGCCGGGCGCGGGTGATGGCGTAGGGCAGGAAGACCACGAGCGAGACGATCACGAACACCGCCGAAGCCGGGCCCCAGGCGAGCGTCAGGCGCGCCAGCACCGCCTCGGGCAAAAGGGTTCCGGGCGGCGGAGCGAGGCGGGGAAAGCCGATGGCGGCCAGCGCCAAGCCGCCGACCAGGACGCCAAGGCCGGTGGCCGCCTTGGCGGCGAACCCGAGGCCGGCGAAGTAGAGGCCCTCGCGTCGGCGGCCGAACAGCAGCTCATGCTCGTCGGCCGCGTCGGCCATCATCGACGGGTAGGCGATCACCGCCAAGCCGACGCCGACGCCGGCGAAGGCGACGTTGAACATCAGCGGGCCCAAAGCTGCTTCGCCGACGGGGTGGAACAGGCCGGCGGCCCGCAGGCCGGGCAGCACCACCCAGCTCAGCACCAGCATGCCGACGCCGGCGATGATGATCGCCTTCTTCTCGAACCACCGCTGCAGCAGGGGGGCGATCGGCACGCCGGCGAGGATGCCGGCGAGATAGGCGTAGCCGATGAACTGAATGGTTTGCGCCTTCAGCCGCCAGACGAACACCCAGGCGTGATTGTTGAGCGTGGCGTTCACGCCGACCGCGACGTACAGAATGGTCGCCGAGACGAATAGGGTGCGGAAGGAGCGGTTGCGGAAGATCTCCGCCACCTCCGGTCCCAGGCGGCGCAGCAGCGGCGCGGTCTCCGCCGCCGGGCGAGGCAGGGCGCGCGCGTAGCGCCAGACGCCGAGGCAGCAGATCGCCGGAGCGACGACCAGCAGGGTGGCGACGGCCAGGCCGAATCCGGAGTAGGCGGCGGCCCGTTGAAGCCCCGCCTTGCCGACGAAGAAAACATTGTAGGCCACGACATTCACCAGCACCGCCGCCAGAATGCCGGCCAGCGCCCGCCAGGCGACGACGCTGGAGCGCTCGCGATAGCCCTCCGCCAGCTCGGCGCCAAGCGCGATGTAGGGCACATTGAAGAGGGAGATGAAGCCGCGCACGGCGATCGAGGCGGCCGCCAGCCAGGCGCACAGCAGGACCGGCGCCGCCCCGGCCGGCGGGGCGAACAGGATCGCGAGGCTAATCGCCATCAGCGGGATCGCCAGCAGCATCGCCGGCAGCCGCCGGCCCAGGCGCGAGCGCGTCGCATCGCTGAGAGAGCCGATCAGCGGATCGGCGATGGCGTCGACGACGAGGCTGATCGCCAGCGCCGCGCCGACCCAGGCGCCCGACAGCCCCAGAACCACGGTGTAGAAGAAGAACGAGAACGGCAGGGCGGTATCGAACCCGCCGCTCTGCGGCGCCTGGCCAAGGGCGTAGAACAGCTTGACCCGGAGAGGCGGCCTGAGTTCGGTGGAGGCGGCTTCGGTCACGGCAACCCACTCCTTCCCGCAAGGGGAAGGGGGCTCACGATAGCGGGTGCGGGGGTCACGCCCGCCTCACATCCGCTCGGGCGCGGCGATGCCGAGGACGTCGAGCGCCAGGGTGAGCTGCTTGAGGCTCAGCGTCGCCAACCCGAAGCGCGAGCCGCGCTGGCCCGGATCGGCCGCTGTCAAGATCGGGCAGGAAGCGTAGAAGCGGGAAAAGGTCTGCGCCAGGCGGTAGGCGTGGTCGGCCAGCAGATTGGGCGCGCGGCGCGCATAGGCGTCGGCCAAGGCGGCGTCGAACCCATCGAGCGCCAGCACCAGTTCGCGTTCGTCTGGCTCCGATATGGTGATCGCTCGCGGTTCGGCGCCTTCGGCGGCGGCGCGCCGCAGGAGCGATTTCACCCGCACCGCCTGGTAGAGAAGGTAAGGACCGGTCTTGCCTTCGAAGCTGGAAAAACGATCCAGATCGAAGAGGTAGGATGTTCCCCTGAAGTTGATCAGGTCGGCGAACTTCAAGGTCGCGACCCCGACCTTCAGGGCGGTGGCTTCGAACTCGTCCTCCGACAGCTCCGCGCCGAGATCGGCCTCGCCCAGGCGTTCGCGCGCCTTGTCCGTGACCATGGCGATGAGGTCGGCGAGCCGCAGGACGCCGCCGGCGCGGGTCTTGAATGGCTTGCCGTCCGGCCCGTTCATGGTGCCGAAGCCCACGTGCTCCAGCATCCCTTCGCGCGCGTAGCCGGCCAGGAGAGCGGCGCGGAACACCGTCTCGAAATGGCCGGCCTGGCGTTGGTCCACGACGTAGAGCACCAGGTCGGGATCGAAGAACCGCTGGCGGTCGAGGATGGTGGCCAGATCCGTGGTGCCGTACATCGCCGAACCTTCGGAGGAGACCACCAGCAGCGGCGGGATCTCGCTCTTGTCCTCGGGACGGGCGACACGAACGATGCGCGCGCCCTCGTCGTCGACCAGCAGCTGTTTGGCCGCGAGATCGTCGATCATGGGGGCGATCAGGGCGTCGACGTCGCTCTCGCCTCGCCACAGATCGAAGTCGACGCCCAGCGCGTGAAAGTCGCGCGTCAAGGCCTCGCGGGTGACCCGGGCGAAATGGCGCCAGACGAGTCGATGGCCCGGCGCGCCGGCCTGAAGCTCGGCGGTCGCCCGGCGGGCGCGGCCGCGGTAGTCCGGATCGATCTTCGCCCGCGCGGCGGCCTCTGGGTAAAGACGACCGAGATCCTCGAGCGCGATGGCGCTCAAGAGGCGCGCCTCGGCGGCGTCCTCGTCAGCCGGGTCGAGATGTTCGGCCGCGACCAGGGCGGCGATTTCGCCATCGGCGTCGGCGCACCCGACGATCAAGAGGCCCATCTGAAAGCCCCAGTCGCCGAAGTGGGCGTCGCCTTGCACCTCGTCGCCGCGGAAGCGGAACAGCCGCTTGATCGCCTCGCCGATGATCGCGGCGCGCAGGTGGCCGACGTGCATTTCCTTGGCGACGTTCGGACCGCCATAGTCGATCAGCACCCGGCGAGGCGCGGCCACCCGCCCGGCTCCGGCGCGCGGGTCGGCGGCGAGATCGGCGGCGCGCTCCGCCAACGCCGCATCGCTCACCCGGATGTTGACAAAACCCGGGCCGGCCGCCTCGGCGGCGGCGACCCAGGGATGCCGCGCCAGAGCCTCGGCCACCTCGGCCGCCAGCCGACGCGGATCCCGCCCGGCCCGCTTGGCCGCCACCATGGCGTCGTTGCACTGGAAGTCGGCGAGCTCCCGCCGAGCGGCGGGCTGTACGCGCCCGTAGCCTTCGCCGAGCCCGAGGTCCGAGAAGGCCGCGGCGGCGGCCTCGCCCAGGCCGGCGGCTAGATCATTCATCGGCAGCTGGTCACCGGGGCGGGGTGACCGT
This sequence comes from uncultured Alphaproteobacteria bacterium, assembly GCA_963752245.1. Taxonomy (GTDB): domain Bacteria; phylum Pseudomonadota; class Alphaproteobacteria; order Caulobacterales; family Caulobacteraceae; genus Acaudatibacter. The sequence goes on from CAVVXO010000008.1 coordinate 94,419, forward strand.
CGCCCCGGGCTGTCCGGCGTTGGCGTGGAAGCGCTTGCCCAGCCGGTTGAACTCGGCCATCGCCGGGGTGACCTCGAAGCCGGTCAGCACCTCGAAATTGGCGCCGCTCACCTTGCTATCGTGCCGCGGTATCAGGATCGGCCCCAAGGTCTCGAGTCACCGACACACGGTCCTGGCCGGCGGGGAAGGTGACCGGCAGATCGAACCATTCCTTGTCGAGCACGGCGCGGTTACGGTCGGTGACCGCGACCCAATATCGATAGGTCTTGCGGCTCGAGGTCGCTTGCGGCCCCTTGCCCAGCTGAAACAGGATTTGCATCGTCACCTTGATCGGCTCGGGCCCCCGGTAGGCGCAGATCGCGCCGACCTTCTCGATCTCGCCGGAATAGATCACCGACCCCGAGGCGACGACATCCTCCTTGAACTCGATGGTGCGGGCCGCGTCGTAGAGCACCTTGACGAAGGGACACGGGCCGGCGTTGCGCAACTGCGGCAGGGGCGCGTTGCCGACGCCGAACTCCTCGTCGCGCTTCTTCCGCTTGGCGTCCTCTTCCTCCTGCTGCTGGTCGGGGCTCTGGCCGCCGCCATATTGGGCGAAGCTCGGTAGCGCGTAGACGAGCCCCAAGGCGCCGGTCAGGGCGAAAAGCAGCGGACGGATCGGGCGCATGCGAATTTACCAGTGAGCTTGGATTGGCGGGCCAGTTAGCCGCACGGGCGAACGCTCGCAATCGAGCGCTCCGGAGCGTGGCCATACTGGCCGCATCCGACCTGGCGAGGCGAGGCGCCGAGCTTGCGGGCTGGGAGGCCGCGCTCCAAGGTATGGCGAACCCACTGTCGACGAGCGTGCATGGCGGTCTACACCGAAGTCACCGACGGCGAGCTGGCGGCGTTTCTGGCCGCCTACGATGTCGGTGAGCCAGTGGCGTTCAAGGGCATCGCCGAGGGAGTCGAAAACTCCAACTTCCTTCTGGATACGACCGCTGGCCAGTTCGTCCTGACCATCTACGAGCGGCGGGTGAAGGCGGCCGACTTGCCGTTTTTCCTAGGTCTCACCCGCGAACTCGCCGTCCGCGGCTTTCCCGCGCCGCCTCCCTTGGCGGATCGGAGGGGCTCGATGATCGGCGAGGTTCGCGGCAAGCCGGCGGCGCTGATCCGCTTTCTGCCCGGCATCTCGCCGCGCGCGCCGGATGCCGCCGCCTGCTACGAGGCCGGCGCCGGGCTCGCCTGGCTGCACAAAGCCGGAGACGGGCTGGAACGCAGGCTTCCCCGTCGCCGCAACGATCTCGGGCAAGGCGCATGGCGGGCCTTGGCCGCGCCGCTCATACCGGCGGCGGAGCGGCTGCGGCCGGGTCTCGCCGGCGTTCTGGCGCGCGACATCGCGGCGTTGGAGGACGCCTGGCCGTCGGACTTGCCGCCAGGTTTCATTCACGCCGACTTCTTCCCGGACAACGTGCTTTTTGTCGCCGGTCGGTTCGCTGGCGCCATCGACTTCTACTTCGCGGCTTGGGATCTTCTTGCCTTCGACCTCGCCATCGCCGTCGACGCCTGGGCGTTCGATGGCGGGGGCAGGCCAGATGCGGCCAAGGCGGCGGCTTTCATCGAGGGCTATGAAACACGCCGTCCGCTGGCGAGCGCCGAGCGCGCGGCTCTCCCCATCTTGGCGCGCGGCGCGGCGATGCGTTTTCTGCTCACGCGACTGAAGGACTGGCGCGCGACGCCGCCCGGCGCTCTCGTCCGGCCCAAGGACCCGAGCGAGTATGTCTTGAAGCTCGATCTGCATCGCGCCGGCTACGTCTCGTGGCCGAACGCGTGACGCCCGATGTCACAATCTTCACCGACGGCGCTTGCCGCGGCAATCCGGGGCCGGGCGGTTGGGGCGCGATCCTGATCCATGGGCGCGGCGAAAAGGAAATCTGGGGTGGCGAACTCGCCACCACCAACAACCGCATGGAGCTCACCGCGGCCATCGAGGCGCTGCTGGCCCTGAAGCGCCCCTGCCGCGTCGCGCTGCACACCGACAGCCAGTATCTGCGCCAGGGAATCACCGAGTGGCTCTCCGCCTGGCGGGCGCGCGGCTGGCGCACCGCCGCCAGGACGCCGGTGAAGAACGAGGATCTGTGGCGCCGCCTCGACGACGCGCGCCTGCGCCATGCGGTGGAGTGGCGCTGGGTCAAGGGGCACGCCGGCCACCCTTTGAATGAACGCGCTGACGCCCTGGCGCGGCGAGGGATGGAGGCGGTTCTCGCGGCGGCGACTGGCGCTCCCTAGCCGGCTAGGCCGGAGAGATGGCGACCGACCCGCCGCACCCTGCCGATCGGCCCCAGCTCTCGCGCCATCCACCGGCGCACGACCGGCTCGGCGGCCAGCCAGATGTCGAGGTCGGGATCGATGCGCCGCGCGACGCCCTCGACGGTGAGCATGGTCTTCTGCAGCAGCACCAGCTCGGGGCGCAGGCGCATGTCGAAGAGAGCGGTGATGTCGAAGAGTTGGGTCAGCACCGCGCCCATCGAGACCTGGGAAGCCCGGCGGCCGAACACCGGCTCGCCGACCGCGCGCAGGGCCTGGGCGAACGCGGCCGGATCGTGACGCGGGGGAACATAGCCCGCCTCGAAGTGGATGCGCGAGACCCGGTCGTAGTCCCGGCGCAGGAAACCCCACAGGATTTCGGCGAGGTAGCGCCGCCGCGGCTCGTCAAGCCGGCCGATGATGCCGAAGTCGACGGCGGTGAGCCGCGCCGGCGGGGCGATGAAGAGGTTGCCCTCGTGCAGGTCGGCGTGAAAGACGCCATGGTCGAGCGCCTGGGCGAGGAAGCCACGCACCAGGGCGCCGGCCAGCGCGGAGCGGTCGAGACCGGGCTGCTCCAGGCCGAGGGGATCGGAAAGCGCCATGCCCGGCGCCCATTCGAGAGTGGCGACGCGCTTGCCCACCGCCTCCCACACCACCTTGGGCGCGGTCATGTAGCCGTCCTTGGCCATGACGGCGCGCAGTTCGTCCGCGCCGGCCGCCTCGAACCGGAGATCCAGCTCCAGACGCAGGGCGCGAGCGACGGTCGCCGCCAAGGCGCGGGGCTCCAGTCGCCGCGCCGCCGGGACCCAGCGCTCGAGCCTCTCGGCGGCGAAGGCCATGGCGGCGATGTCGCGCTCCACCCGCGCCTCTATCCCGGGCCGCAGCACCTTGACCGCCACGGCGCGGCCATCGCGCAGCCTCGCCCGGTGAGCTTGCGCCAGAGAGGCCGAGGCGACCGGGCCCTCGAAGCTGGCGAAGATCGCCTCGACCGGCCGGGCGAGCGAGCGTTCGACCTCGGCGCGGGCGAGGTCGGCCGGGAAGGGCGCCAGCCGGTCCTTCAGCGCCGAGAGATCGGCGGCGAACGCCGCACCCAGCACGTCGCCACGGGTGGCGAGCAGCTGGCCGAGCTTGATCGCCGCCGGACCCATCCGCTCCAGCGCTCCCGCGAGCCGCTCGCCGGGCCGGCGAGACCGCCCGGCGCGGGAGGCGAGGAGCCTGACCGCCCGGGCCGCCATTCTCGGCATTGGGCGCAGACGGGTGTCGGTTTCCGACGGCGCCAGGGCGTCGGCGCGGATCAGGCGCCACGCCGCCCCGACCAGCCACAGCCAATTGGCGCCGGCGCCCATGCGGCGCGTCAGATCGCCCACCCCTGGTGGAGGGCGCAGACCCCGCCGGTGAGGTTGGTCGCCTCCACGCGCGCGAAGCCGGCGGCGCGCATCAGGGCGGCGAGGCCCGCCTGGTCGGGGAAGCGGCGGATGCTCTCGACGAGATAGCGATAGGCATCCCGGTCGCGCGCCACCGCCGCGCCGATCGCCGGGATGGCGCGGAAGGAATAGGCGTCGTAGCCACGGCGAACCGGCGCGGCGGGCGGTCGCGAGAATTCCAGACACAGGAACCGGCCGCCCGGCTTCAGCACCCGGCGGATTTCCGCGAGGGCCCGGGGAATGTCGGTGACGTTACGCAGTCCGAAGGCGATCACCGCGGCGTCGGCCGCGCGATCGCCCAGCGGCAGGCTTTGCGCGTCGCCCACGGCCCAGGCGATCCCCTCGGCCCCGCCGCGATTGAGTCCCTCGGCGACCATCGCCTCGGTGCAATCGACGACGACGATCCGCGCCGGATCACCGCCGCGCCGCGTCCGAGCCCGCGCCGCCAGCCGCACCAGCCGTCGCGCCATGTCGCCGGTGCCGCCGGCCAGGTCGAGGATGGTCTGCCCTGGTTGCGGGTTGAGCCGGTTGGCGGCGATGTCCTTCCACACGCGGTGAAGGCCGCCGCTCATCACGTCGTTCATCAGATCGTAGCGCCGCGCCACCCGCTCGAACACGCCGCGCACCAGCGCGGGCTTGGCGGCGGCGTCGACATCGGCGTAGCCGAACGGGGCGGTAGCGGGCGAAGCGGGCTCGGTGGGCATGACGAGGTCATAGCCGCGGCTGATCTCCTCCGCCAAAAAAGGCCGCCCCGATCGCCCGGCGTCACTTTCGTCCCGCAGCAAGGGTGGTCACGTGATGCAATGGAGGCGAGCGTTTCACCACGGTGAAGACCGGAGAGATCGGCCCTGGCCTGCTCGCGGCCATGCTCAGGCAACGCGGCATACCGGAGGATGAGTTCTGATGGTCGCCCATTCTGAAATCTAGGCCTGTCCAGCCCACACGTGGCGATCCGAAGAGGGTGAATGGGTGGCCGGCTTCGACGACTTTCCCGAGGTGCTCACGGGCGCGGGCGACCAGGACGAGGTGCGGCGCCTTGCCGCTGACGCGCTCGAGGAGACCGTGCTCGCCTACATGGCTTCGGGGAGGGAGATTCCGCCGCCTCGTCCAGCCAGCCCTGAAGAGACGCTTGTCATCCTCGACGTGATCACCGCCGCTCGCGCCGCCCTCGCGCGGAGCATGAAGGCGCATGGCATCGGAGCCACAACTCTGGCGCGTCGCCTTAGAAAAACGGAGGGCGCTGTTCGCCGCTTGGTGGACGGGACAAAAGGGCGTGAAGATCGACACGGTCCTGCAGCGCTCGCCTCCGTCGCGACCTTGTCCGAGGGTATCGTCTCCCAACCCGCTTTGGCGTTGGTTGGCTGAGTCTCGCGACGCCGCTCGATTGCCCGTAGGCTCAGAGCCCCAATTCCGCGAGCCACACGAGCAGAGGCTTGCGGGCGCGCCCGCAAGAAATATCCTCGATGGGCGCATACGGGTGAGGCGCGCAGACGGGCGTGAGGCCTAGGGTCGCGATTTTACGCCAAGCCTAACGCACCACCTCGCCGCCCTTCATCACGTGGGCGACGTGTTCAAGCACGGTGATGTTGGCGAGGACGTCGCCGTCGACGGCGATCATGTCGGCGAAATGGCCGGGCGACACCTCGCCCACGTCCTTGGGCCAGCCGATCAGCGCCGCGGCGTTGACCGTGGCGGCCTGGATCGCCTGCATCGGCGTCATGCCGTAGCGGACCATGTACTTGAACTGCCGGGCGTTCAGGCCGTGGGGATAGACGCCGGCGTCGGTGCCGAAGGTCATCTTGATCCCGGCGGCGACCGCCTTGCGGAAGCCCTCGCGCTGCGCCTCGGTGGTCTCGTCGTTCTTGCGCAGCTCGCTCGCCGGCCAGTGCTCGCGGGCGCCGACCTCGGCGATGTAGTCGCCGTTGTAGATGTCCATGTCGAGCGTGACGCCGCGCGCCTTGGCGAGCGCGATACCCTGGTCGTCGATCAGGGAGGCGTGCTCGATCGCCTTCACCCCCGCGCGGATCGCCGCCTTAATCCCCTCGGCGCCATGGGCGTGGGCCGTCGCCCAGCTGCCGTGCGCCGCCGCCTCCTCGACCGCGGCGCGCATCTCCTCGAAGGTGAGCTCCTGCTGGCCGGGCTCGGTGCCTTCGGTGAGCACCGCCCCGGTGGCGATCAGCTTGATGAAGTCGGCGCCGTGCTGAAAGAGGTAACGAACCTTCAGGCGAGCCTCGTTCGCATCGGTGACGACGCCGACGCGCATGTCGTCGGGAACTTTCACGTCGGGGGCGAAGCCGGTCACCTCGCCGCCGCCGCCGGGCGCGGTGATGTAGGCGCCGACCGCGCTCATCCTGGGGCCGATCACGTCGCCGCGATTGATGGCGTCGCGCAGGGCGGTGTCGGCGAAGGCGCGGTAGCAGCCGACATCGTGCACGCTGGTGAAGCCGGCCATCAAGGTGACGCGGGCATTGCGCGCCCCGATGTAGGCGATGTCGGCGACGCTGTGCAGCAGCGGCTCGGCGACGTTGTTGGTGTCACCCCAGTCGGCGAGGTGGACGTGCATGTCGATGAGGCCAGGCAGCACCTGGTAGCGGCTCCAGTCGATGACGGTGGCGCCGGCCGGCGGTGGCGACCAGGGCGACACCGCGGCGACGCGGCCATCCTCGACGCGGATCAGCCGGTCGCGCTCCACGACGCCGCGTTCGGGTTCGACGAGCGAGCCGGCGTGGACGTAGAGCGTGGCGGCGTGGCTCCCGGCGCAGGCGGCCAGCAGCGCGGCGGCGAGCCCGGCTCGAACGCGCCCGTGGAAATCGCCCATCGGAGCCTCCCCTGATCGACCGTCCCTTATCACGCGCAGGCCCAATTGGCGCGCGGGGCGCGGTTCGGCTAGCGACTTGGCGGCATGCCCGAGCTTCCCGAAGTCGAGACCGTCCGGCGCGGACTGGCGCCGCTCCTAGTCGGCCGGCGCCTGACGCGGGTCGAGGCGCGGCGGCCCGACCTGAGGTTTCCTCTGCCGGAGGGGTTCGTCCAACGTCTGACCGACGCGCGCGTCGAGCGGCTGGATCGGCGCGGCAAATACATTTTGGCGCCGATCGATCGCGGCGACACGCTGCTCGTCCATCTGGGCATGAGCGGTCGGTTCGTGGCCTTCAACGCCGGCGAGGGGGCCGAGGAGCCGGCGCACGCCCATGTGGCCTTCACGACCGACGCGGGCCGCCGGTTGCTGTTCGTCGACCCCCGGCGCTTCGGCCTGATGGATCTGGTGGCGAGCGATGCGCTGGCCGACGATCCGCGCTTAGCGGCGCTGGGGCCGGAGCCGTTGGGAGACGCGTTCAACTCCGATCACCTGGCGCGAGCCTTCACCGGCAGCCGCCAGCCGGTCAAGACCGCTCTGCTCGACCAGCGCGTCGTCGCCGGGCTCGGCAACATCTATGTCTGCGAGGCGCTGCATCGTTCCCGCATCGCGCCCACGGCGGCGGCGGGCGAGATCGGCCGACCAGCGCTCGGCCGCCTCGTCCGCGCGATTCGCGCGGTGCTGGAGGAGGCGATCGCCGCCGGCGGCTCGACCCTCCGCGACTTCGCCAACGCCGAGGGTGGCGCGGGCTATTTCCAGCACCAATTCGCTGTCTACGGCCGCGCCGGAGAGCGGTGCGGTCGACCCCGCTGCGGCGGAACCATCGCACGAAGGGTGCAGGCGGGTCGTTCGAGCTTCTTCTGTCCTTCATGCCAGGCATGAGGCGGATAGCCGGCGGTCTCGCGGCGCTCGTCCTTGCGGCGGTCGCGGTATTCGTCGCGGCGGAAGCGTCGGCGGCGCCGCCGCTGTGGCTGGCGGTGCGCGGCCAGACGCGCCTGTACCTCTTTGGGTCGGTGCATCTGCTGCCGGCCGGCCTCGACTGGGAGCCGCCGGCGCTTGCCGACGTCCAGCGGCGAGCGCGCTGGCTTTGGTTCGAGATTCCGATCGACGCCGCCAGCGACGCCGCCGCCGCGCGACAGGCGGCGGCGAAGGGCGCCTTGCCGGCCGGCGAGAGCCTGTGGTCGGTTCTGCCCGCGCCGGTCGCCGCGAAGGTGAAGCGCGCCGCCCTCGCGGTGAGCGTCTCCCCGGCGGCCTTGGCGCACGACCGTCCGTGGCTGGCGGATGTCGCGCTATCGCTTGCGGCCGACATCGCTGGCGGGGGGAGCGCCGGCGATGGCGTCGAGCGCCGCGTCCAGGCCGCCACCCCGCTGGCCGTCGGCAGGCGCGCCTTCGAGACCGCCGGCCAGCAAATCGATTTCCTCGCCGACGCGCCGCGCAGCGACCAGATCGCCTCGCTCGAGGCGACCGCCGAGGAGATTCTCGACCGGCCGGCCACCTATCACAGGGTGCTGACCGCGTGGCTCGCCGGCGATCTAGCGACGCTGCGTCGTGACGCGCTCGCGCCGCTGGAGCGGGCTTCGCCGGCGCTGTTCGCGCGCCTGATCACCGAGCGGAACCGGCGATGGGCGCGCCTGCTCGATCGCGACAGGGAGGCGGGAGTCGGGCTGATCGTCGTCGGCATGGGCCACCTGATCGGACCCGACGGGCTGCCCGCGCTGCTCGCCCGCTCCGGGTGGACGGTGACGAGCGTGACCGAAAGCGATCGGGCGCGCGCGCCGGATTGACCGGCGGGGGGCGCCTCCCCTATAGCGCCGCGTCCAAAAACCTCGGACCGGGCGCGCCGCGCGCCGGCCGATCCGCAAGAAAGCTCGCACCGCTAAGATGGCCAACAACCCCGGCGCCAGGAAGGCGATCCGCAAGACCGCCCGGCGCACCGAGGTCAACAAGTCGCGCCGCTCCCGCGTGCGAACTTTTGTGCGCAAGTTCGAGGAGGCCGTGGCGGGCGGCGACAAGCCGGCGGCGGACGCCGCCTTCGCGCTCGCGCAATCGGAACTGATGCGGGCGGTCGGGAAGGGCGTGGTGCATCGCAACACCGGCGCTAGGAAGGTTTCGCGCTTGCACCGTCAACTGAAGAAACTCTCGGCGCCTTGACCGGCGGTACGGCGGGTTAAGCAGCTGTTTCAAATAGGATAATTGCATTCACCCGCTTTTCACGAGGCGGTGTCGACCCGCGTCCGCGCGCCCCGCCAATGCCTGTCCGCGGAAGTGATCGAAGCTTTTTCAAGGCGGGTCAGGATGTTCAGTGTGTCAACGATTTTTTCGACCTCGATTGGTGAATTTCGCCGTTGACCGGGGGGCGCCGCGAGCTAGGTTGAACGCGACGCTTTCGTCACATGTCGAACAGGCTTCTCGCGGTTCCGGCGCTCGTCGCCGGCGATGAGGGCGTGCGCGTCGAGGGCCGGGGTTTCCGCTTGATCGCGCTTGGCGCGGTGAATGGCGGGCGAACTGGAGAGGGCACGGACAGAAGGATGGCGCGCGCGGCGAACAGCTTCCCGACCAGCGACGCCGCCGAAGCCGTCCTCCACCCCAGCGCCGGACCGCCGGCCCTGGCGGGCGTCTCCACGTCAGCGGCGCCCTGCGCCCTGCAGCCCGCCGCCTTGGCGGATGCCCGCCTGCGCCGGGTCGGCGTGATGCGGGCCGACGATCTCGAGGGAATCTGGCGGCGGGTCAGCGGCGCGCTGCGGGCCGAGCTCGGCGAGGATGTGTTCGGTTCGTGGCTGGCGCCAGCCGCTGCCCGGCCGAGCCGCTCGGGCCAGCCGTGCCTCGTGACCCAGACGGGCATCGCTCGCGACTGGGTTCGCCGTCACCTGATGCGGCGCCTCGGCGATCTCTGGGCCATGCACGATCCCGAACGGCGGGCGCTCAGCATTCTGTCGCGGGCCGAATTCGACGCCCGCCAGGTCGGCGACGGCGGCCAGAACTCGTGCGCCGCGCCCGCCGCCGGCGTCATCGCGGAAAAGCCGCAAGCCTCAGCGGCGTGCCTTGGGACCGACGAGGAGTCGCCGCCACGATGCGGGCTGCGCGAGCGCCTGCGCTTCGACACGTTCGTGGTCGGGGCGGCCAACGACTTCGCCTTCGCCGTCGCCCGGCGGGTGGCGTCATGGGCGGATGGTCACTTCAACCCCGTGGTCTTTCACGGACCTTATGGCTTCGGAAAGACGCACCTGCTCAATGCGCTCGCCTGGGAGGCCATGCGCAACGCGCCCAGCCGGCGGGTCGTCTATCTCACCGCCGAACGGTTCCTCTCGGGCTTCGTGCGCGCGCTGAGCGAGCGGCGCATGGGCCCGTTCAAGGACGAGCTGCGGGGCGCCGATCTGCTGCTGATCGACGATGTCCACTTCATCGGCGGCAAGCAGTCGAGCCAGACGGAGTTGTTTCATACCCTGGCGGCCCTGATGGAGGATGGCCGGCGGGTGGTGTTTTCGGCGGACCGGCCGCCAGCCGGGCTGAACGAGATCGACTCCCACCTGCGCTCCTACCTTTCGGCCGGCCTGGTATGCGGTCTGGAGCCCGCCGACCGAGCTCTGCGGCTCGGCATCCTGGAGCGAAAGCTCGACACCCTGAGCGAACAGCTCGGCGCCCGGGTGAGCTTTCGAGCCGAAATCCTCGACTTCCTCGCCGACCGCTTCACCGACAGCGTGCGCGAGCTGGAAGGCGCCTTGAACACCCTGGCCGCGCGTGCGGGCCTGGAGAGCGCCGCTCTTCGCCTGGCCGAGGCCGAGACGCTGCTGCGGCCGCACCTGCGCGGCGGCGAAAAGCGGATCACCGTCGACGAAATTCAGAAGGCGGCGGCGGAGCATTTTGGGCTGAAGCAGGCCGATCTGATGAGCGCCTGCCGCACGCGGGCGGTGGCGCGGCCCCGGCAGGCGGCCATGTGGCTGGCCAAGCAGCTCACCACCCGTTCCTTGCCGGACATTGGCCGGCGCTTCGGCGGCCGTGACCACACCACCGTCTTGCACGCGGTGCGGCGCATCGACGCCCTGAGGGCCGGCGATGCCCGCCTGGCGGCCGATTTGGAGGCCTTGGTGCGGCGGCTGCGCGACTGAGATCTGGGGTGAGAGGAGCGAGGAGTGGTCGACAAATCAGCGCCCATGGCCGTCTGCCTGTGGTTCGATGGGCAAGCCGAAGAGGCGGCCAGCTTCTATGCCACGACATTCCCGGACTCGCGGGTCGACAAGGTCAATCGGGCGCCGCGCGACTACCCGGCCGGCAAGGCTGGAGATGTTCTGACGGTGGAATTCACCGTCTGCGGCGTTCCCTTTCTGGGCCTGAACGGCGGGCCGATGCATGAATTCAGCGATGCGGTTTCCTTCCAGGTCTACACGGACGATCAGGTGGAAACCGACCGCCTGTGGGCGGCGGTGACCGGCGGCGGCGGTTCGGAGAACGCCTGCGGCTGGTGCAAGGACCGGTTCGGGCTTGCCTGGCAGATAACGCCGCGCGCCCTCGTGGCGGGCTTGACCGATCCCGACCAAGCCGCCGCCCGGCGGGTCATGACCGCGATGATGGACATGCGCAAAATCGACATCGCGGCGATCGAGACCGCCCGGCGAGGCGAGGCTTCCTTGCGCTAGGGCCCGTCCCGCCTGGATTGACCTCGGGCGAGAGTCGGAGGCGAGGCGCCGATTTCGACCGACAGCCTCACCTCGTTCGGGTGTGGCGCCGCCGGACAGGATCGAACTGTCGACCTCAGCCTTACCAAGGATGCGCTCTACCACTGAGCTACGGCGGCCCGCGGCCGGTGGCGCGGAGGCCGCCTGTTAGCGAAAGCGCGGTCCGCTGGAAAGCGGTTTCGCCTTGGCCGGCCGCGTCGCGCGGGTTAGGCGGGCAGCATGGACGAGGAGACCAACGACCCTCCGGCGCACGCCAAGCCGCCGCCCCGCGCCGTGAGCGGTGATCGCGAAGCGAGGCGCGCGTCGGCCCTGCGCGCCAACTTGCGGCGGCGCAAGGCGGCGGCCAAGGCCGCGGCGCCGGCCTTGGGCGCCGGCGCGAAAGCTCCGCGCTCGTGACCGCCCGGCCGCTGCGGCTGCTCGCCCGCGACGCCGAGGACGTGGCGGTGATCTCGGCCGCCTTGCAGGACGCCGTGGTCCGCGTCGGCGACATCCGCTGGAGCCGCCGCGAGCGTAGCCTGACTCTGGCGCTGAACCGCTATTGCTGGGAAGCCGAGGCGGGCGGCCCCGCCGGCGCGGCGCGGCGGGTGCGCGCGGGATTGCAGCTGGGCGGCGTCACCGCCGTCAAGGCGCGCAACCTGCGCCGCGACGCCGCCGACGCGGTGCTCGACCTGCTGGCCATCACCTTCGAGGCGGGCGAGCCCCCCGGCGGGACCGTGTTCGTCGCCTTCGCCGATGGCGGCGATCTGGCGGTCGAGGTCGAGTGCATCGACGCCGCCCTGGCCGATCTCTCCGCGCCCTGGCCGACCCGGCGCAAGCCAGGGCACGACGTCTAGTCTCGAGCCTCGGCCGCGGTCACTTCACCCCTGGCCCGCACGGGGGCGGGGCTGTCGAGGGCGGCCGAGATCGGCCGGCTGCATTTCATTCCCGCCTTTGGCCGGTGAGGCGCGGTCGGGCTAAGGAACGCGCGGCATGGCCAGCGATCCCGGCAAGCATCGGCTGCGCTCCGTCGAGCTCGACCCGCATTCGCTGGGCGCCGCATCGCGCGATCAGGAGCAGGAACGGCAGATCGCCATCTTCGACCTGCTGGAAGACAACCACTTCGCGCCGGCCGGAGCGGCCGGCGGCCCGTACGACCTCAACCTGTCGCTGATCGACAATCGGCTTGTGCTTGATATCGCCGGACCGGATTTCCAGCACAGGCACATGCTGTCGCTGTCGCCGCTGCGCGCGGCGGTGCGCGACTATCACATGATCTGCGAAAGCTATTTCGACGCCATCCGCAACGCCACCCCGGCGCGGATCGAGGCGCTCGACATGGGCCGCCGCGGCCTGCACGACGACGGTTCGGCGCTGCTGCAGCGCCGGCTGGCCGGCAAGGTGGAGACGGACAAGGACACCGCTCGCCGGCTGTTCACGCTGATCTGCGCGCTCCACTGGCGCGGCTGACGATGCTCGCCGTACCGCCGGGCTCGGTGCTGTTCGCCTGCACCCTGAACCGGGTGCGCTCGCCGATCGCGGCCGGGCTGATGCGCCGGCTGTTCGGCCGCCGCGTATTCGTCGACAGCTGCGGCCTGCGCCTCGACGACCACGACGGTGGGCCCGATCCTTTCGTCGTCGCGGTCATGGACGAGGTCGGCGTCGATCTGGCGGACCACGCGCCCAAGACCTTCGGCGACTTGGCCGAAGACTCCTTCGACGTGGTGATCTCCCTCACTCCCGAGGCGCAGCATCGCGCCGTCGAGCTGGCGCGTCGGCACGCCATCGAGATCGACTACTGGCCGACCGCCGATCCCACCCTCGCCAGCGGCTCGCGCGAGCAGATTCTCGCCGCCTACCGCCAAACCCGCGACGATCTCGAACGCCGCATCCTCGCCCGCTTCCGGCCGCCTGCGACGTTCGGCGGATAGATGGCGGGAGCTCAAGGGCGCGGCGTGGCGAGCACGAAGCCCTCGATCCTGGCGAACACGTAGCCGCGCGCGCGGGCGTCCGCTTCGTCGGCCGGCGAGGTGGCGAGCAGGCCGCGGTGGGTGAGCGGGTTCCAATAGGCCTTCAGCGGCAGGCGGCCGGCGCCCGGTTCGGCGAGGACGAAGCCCTGCGCCCCCTCGAAGACGAAACCCTCGGCGCGCGCCTCGGCCTCTCCCTCGGCCGTGGCCGCCGCGAGGTGGGCGTCGCCCGCCGGGGCCGCGAACTGGCGCAAAGGCGTGACGCCATCTCCGGCGGCGGTCAGGCCATAGCCCAGCGTCTCCACCCGGCGGTAGCCCTGGCCCGTCAGGCGCTTGGCGGCGGCCTCGGTCCCGGCCACCGCGTCGTCGCCGCTGACTGAATCGTGGAACAGGTCGATAGGCGACGTGGGGCCAGCCACGGCGATGGCGGCGGGCGCGCTCGGCTCGGCTTCGCAAGCGCCGTCGCGATCGGCGCGGATGAAGCCGCCCTCGAAGCTCTGACGCTTGCCGTCCGGCGTGTTGACCGCCTCGCCGGTGGGCAGCCCGAGCCAGCCTGCAGCGCCGCCATACTGGAAGTATAGGCGCCACGCGCAGCCGGCGACGACGAAGCCCCGGCCCGCCCAGGGTCCGTCCACGTGTCGCAGGATCGCGCCGCCGGCGAATCTCGTCTGCCGGGCGATCGTTCCGGACCGGGCGGTGATCGCCGAGCCGGCCGCCTCAACGGGGCAGCCGAGCGAACCCGCCGCCCCTCCGGCGCGCGACCAGGCCGCCGCCGTCTGAGCGTCGAGCGTGGCCGCGCAGGTCGCCGTCTCCGCCGGCCGCGCCGACCCGGCCGCGAGGCTGGCGGCCAGCAGAATGGAGCCGAGGATCGCCGCCTTGGTCACCGGCTGGCGATACGCCGAACGCGCCATCGACCTCAACCGCTGTAAACGCTATGGTGAAGCGCCTCGCGATGTTTCTAGAACCCGGGGCCGGCGCGCCGATGGTCGGCCGCGACGCCTCACGGGAGCCCGCATGGCGAAGGAAGAGCTTCTCGAACTGCCCGGCACGATCAGCGAACTGCTGCCGAACGCCACCTTCCGCGTCACTTTGGAAAATCAGCACGAGATTATCGCCCACACGGCCGGCAAGATGCGCAAGAATCGCATCCGGGTGCTGGCCGGCGACAAGGTGCTGGTGGAGATGACGCCCTATGATCTGACCAAGGGCCGGATCACCTATCGCTTCAAATAGATGAGCTGGCGGACGCGAGCGAGCAGCCGGCGGGCGTCGCGACGGGACCCTGGGCCCGCCGTCGTGAGCCTTATCTGTCTCGTTCTGTCGCTCGCCGCCTGCCGTCGCGACGAGCCAGCGGCGACGTCATCCGGCGGACTGGTGGTGCAGACCGGCCGCGACGCCGCTACGCGCCTGCCCGACGATCGCCAACTCGGCTGCTTTGTCGACGGACGGCTGATCGGCCAGCGCACTGTCGCCGATTGCGCCCGCCGCAACGGCGTCCCGGCCGGCTCCCTCGATGTCGGCCTGGCCAATGCCGTCGCCGGCCCGGCGGCCGCCACCGCGCCGGCGGATACCTCGCCCCGCGGCGCGAGCGCCGGTCCGTCGTCGGCGGCGCAAACGGGCGATTGCGCGCGGTACGATGGCGGCGCCTGGGTCAAGGTGGCGGAAGCGGCGTCGCTCTCGGCCTGCGTGCGCGCCCTGTTCGATGGCCAGTGCCTGGCGGAGGGCGTGGTCGCGCGCGGCCGCTGGGCCGACCAACTGCTGCGGCTTTCCGGCGGCCGAGTTGAGATATCCGCGAGCGGGGCGCCCTACCGGCTGGTCGCGACCCAGTCGGACGGCTGCGCCCTTTCCGCCACCGATCGATCGCCAGAGTAGCCGGCCGGATGACTTGCCGCCCGCTCCCGCTCGCCGCCCTCGCCGCCGCCCTCGGCCTCGCCGGCTGTGGCGCGAAGATACAGGCGCCGACCGACGCCGGCGTGTGCTGGGCCCTGGCGCAGGCGCCGGGCAAGGCGCCGCGCTTCAACGTGCTCGCCCGGGGCGTCGCCGACCTCGAGCATTGCGCCGCCCAGCTCGAGATCATGCGCTTGCGTTTCAACGCGCTCGGCAGCGTGCAGAGCAACATCACCGGCGCCTACCAGGGGCAGTTCCTGTTCATCGAACCGGATGGGGTTTTCACCGCGCCGAGCTGGGACGGCTATCGCTATCCCTTCATGGTCCGCACTGGCGACGGGCGGCTGGCGATGCCGGGGGCCATGCCGGACGCGAGCAGCGGGGCCGTCGAACAAAAATAGAACATCGTCTTGCGCCGGGCGGATTTCCTGTTAGGCTCGGCTGTTTCGCGGGATTCCGGCGCGATTGGATCGCCGGGCGAGCCTTCTTTGAGGGAGATGAAAGTCATGGGCGGCAGCGTCAACAAGGTCATTCTGGTCGGCAATCTCGGCCGCGACCCGGAAGTTCGGACGATGAATTCGGGCGACCGGGTGTGCAACTTCACCCTGGCGACCTCGGAGAGCTGGCGCGACCGGACCAGCGGCGAGCGACGCGAACGCACCGAATGGCACCGCGTCGC
This sequence comes from uncultured Alphaproteobacteria bacterium, assembly GCA_963752245.1. Lineage (GTDB taxonomy): Bacteria > Pseudomonadota > Alphaproteobacteria > Caulobacterales > Caulobacteraceae > Acaudatibacter. The sequence continues at coordinate 110,165 of CAVVXO010000008.1, forward strand.
CATCTTTAACGACAATCTCGTCAAGGTGGCCGAAAACTATCTGCGCAAGGGCTCGAAAGTCTATGTCGAGGGGGCGCTGCAGACGCGCAAATACACCGACGGCCAGAATGTCGAGCGCCAGACGACAGAGGTGGTGCTCCAGAAGTTCCGTGGCGAACTCACCATGCTCGATGGTCGCGGCGAGGGTGGCGGCGGGCGAGACAGCGACGGCGGGTTCGAAGCCGGCCCGCGCCAGTCGCCGAGCGGCCCGCGCGAGAGCTTCGCCGCCGACATGGATGACGAAATCCCGTTTTAGGTCGCTCGTTGGTGGATGCGGGCTGGCGGCCGGCGCTCCGGAGGTTCGGAGCGCGGCCATCCTGGCGGCGCCTTCGGGCGCAATGATCGCCAAAGTGGCGCTCGGCCGCCCTAGCTGCTAGGAACAGCGGCGGACAAACGCTGTCCGATTCTGATCGCGCTGCAAGGTTCGGACGCGCCGGTTGACCGACGAGACTTCCCCAGCGCCCCTTGGGGGCGAGGACGGCCCGCGCGCCGGCGACGACCCCCGCCGCGGCCAGGTGAGCGCCACCTCGATCGAGGGGGAGGTCAAGCGCGCCTACCTCGACTACGCCATGAGCGTGATCGTCAGCCGCGCCCTTCCAGACGTGCGCGACGGCTTGAAGCCGGTGCAGCGGCGCATCCTGTTCTCGATGAACGAGCAGAGCCACACCCCCGATCGGCCGTACGTCAAGTCGGCCCGGGTGGTCGGCGACGTCATGGGCAAGTATCACCCGCACGGCGATCTTTCGATCTACGATACCCTGGTGCGGATGGCGCAGCCGTTTTCCATGCGGCTGCTGTTGATCGACGGGCAGGGCAACTTCGGCTCGGTCGATGCCGATCCGCCGGCGGCGATGCGCTACACCGAGTGCCGCTTGAGCCGGGCGGCCATGTCGCTTCTGGCCGATCTCGACAAAGACACAGTCGATTTCAAGGACAACTACGACGGCAAGGAGCGCGAGCCCGCCGTCCTGCCGGCGCGCATTCCCAACCTGCTGGTCAACGGCGCCGGCGGTATCGCGGTCGGCATGGCGACCAACATCCCGCCGCACAACCTTGGCGAGGTGATCGACGCCTGCCTCGCCTTGATCGACGATCCGGAGACTCCAACCGAGGCGCTGCTGGAGATCGTGCCGGGGCCGGACTTCCCGACCGGCGGCGAGATCCTCGGCCGCGCGGCGGCCCGCCAGGCCCTGCTCACTGGCCGAGGCTCGGTGGTCGTGCGCGGCGTCTCGCGCATCGAGCAGATCCGCAAGGACCGCGAGGCGGTGGTGTTCACCGCCCTGCCATTCCAGGTGAACAAGGCGGCGCTCCTGGAGCGCATCGCCGAGTTGGTGCGGGAGAAGCGGATCGAGGGCGTCGCCGACCTGCGCGACGAGAGCGATCGGGACGGCATGCGGGTGGTGATCGAATTGAAGCGCGACGCCAGCGCCGAGATCGTGCTCAACCAGCTGCACCGCTTCACCCAGGTGCAGAACGCCTTCCCGGTCAACGCCCTGGCGCTCGACCGCGGCCGCCCGGCGCAGATGGGCCTGCGCGCCATGCTGGAAGCCTTTCTCGCCTTCCGCGAGGAGGTGGTCGTCCGCCGCCTTCGGCACGAGCTGGCCAAGGCGCGGGATCGCGCCCACCTGCTGGTCGGCCTGGCCATCGCGGTCGCCAACATCGACGAGGTGATCCACATCATCCGCTCGTCGTCCGATCCGGCCGAGGCGCGGGAACGGCTGATCGGCCGCGACTGGCCGATCGGCGACATGGCGCCGCTGATCGCGCTGATTGCCGATCCACGCACCCGGCGGGTCGGCGAGGACCGGGTGCGGCTGACCGACGAGCAGGCCCGCGCCATCCTTGCCCTCACCCTGTCGCGGCTCACCGGCCTTGGCCGCGAGGAGATCTTCGGCGAGGCGCGCGAACTCGCCGACCTGATCGGCGGCCACCTCGAAACGCTGTCGTCGCGCGCCGCCATCCTCGCGATCATTCGCGCCGAGCTGGTCGAGGCGCGCGAGGCGTTCGCCACGCCCCGGCGCACGGCGATCGTCGAGGGCGAGGCCGACCTCGAGGACGAGGATCTGATCGTCCGCGAAGAGATGGTGATCACCGTCACCCACTCCGGCTATGTCAAGCGCACGCCGCTCTCCACCTATCGCACCCAGCACCGGGGCGGCCGCGGTCGCGCCGGCATGGCGACCAAGGAGGAGGACGCGGTCACCCGGGTATTCTCCGCCTCGACCCATGCGCCGATGCTGTTCTTCTCCTCGGGCGGCAAGGCCTACAAGCTGAAGGTCTGGCGCCTGCCGGTCGGCGGCCCGACCTCGCGCGGCAAGGCGTTCGTCAACCTGTTCCCGATCGAGCCGGGCGAGACGATGAGCCAGATCCTCGCCCTGCCGGAGGACGAGGCCAGCTGGGACCGGCTGGACGTGATGTTCGCCACCCGCTCGGGCAGCGTGCGGCGCAACCGCCTGTCGGACTTCGCGCAGGTCAACCGCGCCGGCAAGATCGCCATGAAGCTTCCGGAGGGAGACCAGATCGTCGGGGTCGCCTTGTGCGGCGCTGGCGACGACGTGCTGCTGACGACGGCGCTCGGCCGCGCCATCCGCTTCGCCGTCGACGACGTGCGGGTGTTCTCCGGCCGTGACTCGGTGGGCGTGCGCGGCGTGCGGCTGGCCGCCGACGACGAGGTGATCTCCATGGCGATTCTCACCGGCGTGCCGGCGACGCCGACCGAACGGGCGGCCTATCTGCGCATGGCCGCCGCCGCGCAGGCGCGGGACGGCGAGGAAGCGGACAACGGCGAAGCGGCCGACGACGACGAAGCCGATGATGGCGAGCCGACGGCGTTGGAGCCCGCCCGCTTCGCCGAACTGGCCGCCGCCGAGCAGGTGATTCTCACCGTGTCATCGGAGGGGCTCGGCAAACGAACCTCGGCTTATGGCTTTCGCCGCACTGGCCGCGGCGGGCAGGGCCTGATCGCCCAGGACCTGTCGCGCCGCGGCGGCCGGCTGGTCGGCGCATTTCCGGTGTCGGAAGCCGGCGAGTTGCTGCTGGTCACCGACCAGGGTCAGCTGATCCGCGTTCCCATCGGCCAGATCCGTCTCGCCGGCCGCAACACTCAAGGCGTGATCATCTTCCGGACGGCCGAGGGCGAGCATGTCGTCTCCGTCGAACCGCTTGCCGCCGAGCCCGCCGAGGCGTTGGATGAAGCGAAAGACTGAATAAGTCCTCCGCCAGTACTGATCCCTCCAAGTCACGGAAATGTCACTAGACAGCGTCTCCGTTCCATGCCCACCTTGGCTGTCGAGCCCACGTGGCGCCGCCGAACTGAACACTTCCTTGCGCCGGCGGCTCGTTGGTGGACTGTTCAGGCAACGGAGGCCTTGCAGGCGATGGGCATGAACCAGACGATCCGCGGCTTGGTCGACGGACCGGTCTACAGCAACGGCGCGGCGATCTTCGTCACCCATCGCGGCGCGATCGACGGCGGCCCGACCGGTGTCGCGGCGATTTCCGCCTCGATCACCACTCTGGCGAACCGCGGAACGATTGTCGGCGGCGTCGGCCCGAGCCAGGCGGGCGGGGCCGGAGTGCTCAATGAGAATACGATCCGAACCTTGACGAACCACGGCCTGATGGCCGGCGGCGGCGGCAGCGGTTCGGGCGCGGCCGGCGGCTCGGGCGTCAGAAGCGCCGGGACGATCAGGGTGCTGACGAACGATGGAACCATTCGCGGCGGCGGCGGGGCCGGCAGCGACTCCAGCGCCGGAGCCGGGGCGCCGGCCTCGCGAACGCCGGTTCGATCAAGACCCTGACCAACAACGGCCTGTTTGCCGGGGGCGACGGCGGCTTCGGCTTCTTCGCCGGCGGCTCGGGCGGCGCTGGCGTGTCGAATTCCGGACTGATCGCCACTCTTTCCAACCGCGGCGCGATCGAAGGCGGCGTCGGCGGCTCGGGCGGCACCACGGGGGCGGTGGGCGCGGGCGGCGCCGCGTTCGTCAACACCGGCGCGGTCAAGGTGCTGACCAACACCGGTTCGATCAGCGGCGGCGCCGGCGGCTCGAGCATTTCCGGCGGCGCGGGCGGCGCGGGGCTGAGCAACGCCGGAACGATCGGCACGCTGGCGAACCGCGGCAGCCTTAGCGGCGGCCTCGGCGGCTCCAACAGCGGCCCTGGCGGAGCCGGCCTGCAAAATGGCGCGCGGGGGACGATAGATATCCTCAGCAACGCCGCCGGGGCGACCATCGCCGGCGCGAACGGCAGCAGCGGATTCTTTGGCGGAGCCGGCGGTTCGGGCGTGGGCAGTTCCGGCGCGATCGGCAATCTCAGCAACCGCGGCGTGATCACCGGCGGCGACGGCGGCCAGGGCGACTATGCCTTCTCCTCGGTGGTCGGTGGCGCCGGCGGGGCCGGCGCGCGCAATTCCGGCACCCTCGCCACGCTGAACAATCAAGGCGTGATCGCCGGCGGAGACGGCGGCGCGGCGGTATCCAACGGCGAGGGCCAACGGGGCGGCGGCCCCGGCGGCGCGGGCGTCGAGAATACCGGCACGATCACCCTGCTGCGCAACAGCGGGACGATCACCGGCGGAAACGGCGGATCGGGCAAGCCAGGCGGCCCGGGCGGCGCGGGGCTCGACAACACCGGCGCGATCGGCAGTCTGGTCAACACCGGCACGATCACCAACGGAGCCGGCGGCGCCGCCTTGGCGATCGACAGCCAGGGGAGGATCGGCGCCTTGGTCAACAGCGGCCGAATCGACGGCGGCGTGCGGCTAGCGGCCGGCGGCGCCGCGGTCTTCAACGCCGCCGGAGGCGTGATCACCGGGCATCTGGCCCTCTGCGGCGCCTCGAACTGGCTGGAGAACGATGGCCTCATCGGCAGCGGCGTCTCGCTCGGCGCGAACAGCACCCTGATCGACGCCGGCCAGATCGCCGGCGGCCTCGCTCTTGGGCTCGGCGATACGCTCGATGTTGTCCAAGGTGGTCGGGTCGGGGTGGTCACCCTCGCCGGCGCCGACGTGATGCGCTTCAGCCCCGGCTGCGGGGCGGTGGTCATCGACGGCTTCCGGACGGGTAACGGCGCCGGCCACGACACTTTGACCGTGACCGGCAGTGGCGCGGCCATGTCGCAAGTCGGCGCCGACGTGGTCATCCGCCTGGACGGCGGCGACAGCATCACCCTCGTCGGCGTCAGACTGCCGAGCCTCGCCGCGGCCAATGTCCAGTTCGCCTCCGACGCGCCGGCCGCGACCGTTCAGTTCGCCCACGCGGCCGCCCGGGTCGGTGGCGGCGGGGGAGGTGGCCGCGGCGGTGGCGCGTTCGCACCGGCTTCGGCGATGCCCACGCTCCGCGCGCTCGACCTCATCGCCGGACCGGGGCGGTTCTGCTGACAAGCGACGCGCGGACGCCGCGGTCGCGCCGACGGATGCATCGCCTATTTGGGCGTGATCCCTAGCCAGCGCCGAGCCAGGCTTTAGCTGGCGGCGAGCCCGAGCGCCGCCAGCAGCGGGCCAAGATGCGCGGCATGGGCGCGCCAGCGGCCGACCGAACTCGAATAGATAGGCTGGCGCACCTGGTTGACGCTGGCGGTGCGCACTGGCCGGCGGGTCTCGTGGAAGCGCAGGCAGGCCTCGTCGAAGTCGAGCCCGAGAAACGTGAGAATTCGCCGGGTCTGGGCCTCGGTGTCGGCGACCGTCGCCTCGTAGTCGACCTCCAGGAAGTTGGATGGCGGCAGCACCGCGCGCCAGTGCGCGGCGAGCCCCTGGTAGGCGCGGTGGTAGCGGCCGAGCTCGCGCTGATCGTAGGTGAACGACTGCTCACCGGCGAACAGCTTGGTGTAGCAGGAAAGGCAGGTATCCACCGCGTCGCGGCGGCAGTGGATTATTCGCGCCCCAGGCAGGATCAGCCGGATGAAGCCGCAATAGAGAAAGTTGGATGGCATCTTGTCGACCACGCGGGCGCGATCGGGCCCCATGATGCTGGTGGTTTCCAGGTAGGCGCCGCCGAGCGCCGCCAACGCCGATCCGGCGAGATCGCCGGCCGCCTCGGGAAATCCGTCCAGGCTGGCGGTCAGGGCATGCACCGCCTTCAGCTCGCCGGCGCCGTGCGCCCTGGGATGCGAGGCGATGATCTGCTCGACCAAGGTTGTGCCCGACCTCGGCATGCCGACCACGAACACCGGCCGGTCGGAGGCGGCCCCCTGGTCGGCGTGAGCCGCCAAACGTTCGGCCGAAAACACCGCGGCGACGCGCGCCATCCACGCCTCGCTCGCCTCGATGTCGAAATCGAAGGTGGATCGCTTGAGGCGATTGCCCTCGTCGTAATGGTGGAACGCCTCGGCCGTCTCGCCGGCGTCGAGCAGCATCTTGCCGAGGCCGAAGTGCAGCGTGGCGCGATCGAACAGCGAAATGCCCTGGCGCGCCAGCAACGACCGCATCCGCCCGATAAGCGGATCATCGCGCGTGAACTTGCGCAGCTCGGTCTGGCTTAGGAGGATTCCCGGGGAGTTGGGAAAGGCGCGGGCGGCATCCTCCAAGGCCGCCCGCGCCTCATCCTGTCGGCCGAACTCCATGTGGAGCGCGCCGCGATTGGCGATCGCGTCCATCTGGGCCGGGCCGGGCAGGGCGGCCGCGCGGTCGTAAGCGGCCAGCGCCGGCTCGAACCGGCCCATGGCCTGGAACACCTGGCCAAGGGCGTTGTGCAATTCCGGGGCGTCCGGAGCGACGGCGACGGCGCGTCGGGCCCAATCCAGCGCTTCGTCGAGCTGGTCGAGATCCTTGAGGGTCAGCGCCTTGGAGGCCAGCGCCCGCGGCTGGGTCGGGGCGAAGGCGAGCAGGGCGTCCAGGGCGCGCAACGCCTGCTCGGGGCGATGGCGGGCGGTCTCCAGGCCGGCGAGATTGATGTAGGCGTCGGTCAGGCGCGGGCTGAGCTCGATCGCCCTCATCGCCATGGCCTCGGCGCGGCCGAAGTCTCCCTGATCGGTGTAGAGATTGGCGAGGTTGCTGTACGCCTCGGCATAGTCGGGCCGCAGGTCCAGGGCCGCCAGCCAGCGGCTCTCCGCCTCGGCGGCCAAGCCCAGCCGCTTGAAGGTATTGGCGAGATTGTTCAAGGTCTGCGGATCGCCCGGCTGCAAGGCGAGGGCGCGCTCCAGGCTGGCGCGGCTTTCATCCAGCTTGAGCGATTCCTGCAGCAGGATGCCGAGGTTGTTCCAGGCCGCCGCGAGCGTCGGCTGCAGGCCGACGGCCCGTCGCGCAGCCTGCTCGCCCTCGGCGAGCCGCCCCGCCTGGCGGCACATCTCGGCGAAGTCGCTGAAATAGACCGCCGGCGCGCGCGGCGACAGGCAGGCCTGGCGCAGGTGCTCGATCGCCAGATCGAGGTTGCCGAAGTCATAGGCCATCAGCCCCATCAGGTGGCTGGCGTCCGGCTGGCCCGGCCACGCGGCCAGCACCTGGCGACAGGCCATCTCCGCCTCGTCCCAGCGGCCTTCCCGCCGCGCCGCCCGGGCGCGCTCGAGTGTCTCGCCGACGTCGATCATTCGAACTCTCACCGGCCCATTCTTGCCGGCGGTTCATCGCCGCTTCCGCCCGCCGCAACAAGTCGCCCCGAGAGCCGAGGTCCGGTGGCGCCAATCGTGGCGGGCGGCGGTCACCCCGTTGGTCGGCCAGACATTCGCCGAAAAGCAGCTCGCGCGCGTTTTGACGGCGAATTGACGGACGATTGACGCTCGGCTGACGCGCCCCGATTGGCGCCCGCGCCGGCTCGGCCTAGCGTTCGCGACACAACCGGGCGGCGAACGGCCTGCCTTCGGGCGGCCGCCGCGGCCCTCGCACCCCGACCATCTCGAGGACTCGTCAGATGCCCGCCAATCAGATCATCACCACCAAGGTCGCTGGCCCGATTTTCAGCAATGGCGGCGGCATCACCGTGACCGGCAGCGGCGCGATCGCCGGCAATCCCACGGGCGTGGCGGCGCTCACCGCCTCTATCACCACCCTCTCCAACAGCGGATCCATAGTTGGCGGCTTCGGCAGCCATACAACCGGACCTGGCGGCGCGGGAGTGCTGAACAAGCAGACCATCACCCTGCTCAGCAACGTCGGCTCCATCGCTGGCGGCCCGGCGGACTTCGCCGGATCGACGCTGCCGGGCGGCACGGGCGGGGCCGGCCTGGCGAACGCCGGCACCGTCGTGACGCTGACGAGCAAGGGCGTGATCGAAGGCGGCCATGGCGGTTTTGGTGATTTCGGCGGCTCCGGCGGGGCGGGAATCGACAACTCCGGGACGATCGGGGCGGTGGGCGTCGCCACGAGCGGCCTGCGCAACTCCGGCCTCCTGATGGGCGGCGCCGGGGCCTCCGGGGCGCAGCTGGGCGCCGGTGGCGCCGGCCTCTCAAACGGCGGAACCGTGACCTTCCTCAGCAACACCGGCACGATCGGCGGCGGCGCGGGCAGCGTCGGCGGCATCGGCGGGGCGGGCGTGGCGAACGCCGGCGCGATCACCGCGCTCTCCAACAGCGGCAAGATCGACGGCGGCCAGGGGCCGGAGGGCACCGCTGGCGGCATCGCGATCGACAATTCCGCCTCGGGCAAGATGCCGTCCATTGCGCTGGCCAAGGGCGGCGTGGTGGCCGGCGGCCAGGGCGGGGTCGGCATCGCCGGCTTCACCGGCATCAACAATGGCGCCGGCGGCAATGGCGGCGGCGGCGGGGCCGCTCTGACCAACGCCGGGGCGATCAGCGTCTTGAAGAACAGCGGCGCGATCGTCGGCGGGAAGGCGGGTAACGGCGGCGCCGCCGCCACGCTCAGCGCCGCCGCCGGGGCCGGCGGCGCCGGGGCGCCGGAATCACCGACGCCGGAACGATCACCACCTTGAGCAACGCCGGCACGATCAGCGGCGGCGCCGGCGGCGAGGGCAGCGCCAGCGGCAAGAGCGGCGGCTATGGCGGCGGCGGCGGCTCGGCGATCTCGGTGAGCGGTTCGATCACCGCCCTGACCAATACCGGCAAGATCGTCGGCGGCAATGGCGGCAATGGCGGCGGCCAGGCTTCGGGCCTGGGCGGATCGGGCGGCGGCGGCGGCGCGGGGGTGGCCAATGCCGGCTCGGTCAAGACCCTGACCAACTTTGGCTCGATCGTCGGCGGCTCGGCCGGCAGCGCCTCCAGCTCGCCGCCGCCGAACAACATCGGCGGCGGTGGCGGCAGCGGCGTCTACAACGCCAAGGCCGGAACGATCGCGCTGCTCGACAATCGCGCCGGGGCGTCGATCAGCGGCGGCTTCGGCGGCACGCACAACGCCGGCGGAGCCGGCATCGCCAACGGCGGCGCGATCGCCACCTTGAGCAATGCCGGCAAGATCAGCGGCGGCGGCTCGCCGGAATACACCTTCACCTCGGCGGCGGCGGGCATCTACAACGGGGCGACGATTACGACCCTGTCCAACACCGGCGTCATCGCCGGCGGCGCCGGCAACGGCACGGCGGGCGTCGCGGGGGCCGGGGTGGCGAACGCCGGCGCTCTCACCGGCCTCAGCAACAGCGGCTCGATCTCGGGCGGGAGTGGCGGCAATGGCTTCCCCGGCGCGAACGGCGCGGCGGGGATCGCGAACTTGACGGGCGGAACGATCAAGTCGCTCGCCAACGGCAAGGCGGGGTTGATCGCCGGCGGCCAGGGCGGCGCGGGGCTGGCCGGGGGCGGGGCGGGCTCGGGCGGCGCCGGTGTCGCCAACGCCGCGAGCCTTACGACCCTTTCGAACGCCGGATCCATCGACGGCGGCGCCGGCGGCAGCGATTCGACGGCTTCCGCCGGCCTCGGCGGCGTCGGCGTCGCCAACCTCTCCGGCGGCTCCATCGCCCTGCTGTTCAACGACGGGACGGGGCGGATCGCCGGGGCGGCCGGCGGCAGCGGCAATGCGGCGGCGACCGGCGGGGCCGGCGTCGGCAACGCCGCGGCGATCACCGTCCTCAGCAATGCCGGCACGATCAGCGGCGGCGACAACGGATTGGGCGCGCGTGGCGCGGGATCGGGCGGCGCCGGCATCGCCAATACCGGCACGATCGGCCAGACGGGCGCGCCGACCACCGGCCTCAAGAACAGCGGATCGATTTTCGGCGGCTACGGCGGCAGCAGCGCCGGCGCGGGCGGGGCCGGGGTGCTCAACGGCGGCGCGATCACCGCGCTCACGAACAGCGGCAAGCTGATCGGCGGTTTTGGCGGCAGCTCGGGTGGATTGCGGCGGCGCCGGCGTCGCCAACAGCAAGTCGATCCAGGCGCTCACCAACACCGGAACGGTCGGCGGCGGCGGCGGCGGGCGCTCGGGCGGTCAAGGCGGCGTCGCGGTGAGCAACACCGGATCGATCGCCTCGCTGACCAACAAGGCGCTGATCACCGGCGGAACGGGAGGAACAGGCGGCCGCTCGAGCGGCGGAGGAGTCGGCGGCGCCGGCGTCGCCAACGCCGGGGTGATCACCACCCTGACCAACGCGGGCACGATCAGCGGTGGCAACGGCGGCTTTGGCTCGCCTGGCGGCGCCGGCGGCATCGGTCTCGTCAACACCGGCGTGATCGCCACCCTGAATAACACCGGCACGATCAAGAATGGCCTGCACGAGGCGAGCGCGCCGGGCGGCGGCTATGCCATCGACTCCAGCGGCGCCATCGGCGCCTTGGACAACAGCGGCCTGATCGACGGCGGCGTCCGGCTGGCCGCCGGCGCCGTGGACTTCGCCAACAGCGGCCGGGTCGACGGGGCGATCGTTCTCGGCGGGTCCGCGAGCCTGCTGGACAACAGCGGCGCCATCCTTGGGACCGTGAGCCTGGCGGCCGGCGACACCCTGCTGAACGCTGGCCTGGTCACCGGCGCGATCAGCGCGGCGGCCAACGACGTCTTCGAGTTGGCCCCGGGGAGCGGCAACCTGACGATCACCGGCTTCATCGCCGGATCGGGCGCCGGTCACGACACGATCGAGGCCTTGTCACGCGGATGGGGCGGCTCGACCGGGCCGGTGAGCACCATGGCGCAGGTGGGCGCCGATGTCGTCATCGCGGTCGCCGGCGGCGGGACGATCACCCTCGACGGGGTCGGTCTCGCCAGCCTGACGGCCGCCGATTTCGCGGGCGGCCCGCCTGTCGCGATGGCGGGCCCAGGGCCGGTGAATGCCAACACCGGGGTCTTCGCCCAGGCCATGGCTCGCCCGCTTGGAGTCGACGCCGCCAGCGCGCATGGGCCCGCGATCGGCGCTTTCCGCGAGGCCGGGGCGGTCAGCCTGCTGGCGGCGCGACCCGGAACTCGCCTGGCCTGACCCGCCCGGCCCCTGCGGATTGACACGGGCGGCGATCTTCCGTGCATCCTGCTCGCCGCGATCGCGGATGAGCGGTCATGGGGAGACGGGTGAGATGAAGCGCACCGGACTCTATCCGGGCACCTTCGATCCGGTGACCAACGGCCACCTCGATATCATCGGCCGGGCCGTCAAGCTGGTCGACAAGCTGGTGATCGGCGTGGCGGTGAACGCCGCCAAGGGTCCGCTGTTCGACCTCGAGGAGCGGGTGGCGATCATCGGCGAGGAGACAGGCCCATGCGCCAAGATCGCCGAGATCGAGGTGCGGCCGTTCGAAAACCTGACCATCCAGTTCGCCCGCGACGTCGGCGCCACGGTCATCGTCCGCGGTCTTCGCGCCGTCGCCGACTTCGAATACGAGTTCCAGATGACGGCGATGAACCAGCAGCTCGACCGCGATATCGAGACCGTCTTCCTGATGGCCGATCCGCGCCACCAGGCGATCGCCTCGCGCCTGGTCAAGGACATCGTCATGATGGGCGGCGACGCCTCCCGCTTCGTGCCGGCGAGCGTCATGCGGCGCATGCGAGAGAAATTCGAGGCCAAGCGCGCGCGTCTGTCCGGCTGAGACGCGCTTGTCCGCCGACGGCCGCTCGGCTAGGCGGGCGGCCATGCCCACCCTTCGGCTTCTCGTCGCGGCGCTGGCGCTGGTGGCGCCAGCCGCCCTGGCCAAGCCCAAGCCCCCAACCAATCCGGCCGCGCCCGTCGCGCCAGGCGCCGCCGACTGGCGCGCGCCCGATCCGAACACCGTTCTGGTGATCGACACGTCCAAGGGCCGTATCGTCGTCGAACTGACGCCGGCCGCCGCGCCCGCCACCGTCGCCCAGGTGGTCGCCCTGGCGCGCGCCGGCGTCTACGACGGCCGCGCCTTCTTCCGCGTCATCGACAACTTCATGGATCAAACCGGCGATCCGAAGGACGACGGGACCGGCGGCTCGACCCGTCCGAACGTGCCGCCGGAGTTCACCTTCAAGCGTGACGCCACGACTCCGATCGCCGTCATCGGCCGGCAGGGCGGCATGGATGTCGGCTTCCTCGGCGCCCTGCCGGTGATCGCCCAGAGCCTCGATCTCGCCCCGCTCACCGCCGACCACAAGGTCAACGCCTGGGGGACCTTCTGCCCCGGCGTCGCCGGCATGGCGCGCTCGGAGGCGCCCGACAGCGGCAACAGCCAGTTCTTCCTGATGCGCGCCGCCCAGGCCAACCTCGACCAGAAGTACACCCCGTTTGGCCGCGTGATCGCCGGCATGGACGTGGTGCGGGCGATCAAGACCGGCGAGCCGCCGGCGCCGCCCATGGATACAATGATCAAGGTTCGCGTCCTCGCCGATATCCCCGCCGCCGAGCGCCCCACCGCGCGGATCATCGATCCCGCCGGGCCGTGGTTCCGGGCGAAGCTCGACCGTCAGCGCGCCGACACCCACGCGGAGCCGCAGATTTGCGACCTCGATCTTTCCAGCGACGTAAAGTGATCCCGACGCCATGACCGACAGCCCGACCAATCTCACCATGACGCTCGAGACCGGCGAGGTGACGATCAAGTTGCGCCCCGACCTGGCGCCCGGCCATGTCGCCCGCATCGTCGAGCTCGCCAACGAGGGCTTCTACGACGGCGTCGTGTTCCACCGGGTGATCGATGGCTTCATGGCCCAGGGCGGCGACCCGACCGGCACCGGCTCCGGCGGCTCGAAGAAGCCGAATCTGCAAGCCGAGTTCAGCGCCGCCCCGCACCGCCGCGGCGTCTGCTCGATGGCGCGGACCAACCAGCCGCACACCGCCAACAGCCAGTTCTTCATCTGCCTGAAGGACTCGAACTTTCTCGATCGCCAATACACGGTGTGGGGCGAGGTCACCGACGGGATGGAACACGTCGACGCCCTGCCCAAGGGCGAACCGCCGCGCGCGCCGGGGAAGATCGTTTCCATGCGCGCGCGCTGAGGCTCCGCGCCGGGTAATCCCGCCTTCTCGCTGGCGCGAGAGGCCGCCTTCTGTCTCCAGGGGAGACGGAAAGGAGGAGTGGCGCGGCTTCAATCAACCCTTCTCCGCCGCCGTCGAAGAAGGCAGCGAGGGGGCCGGATGAGGGGGTCCGCGCGAAATTTTCAATCCCTCGGCCGGCGCTCCACCGTCACCACCACGGGAAAGTGGTCGGAGCCGAGCGGCGGGCCACCGGTCACCGAAACGGCGCGCCAATTGGCGCCGGCGTAGACGTGGTCGATCGGCAGGAGCGGGACGGGCGAGGGCAGGGCGAAGCGGCGGAAGCGCGGCGTCGGCCAGGTGAACAGGGCGCGGGTCAAGCGCGCGAGGCCAAGGTTCTGTAGCGCCGCGTCTTGCCGCCGGAGGGCGAACGACCAGGGCGCGGCGTTGAAGTCGCCGGCGAGGATCGCCGCCGGATCGCCGAGCGCCTGGATGCGGGCGGCGAGCGCCGCCATCTGCCGCCGCTGCGGCCCAGGCGGAATCGGCCAGGTGAGATGGACGGCGACGATCGTGTAGTCGCCGCGCGTGTCGTGGAATTGGGCCCAGACGCCGGACGGCGAGCCGTCTACGCGCGATCGGTCCGCTGGCGAGCGGCCCTCCGCGCGCCAGGATCAGCGTATCGTCTCCAGGCCGGCCGGCGATACGATGCGGATAGGCGCCGGCGAGAGCGGCGACCACGGCGCCGCCGCGCTCGGCCGTCTCCTCCAGCGCCAGCACGTCGGCGCCTTGGGCGAGGATCCAGCGGGCGGTCGCCGCCGGATCGGTGTTGTGCGCCCAGAGGTTGAACTGGATCAGCTTGAGGGTCTTGGCGCCGGGCGTGGCGGCGGTGGACTTGGCGGTGAAGGCGGCGCCGATCTCACCGGCCATCAAGCCTCCACCGGCGAGCAGCGCCAAGATCGCGGCGGCGCGGGCGATCGATCCCGCGCCGCAGGCCAAGCCGGCGATCAGCGAGAGGAGGGCGACGCCGAACCAGATCGGCGTCAGGTGGGCGGCGATGTCGAAGCCATCACGCTGCCCGCCGAGCAGGCTCGCCCCGGCCGCCGCCATAGCGAGGATCGCGGCGACGAAGCAGGCGAAGCGCAGCAGGTCCATTGCCTGCAAGCGATAGCCGCGACCCGCGGTCGGGCGAAACTTGACGCGCTGGCTCGCCGCTCCGCTTAAGCGCCGACCGATGGAACTCTCCACCTTCGACTTCGACCTGCCGGCCGAGCGCATCGCCTTGCGCCCGTCCTGCCCGCGCGACGCCGCGCGCCTGCTGGAGGTCGCGGCGGATGGCTCCCGGCGCGACGGCCAGTTCGTCGACCTGCCGCGCCTGCTGCGCCCCGGCGACGCCCTGGTCTTCAACGACACCAAGGTGATCGCCGCCCGCCTGCACGGCCGGCGCGAGCGCGGATGGCCAGATCTGCGCTGTCGAGGCCACGCTGCACCGTCGCCTCGGCCCCGCGCGCTGGACCGCCTTCATGCGCCCGGGCAAGCGGCTGAAGGTCGGCGACCACGTGCGCTTCGGCGACGCCGGCGAGCGCGCCTGCCTGCTCGGCGCCCTTGACGCGCGCATCGAAGACAAGGGCGAGGACGGCGAGGTGACGCTCGCCTTCGATCTCGCCGGCGTCGATCTCGACCTCGCCATCGAGGCGGCCGGCGCCATGCCCCTGCCGCCCTACATCGCCGCCCGGCGCGGCGAGGATGAACGCGACCGGGCCGACTATCAGACGATCTATGCCCGCGATCCAGGCTCGGTCGCCGCGCCGACCGCCGGGCTGCATTTCACGCCGGTACTGATGGATCGGCTCGCCGCCGCTGGCGTCGAGCGCCATTTCGTCACCCTGCACGTCGGCGCCGGCACCTTCCTCCCGGTCAAGGCCGACCCGCTCGAGGATCACCGCATGCACGCCGAATGGGGCGTGGTCTCGCCCGCGGTCGCCGACGCCCTGAACGCGGCCCGCGCCGGCGGCGGCCGGATCGTCTGCGTCGGCACCACCTCGCTGCGCCTGCTGGAGAGCGCGGTGACCGAGACCGGCGAGATCCGGCCGTTCGAGGGCGAGACGGCGATCTTCATCCGCCCCGGCCATGCGATCCGCGCCGCCGACGGGCTGATCACCAACTTCCACCTGCCGCGCTCGACGCTTCTGATGCTGGTGGCCGCGTTCAGCGGCCTCGCGACCATCCGCGCCGCCTACGCCCATGCGATCGCCGCCGGCTACCGCTTCTACTCCTACGGCGACGCCTGCCTGCTGTGGCGGCGGGGCTGATGGGCCCACCCCGTAAGGAGAAGCGCCGTTCGCGCCGGCGTCAGTCGGTTCCTTGGAAGCGAGCGGCGGCGCGCGCGTCCGAAGGCGTCCGCCCATACCGCCGGCGGAAGGCGCGATTGAAATAAGAGAGGTCGCCGAAGCCGCAGGCATAAGCGATTTCGCCGATGCCGCCGCCGGTCTCGCGGCATCGCGCGAGCAGCGTCCAGGCGCGGGCGAGCCGGGCGTTCAAGACGAAGGCCGAGAAGGTCTCGCCCTCGGCCTCGAACAGGCGCTGCAGCTGGCGGGCGCTGAGGCGATGCCGCGCGGCGAGTCGCTCGATGGTGAGTTCGCCGCCGCCGAGATTGGCATGGATGTCCGCCTTGACCGCCTGAAGGCGCGCGGCGGCAAGGCCGCCGCCGCGGGCGCGCACCGCCGCATCGCCGGTCGCGCCCACCGCCAGGGCGATCAAGTCGAGGACGTGGCCAGCGGCCACTCGGCGGAGGTCTGGGGCGGCGAGGCTCGTTTCACGGCCGAGCGCCTCGAGATAGCCGCGCAGCAGCCGGATCGGCGCGCTGTCCGTCGGGACCGGCCGGCAAACGAGGTCGTCCACCCGCGGCGCCAGAGCGGCGAGCGCCGCGCGCGGTACTTGCACGCTCAGGATGGCCGAGAGCCCCCGCGAGGTGGCGACGGACGGGTCCGCGAAGGACATCAGGTAGGCGGTGGCGGCGCTCTGCTCCAATTCGCGGCCACGGACACGCACCCGCCAGGCGCCATGGTCCACGAATGTCAGGGCGAATGCATCGTTGCCGTCAGCCGCGAGTGCCGGGGTGCGGCTGTTGATCGTGCCGCCGGACCTTCCGGAGATGACATCGAGGCCGGGTAGACGCCGCAACGTGAGGTCGGCCACCGGCGGCACACCGGCGATCGGCTCGATGTCCAGCCCGACCACCTCGGGGCCGATCACCTCGCGGTAGACGGCAATGCGCTCACGCTCGGGAACATGGTCGAGCGTCAGACGGACGGGCGAATAGTCGAGAGTCGGTGATCGCACGCGCGAAGCCCGCTTTGGAAGGCGCCGGCGCGACAGTCTCGTTCCGACCGCGCCCGGGGTGAATGTCGCCCCGGTCCAACACGGATGCAAATGGAGGGGCGCAAGTGTCGGACTCCACTGGCGGGTGAGCGCCGGCCGTGCCTTCCCGGGAGGCGTTTTGAGTGACAAGAAGCCAGAGGTGCTGGGCGCGGCGTGCGTCAAGCAACCAGGATTCTTGACGGCGGTCGCCGGCAAGCCCCGGAGCGGCGACATGCAGGACGCCCATCCCCATCCAGCCGCCTGCCCGCGCCATCCACCGGGAGCGGGGCGCGGACACTGACAAGCTCACGCCGCCCTCGGCAAGCCGGATCGACCGGGAAGCCCGGCGCGCGGCTTGGCGCTCTTCCGCGCCGCGCGGAGCTCTGGTTAAGCGAGCCCGTCCATGGCCGCCTTCCCCTTCGAGATCCTCGCCCGCGATGGCGCCGCGCGCGCCGGCCGGCTGGTCACCCCGCGCGGGGTGATCGAGACGCCCGCCTTCATGCCGGTCGGCACCGCCGGCACGGTCAAGGCGCTGACCTGCGAGCAGGTGCGCCAGACCGGCGCGGGGATCATCCTCGGCAACACCTATCACCTGATGCTACGCCCGGGGCGCCGAGCGGGTGGCGCGGCTCGGCGGCCTGCACCGCTTCATGGGCTGGGACGGGCCGATCCTCACCGACTCCGGCGGCTTCCAGGTGATGTCGCTCGCCAAGATCCGCCGCTTGAGCGAAGAGGGCGTGGTCTTCCACAGCCACATCGACGGCTCGCGCCACTTGCTCACCCCCGAGCGCGCCATCGAGATCCAGGCCGACCAGCTGGGGGCGGACATCGTCATGCAGCTGGACGAATGCGTCGCCTGGCCGGCGACGCACGAGCAGGCGGCGAGCGCCGTCGCCCTCTCGGCCCGCTGGGGCGCGCGCTGCAAGGCGGCGTTCGGCGAGCGCGAGGCCCAGGCACTCTTCGGCATCCAGCAGGGCTCGACCGATCGAAGGCCTGCGGCGCGAATCGACCGAGCGGCTGCTGGAGATCGGCTTCGACGACTACGCCATCGGCGGCCTGGCGGTGGGGGAGGGGCACGGCGCCATGTGCGAGACGCTCGACGCCGCCGCGCCGCTGCTGCCCGCCGACCGCCCGCGCTACCTCATGGGCGTCGGCAAGCCCGCCGACATCGTCGAGGCGGTGGCGCGCGGCGTCGACCTCTTCGACTGCGTCCTCCCGACCCGCTCCGGCCGGCACGGCCAGGCCTGGACGATGGCCGGCCCGATCAACCTCAAGAACGCCCGCTTCGCCGACGACGAAGAGCCCCTCGACCCCGCCACCGACTGCCCCGCCAGCCGCGACTACAGCCGCGCCTACCTGCACCACCTGGTGAAGTCGGGAGAGATCCTGGGGCAGGTGCTGCTGTCCTGGCACAATGTGGCATTCTACCAGCGGCTGATGGTCGAACTGGGCGCCGCCATGCGGGCCGGGGGGCTGGGGAGCTACCGAGCGGAGTTCAGACGCCAAGCACTGGCTGGAAAGATTTGAAGAATTGGTCTGGTCAGCTTGTTGCAAAAAAATGGTCCGATTGAATGTCGAGTTTCGGGCTGAACTCCAACGGCGCGATACTGCCCAAATCAAGTCGCCTAAAAGTCCGATTTCAAGCGCTTGTTTCACTCGGTGCAGAGCGCGTATTTCTTCTGCAATTTGATTGAATATCTTGCCAATAGCGGATCGCGCGCAATGGCGACGAGTAGTCGCTGCCAGCTTACACGCCGGAACAGGCCAGGCGCGAGACATGCGGCGGCGGCGCTCTCCCACTGTAAAGTCGCCGCACCGCCAGGCTGAAACGCAGGATTGTTGGCGTCGTAGACAATGAGCGCATGCCCGTGGGCGGAACCAATTTGGGCATTTTGCGAGATGATAGCAGCCAGCGCGTTGCGCGCCAGCTGATACGTCTGTCCAAACGGACAAGGTTCGTGGTCACGGTCCGACGGCCAATCAAAGACGTCGGGTAAATGGTCCCAGTATCGGATGCCCACAGCTGTCAATGCGCATCGAGCCGCTCTCCCCGCCTGAGCACGGTAGTCGCCGTCGCATCGCTGAGCCTGATACTGTGGATCTCTCGGCAGCAATCCGGGGCGCGAGCAGCGGCCGAACTCGCCTTCGGTGAACTTGCACTCGATGGCGACCCTGTTTCCCGGGCCGGTCATTAGCACATCGATGCTCGTGGGCCGCGGTTCCCCAGTGTTTTGACTTCATGTTCGAAGGCCAGTCGCCAGCCTCGGGGGTCTTGGAAGAAGGCCAATCTCCCGCAATCCGCCCGTACATCTTGAAGAAGGTCGAGCCGGTCATGGGCCTGGATCGCGCCAAACACGCTCTGCGCCAACGCCTGCGAGCTGCGCATACTCGCAAAATACCGGTGGCGCTGACGTAAGGTAATCGCGCTCCGTACCTTGTCCGCCGCAGCATCCTCCTCGGCGACCACGACGTTCAGCTCTGCAAACTCTGGTCTCAGCACTGGCGGGCGACCCGCCCGGGGACCGCCATCGAGCTGTCCCGCGTGATGGCGGTCGGCCCAAGCCCATAAGGACTGCGTGACAGCCGCCGCATATCGTTCCGCCGCCTCGGGAGCTGGTGACAGGGGAGGTAAGGCATCGCCGACGGCGAGGGTCCCCTCACAATTCACAGGGCGAAAATCAGGCACAGCCCCAAGGCGGGGGGCTAGGTTTGCCTGCCCAAAGCTAAGCTGGATATCATCGAACGCAACACAACCAGTTGCGATCCCGGTTCTTGTCTCAACGGCCTCCAGCAACCTGCAAAATTCCGCCAACCAGACGCTCGCGCCAGGAGTACCGATCCATGAACGCCACCACGCCCCAGGAGCGAGCAGAACAATCATTGGCGGATCTCCCGACAATTTCACCCCGAACCGCCGGAAGGTCTCGGATGCAATCGCCTCGAGGTCGGCCTCGATGATGGCGGCGTAGCGCAGTGCCTCCATCAGAGCCATCGGCGGCGGATCGCCGCGGCCATTCGGGCGACCCACTTTCAATTCGACAATCACCATACGGCCTCGATCGCTGACACCAAGCAGATCGATCTTGCCAATCCCGGCGTCAGCGTGGCTTGCCTTGAGTGGAACTTGATAGTCGAGCAGGCGAAACCATCCGGCGGGGGATAGCGGCCAAAAGCGATCTAAATTCCGGAGCGCGATGGCCGTGTGTTCCTCCGCGCGATTGCTGCTCCCTCCGGTCGATGGGAAACCGGTATGTTCGACAAAATATGGCTTGCCAACTTTAGAGCGCTTCGGCGCGGCTTCTCTAAGTTCGGCGTATTCGGCACACAGCACATTCACATCGAGGGCGGCGATCGCCTCGGCCAAGCCATTGGTCGGCCAACGTTGTCCGAACAAGATCGGATAGGTTACGCTTGGATCAGCTCGGGGGAGGTCCATAGCTGCATGCGGCCCGTTTGTCATTTGCGGTCATACTCATAAACAACTTGGTTACTGCTCCCCCCTGTCGTTAACTGATGACTGGGGGGTGATTTGGCGATAAGCCGAGAACACTATACGTAATCGATCTGACATGTATATTAGTACGTCACCGGACTACTCAGTCACCACCGCCTGAACGCGCCCCTAGTGGGCCTTGGGCGTTGACAACACTGCGTCAGTTTCGATGAAGATCAAAGTTCCGGGCCGAGGTCAGGTTCGCGCCCCTCTCGAATGATCGCATCAAGGTCGATGTCTGTGCCGCATTCGCGTCTCAGCCGGTCATAGAATGGCGGGCCGGCTCTCGGCGGATCGCTTCTGCCTCGTAAACCTCAAGGGCGCGTTCCACGAGGCTGGCGACCGAGCAACGCTCGCGTCGAGCAAGACGGTGGGCGAGGTCGCCGGCCTTGGCGCTGCGGACGATGAGCCGTGGTTCGGATAGGGTCGGAGGCCGTCCATCGATACGCACTGCCGGCGTCCGCCGGCTCCCTTCATCTTGCCGCTGCCGGCCGGGACGGCGGCGTTACGGTCGGAGAGGCTCTTCGCAAACTCATCGTAGTGTCGCCTCCCCACCTGACCATAGCCCTCCCTTCAAATCCGCGCCCCGCCGCGCTACATGGCCGCCGTCCCCCCGATCCCCACGTTCACCCGCGGAGCGCCGCCGCATGGCCGCACAGTATATTTTTCAGATGCAGGGTCTCTCCAAGACCTTCCCCGGCGGCAAGAAGCTGTTCGAGAACATCTGGCTGTCCTTCTATCCCGACGCCAAGATCGGCGTGGTGGGTGTCAACGGCTCGGGCAAGTCGACGCTGCTGAAGATCATGGCCGGCATCGACCATGAGTTCACCGGCGAGGCGCGGCCCGCCGACGGCACGCGGATGGGCTACCTCGAGCAGGAGCCGCATCTCGATCCGGCGCTCGACGTCTGGGGCAATGTCATCGCCTGGTGCGAGGAGAAGCGCGTCTTCGATCAGTACAACGCCGTCGCCGCCAAGCTGGGCGAGGACTATTCCGACGCGCTGATGGAGGAGATGACGGCGCTGCAGGAAAAGCTCGACGCCGGCGACCTGTGGGACATCGATTCCAAGATCGAGATGGCGATGGACGCGCTGCGTTGCCCGCCGGACGACGCGCCGGTCGACAACCTCTCCGGCGGCGAGCGGCGGCGGGTGGCGCTGGCGCGGCTGCTGCTCTCCAAGCCGGACATGCTGCTGCTCGACGAGCCGACCAACCACCTCGACGCCGAGAGCGTCGCCTGGCTGCAGCATCACCTGGAGAATTTTCCCGGCTGCGTCATCCTCGTCACCCACGATCGCTACTTCCTCGACCAGGTGACCAAGTGGACGCTCGAGCTCGATCGGGGGAAGGGCATCCCGTACGAGGGCAACTATTCGGCGTGGCTGGAGCAGAAGGAAAAGCGCGTCCGCCAGGAGCAGAGCGAGAGCGAGGCGCGCCAGCGGGCCATGGCCCGCGAACTGGAATGGGTGCGCTCCAACGCCAAGGCGCGCCAGACCAAGAGCAAGGCGCGCCTCGCCGCCTACGAGGAGATGGCCAATCGCCAGGAGCGGGAGAAGCAGTCCTTCGCCACCATCCAGATCCCGCCGGGGCCGCGCCTCGGCAATGTGGTGCTGGAGGTCGACAACCTGGAGAAGGAGTACGGCGACAAGGTCCTGTTCAAGGGCCTCACGTTCAAGCTGCCGCCGAACGGCATCGTCGGGGTGATCGGGCCGAACGGCGCGGGCAAGTCGACCCTGTTCAAGCTGATCACCGGCCAGGAGGCGCCGGACGCCGGGGCGATCCGCCTGGGCGAGACGGTGAAGCTCGCCTACGTCGATCAGTCGCGCGACGATCTCGATCCGAACGCCACCGTGTGGCAGGCGATCTCCAACGGCCTCGACGTCATCAAGGTCGGCAATCGCGAGCTGATCAGCCGGGCTTATGTCGGCTCGTTCAACTTCAAGGGAGCCGATCAGCAGAAGAAGGTCGGGCCTGCTGTCCGGCGGCGAGCGCAACCGCGTGCACCTGGCCAAGACCCTGACCGCCGGCGGCAACGTCATCCTGCTCGATGAGCCGACCAACGACCTCGACATCGAGACGCTGCAGAACCTCGAGGAGGCGCTGGAGGAGTTCGCCGGATGCGCCGTGGTGATCAGCCACGACCGCTGGTTTCTCGATCGGCTGGCCACGCACATCCTCGCCTTCGAGGGCGACAGCCATGTCGAATGGTTCGAGGGCAACTTCGAGGCCTACGAGGAGGACAAGAAGCGTCGCCTGGGCGCGGATTCGCTGATCCCGCACCGCATCAAGTTCCAGAAGTTTACGCGGTGATCGCCAAATCTCGGCCGGCGGAGCGCCGGCGTCCACGCCGGCAAAGTAAGAGGCCGGCCAGGAGGCGGCGCTAACTCGGCCGGCGGAGCGCTGGCGTCCACGCCGGCAAAAAAAGAGGCCGGCCAGGAGGCCGGCGCTCCAAGGTCAAGGGCGCTCTGGAGCGCGGACCCCACTCGCACGAAGTGAGGGGATCCAGGCTCCAGGCGATGCTGTCTTACTTCGGCGGGCCGCCGCCGTCCGTCGGGGCGTTCGGCGTGGTCGAGGGCGAGGCGGGCGGCTGACCCATCGAGCCGGGCGTCGCCATGCCCTTGTCCTCGCCGTTCGGGTTGGGCGTCGGCGAGGCGCCGCCGCTCATCGCGCCGGCCGAACCTTGGTCGGCGCCGCCCATCGAGCCGCCGGCCCCCATCGAGCTTCCCGGACCTTGCGAGTTGGTGGTCCCGGGCTGATTGCCCATCGACGAGCCGCCGTTCGGCGCGCCATTCATGTCGCCGCCGGGAGTCTGGCCGCCGGTCGAGCCGCCGGCCATGTCGCCGCTATTGCTCATGCCGCCACCGCTCATGCCGCCGTGGTGCGAACTCTTGGTGTAGGAGTCGAGCTCGCCGTACGGGATCGGCTGGGCGGGGGCCGCGTAGGAGCCGCCGCCGCCGCCCGAGCCGCCGTGGCCGTGGTGGCGGCCCTTGTGATGCTTGCCGCCCTTCTTGTGGTGGTGATGATGGTGGCTCTTGTGACTGCTCTTGCTCATCGAGGCCGAGCCGCCGCTCGACATGCTGGAGCTGCTGGCGGCGGTCCCGCTGGCGGCGCCGCCGGCGGCGGTGGTGTCGCCGCCGGCTGTCGACTGGGCGGCCGCGGCCCCGGCTGTCAGCGCCGCGGCGGCGACGCTGGCGATCAGAACCTTGGTGATCATCATGGAGTCTCCGTCTCTCTTTTTTTCAAGGGACGGCCCCCGGCCGCCCATCGTTGCTGAACGGCCGAGCGGCCAATCCGTTGCCGAGGCGACCGCCTGTTCGCTAGAGCGACGGTTTCGACCCCCTCGAGCACCGCCTGCCGCCGCGCGATGTCCAAGCCCGCCATCCTCATCGTCCAGCCGCATCTTGGACCCCTGGCGCGGTTTTTCGAGCCTCACTATGGCGTGTTCAAGCTGTGGGAGGCCCCGCCGATCGAGGCGGTCAACGTGATCCGCGCCGTCGTCGTCGCCGGGGAATATCCGATCGACAAGGCTCTGGTCGCCCGGTCTGCCCAACCTGGGGCTGATCGCTTGTTTCACCTCTGGCTACGACGGCATCGACATCGCCTGGGCGCGCGAGCGCGGCCTCGGCGTCAGCCACTCGCCGGGCGTCAATCACGAGGACGTCGCCGATCATGCGCTGGGCCTGATCCTCGCCGCCTGGCGGCGGATCGCCGAGGGCGACCGCACGATTCGCGCCGGCGGCTGGAGTCGCGAGGAGCGAATGATCAGCCGCAGCCTCGCCGGCCGCGCGCTCGGCATTGTCGGGCTTGGCGAGATCGGCGCGGCGAGCGCCCGGCGCGCCGAGGCATTCGGCCTGACAGTGTCGTGGTGGGGGCCGCGCGACAAGCCCGAGGCGCCGTGGTCGCGCGCCGAGAGCCTCCTGGCGCTCGCCGAAAGCAGCGACATCCTGCTGGTCGCCTGCCGCGCGAGCGAACAGACCCGCGGCCTCGTGTCGCGCGAAATCATCGAGGCGGTCGGTCCGCGCGGCCTGCTGGTCAATGTCTCGCGCGGGCAACTTGTCGACGAGGACGCCCTGATCGCCGCCCTGCGCGAGGGCCGGCTCGGCATGGCCGCTCTCGACGTCTATGCCGAGGAGCCGACTCCGGCGGAGCGCTGGGCGGATGTGCCCAACGCGGTGCTGACGCCGCACATCGGCGGGGCGACCACCGGGGCCGGCCCGAAGATGATCGCCCTGACGCTCGAGAACCTTCGCCGCTTCTTCGCCGGCGAGCCGCTGGCCAACCCCGCCCGCGAGTAAGAGCCTCCGCCCCCCGGTTCGGACGGCCTCGATCGGGACGGTTGACTTAGGCATATAAAGATATCTTTATATCGCGGGTGCCCACATCGTTCGAGGACGTGGTCGGAACCCTGCGCGCCGCCGGCGAACCCTCCCGGCTGCGCCTGCTCGCGCTGCTGCGGCGCGAGGAGCTGACCGTGGGCGAGCTCGCCTCGGTGCTGGCGCAGAGCCAGCCGCGGGTCTCGCGGCATTTGCGCCTGCTCGCCGAAGCCGGCCTGGTCGAGCGGTTCCCCGACGGCTCGCTGGTCTTTTATCGGCTGGCCGCCGACGCCGATCGCTGGCGCCTCATCGAGGCGGCGCTGGCGGCGATGACGCCGTCCGATCCGCGCCTGACCACCGACCGCGACCGCTTGGCGGCGGTGTCGCAAGCGCGCGCCCGCCGGGCGGCGGCCTATTTCGCCGCCAACGCCGAGCGCTGGGACCAGATCCGGGCCTTCCACACCTCGGAAGCGGAGGTCGAGGCGGCCATCGTCGCCTTGGTGGGCGAGGCGCCGGTCGGTCGGCTGATCGATCTGGGGTCCGGGGCCGGGCGCATGCTGACTCTGCTCGGCGGCCGGGCGCGCACCGCCGTCGGCCTCGATCTGTCGGGCCGCATGCTCGACATCGCCCGGGCGCGTCTGGCCGAGGCGGGCTTGGCCGCCTGCGAGCTGCGGCACGGCGACATCCTCGCCACCGGCCTGCCGGACGGGGCCGGCGACCTGGTGGTCATCCATCAGGTGCTGCACTATCTCGCCGATCCGGCGCGCGCCGTTTCCGAGGCGGCGCGCCTCACCGCCTCGGGCGGCCGGCTGGTGATCGTCGATTTCGCGCCGCACGACATCGAGGTCTTGCGCGCCGAACACCAGCACCGCCGGCTCGGCTTCGCCGATGCCGAGATCGAGCGCTGGGCGGCCGCCGCCGGCCTGGCGCTCGACGCGACCGCCACCTTGCCGCCGGCGACGCCCGGCGGGCTGACGGTGAAGATTTGGCGCGCCAGCCGCCTCGCGCCGCGCTTGCGAGCCGCCGCATGAACGCGCCGGTCCTCGCCAGCGCTCCGCGAAAGATCGTGGAGAGCGCCCTGGGGCCAGTGGCCCGCGCCGGCCATCGCGCTCGCGGTCGGCCGAACGTCTCGTTCGAGTTCTCGCCGCCGAAGACGCCGGAGGCCGAGGAGTCGCTGTGGCGGGCGATCCGCCGGCTGGAGCCGCTGGCCCCCGACTTCATCTCCGTCACCTACGGCGCCGGCGGCTCGACTCGCGAGCGCACCCACCGCACCGTGCTGCGCGTGCTGCGCGAGACCCATCTCACGCCGGCCGCCCACCTCACCTGCGTCGAAGCCTCGCGCGAGGAGGTCGACGGCATCATCCGCGATTACGGCGAGGCGGGGATTCGCCGCCTGGTCGCCTTGCGCGGCGACCCGCCCGGCCAGATCGGCGGCGTCTACCAGCCGCGCGCCGATGGCTACGCCAACGCCACCGAGCTCACCGCGGCGATCCGGAGGGCCGGCGACATCGAGGTGTTCGTCGGCCTCTATCCGCAGGTGCACCCCGAAAGCCCGTCGGTGGCGCACGACATCGATGTGCTGAAGGCCAAGGTCGATGCCGGCGCCAGCCGCGCCATCACCCAGTTCTTCTTCGACATCGACGGTTTCCTGCGCTTCATGGAGCGGGTGCGCGCCGCCGGCGTCGCCCTTCCGGTGAGCGTCGGGATCATGCCGGTGACCAGCTTCGCCGGCCTGAAGCGCATGACCGCGCCGATGCGCGTCGCCCTGCCGGACTGGATGGGCAATCTGTTCGAGGGGCTGGACGCCGATCCCGAGACCCGCCGGCTGATCGCCGCCTCGGTGGCCGCCGAGATGTGCGCCCGCCTGCGCGAGGAGGGCTTCGACGACTTCCATTTCTACACCCTCAATCGCGCCGATCTGGTCTACGCCATCTGCCGGGTGCTGGGCGTCAGCGAGGCCGCGGCGTGAGTATTCTTCGTCGTGTCGGCCGACCCGCGCGTGAAACAATCAGCCGCACGACGCACCGCCGCCCGCTGGAGCGGTTCGCGTGAGCGGGGCGCTGGCGCGGCTGCAGGCGGAGGCGGGCGGGCGGATCCTGGTGCTCGACGGCTCCTGGGGCGTGATGATCCAGCGCCAGGGTCTGGACGAGGCGGCCTTTCGCGGAGCGAGGTTCGCCGATCACCCTCGTTCGTTGAAGGGCGACAACGATCTGCTCTGCCTGACGCGGCCCGAGTTCGTGACCGAGCTGCACGACGCCTACTTCGCCGCCGGCGCCGACATCGCCGAGACCAACACCTTCAACGCCACGGCCATCAGTCAGGCGGACTATGGGCTCGAGAGCGCCGTGCGCGAGATCAACCTCGCCGCCGCCCGCTTGGCGCGCGAGAGCGCCGACCGCTGGAGCGCCCGTACGCCGGACAGGCCGCGCTTCGTCGCCGGCGCGATCGGACCGACGAACCGCACCCTCTCGATGTCGGCGGACGTCGACGATCCGGGAGCGCGGGCGGTGTCCTTCGACCAGCTGCGCGCGTCTTACGCCGAGCAGGCCGCCGCCCTGATCGAGGGCGGCGTCGACTTCCTCCTGATCGAGACCATCTTCGACACCCTGAACGCCAAGGCGGCGATCAAGGCGATTTTCGACCTCGCCGACGAGGGCGTGGCCGGCCGCCGATCTGGATTTCCGGCACGATCACCGACCGCTCTGGGCGCACCCTCTCTGGCCAGACCGTGGAGGCGTTCTGGAACTCGGTCCGCCACGCGCGGCCGTTCGCCGTCGGGCTCAACTGCGCCCTGGGCGCCGAGCTGATGCGCCCGCACGTGGCCGAGATCGGCCGAGTCGCGGACACGCTCGTCGGCGCCTATCCGAACGCGGGCCT
The DNA here is from genome assembly GCA_963752245.1 of uncultured Alphaproteobacteria bacterium. GTDB lineage: Bacteria > Pseudomonadota > Alphaproteobacteria > Caulobacterales > Caulobacteraceae > Acaudatibacter. The sequence continues at coordinate 137,479 of CAVVXO010000008.1, forward strand.
GCCCAACGCCTTTGGCGACTACGATGAAACGGCCGAGGTCACCGCGGCCATCTGGGCGAATGGGCGCGGGACGGGCTGGTCAACATCGTCGGGGGCTGCTGCGGCACGACGCCCGAGCACATCCGGCGGATCGCCGAGGCGGTGGAGGGCGTCGAGCCGCGCGCCATTCCCGACCGGTCGCCCGCGCTGCGGCTTTCGGGGCTCGAAGCCTTCGAGCTGGCGTGAGGCCGGTCTTCGTCAATATCGGCGAGCGGACCAACGTCACCGGCTCGGCCCGCTTTCGCAAGCTGATCGCCGCTGGCGACTATGTCGCCGCGCTCGAGGTGGCCCGCGACCAGGTCGCCGCCGGCGCCCAGGTGCTCGACGTCAATATGGACGAGGGCCTGCTCGACAGCGTCGCGCCATGACCACCTTCCTCAACCTGGTCGCCGCCGAGCCCGACATCGCGCGCGTGCCGATCATGGTCGACAGCTCAAAATGGGAGGTGATCGAGGCGGGTCTGAAGTGCGTGCAGGGCAAGGCGATCGTCAACTCGATCAGCCTGAAGGAAGGCGAGGGGGCTTTCCTGCGCCAGGCCGAGCAGTGCCGCCGCTATGGCGCCGCCGTCGTGGTCATGGCCTTCGACGAACAAGGCCAGGCGGACAGCCGCGCGCGCAAGGTGGCGATCTGCGAGCGCGCCTACCGCCTGCTGACCGAGACGATCGAGTTCGCGCCCGAGGACATCATCTTCGATCCGAACATCTTCGCGATCGGCACGGGCATCGAGGAGCATGACACCTATGGCGTCGCCTTCATCGAGGCGACCCGCTCGATCAAGCAGATGCTGCCGCACGCCAAGATCTCGGGCGGCGTGTCGAATGTCTCCTTCAGCTTTCGGGGCAACGAACCGGTGCGGCGGGCGATGCACGCGGTGTTTCTCTACCACGCCATCAACGCCGGCATGGACATGGGCATCGTCAACGCCGGCGACCTGCCGGTCTATGACGAGATCGAGCCGGAGCTTCGCGAGGCCGTCGAGGACGTGATCCTCAATCGCCGCTCCGGCGCGACCGAGCGGCTGGTGGAGATCGCCCCGCGCTACAAGGGCGGCAAGGCGGTGGAGCGCATCGCCGACCTCGCCTGGCGGGAGGCGGCCGGTCGCCGAGCGGCTGGCGCACGCCCTGGTGCACGGGATCGGCGAATACATCGATGCCGACGTGGAGGAGGCGCGACTCGCGTCCGCCAGGCCGCTGGACGTGATCGAGGGCCCGCTGATGGCGGGAATGAACCGCGTCGGCGATCTCTTCGCCGCCGGGAAGATGTTCCTGCCGCAGGTGGTCAAGTCGGCGCGGGTGATGAAGCAGGCGGTCGCCTGGCTGCTGCCGTTCATGGAGGCCGACGCGAGCGGTCAGCGCCAGTGCGCCGGCAAGATCCTGATGGCCACGGTCAAGGGTGATGTCCACGACATCGGCAAGAACATCGTCGGCGTCGTCTTGCAGTGCAACAACTATGAGGTCGTCGATCTGGGCGTCATGGTGCCCGCAGACCGCATCCTGGACGAGGCGATCGCGATCGGTGCGGACGCCATAGGTCTTTCTGGTCTGATCACGCCTTCGCTGGAGGAGATGGTGTTCGTGGCCGGCGAGATGCGCCGCCGGGGCTTCGCCATCCCACTGCTGATCGGCGGCGCGACCACCAGCCGCACCCACACCGCGGTGAAGATCGAGCCGGCGTACGCGGCGGCTCGACCACCTATGTCGTCGACGCCAGCCGCGCGGTAGGCGTCGTCAGCCAGCTGCTGTCGCCGACCGATAGGGCTGCCGTTCGAGGCCGCGACGCGGCAGGAATACGCCCGCATCCGCGAGCAGTTCGGCCGCGCACAGCCGGCGAAGCAGCGCGCCTCGCTCGCGACCGCCCGCGCCAATCGGCTGCGGTCGACTGGGGGGCGTACGCGCCGCCCCGGCCGGGGTTCAGCGGCGCGCGGGCGGAGACCGATCGGCCTCGACGATCTCGTGCCCTTCATCGACTGGACGCCGTTCTTCTCCGCGTGGGAGCTGGTCGGGCCCTATCCGGCCATTCTCGAGGACGAGATCATGGGCCCGGCGGCGCGCGAGCTGCACGCGGACGCCTCGGCCATGCTCGACGTCATCCTGCGCGACGGCTCTCTCGAGGCGAGGGGCGTCGTGGGCTTCTGGCCGGCGAACGCGGACGGCGATGACGTGTGTCTGGACCGACAAGTCCCGGTCGGTCGAGCGGGCCCGGCTGCGAATGATCCGCCAGCAGATGGTCAAGAGCGGCGGCCGGCCGAACCTCTGCCTCGCCGATTTCGTCGCGCCGAGCGGCGCGGACTGGATCGGCGGTTTCGCGGTCACCGCCGGCGTGGGAGAGCGCGCGCTGGCCGCCGGCTTTCGCGAGCGCGGCGACGACTATTCCGCGATCCTCGTCGGCGCTGGCTGACCGGTTGGCGGAAGCTTTCGCCGAAGCGCTGCACCACCGCGTGCGCGCGAGCTGTGGGGCTATTCGCCGGACGAGCCGGCCGATCCCGCCGCGATGATCGAGGGCCGCTACCGCGGCATTCGGCCGGCCCCCGGCTATCCCGCGCAGCCGGACCATACCGAAAAGGCCTGCTGTTCGATCTGCTGGGGGCCGAGGCGGTGACCGGGATCCGCTCACCGAGAGCTTCGCCATGACCCCCCCGGCGTCAGTCTGCGGCCTCTACTTCGCCCACCCGGAGGCCCACTATTTCGGCGTCGGCAAGATCGACCGCGACCAGGTGGCCTCCTACGCGCGTCGGAAAAGCTGGAGCCTGGCCGAAGCGGAGCGTTGGCTCGCGCCGATCCTGGCCTATGATCCTTGACGGCGGCTCGCCGCCGTGAACATTCGGCGAACTGTTTGAAGCAATCGTCCGAGGAGCGCGCCATCATGAGCGACGAGATTGTCTTCTACACCAACCCAATGTCGCGCGGCCGCATCGTCCGATGGATGCTGGAGGAGGTGGGCCAGCCATACCGCACCGAGATCGTCGAATACGCCGACATCAAGTCGCCGGCGTATCTGTCGATAAATCCGATGGGCAAGATACCGTCTTTGAAGCATGGCGACAGCGTGGTCACGGAATGCGCCGCGATTTGCGCCTACCTCGCCGACGCCTTCCCCGACGCCTACCTCGCGCCGCCGAGCGGCGACAAGCGGCGAGCGTCCTACTACCGTTGGCTATTCTTCGCGGCGGGCCCGGTGGAATCGGCGATCATCGATCGCGATCTCGGCGTGGAGATCACGACGGATAAGGAGCGAATGGTCGGCTATGGGTCGTACGCGACCTTGATCAGCGTCATCGA
>CAVVXO010000009.1:0-57048 GCA_963752245.1 uncultured Alphaproteobacteria bacterium
TCGGACAATGATGTCTTTCATCCTCTTTGTTGACCTGGTGTCTATGCCGGAGGTTCCCCACCCGATCCCATCCCGAACTCGGTCGTTAAGTCCTCCAGGGCCGATGGTACTTCGTCTCAAGGCGCGGGAGAGTAGGTCGTCGCCAGGTCTACCAAGAGGATGTCAGCCGCGCTCGCCCTCCTTCTTACGACGCCAACGGCGCTTTGACGCGGGGTGGAGCAGCCCGGTAGCTCGTCAGGCTCATAACCTGAAGGTCGCAAGTTCAAATCTTGCCCCCGCACCCAAAGCCAGGTTTCTCTTCAGAAGCGCTTTCGCCGCCGGCGGCTGGTTCGCACCGCCTCGCCGATGCGGCCGCGGCGTTCCTCAGCTTGGCGCGGCGTCGCCGGTCGCCTGCCTGATCGCCTCGAGGATCTCGGGGGCGATGTCCTTGGAGCCCTTTTCGGCCATGTGCTGGATGATCCGCGCGCCGACGGCGGCGCGGGCCTGGCCCATGAAGTCGTCGCGGCGGGCTCCGACGAAGGCCATGGATGCCTCGCGGCTGTCGTTGAGCTGTTGAAAGCGTGGCGCGACATAGCGGGCGAAGAGCTCGTAGGAGCGTTGCGTCGCCGCCCATGGCGCCCAGTTGTGCGCCATGAACAGATAGGCGCCAAAACCGCCGGATTGGTCGAGCAGCCGCTGGATCTGCGCCGCCGCTTCGGCGGGCGTGCCGATCACCGCGATGCCGCTCTTCATCATCCCTTCGATCGGATCGCCGCTCTCGACCTCCGGAGCGACCGGGAGGTTGGCGATGTCGCGGAAGTAGCCGACCCAGCGGGCCAAGCCGAAGCGGCAGTCGGCGACCGCCTGCTCCTTGGTTTCGGCGATGTGCATCGGGCCGACCAGGCGCCAGGCGTTCCGGTCCATCGTCTTGCCGTGATCGCGCGCCAGCGCCTCGGCGATTGCCCAGTTTGACGCCAGGGCGTTGAAGCCGCCGGCCGAGGTGGCGCCGAGCGACAGCAGCCCTAAACCGTGGCGTCCGGCGGCGCGCGCGCCAGTCGGCGAGACCTGACTGGCGACGGCGATCTCGACGCTCGGACGGCTGTAAGGCGTCATCTGCAGGCGCGCCTCGCGGCACACGAACCAGTCGCTCTCGCAAGTGACGGTCTCACCGCGCAGCAGGCGCACGAGCACGTCCAGCGCCTCGTCCATCCGGTCGCGCTGCTTGGCCACCGGGATGCCCATCGACACGGCATCCGATGACAGGGCGCCCGGTCCGACACCGAACATTACTCGGCCGCGGGTCATGTGGTCGAGCTGGTTGATCCGCTCGGCGAGCATGAAGGGGTGGTGATAGGGCAGGGAGGAGACGCCGGTGCCAAGGCGAATGCGGCGGGTGCGCTCCGCGGCGGCGGCGATGAACACCTCCGGGCTGGCGATGATCTCGAAACCGGCCGAATGATGCTCGCCTATCCACGCCTCGTCGTAGCCCAGCCGGTCCATCAGGGCGACCAGCTCGAGATCGCGCTCGATGGCGAGCGTCGGGTTCTCGTCGGTGGGATGAAACGGAGCAATGAAGGCGCCGAAGCGCAGCTTGCGGTCGAACATGGCGAACGAGCCTCCTTTTGCCAGCCATCGCGCCCGACTGACGCCGCGGCAGTCGAGCGTTAAAGCACCTCGCCCATGAACTATCGCCACGGCTTCCACGCCGGCAACTTCGCCGACCTGTTGAAGCACGCGCTACTGCTCCACCTGCTCGCGGCGGCCAAGGCGGACGCCGGCGTGGCGCCGCTGAGCGTCGTCGACACCCACGCGGGCGCGGGCTGTACGATTTGTCCGGCGAGATGGCGCGGCGCACGGGCGAGGGGGCGGCCGTCGCGGCCTTGCTCGACGAGCAAACGCCGCCAGCCGTGTTCGCGCCGCTCATCGCGGCGATCGGCCAGGTGAATCCCGATGGGGGACGGCGGTGGTACCCTGGCTCGCCGACATTGATCGCCGGAACGCTGCGGCCCGGCGATCGGCTGATCGCCTGCGAGGCGCGCCCGGAGGATGCGCGGGCGCTGGTCCGGGCGGTCGGGGCCCAACGGGCGCGACGCGGCGATGGCTGGCAAATGGGTCTGGCCGGCGTCCCGGCCGGGCCGGCGCCGGCGCTGGTTCTCGTCGATCCACCTTACGAAGCCGCGGGCGAGGCCGGTCGCATCGTCGCCTTCGCCGCCGCCGTGCTGCGCCGCAACCAAGGCGCGACAATCGCGGTCTGGGCGCCGATCAAGGATCTGGCGAGCTTCGACGGCTTGCGGGCGGGGCTCGGCAGCCTCGCTTCGGGGCTGGCGATCGAAGCGCGCCTGCGCCCGCTGACCGACCCGCTGCGGCTGAACGGCTGCGCTCTCCTGGTGCTCAATCCGGGAACCGCCCTCGCGGATCGCGGGCGAGAGGCGGCGCGGTGGGTCGTGGAGCGACTGGGCGAGGCAGGCGGCGAGTCGCGCGTCGCGACGTTGTGAGCGCCCCCTGGCGTTGCGCCTCGGAAGCCAAGGCCGCTGGCGGGGCGCGGGTTTGGGGGGGGTTCGAGCGCCAGGAAGCCCTCGATGGCCCCCATGCTCGGTCGCTGTTTCTGGCAAGTGCGCGCTTTACCCTTTTACGTCCGGCCCCGCCCCGCAAGGCGGGTGGTGGAGAGCGCCAGACCCATTCGCGCTCGCGAAACAGCGCCGGCTATGATATGCTGCGATGCACCATACCTGTGGAGCCCTCGACCATGTACCTGTTCACCCATTCGCGCGATGTGGCGCGGGAAACCGCCGAGCGCGCTTGGCGCGCGCCGATCGGCTGGATGTCGCCTTTCTGGCTCAGCTACGGCGCGGCCGTGAGCGCGGGCGCGGCCTGGTGGTGGATGAACCAGCTCAGCCGCCCGGCCAACCTCGAAGCGGCGCACGGCGATGCCGCCGTGGCGGCCGCGAAGTTGCAGGAGGCCGCGGCGTTGCAGGAAACGGCGCAGCGGAGCGCGGACGCCCCCATCCGCCCCGTCGAGCCCGTCTCGCAGAGCAAGGGAGTGGAAGCGAAGGCCGTCATCGCCCCGACGATTGCCGAAACGCCTGACGATCTCACCCGGCTGGTCGGCGTCGGGCCGCGCCTGTCGGCGGCTCTGGCCCAGCGGGGCGTGACCCGCTTCGCCCAGATCGCCGCCTGGACGGACCAGGAGATCGCCGAACGTCGATCGAGCGCTGAGCCTCAAGGGCGGTGTCAGCCGGCATGCCTGGGTCGCCCAGGCGCGGCGGTTCGCCTCTCAGGAGGTTTGACGGGCGCGGGGTGGGCTCTGGCCTCGCGGCCGGCCCTCGGCTAGGTTTGGCGGGCGCGTGAAGCGGAGAACGCCGCATGCCCCGAGCCATTCTCTTGACTCTGGCCGCCGCCTTGGCGCCGCTGACTGCCGCCGCGGCGGGCGCTCCCGTCGGCGACTGGCGCGCCGACGCGCCGGGCGTCGTCCATCGCATTGGCCGCGAGCTGCCGGCGCCATCGCGGGCGACCGCCGCACCCTCGGCCGTGGTCGCGCGACCGGACGCCTTGCCCAAGGTTCCGCCGGGCTTCGTCGTCAGCCGCTTCGCCGAGCTGGACGCGCCCCGTCAAATTCGCGCCGCGCCGGACGGCGATCTGTTCGTCGCCGAGACCGACGCCGGGCGGATCACCATACTGCGCGCCGCCGACGGCGCCGCCACGGCCGCGACGGCGGTCCATTTCGCCAGCGGCCTCGATCGGCCGTTCGGCATCGCCTTCTGGCCGCCCGGCCCGGCGCCGCGCTTCGTCTATGTGGCGAACAACAACAGCGTGGTGCGATTTCCCTGGCGGCTCGGCGATCTGAAGCCGGCCGGCCCGGCCCAGACGGTGGTCGCCAAGCTGGCCGGGACCACCGGCGGCCACACCACCCGCGACGTGGTGTTCTCGCCGGACGGACGGACGATGTACGTCTCCGTTGGCTCGGGCTCGAACACCGCCGAAAGCCTGTCGAAAAAGACCCCGGCCGAGATCCGCGCCTTCGAGGCGAGCCATGTGCGCGGGGCCGCCTGGGACCGCGAGGACGGCCGCGCCGACGTGCTCGCCTTTACGCCCGAAGGCGCCGAGCGCACCGTCTTCGCTGGCGGCCTGCGCAACTGCGTCTCCATGGCCATCCAGCCGGGAACCACGCGCCTGTGGTGCGTCGTCAATGAGCGCGACGGCCTCGGCGACGATCTGCCCCCGGACTATGTCACCTCGGTTCGGGCCGGCGGATTCTATGGCTGGCCGTGGTGGTATCTCGGCGCGCACGAGGATCCGCGCCACAAGGGCGAGCGGCCCGATCTCGAGCACGTCGCCATAGATCCGGACGTCTATCTGCAGGCCCATTCGGCGCCGCTCGGAATCGTCTTTTACCGTGGCGGCGGCGCGGCTGGCGCGAGCGCTTGGGGCGGCGACGCCTTCGTCGCGCTGCATGGTTCGTGGAACAGGGCGGTGCGCACCGGCTACAAGCTGGTCCGCCTGCCGTTCAAGGGGGGCGCGCCGACTGGCGCCTATGTCGACGTCATGACCGGCTTCGTCGTCGACGATCGCTCGGTCTGGGGCCGGCCGGTCGGGGTCGCCGAGGCGCGTGACGGCGCGCTGATCGTCACCGACGACGCCGGCGGGGTGGTCTGGCGTGTCGCGCGAGGTGGAGGCAAGCCATGAGGCGGGCGACGATCACCGCGGCGCTGCTCGCCCTGGCCGGGCCGGCGTTGGCGGCGGATGGCGCGTCGCTGTTCCAGGATCGCTGCGCCATGTGCCACTCGGGCGATCCGATGGCGCAGGGCCCGCCGCTCGCCGGGCTGGTCGGCCGCAAGGCCGGCGCGGCGCCCGGCTTCGCCTACTCGCCGGCGTTGAAGAGCTCCGGCCTGGTGTGGACCCGCGCTAGTCTCGACCGCTTCCTCGCCGATCCGCGAAAGATGGTTCCGGGCTCGGCCATGCCGGTCCACGTCGCCGACCCGGCGGTGCGGGCGGCGATCGTCGACTATCTCGCCAAGGGCAAATAGCCGCCGGGCGGTTCACGCCTGGCTGGCGATCCAGCGTTCCAGCCAGTGGATGTCGTAGTCGCCGGCCACGATGTCCGGCTCGACCAGCAGATCCTGGAACAGCGGGATGGTGGTCTCGATGTCGCCGACCACCATCTCGGCGAGGCACCGCCGCAGGCGCGCGATGCATTCGGCGCGGTCGCGGCCGTGGACGATCAGCTTTCCCGCCAGGCTGTCGTAGTAGGGCGGAATGACATAGCCGGCATAGAGCGCCGAATCGAGCCGCACGCCGAGGCCGCCGGGGGCATGGAAGTCGCCGACCACGCCCGGCGAGGGACGAAAGGTACGCGGGTTTTCGGCGTTGATCCGACACTCGATCGCGTGGCCCTCGAAGACGATCTCGTCCTGGCCGAAGGATAGCGGCAGGCCGGCGGCGACACGGATCTGCTCGCGCACCAGGTCTATGCCAGTGACCGCCTCGGTGACCGGATGCTCCACCTGCAGGCGGGTGTTCATCTCGATGAAAAAGAACTCGCCGCCCTCGTATAGAAATTCGACCGTGCCGACGCCAAGATAGCCGATCTCGGCGATCGCCTTGACCACCACCGCGCCGATGCGCGCGCGCGCCGCCGCGTCGATCGCCGGCGAGGGCGCCTCCTCCATCAGCTTCTGATGGCGCCGCTGCAGCGAGCAGTCGCGCTCGCCGAGGTGGCGGACCGCGCCGTGCGCGTCGGCGATCACCTGCACCTCGATGTGGCGGGGGCGGGCGAGGTATCGCTCCATGTAGACCGCGTCGTCGCCGAATGCCGCCGCCGCCTCGGCGCGGGCGGTGCCCCACGCCTCCGCCACGGCCGAACTCGTCGCCGGCGACCTTCATCCCGCGGCCGCCCCCGCCGGCGGCCGCCTTGATCAATACCGGAAAGCCGATGGCGCGCGCCGCCGCCAGCGCCGCCGCCTCGGTGTCGAGCGCGCCGTCGGAGCCAGGCACCACCGGAATGCCGGCGGCGGCCACCGCCGCCTTCGCGGCGATCTTGTCGCCCATTACGCGGATGTGCTCCGGCTTGGGGCCGATGAAGGTAATCCCGTGCGCCGCGAGGATCTCGGCGAAGCGGGCGTTCTCCGACAGGAAGCCGTAGCCCGGATGCACCGCTTGCGCGCCGGTGATCTCGCAGGCGGCGATGATCGCCGGGATGTTGAGATAGCTCTTGGCCGCGGGCGCCGGACCGATGCAGACGCTCTCGTCGGCGAGCCGCACATGCATCGCCGAGCGGTCGGCCTCGGAATGGACCGCGACGGTGGCGATGCCCATCTCCTTGCAGGCGCGATGCACCCGAAGGGCGATCTCGCCGCGGTTGGCGATCAGGATCTTGTCGAACACCTCGAAAACTCGCGCCGGGGTCAGGCGAGCAGAAGCAGCGGCTCGCCGTATTCGACCGGCTGGGCGTCGGCGACGAGCACGTCCAGCACCTGACCGGCGCGCGGCGCGGCGATCGGGTTCATGGTCTTCATCGCCTCGATGAGCAGCACCGTCTGGCCGGCCGAGACCGTGTCGCCGGCGCGCACGAAGGGTGGCGAGCCGGGCTGCGCCTGCAAATAGACGGTGCCGACCATCGGCGACTTGACCACCTCGCCCTCGCGTTCCGCCGGCGGAGAGATCGTCGGCGCCGCGGAAGCGGGAGAGGAATAGGGAGCCGGCGGCGGCGGCAAGTAGGCGGCGGCCGGGGCGGCCTGGACGACGCGCGCCACCCGCACTTTGAGCCCCTCCCGCTCCACCTCGATCTCGCTGAGCCCGGTGTCGTTCAAGATGTCGGCGAGCCGGCGGACCAGCCCGGCTTCGACCTCGTGCGGCAACTTCGCGGGCGCCAAGATCTAATGCTCCGCGTCTCTGGCGGCGCCGACAAGCCGCAAGGCGGCGGCGATCGCCAACTCATAGCTCGCCGCGCCAAAGCCGCTGACAATTTCGGTCGCCGCCAGGGAGACGTAGCTACGCCGGCGAAAGCTCTCGCGCGCCGCCGGATTGGAAAGGTGGCATTCCACGATCGGGAGTGTGATCGACTTGAGCGCGTCCAGCAAGGCGATCGAGCTGTGGCCGTAGGCGGCCGGATTGATGATCAGGGCGCTCGCCGCCGCGCCCGCTTCCGCGACCCAGTCGATCAACACGCCTTCATGGTTGGTCTGGCGAAACACCACCTTCGCGCCGGCCGCCGCCGCCGCCGCCATGCAACGCGCCTCGATGTCGGCGAGGGTGTCGGCGCCATAGATCGCCGGCTCGCGCGCGCCCAGGCGATCGAGATTGGGACCGTTCAGAACGAAGATCGGCTTGACCATGGCGCCTCGGTTCGGCCGACGTTTCGGCCAAGGCGGGCCGCGGCGGGCTTGTAAGCGCCGGGCGCGAAGGTCACAAGCTGATCGCCTCCACCATGCGGCTTTCGATCAACGGCGAAGCGAGGGAAGTGGTCGGCGTCGGCGACGTCGCCGGGCTGATCGCCCATCTGGGTCTCGACATGCGCAAGCTGGCGATCGAGCGGAACCTCGAGATCGTGCCGCGCTCTTGCTACGACGCGACGCCGCTCGCCGACGGCGATCGTATCGAGATCGTTCACTTCATCGGCGGCGGGTAAAACGCGACCATGGCGGACGGCGGCGCACAGATCGTGGCGGATGTGGCGGACAGCTGGACGGTGGCCGGCCGGGCCTTCCGCTCGCGCCTGATCATCGGCACCGGCAAATACAAGGACTATGCGCTGAACGCCGCCGCCGCCCGCGCCGCCGGGGCGGAGATCGTCACCGTCGCCCTGCGGCGGGTGAACCTTTCCGACCCGAGCCAGCCATTGCTGGCCGACCACTTGAAACCGGACGAGTTCACCTACCTGCCCAACACCGCCGGCTGCTTCACCGGCGAGGAGGCGGTGCGCACCCTGCGCCTGGCGCGCGAGGCCGGCGGCTGGACCCTCGTCAAACTGGAGGTGCTGGCCGACGTCCGCACACTTTATCCCGAGATGGAGGAGACGCTGCGGGCGCTGAAGCTGCTGATCGCCGACGGCTTCGACGTCATGGTCTATTGCAGCGACGATCCGGTGTACGCGCGCAAGCTGGAGGACGCCGGCGCGGCGGCGATCATGCCGCTCGGTTCGCTGATCGGCTCGGGGCTCGGCATCCAGAACCGGCTCAACATCCGTCTGATCGTCGAGCAGGCCAAGGTGCCGGTGCTGGTCGACGCCGGCGTCGGCGCGCCGTCGGACGCGGCGGTGGCGATGGAGCTCGGCTGCGACGGCGTCCTGATGAACACCGCCATCGCCGAGGCCAAGGACCCGGTGCTCATGGCGAGCGCGATGAAGCACGCGGTGATCGCCGGCCGCCAAGGCTACCTCGCCGGCCGCATGCCGAAGCGCCTCTACGCCGACCCCTCCTCGCCGCTGGCGGGGTTGATCTAGACTCGAGGCGTTCCTCCGTCCCTTCCCATGAGCGGAGGCACGGAATACCCGCTAAACCAGCAGCTTGCCGCGTTCGAGTTCGCCGAGGCTCTGCGCCGAGCGATCCTTGGGGGCGCGGGCCTGGCGGACCCAGGCGATCAGTTCGGCCATGCCGGCCTCGAAGTCGCGCTTCGGCGTGACGCCGAGCGCCGCTTCGATGCGGCCGATGTCGGCGAAGCAGTGGCGGATGTCGCCGACGCGGTAGCGGCCAAGCACCTCGGGCGCGATCGGGCGGCCGAGCTGGCGGCCGAGCACCTCGGCGATCTCGAGCACCGTGACCGAGCGGCCTGAGCCGACGTTGTAGGCCGACGACACCGGCGCGTCGCTCTCCAGGGCGGCGACAAAGGCCCCGGCCACGTCCAGCACATGGACGAAGTCGCGACGTTGGCCGCCGTCCTCGAACACCAGCGGCGGCTCGCCGTTCAACAGCCGCGAGACGAAGATCGCCGCGACGCCGGTGTATGGGTTGCTCAGCGCCTGGCGCGAGCCATAGACGTTGAACAGCCGCAGCGCGATCGTCGGAATGCCGAGCGCCCGGCCGACGCTGAGAAACATTTCCTCGTGGTCGCGCTTGCCGATGGCGTAGATCGAGGTCGGCTCGAGGCGCTTGTTTTCGTCGGTGGGGATTGGCTCCAGCGTCTCGCCATCGAGGGTCGGCTCCCACTGACGGGCGGCGAGCTGGTCGCGCGAGCGGTAGGGCGCGGCGGCCGGGGCGCCGGTCGAAGGCCGGCGATAGGCGCCCTCGCCGTAGATCGACATCGACGAGGCGACCACCAGCCGGCCGATCCGGTCGGGCGCGCGGGAGACCGCCTCCAGCACCACGGCCGCGCCCAGGGCATTGACGCGGGTGTAGTCGACAATCTGCGTCATGCTCTGGCCGACGCCGACGCTGGCGGCGAGGTGGGCGACCTGATCGACCCCGTCGAGGGCGGCGGCGACGTCTTCGGGATCGCAGACATCGCCGCGCAGCCGACGCACGCGCCGGTCCAGATAGGTCGGCCAGCCTTGGTCGTCGGTCTCGGCCTCGGCGTGCACCTGCGGCGAGAGGTTGTCGAGCACGGTGACGGCATGGCCGCGCGCCAAGAGCTGGTCGGCGAGATGCGAGCCGATGAAGCCGGCGCCGCCGGTGATCAGAACGCGGTGTGGCATGGCGTTCAGGAGTCGAAAAGGCACGTCGCCGCCGGCGGCCTTGGCGGCGGCGGATCGGCGCGCCGCTTGGAAGCGACGGCGAGCGGGCTCAGCACTTGTAGTACATGTCGAATTCGACCGGATGCGGATGCAGCTGCGCCCGCATCACTTCCTCCATCTTCAACTCGATGTAGGCGTCGATAAAGTCGTCATCCATGACGCCGCCATGTTTCAGAAACGCGCGATCACGGTCGAGGTTCTGCAGCGCCTCGCGGAGCGAGCCGCACACCTCCGGCACGTTCTTTCGCTCGCGCGGCGGCAAATCGTATAGGTTCTTGTCCGCCGGCGCGCCCGGGTCGATGCGGTTTTCGATGCCGTCCAAGCCGGCCATCAGCATGGCGGTGAAGCCGAGATAGGGGTTGCCCATCGGATCGGGGAAGCGCACCTCGATGCGCTTGGCCTTGGGGCTGTCGACGTGCGGGATGCGGATCGAGGCCGACCGGTTGCGCGCCGAATAGGCCAGCTTCACCGGCGCCTCGTAGCCTGGCACCAGCCGCTTGTAGGAGTTGGTTGTCGAGTTGGTGAAGGCGTTGATCGCCCGGGCGTGGCGGATGATCCCACCGATGTACCAGAGGCAAGTATCGGATAGGCCGGCATATTTGTCGCCGGCGAACAGCGGCTTGCCCTTGTTCCAGATCGACTGGTGCACATGCATGCCCGAGCCGTTGTCGCCGAACATCGGCTTGGCCATGAAGGTCGCGCTCTTGCCATAGGCGGCGGCGACATTGTGGACGACGTATTTGTAGAGCTGCAGCCGGTCGGCCATGGTGACCAGGTCGGCGAACTTCAGGCCCAGCTCATGCTGCGCCGGGGCCACTTCATGGTGGTGCTTTTCCGGCTGCATGCCGAGCTCGCCCATCACCTCCAGCATCTCGCCGCGCAGGTCCTGCGCCGAGTCCACCGGATTGACGGGAAAGTAGCCCCCCTTGGCGCTTGGGCGATGGCCCATGTTGCCTTCCGGGTAGACGCGGCCGGAGTTGTTCGGCAGTTCCACCGAGTCCAGCCAGTAGCCGGTGTCGTGCGGGCTGGTCGACCAGCGCACGTCGTCGAAAATGAAGAATTCGGCTTCGGGGCCGAAATAGACCGCGTCACCGATCTTCAGCGCCCGGGCGTGGATCAGGGCGCGCTTGGCCATCGAGCGGGCGTCGCGGTTGTACGGCTCGTTGGTGTCGGGGCTGAGGATGTCGCAGTTCAGGCACAGTGTCGTCTGCTGATAGAACGGATCGACATAGGCGGAGGCGAGATCCGGCCGCAGCTTCATGTCCAACTCGTTGATCGCCTTCCAGCCGGCGATCGAGGAGCCGTCGAACATCACGCCGTCGGTGAGGAATTCTTCGTCGACGAGGCCGACATCGAAGGTGACATGCTGCAGCTTGCCGCGCATGTCGGTGAACCGGAGGTCGACATAGGCGACTTCCTTCTCCTTGATTTGTGCTTTGATCTCGGAGACGCTGCTCATCTTGGTTCAAGCTCCGTGGCGCGGCCGGCCGGCGATGGCCGGCTAAATGGCGATGTTGCCGGTCTCGCCGGTCCGGATGCGGATGGCGTCGAGAACCTCGGTGACGAAGATCTTGCCATCGCCGATCCGCCCGGTCTTGGCGGCGGTCTCGATGGCGGCGACCGCTCCGATCAGTTGATCGTCGGAAACGACGATCTCGATCTTGATCTTTGGCAGGAAGTCGATGACGTATTCAGCCCCACGGTAGATTTCCGTTTGGCCCTTCTGTCGTCCAAATCCCTTCGCCTCGAGCACCGTCATGCCTTGCAGGCCGATCTCCTGCAGGGCGTCCTTGACGTCGTCGAGCTTGAACGGCTTGATGATCGCTTCGATTTTCTTCATGCGCGGGCGGCCGTGGGTGGGGGACGCGCGGGCAATTCGACGCCCCGCCAAGTTCGATGCACGGGCCATTGGCCGCTGGCAAGCACGGCGGCCGACTTATCGCCAGATGCGGCGAGCCCGCCTCGCTTGCCGCCGCCCTTGCCTTGGCGCCGTCGCCGCACGACAAGGCCACCGTGGCGAAGATCCATCTCGTTCGGCATGCCCGGCCAAGCGCCGGTTGGGGCGGACATGATCCCGATCCAGGATTGGATGTCGTCGGCCGCGGCCAGGCAAGGACCGCCGCCGAGCGCCTGGCGCGCCTCGCTCCGCAAGGCTTCCAGCGGCTGATCAGCTCGCCGATGCGCCGGTGCCGCGAGACCGCCGCGCCGCTCGCCGCCTCGACCGGCCTCGCGGTCGAGATCGAGCCGGCGTTCAGCGAGGTTCCGAGCCCGGTCGGGTTGTCGCTCGCGGCGCGCTCCACGTGGTTGGCCAACGCCATGGCGGGACGTTGGCGCGACATGGCTGGCGATCGCGACTACGAGGCCTGGCGGCGCGAAACGGCCGCCACGGTGCGCCGCTATCCGGGCTGCGCCATCTTCACCCATTTCGTGGCGCTGAACGCCATCATTTCGTTCATCGACGGCCGCGACGAGGTTGTGGTGTTCCGGCCCGACCACGCCTCGATCACCCGGCTCGACCTCGACGGCGAGCGCCTCGGCGTCGACGCCCTCGGCGAGCAAGCGGTCACCGGCGTCGCATGAGCCGCGCCCCGCCGATCCTCACCGTCGCCGAGATGGTCGCCGCCGAGGCGGCCGCGATCGCCGCCGGCGTCGAGGTGGAGGCGCTGATGGAGCGGGCCGGGGCGGCCGCGGCGGCGGCCATCGCCGAGCGCCGGCCGCCCGGTCGCGCGGTCATCCTGGCCGGCCCGGGCAACAACGGCGGCGACGGCTATGTCGTCGCCCGCCAGCTCGCCGAACGGGGTTGGACGGTGCGTATCGCCGCTCCCGAACCGCCGCGCACGCCGGCGGCCAAGGCCATGGCGGCGCGGTGGAGCGGCGCCATGGAAGAGAGGTTGCCAATCGCCACCGACGAGCTCGTCGTCGACGCCCTGTTCGGCGCCGGCTTCAGGGGCGCGCTGCCACCGGCGGCGATCCGCCTGGCGCGAGACCTCGAGCGGTCGCCGGAGCGGGTGGTCGCCGTCGACACGCCGAGCGGCGTCGCGGGCGACACCGGCCGGTCGGCGCCGGGTGGCGCCTTCCGCGCCGGGCTCACGGTCACGTTCCATGCCCGTAAGATCGCCCATGTGCTGGAGCCCGGCCGCTCGTCGTGCGGCGAGGTGGTGGTCGCCGACATCGGCCTGCCGCCTTCCGAGTCGGCGACCTGGGAGAACGATCCTGAACTATGGGGCGCCAACTTTCCCTGGCCTGGAATCGAGGCGCACAAGCATTCGCGGGGACGGCTGGTGGTGGTCAGCGGCGAGGCGTGGAACACCGGGGCGGCGCGGCTTGCGGCCCGCGCCGGCCTGCGGGTCGGCGCCGGACTGGTCACGCTCGCCACGCCGCCGGACGCGCTCGCCGTCAACGCCGCCCACCTCGAGGCGATCATGCTCGCGCCGTTCGACTCGGAGCAGGACATCGAAGCGCTCGGCGCCGCCGCCGAGGCGGCGGTCATCGGACCGGCCGCCGGCGTTTCGGAGAGCACCGCCGCCAACGTGCTCGCCCTGGCGCGCACCGGCGCGGCCCTGCTGGTCGACGCCGATGGCCTGACGGTGTTCCGCGACGATCCGGACGAGCTGTTCCAGGCGCTCGACCGCGACGATGTGCTCACGCCCCATCCGGGCGAGTTCGAGCGCGTCTTTCCCGGTGTGCTGGCGAGCGCGCCAGAGCGGCTCACCGCCGCGCGCCGCGCCGCCGAGCGGGCGGAGGCGGTTGTCTTGCTCAAAGGACCCGACACGGTGATCGCCGCGCCGGACGGCCGGGCGGCGGTGAACCTGAACGGGGTTCCCTGGCTGGCGACCGCCGGCTCGGGCGACGTTCTCGCCGGCTTGATCGGCGGGCTGCTGGCGCAAGGCATGCCGAGCTTCGAGGCGGCCTGCGCCGGAGCTTGGATCCATGCCGAGGCCGGTCGGCGGTTCGGGGCCGGCCTGATCAGCGAGGACTTGCCTGGCCTCGCGCCGAAGGTGTTGAACCGTCTCAAGGCCCGATTCGCCGGGCCGTGAGCCGCCCCGTCTCCAAAGCTCCGCGGACCCGTTCCCATGGCGCCCATCGCCCGCTGTCTCGCCCTTGTCGCCGCCGTGATCGCCCTGTGCGGCCTCAGCCTCGCGCCAGGCGCGGCGGCGGCGGCGACCGTCCATCATCATCACCACCATCATCACGCCGGCGGGCGCGCCCGCCATCATCGACACGGCGCGCCAGCCAGGCGCCACCGCGCGCGAAACGCCGCTCGCCACAACCATCATGCCGTCTCGCCAAAGGCGACCACCAAGCATCACGGCGCGATCCGCCACGCCGCCGTTGCGAGGCGCGCCGTCCACGCCGACTCCCGCCATTCGGCGCCGCCGAGCGAGGCGCGTCGCCACGCGCGGCTGTGCCAGCAGGTGATGGTCCGCCAGCATTGGACGGAGCATTGCCGATAGACGCGGCCGGCGCCCGCCGGCGCGGCTGACGTCAGCGTGTGCGGCCTGGCCGGCGTGGTCGGACGGCCGCCGGGCGGCGGCAACGGCGCGGCCGTCGCTGGCATGCTCGCGGCGCTCGCCCATCGCGGCCCTGACGACGAAGGCTCGTGGATCGAGGCGGACGTCGCCTTTGGTCACCGCCGCCTGAGCCTGGTCGACCTGACGCCGTCTGGTCGCCAGCCGATGCACTCCGCCGACGGCCGATTCGTTTTGGTGCTCAACGGCGAGATCTACAATCACCGGGCTCTGCGCGCCGAGTTGGGCGCCCCGGCCCTCGGCGATTGGCGCGGCTCGTCTGACGTCGAGGTGCTGCTGGAGGCGATCGCCCGCTGGGGCCTGGAGGCGGCCCTGTCCCGCGCTTTGGGCATGTTCGCCCTGGCCTTGTGGGATCGGCGAGAACGCACGCTCTTTCTCGCGCGCGATCGTTTCGGCGAGAAGCCGCTCTACTACGCCGCCTCGGCGAGCGGCGTCGCCTTCGCCTCGGAACTGACGGCGTTGCGCCGCGGAACTGATTGCGGCGAGGCCGATCCCGCGGCGATCGCCGCCTTTTTGCGTTTGGGCTATGTGCCCGCGCCGCTCGCGGCGCTGAGCGGCGCGCGCAAGCTGCCGCCCGCTGGCCTGCTCGCGTGGACTGAAGGACGGGCGCCGCGGCTCAGCCGCTGGTGGACCCTCGCCGAGCTGGCCGATGCGGGTCGCGCGGCGCGGATCGACGAGCCGGCCGCCGCCGTCGAGGCCCTCGACCGCGCGCTGCGCGAGGTGATTGGCGAGCAGATGACCGCCGACGCGCCGGTCGGGGTGTTCCTGTCCGGCGGCGTCGATTCGTCGCTCACCGCGGCCATGATGCAGTCGCTGGCCGGCAAGCCAATTCGCGCCTTCACCATGGGCTTCAACTCTCCGGCTTTCGACGAAGCCCCGGCGGCGCGCGCGGTGGCCGCCCATCTAGGCCTCGATCACACCGTGCACTCGGTTTCGCAAGACGACGCGCTCGCGATCATTCCCCGGCTGGCGGAGGTCTGGGACGAGCCGTTCGCCGATCCCTCACAGATCCCGACCCTGCTGATGACCGCCCTGGCGCGCGGCTCGGTCAAGGCCTGCCTCACTGGCGACGGCGGCGACGAGATGTTCGCCGGTTACGTTCGCTACGAAGGCGCGCCCCGCCTATGGCGCGTCTTGCGGCCGTGGCCGAGGCCGGCGCGCGCCGCCGCCGGCTGGCTGCTGGAGCGGACACCGCTCGACCTGCTCGACCTTGGCTTCGCCGCCTTGCGACCGCTCGCCGCCCGCTATGCTTCGCGCGGCCGGATCGGCCCCGACGCGCGGCGTCTCGGGCGGTGGCTGGGCGCGGCGAGCGAGAGCGATCTCTACGATCTGACACTCGCCGCCTGGCCAGCGCCGGAGCGGATGATCGGCCAACGGTCGCCCCGGCCTGGGCGCGAGCCGCCGCCCGAGGCGCTGGACCCGCTCGAGCGCCTGCAATGGCGCGACATCCACGATTATCTGCCCGGCGACATCCTGGCCAAGGTCGACCGGGCGGCGATGCATCACGGACTGGAGACTCGCGCGCCGCTGCTCGACGAGCGGATCGCGGCCGTCGCCTGGCGCCTTGAGCCCGCGCTGAAGCAGCGCCAGGGCCAAGGGAAGTGGATCTTGCGCCAGGTGTTGCGCCGCTACCTGCCGGACGAGCTCATCGACCGTCCGAAACTCGGCTTCACGCCGCCGCTGCATGCCTGGCTGACCGGCCCGCTGCGCGACTGGGCCGATGGCCTGATCGGCGCGGCGGCTTTGCGCGAGGCGCCGTTCCTCGACGCCCGGGCTGTCACGCGAACTTGGCGGGCCTTCTTGGCTGGCGACAGCTCCCTGACCCAGCGGGTCTGGACCGTGTTGATGCTGCAAGCTTGGAGGGCGCGATTAAATTAGCGTGGCGCCTCAGCCCATCTTCAGGGCCGAGCGGCGCGGGCCCATTGGCGTGGCGCAGGCGCCCGCGGTCGAATTCGGGGCTAGACCTTCACGATCCTGTCGCGATGGTCGGCGGCGAAGCGGGCGAGGGCGTTGCGGGTGTCCACCACCACCGGCACGGTGTCGAGCAACAGGCGATAGTCGACCCCGTGATGATCGGTGACGATGATCGCGCAGTCGAACCGCGCCAGGGTCTCGCAATTCCAAGCCACCGAAGTCATCCCTCTGATCTCGCCGGCGTGCGGATCGTCGATCTCGCCGACGTGCGGATCGTGGTAGGCGACGGTCGCGCCGCGCCGCCGCAGGATGCTCAAGATCGGAATGGCCGGGCTCTCGCGCGTGTCGTCGATGTTGCGCTTGTAGGCCACGCCGACCACCAGCACCGACGAGTTGGACAGCGACCGGCCGATACGGCGGTCGATCGCCTCGGCGGTCGCCTCGACCACCGCTCGGGGCAGGGCGGCGCTGATGTCGCCGGCCAGGTCGATCATCCGCGTGGACAGGCCGAAGGCCCGCGCCTTCCACGTCAGGTAGAAGGGATCGATTGGAATGCAATGCCCGCCGATGCCCGGGCCGGGATAGAATGGCATGAAGCCGAACGGCTTGGTCCTGGCCGCCTCGATCACCTCCCAGATATCGATGTCCATGCCGTGGAAGACAGTCTTAAGCTCATTGACCAAGCCGATGTTGATGAGGCGAAAAATGTTTTCCAGCAATTTGACCGCCTCGGCGGTGCGAAGGTTGGAAACCGGCACCGTCTCGGTGAAGCTGCCGTAGAGGGCCAGGGCCATCGACCGCTCGGCGGCGGTTCCAGCGCCGACCACCTTGGGGATGGTCTCGGTGGAATAGTCGAGGTTGCCAGGATCCTCGCGCTCGGGCGAGTAGGCCAGCGCGAAGTCGCGCCCGGCGATGAGGCCGCTGGCCTTTTCCAGGATCGGCCGGATGACCTCCTCGGTGGTCCCGGGGTAGGTCGTCGATTCGAGCACCACCAACTGGCCCGGCCGAAGGATGCCGGCGAGCGCCTCGCTGGTCTGGACGACGTGGCGCAGGTCCGGCTCGCGGTGGGCGTTGATCGGGGTCGGCACGCAGATCAACAGGGCGTCGGCGGCCGCCAGCTCGCCGACCGCGGTGCTGACCCGCATCCGGCCGGTCTCGTTCATCGCCGCGATGCGGACGTCCGGGATATGCCGGATGTAGGTGCGCCCGGCGGTCAGGCTGGCGATCTTGCGCTCGTCGATATCGAAGCCGACCACGGCAAATCCAGCCGAGATCAGCGCCTCGCAGAGCGGCAGACCGACGTAGCCGAGGCCGATCACTCCCACCACCAGGGTTCGCGCCGAAACCCTCTCGACGAAGGCGCGCGCCCGCGTTTCAAGGCCCAAGGAGGAGGCGGCCGTCGCCACATCGACCTCGCCTTCGACCTGACCGGGCGCGTTGGCGGGCGCGGCCGCCCCGAGAACCTCGTCCACAATCAGGCGCCGTGCCGCCGCTCGGGCGGAGTGGAGGAGATGACGCGCAAGCGATCGGCGATCGAGGTGACGTTGTCGGTTCTGGGTGGTTCGATCTCGCGCCGATCAAGCCGGATCAGCTGTTCGGCCAGTCGCTCGGCGGTGCCTTCGACATGGCGGGGATTGTGAAAGCTGCCATAGACTTGGGTGACGCGCGAGAGGTGCTGGCGGAACTTCGCATACAGTTCCAGATCCGGCGCGCGAGGCGCGGACCAGAAGGTGTCGAGCGGCTGCGGGTCCGTCAAGCCCCTCACATCGAATAGCGCCCGCCCCAGGAGCTTGACGGGCGTGCCGAAGCCGAGCGCCGCGTAGGCGGCCGTGGAGTTGACCGAGACGAGCCCGCGGGAGGCTCGGGCCAGCTTGCCGAAAACGCCGCCCTCGAGGAAGCGGACGCGGTCGGCCACCTTGTGCTTCTTGGCCGCGGCGGCGCAGCGCCGGGCCAGCGACTCGACGCCTGGGTCGAGCGGGTGATTCTTGAACACGAGGTGGCAGTCTTTCGGCGCGCGGGCGGCGAAGCTGGCGATCACCCTGGCCATGAAGGCAATGTTGGTGCCGATGTCCGAGTGCTCGAGCAACTGGCTGTCGCCGTCGCGCTGCAGGCAGGCGAGGAAGAATGGCGGCCCGTGCAACACGTGCTCGGCTTCGGCGGCGCGGGCGCGCTTGGCCGCCAGGGCCGCGACATAGCGGCGAATGTGGCCGCCGATCTGAGCCCACATGGGAATTGAATAGGGATAGACGTAGGTCGGGAAGAACGGCGCCAAGACAACAGCGCCCGTGAAATACTTGGTCATGTTCAGGGTGTGATAGGGCGTGATCGCGCCCAGATGGGCCGGCTCGTCGACCGGCGCCTCCAAGACGACGCCGTGATAGAAGTCTGGATCGCGCGAGAGGCAGGAGTTGGCGTTGACGCCGGTGGTCTCGATGGTGATCCAATCGGGACGGTTATAGCCGTTCTCCAGCACCCAGGTGCGGGCGCCGCGCGCCTTGGCGCCGGCGAGCGCCTCGGCGCAGTACGCCATGCTGTCGCCGAACACGACCACGTCGGTGATCGAGTGCTCGAACAGCTGCCAATCGAGCCATGAACTCCAGAGCGGCCGGGGCACCCTTGGCCACAGCGCCTTGCCCGGACCCCAGCTGATGAAATCGCCGCCGTTCAACAGCACCCGCAGGACATCGGCGCCGTGTCGGCCGAGGTGATGGGCGAAGCGCCGCGCGAACGAGCCGGCCGGCATGGTGACGAGCAGGAACCGGCGGTTGGCCAGGGGCTTGACGCGCACCTCCACGGCCAGCCGGGCGCTGGCCGACGGCTCCGACGGCGACCCGATCGGGGCGGACACGCTTCCAGCCTCCATACGCCAACGTCGACGACGCGCGTCTAACGACGCGGCAACCCCAGGCGCGGTCGCCTCGCCCCTTGCGACCGATTGCCTCTCCAATATATCGTGGCCCCGCTCGGTATACGGTTTTGACGCAACTGCAAAGCCGTCCGGGTCGCCATTCAGTGTTGGCGGGCGCGACCGGGCTCCTGGCGAGAATGGGCTGGAAGTCGCGTCCCTTTCTCGGACGAATTCAAAGGATCGGCGCAAATTCCCACGCCTCGCAACAGCCATTGGCAGGATGCGGTGATCGAGGCGCTGAAGAAGCGCAATGTTCGCGGCGTGGCCTACTTCCACACCGATCATTTCGAGCCGTGGCGGCCGATTCCTGAGCGCCAGACAGAAATGGAGAGCTGCGTCGACGACGTCGCCGCTTACCTGCGGGAAACGAACGACCTGGACTTCGCGCGTCGCGCCTCGCTGTTCTACAAGCCGAACGTCAATTATCTGGTTTCAGACGAGCGGCCGCTCATTCGCGCCGACCCCGACAACTCCCTCGGTTTCCTGCCCCGCTCGAGCCGCGACCTGGCGATCGGCCGCGGCATCGTCTCGCAGATCGCCGACTCGCCGCACGAGCTGCAGCTGCACATTCACCATGAATACTATACCTACAACGACACGGCGCGCGACCCCGAGACCTACGCCTATCTGCAGACGCCGCGGGGCCGGGCCTTCGACGCCGCGCGCCTGGAGCTGGCCGTGCGGCTCAGCCTCGGCACGCTCGTCGCCGACGGCGGGCCGAAGCTGGACAAGTGGTTCTTCATCCACGGCCATTGGGCGCTGAACGCCTCCGATCCGCACGAATGCACGATCGTGCGCGAGATCGAAATTCTCAAGCGCAATGGCTGCCTTGGCGACTTCACCCAGCCGGCCGGCCGGGTTCACGTCGATTCCCGCATTGAAGTTCCCTACCTCGTCGACCCGGTTCCGGCGTCGAAAAGCTACGAACTCGCGCGCCGCCAATCCGACGCAGGCCGCCGGCAGCGGCGCGGCGGCGGCGGACAGGTTCATGATCTGGGCCTCGGCGATCACCCACCGGACCTGCTCGATCGACACCTTCTCGCCCCTCGTTCAAAGGCGGACAGCGACTGTCGGGCAATCGGCGCTCGACCACGCCCGTCATGGGGTGGTCGTTGATGGCGTGCTCTATGTGAAGACCCATTGCCATTCGATGCACCCGGTCTACTTCAAGCCGGGCGGGCCCACCGCGCCGCACCGCGACGCCAACGTGCGTCGCGAACTGGGCGAGCTGTTCGACTGCGCCAGCGCCGCCGGGATGGAGGTGCGGTTCCTCTCCGCCTCGGAGGCCTACCGAGCCATCATTGAATCGCCGCCGCCGCCGCGGCGCGATCTCGCGCGTGACTATGGGTTGGATTCCGAGCCGCCGATGGCGGCCATCGGCCTGACTGTCGCGTACCGCGACGCATCCGGCGAGCCCTGTGATCCGCCGCCGCTCGGCGCGGTCAATGCCGTGATCGCCCAGCCCTCGATCATCGACGCCAATCGCCCGGTCGTGGCGAAACCCACCTCCGTCGTCGCTCACATCGTCCCGCTCGGCGAGGAACGCCTGCACGCCGACGAAGCCAGAGCGAAAAACCACCAGCTGCTCGGCGATGCGTCATCGCAGGCGGAAGGCTGGTTGGCCGCGCCGGATGTCCGGTCGATCAACGCCCTTGCTAGCGCCGTCTGCCTGGAGCGCATTGACGCCATGGGCGCCAAGGCATCGGGGCTCACCGGCTTCTACGGCGGCCGGGCGAGAGAGGGTCAATTGCTGCAACCCTCGGAGGTGCTGTGCGCCGAGTTCGTCCGCCGTCATCTGCCGAGGGCCAAGGCCGCGCACGAGATCGGCTGCGGCCTCGGGCTGCTCAGCCTGCTGCTTTCCCGCCGGGGGCTGGCGGCGGTCGGCTATGAGCGCAATGGCGCACGCCTGGCCACCGGCCAGGCGATCGCGGCGGCGCACGGCGGTTCGGCGGCGGCCAGCGCCGCCCCGTTGCGCCTGCTCAAGGGCGTCTTCCCCAAGGCGGCGCGGCGCGAACCGGGGTTGGCCGATTCGGTCGCGTTGGTCACCAATCTGCTCGGTTCGGCCAGCCTCGAGCAGCAGCGGGCATTCGTCGCCGGTCTGGCGGCGTTCGGCGCGGTCGTCATCGATGTGCAGCGCTTCTACGAGCGGCGGATGAGCGAGGCGCAGATCGCCGGGCTCACGGCGATGTTCGCCGCCAGCGGTTTCAGCCCGCCGAAGCTCGCCTTCGAACTCGGATCGGACGGGCGGTTCCTGCTGTTCATCAATCCCGCGCCACGCGAGCCGTTCGGGTGGGGCGCGGCCCTGACGCGTCTTGGGCTCAAGCGGCGACGGCCTCTTCTCACCGAGCGCTGAGGAGGCCGGTATGGGCCGGCGCCGCGAGGCCATGGCGGACACGGCGCTCCGCCTGGCGGCGGCGCGGGCTTCTCCGATCCGACGATGGGCGGCCAGGCGCGCGGCCGGGCGCGGGATGGCCGAAGTCGCCCTCGCCGCGGCGCCGACCGATGCGGTCGTCCTCGCCCGTCTCGGCTTGCACCTCCAGGCGAGCGCGGCGACCGGGAGCGGGCGTTCGAACGCCATCGCGCGCGCCGCCTCGGCGGCGGCCCTCGGCGACGTGGCGCCAAGCCGCTTGCTCTTGGCGCGCCGGACCCGCCTCGCCCGCGAGGATCGGCGGCTGCTGGCGCGAGGCCTGGCTCTGGCCGACCCCGGGCTCGCCGGCGAAATCCTGCCTGACGAGGACGCGGCGGCCCGCGCCGCCTGCGCGCTGGCCGCGGGCCGCCTGGACAGGGCGGCAAAATGGCTCGCCGCGGCCCCTCCCGGTCGCGAGACTCACGTGGTGGCCGCCGCCTTGGCGGCGCGCCTCATGAATTGGCGCGAGACGCGGTCGCGGCTGAACCAGGCGTTCGCTTGCGATGGTTGCGAGCCGCCGCTGCGCGGCGCCGTGCTCGAGCCCGTGAGCCTGTTCAGCTTTGGCGAGGCGATCAGGCAAACGTCCACCAACGCAAGCGGCGGAGATGGCCCGCTGATCTCGGTGATCATACCGGCGCGCAACGCCGCCGACACTCTGGATCTGGCTGTCGGGTCTGTGCTGCGGCAAAGCTGGCGCGCTCTGGAAGTCGTCATCGTCGATGATCGCTCCGAGGACGCCACGCCGGCGATCGCCCGACGCTTGGCGGACGCCGACCCGCGGGTGCGGGTTCTCGCCAATCAGCGGGCATCTGGCGCCTATGGCGCGCGCAACACCGGCATCGCCACCGCGCGCGGCGCCTTCGTCGCGTGTCACGACGCCGATGACTGGGCTCATCCTGGGCGACTGGCGGGGCAGATGGCGGCGCTCGGGGCCGGCCAGGCCGCGAGCATCGCCCGCTACTTCCGCCTCGCCCAGACCGGCGCGCCGGTCAGTCCGCGCGTCTTCCCGCTAGTTCGGCTCAGTCCGATGGCGAGTCTCGCCCGCACGACGGTATGGGGCGTGATCGGCCCGTTCGAGGAGGTCGAGTTCGGCGCCGATTCGGAGTGGCTGGCGCGCCTCGAGAGGCGATTCGGCCGCGCTTCGGTCGCCCGCACGCCCGCGATCGGCTTCGTCGCCCGCTGGGCCGCCGGCTCGCTGAGCACCCTGGCGAGCAGCGGCATGACGGGGGAAGGCTGGCGCCGCCGCCTGGCGTACGAAGCCGAATGGCGGTTTCGCCATGCCCGAGGGGCGGTAAATCCGGGTGCGAGCGGTCACGAGGGCGGTCGCCGCTTTGCGCCGGCCGACCCCAGCGGTTAACACAAGCTCTCCAGCTCGCGCCGCAACTTTGAAGGCCTGTTTGTTCTCGAGACCTTTGCCCGCGTGTCGATGACCCCGTCCCTGTCCGGCGCCCCAGCGCCGGCGCCCGCGCCGGGCGCCGAGCAGACGCTCGCGATGTTGCGGATCGAGAACGCCGGCCTGCGCGCCCGGATTGGCGAACTCGAAGCCCGCGCCGCCGAGCCGGACGCGGTGCGCGCCGAACTGGAAGAAGCGCGACGCCGCAACGAGGAGATGCGCAGCGACCGCCGGGTGCTCGACCGTGAAGTCGTCGAACTGCGCTCGCTGCTGGCGGAGGCGGAGCGGCAGCTGGCTGGCGTGCGGCAGACCTTCATCTGGCGCATCGGCGAGGCGATCGTCTCCGCGCGCGGCTGGAAGGGGCTGCGCCAGCTGCCGAGGCGGCTGATCGCGCTACGGCGCGCCTTCCTCGAAAAGCGCGCCCACGCCGTCGCCCTGCACGCCGCCGACACCCGCAAGCTGGCCGATCGGCTGCGTCACGTCGAGGAGGCGTTGGGCGTGCTTGCCCGCGACGGCCCGGCGGCGGCGATCGCCCATGTCCGCGGCCTGCCCGAGCGACAAGCCGAGGAGAAGGCCCGCGCCCTTGTCGAGGTGGCCTTGGCGATCCGCGCCGCCGAACCAACGCTCGCGGCCGACCTGGGCGTCGAAGCCGCCGGATTGAACGCCGCCGAACCACGGCTGCGGGCCCTGGTGCTCGGCCTGTTCGACGACGGGGCGCTGGAGGGTCCCGGGCGGGTGATCGAAGCGGCCGGCGAGGGGCTGATGGCCAGACCGGCGGACCTGGCGCGCAAGGCGGCGATCCTCGCGCAGCGGCGGCAACTGCGCGCGCCCCTGGCGTTTCCGGCGCCGGCCGCGTCGCCGCCGGCAACCGGACGGCGGCTGGCGGTGATCGGCCAACGCTCCCTGCCGCAGCATGCCGATGCCGCGACGTTCCGCGCCCAGGCGGTGCTCGACGCCGCTCGTGGCCAAGGCTGGGAGACCGTCTTGGTCACCGCGCCTGGGTACCAATACCCCAAGGCGGCGGATGGCGAGCCGGTACAGCGGCTGGTCGGCGCCGAGCCCGTTCTGCGGCTGCCGACCTCCGACGCTCCGGCCGACGCCTACGACGCCTTCATCGCCGAGACCGGCGCGACGATGGCGGCGGCGTTTCTGCGACGGCGGATCACCCATGTGCACGCCATGGCTGGCGCGCCGCTCGCCGCGGCGGCGCTGTGGGGCGCCCGGCGCGCTGGCGCCCGCTTCACCCTCGATGTCGGGGCCGCGCCGACGCCGGCCGATTGGCCGCGGCCCGGCGCCGAGAGCGAGCGGATGCGGGCGCACCTGTCGCTGTTCCAAACGGTCGCCCAGGAGGCGGAGCGGGTGGTCGTCCGCGCCGCGAGCCTCGGCGATCACCTCGCCGGCGCCGGTCTCGTGGCGGGGTTCGAGCGGATCGAGGACGCGGCGCCGCCAACCTTCGTCCGCGCCGACATCGCCAGCATCGGCGACATCCGACGCGAGCTCGGACTCGGTGGTCAGGTGCTGATCGGCGTGTTCGACACGCTGGATTTCGACGAGGGCCTCGCGGACCTGGTCCGCGCCCTGCCGGAGGTGAGGCGCGTCCAGCCCGACGCGGCCGTCCTGTTCTGCGGCTCTGGCAAGGGGGCGCAACCGCTGCTGCAGCTGGCCGCCCGGCTGGGCGTCGCCGAGCACGTCATCGTGCCGTCCGGTTTCGTGCGTCAGCGCACGCCCGACTATCTGAGCGCCTTCGCGGTCGCCGCATTTCCCAAGCGCCGCGGGCGCCTGGCCGAAGTCGCCGCCCCCTTCGAATTGCAGGCGGCGATGGCGGTCGCCGCCCCGATCGTGGCCGCCGACAACCGCTGGACCGACGGTTGGATCGTCGACGGCGAGACAGGCCTGCTGGTGCAACCGGGCGACCCGGGCGCCCTGGCCGCGTCGATCCTGCGGCTGCTCGAGGATCGCTCCCTCGCCGAGGCGCTGGGTCGTGGCGCGCGCATGGCGCTCGACCGCCGCGCCGATCGCCGGCGGGTCGACCAGGCCATCATCGCCGCCTTGGAAGGAGGGCCGGCGGCGCGGTCGGCCGCGTGAACGCCCCGGCGAGCCGACGAGCCATGCGCATTCTCGTGACCGGCAGCGCCGGCTTCATCGGCTTCCATCTGGCGCGACGGCTGCTCGCCGACGGTCACGAGGTGATCGGGGTCGACGGCATGACGCCCTACTACGACGTGCGCCTGAAGGAGGCTCGGCACGCCATGCTCGCTGAGAGCCCGGCGTTCACCGAGGCGCGGCTGATGCTGGAGGACGCCGGCGCGCTCGAAAGGCTGGCCGAGCGTCGCCAGCCGCGCGCCATCGTTCATCTCGCCGCCCAGGCGGGAGTTCGCTACAGCCTGGAAAACCCGCGCGCGTATGTCGATTCGAACCTGGTCGGCACCTTCAACATCATGGAGGTCGCTCGCCGGCTGAAGAGCGAACATCTGCTGCTCGCCTCCACCAGCTCGATCTACGGCGCCAACGAGGCCATGCCGTTCGTCGAGACCGAGCGCGCCGACCACCCCTTGACGCTCTACGCCGCGAGCAAGAAGGCGACCGAGCTGATGAGCCATTCCTACAGCCACCTGTGGTCGTTGCCGACCACCTGCTTCCGCTTCTTCACCGTCTACGGTCCGTGGGGGCGGCCGGACATGGCCCTGTTCAAGTTCGTCAAGGCGATGCTGAACCGCGAGCCGATCGACGTCTATAACGAAGGGCGGATGGAGCGCGATTTCACCTACATCGACGACCTGGTGGAGGCGATCACGCGCCTGATCGATGTCGTCCCCCGCCGCGGCGAGCCGGTCGGCGAGGCGGATTCGCTAAGCCCGGTCGCGCCCTGGCGGGTGGTCAACATCGGCGGCGGCCAGCCGATGAACCTGATGGCGTTCATCGACGAGGTCGAGCGCCAGCTCGGCGTCAAGGCCGAGCGACGGCTGCTGCCGATGCAGCTGGGCGACGTGCCGCGCACCTTCGCCGACCCCGGCCTGCTGCGGCGCCTCACCGGCTATCGCCCGGCGACGACCGTCGCCGAGGGCGTGGCCGCTTTTTGCGACTGGTACCGCGCCTATCATGCCGTTGGCTGATCTCGCGCCGCGGCCGGCGGCGCCCGCCGATCCGGTCACCGAAGCGGTGGTCGCCGGGCACGAGCTGCCGGGCGCTGGCGATCTCGGCCTCAAAGAAGCGGTGGCCGAGGCGCGCGACCTCCTGGCCCAGGCGCGCAGGGACCTAGGGTTTCGCGCCTCGCTGCCTCGGGTGCTGGAGCTGGTGCGGCGCCATCCGGAATCGGACGCCCTGCAGATCGCCGCCGGCCGGCTGATCATGGAGGACGGCGATATCAACCGCGCCCACGCGGCGTGGGCGGCGATCCACCAGCGTTTTCCTGAAGCGGCCGAGCCGTTCCGCATGCTGGTGCGCATGACGCTGCGGCTGCACGGCGAAACCGCGGCCGACGCGGTGCTGCACGAGCGCGTCCCCGATCCCTCGGTGGTCGAGGACGAGCCCGGTCTCCTGGCGCTGGCGTTCGGCAACGAGGAGCTCGGCAACATCGCCGAGGCTGAGGACGCCTTCCAGCGGCTCACCCGCCTGTTTCCGCGCTCGCGCACCGCCTGGCGCCAGCTGGCGCGGTTGCAGGAGGCGCGCGGCGGAGTGCTCAGCGCCCAACGCACCATGTCGCTGGCCGTGGCAGCCTGCGGCGCGGAGGAGTTCGCCCAGGCCAACGCCCGCCTCACCCGCGAAATTCACACCCTCGAGAGCCTCGCCCCGGGGCTGGTGGCCGACAACTCGCCCTTCTCGATCAAGGCGATGCGGGCGCTGCTGGCCGACATTCTCGCCAAGCGGAAGGCCGATCCGCCCCGGTCGCGCGGCCGGCTGGGATCGACCCTGATGATCAGCGGCTCGCTTGGATCGGGCGGCGCGGAACGGCAACTGGTGACGACGGTGATGTCGCTGCACCGCGCCGCCGAGGCCGGCCGCTCGATAGGCGGCTACGACATCGCCGGTCCGGTGCAGGTCGCCTGCCGCTCCCTCGCGCCCAAGCGCGACTACGATTTCTTTCTGAAGACGCTCGAGGACGCCGGCGTGCCCGTCACCGAATATGGCCGGCTGGAGCCGTTCGGCGGCCGCTTCCGCGCTTCGGCGGTGCGGCCCTATTCCACGGCCCTCGACTTCCTTCCGGCGCGGATGAAGGAAGGGGCGACGCAGCTCGTCGATTTCCTGCGCTACGAGGCGCCCGATGTCGTCCATGTTTGGCAGGACGGCATGGTGTTGGCCGCCGGTCTCGCCGCCGTCATGGCGCGCATCCCGCGTATCGTGCTCTCGGTGCGCACCCTGCCGCCCACCGATCGGGTCAACCGTTGGAAGCTGGAGCTGGAGCCGCTCTATCGCGCCCTGTTGAGCGCGCCCGGCGTGGTGCTGACCGCCAACTCGACCCTGGCGGCGCGGCGATACGAGGAGTGGTTGGGGCTGCCCGCCGGGTCGGTTCCGGTGATCTACAACGGCGTCGCGCCCCTTGCCGAGGCGGCCGGTCAGGGCGACGAGGCGATGTGGCGCGGCTTCAACGCCCGGGCCGGCGACGCCGACTTCACTGTCGGAGCGGTGATGCGCCTCGATCACAACAAGCGGCCGCTGGAGTTCCTGTCGGTCGCCGAGGCCCTGCATCGCCGCCGCTCCGGCGCGCGATTCATCCTGGTCGGCGATGGGCCGCTGCGCCAGGAGGCGGAGGAGTATGCCGGCCGGCTCGGCATCCTGGACCGGGTGTTGTTCACCGGCCGATCCGGCTCGGTGGGTTACTGGCTGGCGCGGATGGACGCGATGATCCTGATGTCCAGGTTCGAGGGCATGCCGAACGTGCTGATCGAGGCGCAGCTGGCGGGTCTCCCGGTGGTGACCACCCCGGCCGGCGGCGCGCCGGAGACGGTGATCGCAAGCCGCACCGGTTTCATTCTCGGCAGCGCCGAACAGCCGGACATCGAGGAGGCGGCCGGCTGCCTGGAGCGCATCGCCGCCACCCCGGCGGACGAGCGCGCCGCCATGGGCGAGGCGGCCCGCGCGTGGGCGACCCGCGCCTTTTCCGTCGAAACCATGCTGGAGCGCACCGTGGAGGTATTCATGGCTCCCTTCGACGAGCCGATGCTGATCGAGGCGGCCGCGCGCGCCGCGTGAGCCCGCCACGGGGCTGCCGGGTCGCTGAGCGACCCTCGACCTTGTCCAGAACGCCGCTCCCCGGCGTCGCGATTTGCCGAATCGTCGGCGCTTGTTTTTGTCCCCGGTTGGGGAAGTCGGCGCGCCTCACCCGAATGTCTTCAGCAGCCGCACATGCAAGATTTGCCCGAAGTGCAGGTCGCGCACGTCGCTGTAGAGCAGTGGAGATGCGTTGCGCGGCCCGCCCCAAATGTACTTGATATGCTCGAAGCCGCGGGCCGTGGCGTTATCCAACTCGAAGCGGATGGAAAGATCCGGGCGCGGCTTGTACTCGGCGAACAGGCTGACATAGGTCTTCAGCTTGTCGATGTCGATCTCGTCGAAGCGGTAGGCGACCTCCTGCCACTGGCCGAAGACGTCGAAGCCCCAGGTCATCTTCAGCCGCGGCAAGCCTTGGGTGAAGTGCAGTTCGGCGTCGAACGGGTGCAGCGAGGAGATCGGCCGCTGCTGGCCGGTCGTCGGGTCGGTCACCCGCGACCAGCGCCAGGTGGCGAGACCGGTGAGCAGGCCGCGCGGCAGGCCGAGCTTGTCGGTCGGCACGGAGAGTCCGAGCGCGACCTCTTCCTTCGATCCCGGGCCGATGTTGCCGGCGGCGTCGAACACGCCTGCCGGATCGTAGATCGGGATCCGGTCGAGCACGTTGTCGATGAAGTAGCGCCGGCCGGTCAGCGTGAGATCGCCGCCGCCCCAGAACTTGCGGTCGAGCGCGCCTTCGACCACCCAATCGGTCTGCGGGTTCAGATCGGGGTTGCCGGCATGCACCGAGCCGGTGGCGAGGCCGCCGTTGGTGTTGCCGGAGAAATCGCCGAAATCCAGCTGACCGACCTCGCGCTCGGCGCGCAAGCGGATCTGGTCGGCGGCGTCCGGCGACCAGGTGATCGCGATCCGGGGCTTGGGATAGGTGAGCGTCTTGGCCAGCACCGCGTCGCCGGTCGAGGCGATGTGCGAGGCTTCGAGGCGCAAACCGGCCTCCAGCGTGAGATTGGGGCGTGCCTGCCAGGTGGCCGTGCCGAACGCCTCGCCGCGCAACTCGGTCACACGGACATCGGCCGACGGCAAGGCGACCGGCGCGCCGTTTTCCAGAAAGCGGGTGTGCGCCAGGAGCCAGTTGAAATCGCCCTCGGCGCCATATTTCACGGACAGGCTCGGCAGGGGATTCCACGTCACCGCGGCGCGAGCGATGCTTTCGGACGTGTTCTGGCGCTCGGCGAACAATTCGGTCAGGCCCTGGGTGGCATAGTCGTCCGACTGCGGCGCGAGGCCGAACTGCTGCAGCAGAAAGCCCTCGAAGCTGGCTTGGCCGCCGAGCGGCCGGTCGTAGCGGGCGCCGAGCTCGGCGGTGTCCTTCTCCTGCTTGTAGACCTCGTATTCGCGAATGGCCGAGTCGATATGCCGGTCGTAGGTCGTCAGGGCATAGGGGTTGTAGATCACCGCGCTGTCGATGTGCAGCTTGCCGCCCGCGAGCGGCGTATCGAGCCCGGCGGTGGCTCGGACATTGTAGCCCGTGCCGTCGGTCTTCTCGGCGGCGGTGAACAGCACCGCGCCGCTCGGATCGGCGCGCGCTCTAGGACCATCGCCGGCGCCGTCGTCGAATTCCCGGTCGACGAACAACGAGCCGGTAAGCTCGGTCGCGCCCTTGCTGAGCGCGCCCTGCGCCCGCACCGCGCCGCCGAAGCGGCCGTCGGCGCGGTCGAGCGCCGCCGCCAGGGTGGCCGTGCCGCCGCCGCCGGTCTTGCGCACCACATTGGCGATGACGCTCTTGCCCTGCATGTCGATGCCGGGGGCGCCGCCGCGGACGATGTCGATGCGGGCCACCGACTTGGCGGGAATTCGCTTGAGGACCTCATCGAGCGAGTCGGTCTTGGAGGCCGGTCGCGCGCCATCGATCAGCACGTTGCCGGCCGCGCCGCCGAAGCCGCGCACCGTGTCGCCGCGGTCGAAGGTGAAGCCCGGCAGCAGCAGCACCATGTCGAAGGCGGTGTTGGGCTGGGCGGCGGCGAAGAAGGCCGGCGGATAGCTGGTGATCGCGCCTGGAGCCGGCGCGGCGGCGCGGGCGCTCGCCGAGAACGCCAGAAGGGCGAGGATCCAGGCCGTCCGCTGCATCGCCCGCTCCCCGCGGCCACTTGGTCGCGGGCGAACGTCGCAGGGGCGGGCCGCTGTCGCCAGTTAATTGCCGGTAAGCCGAGCGGCTCTGGTGCGCCGGCCGAAACGGTTGAAAGAAGTCTGCTTAGAGGCATAGTGCCGCGACCATGGCGCCGCTGAACGATCCCGTCCTCTCACGTTATCGCCAGGCGCTGAACGAGGCCTTCGGTCCGCGTCTTCATCGCGCCATCTTGTTCGGTTCGCGCGCGAGGGGGGAGGCGGCCTCGCAATCCGACTATGATGTCGCGGTCATCCTGAAGGACATGCCCGATCGCTGGCGCAACTTCGACCGGCTGGGCGACCTCCGGGTTCGATTCCTGGATGATACCGGCGCCTTCTTCGAGGCGTTCCCTGCTTCGCGGCGACAGTGCGCTCAGCGGCGTGGTGCGGATCGAGATCGAACGCGACGGAATTGATTTTTGAACGATCCAGCTTCTTTGTTCTTGACCAAGGCCGATCGTCTTATCGACGAAGCCGATGTCATGATCGCCGCGGGCCTGACCAACGCCGCGGGGAGAACTGCTTATCTGGCCGCGTTTCACGCCGCCCAGGCGCTGATCCATGCGCGCACCGGGAGGGTGGCGAAGACACACCGCGGAGTGCAAAACTGAATTCTTGCGCTTGACGCAATTCGAGGCCGATCTGAATCCAGACCTTCGCGCCTTTCCCTCCCGTGCCTACAACCTCAAGGCGGTCGCCGACTACGAGACCGGACCCTGATCCGACGTCCCTCCGGAGCGGGCGCGCGATGCTGTCGAGCGCGCCCGTGAGTTCACGGGTTGGGTGCGCATGCAAATTCGACAAGCGATGACATAAAGAAAAGGGGCGGCGCCCTCGCGGACGCCGCCCCTCTTCATCACGTGAGCGTGAGCGCCGGACGGACTTAGAAGTCCATGTCGCCCATGCCGCCCATGCCGCCGCCGCCGGGCGCCGGAGCGGGCTTCTTGGGCGCCTCGACGATCGCCGCCTCGGTGGTGATCATCAGGCCGGCGACGGAAGCGGCGTCCTGCAGCGCGGTGCGCACGACCTTGGCCGGGCCGATGATGCCGGCGCTGATCAGATCGACATACTCCTCGGTCTGGGCGTTGAAGCCAAAGGTGTCGCTGGCGTTCTCCGTCACCTTGCCGACCACGATCGAGCCTTCCACGCCGGCGTTCTCGGCGATCTGGCGGATGGGGGCCTGCAGCGACCGGCGGATGATGGCGACGCCACGGTCGCATCGTTCGCGGCGAACTTCGTGATCACGCGCGATCCAGACGGTCGAGCACGCGTAAGGCGTCCTCGCGATTGGCCGCCGTCGCGGCGAGATGAAATCGGGTCTCCGCGTCGTGCGCCGCCAGCGCCGAGGTGCTCAACTCCTCGAGCAGCTTGTTGACGCTGAGGCCACGCGCGGCGGCCAGCTGCTTAAGTCGCTCGCCCGTATCGTCGGGCAGCCGTAAGGTCAGAACAGTCATGCCAACATCTCCAACAGGTCGGCCGGCTCGACGATCGCGACGGCTGGCCAACTGATTTCCCCGGCGATCAAATCGCGTCGATTGTGAGTGACAATCGCCACCGCCGATCCAGCCACCGCCAATTCGACGAGAAAGGCATCGGAAGGGTCGCGCAGATTGGGGCGCCAGCCAAAGTAGATTTTGACCCATCGCCCGCGCGCGGCGAGCGCGGCGAGGATGTTGCGCCGCTCCTCATCTTTCGTCTCGTCAGTCCAGACGTCTCGTCCGAGTAGCGCTTCGTATTCGAGCCAGAGCGCGTTCGAGAACAGCGGCTCGCAGCGGCCGAGAAGCGCTCGGCGGATGACCTCGCGCGAAGCGCCGCCGCTCGATCGCATCGCCGCAACGAACACATTGGTGTCGATCACCACGCGCATGTTGATGATGGCGTATATGCCATCATCTCCTTCAAAGCAAAAAAGGGCGGCGCCCGTCGCCGAGCGTCGCCCTTCTTCGAAGTTCAGGCGATGAGCGCCGGGCGGCTTAGAAGTCCATGTCGCCCATGCCGCCCATTCCGCCGCCCATGCCGCCGCCGCCGGGCGCCGGCGCCGGCTTCTTCGGCGCCTCGACGATCGCCGCCTCGGTGGTGATCATGAGGCCGGCGACGGAAGCGGCGTCCTGCAGCGCGGTGCGCACCACCTTGGCCGGGTATGATGCCGGCGCTGATCAGATCGACGTACTCCTCGGTCTGGGCGTTGAAGCCAAAGGTGTCGCTGGCGTTCTCCGTCACCTTGCCGACCACGATCGAGCCTTCAACGCCGGCGTTCTCGGCGATCTGCCGGATGGGGGCCTGCAGGGCGCGACGGACGATGGCGATGCCCGCGTCCTGATCGGCGTTGTCGCCCTTCAGGCCTTCGAGCGCCTTGACGCCCTTGAGCAGGCAGACGCCGCCGCCGGCGACGATGCCTTCCTCGACCGCGGCGCGCGTGGCGTTCAGGGCGTCGTCGACGCGATCCTTGCGCTCCTTCACCTCGACCTCGGTCGAGCCGCCGCCTAGAGCCGCACGCGGCACCACCGCCACCCCGCCGGCCAGCTTGGCCAAGCGTTCCTGCAGCTTCTCCTTGTCGTAATCGCTGGTGGTGTCCTCGATCTGACGCTTGATCTGGGCGATGCGGCCCTCGATCCCGGTCTTCTCGCCGGCGCCGTCGACGATGGTGGTGTCGTCCTTGGTGATCGTCACCTTCTTGGCCTTGCCGAGCATGTCGATGCCGACGTTCTCGAGCTTGATGCCGAGGTCTTCGCTGATCAGCTGACCACCGGTCAGCACCGCGATGTCCTCCAGCATCGCCTTGCGCCGATCGCCGAAGCCCGGGGCCTTGACCGCCGCGACGCGCAGGCCACCGTGATCTATCACCTTCCATCCGCTTGGCGCCCGCGCAGGCGTCGATGTAAGGTGCACATAGCGGAGGGGTTGGGCGAGATGCGGCCGACAAAGGGTGCAAAGGCTGCACGCCCTGCAAGAATGATTGCACGAGCTGCCATCTGCGCAGCCTGCTTCATGCCGACCGCAACCGATTTGGTTTGGGCTGCTACTACGATCGTCCAGGCACCGACACCCAACAACCTGCGGGATCCAGTTGGGGTCGGGGCCGCAACGGTTGCAAGCGCCAAGAAGGTCCAGCCCCGCATCAGCCCGCGATCGATCGATGAATGCGGCTCTGAGAGATTGACTTTGTTTGCCTGCATGCTTGGCCAAGGCCAGCGCGTCCGGTTATGCCTGGACAAGCGAAGCTTGGCCTACAGCCTCGAAGGCCTCGATCGCCTGGGGCGCGCGCCGATCGCCTTGTCAGACGCTCATCAGATCGTCTTTCCAGGCCGGGACGAACAGGACACCATCGGACAGTGGAAAGCGGGTGACACCACGGTTACCGTCTATGCCGCCGACCGTGCCGACTATTTCTATTCGTCCCACAAGCCGTTCACTGAAGGTGCGGTGAGGCTCGAAACGGACGGTCGAAAGAACCTCCGAATGTGCCAGGAGCATTCCGTGCACGTCCCTCTCTCGGCTTGGCGACCCGCCGATAGTCCCCCACAAGGTGGCGTGGGACTTGAGACGCTGACGGGCATGCGTCTGGCGCACCCCTTCCCATTTGATCCCATGTTCCCCGAAAACCGAGGCAGCTTTAACACGCCCGAGAATCAGGCTGCCAGAGATGCCCTGATAAATTCCATCCCTGAATGGCCATAGGAGAAAATTAATGTCGGGCGCAAATGTAAACTTTGTATCCGATGGTTTAGTTTTGAACTACGGGTCAATAGCTTTCCAGACAGAGGATGGCGGAAACTCTTTTTATCTACAGAATTTCAATTGGGCTGGTGGGAAGTCATCTTATTCATTCGGTTTATATCAGTATGATACGCTTGGGAACTCTTCAGCGAGAACTTTCTTGAGCGAGGTGGGGTTTTCATCTGGCGAAATCCAAGAACTAGAGCAACATGGAGGCTTGTCGTCATCGACATTAAACAGTCTCGACGCTCAGCTGCAAGCAGCCTTGGGAACTCAGGCTGGCCAAACGGATTTAGCCACCCTGCAGAACGGATGGGTATCAGGTCTGACGACGCAGGTTACTAATGAGCTAGGGTCGGCCACGACGGCCATTCAGGGCGAGATCTACTCTGATCCCACCGCCATGGAGCGCCTGTATGATATATCAAACCAGTTCTCTCCCATAACCTTGGCATCTCTCGACAAATACCTCGGCGGTCAAACAGTAACGCCTCCGGGGGGCAGGTCGGTGAGGATACAATATCGTGGAGTTTTTCTCAAGCTGCTGACGTGAATCTGGAAAACTTCTTCTTTGCAACCGGGTTTGGGGGCACAAAAGGAGCTCAGACGCGAGACAGCGCCTTCTACAATGAAGTAAACCAATTGACCCTCCCTAACACCATTTTGGATATCAGCAAAGCGGCGGGGCCGAACGGCGGAACGGCAACCCTCGGTGACCTGCAGGATGTTACCTTGAATTTATCGCAGGGAGTCACGGCGAATACCGGCGGTGGATCTGTGAACGACGTTTTTCAGAGCCAATCTGGAAACACTAGCAGCGGATTTACCACGAGTGGTGCAGTCTCCATCACCGGTTCAACGACGACGCAGGGTGACG
The DNA here is from genome assembly GCA_963752245.1 of uncultured Alphaproteobacteria bacterium. Classification (GTDB taxonomy): domain Bacteria; phylum Pseudomonadota; class Alphaproteobacteria; order Caulobacterales; family Caulobacteraceae; genus Acaudatibacter. The sequence goes on from CAVVXO010000009.1 coordinate 34,760, forward strand.
CGCAGCTGACGATCAATAATAGCAATGTGGTCGGCCAACTCAACCCCGATTCTAACGTGCTCGCTATGGCTTCCGGGGACAAGTTGGGCATGGCTGACAATTCGACCGTGGACACGACCGCGGGAGTCACGGCGCAACTGACCTGCGGACTTACGCCAAGCGGCGCGCCAAACCAGTTCACCGCCAGCGACCCTTACTCCTCCTCCACCACCTGCAACATCAACTCGGTCACGGGCGTCGGCACCTTCACCTGGAACGCCTCCGGGGGCGCGATCGTGGAGGGCACCGCCGCGTGGGGTTCGCTCGTCGGCAGCGGTGATGTCGCCACTATGGCTGCGGGCGACACCCTGACAATCAACGGCAACAACGATCTCGCTCAGAATGGAGCCGGCCTGACCGGCGGGACGGTGATCCTGTCGGCCAGTTCAATCAACGACACCCTGGCGCTGGTGAACGCGGCGGTGAGCGCCGCAACCAACGACGGCTTCACCCTGACGAAGAGCGGCGATGTGGTGAGCATGGGAGCCGGTGACGGGCTGATCGCCAACGCCGGTAACGAGACGATCACCGGGGCGTCGGGCGTAAGCATCGATCTCGGCGCGAAAACATCAGGCGATCTGATCAACGTCAGCAACTTGGCGCTCGGCGGCACGGCGGCCAACGGCGGCGAGATCGGCATTCAGGTGAACCCGAACGTGGTGTTCACCCTTCAAGGCAACAATGACGGGGCCAACGTCGATTCCGGAAGCACGATGACTTTGCTGGGCTCGGGCTTCAACGGCGGTCTCCAAGGCACGGTGACGGTCAACGTCTCTCAAGGGAACAACCAGTTCGACGCCACCTCCGACCTATTCAACATCACGGCGGCGGCGGGCGGGGTGAAGCTGATCGGCGGGAGCGATCAGGTCGGCGATACGAACGGAGTGACCGGTGGTTCGGTGAGCTTCCTGTCCAGCGGCTCGCTCAATAACGTCGTGAACCTGCTTTCAGGCACGGTCACCGCGGCCGCCAACGACGGCATCACCGCTTCCGGCGGCAACAGCATCTTCCAGCTCGGCGCCGGGGATGGCCTGTTCGCCGGCGGCAATGGCCAGACGATCACCGGCGCGGCCGGGGTGAGCATCAGCTTGGCCGCCAACACGTCCGGCGATCTTGTCAATGTCAGCAATCTGCAGCTCGGTGGCTCGGCGACCGCGACCGGCGGCGGTGAGATCGGCGTGCTGGTCGGCGCCGGCGCGGCCTTCACCCTCAGCGGCAACAACGACGGGGCCAACGTCGGCGCGAACAGCAGCATGACGCTGCTCGGGTCCGGCTTCAACGGCAATCTCGGAACAAACGTGAACGTTGGGGTGGCGGGGACGAATGACCACTTCGACGCGACGTCCGACACCTTCACCTTCACCGCGCCCGGGGCCGGAATCAGCCTAGCTCAGGGCGGCGGCAATCAGGTACTCGATGCGACGTGGGTGAACGGCGGCTCGGTGTTGTTCCAGCAGTCGAGCACGATAGCCAACATCGCCGATCTCACCGGAGCGACGATAAGCGCGGTCGGCGGGATCACCCTCTCCGCGGTCGGCTCGAACGACCAGTTCAGCCTCTCTGGTGGCGACATCGCCACGATCACCGGGACGGGCGGGGTGGATAGCGGCGGGGCGGCGCTGATCGATCTGGGCAGCGCGACGAGCAGTCTGACGGTGGGCGCGGCCGGCGCGACGGTGCAAGACGCCACGGGAGTGAGCGGCGGGGCGATCAGCTTGAGCGCCGCCGGGGTGATCGCCGATCTCAATGGCGGCACGGTGAGCGTGGCCAGCGGCCTTGGTTTCACCGGCGGCGGCGGGAGCGACCTCTTCAATGTCCTCACGGGCGATGTCGGCACGATCGCCGGCTCTGGGCAAACCGTCGCCGGCTCTGGCGCGACCCTGGACATCGCCAACGCCTCCACCAGCCTCACCGTGAGCGCGGTAAACTCCCTCGTGCAGGACGCCAGCGGCGTGACCGGCGGGGCGGTGACGCTCGCCAGCCCGAACGATACGGTGAACCTCAACAGCGGAGCGATCACCGCGGCGGGCTCCATCACCTTCTGGGGCAATGGCCAGAATGACCGGTTCACCCTCGCCGCCGGCGACGTGGCGACGATCGGCGGCAGCGGCCAGCAAGTCGGGGGAGCGGGGGGCACGATCGACCTGGCGAGCGCGGCAAACCCCCTAACCATCACCAACACCAACGCCGTCGTGCAGGACGCCTCGGGCGTGAACGGCGGGACGGTGAACATCGGCTCGGCGGCGGCAAACCTCACCATCGCCAGCGGCGGCCTGGCGATCGGCGATGCTTCGGGAATCACCGGCGGAGTTGTCAACGTCGCGGCCGCCAGCGATGTGGAGACGGTGCAGAACGCCACGGTGAATGTCGGCGGCGCGTTTCTGACCACCATCATCGGGAGCGGCGATGTCTGCAACGCCTCGACGGCGGCGGGCAACGGCGACATCTACGTCGGCGGAAGCTCGGGTTCGGATATCGTCAACTGGCTGAACGGCAACAGCAGTTACGCCAGCTCCACGGGTGTGTCGTTCAATCCGAACTCGAGCACCCAGTTCCAGCTGACCGACTGGAGCGGTGGCAACCTCACGGGAAGCGAGCAGGATATCCTGAACGACTGGACGGCCGGCGGGTCTCAGCTCACCTGGTTCAACCCCGAGAGCGGCGTTTCCGAGGTGATCGGCAACTTCACCGGGGCCAACGAGAGCGGCGAGCTGACCACCGAGACGCTGCAGACCAACACCGGCTATTCGGAGGACTTCAGCTTCAACTACAATGGCAATGGCCAGCTCACCGGCTATTCGGAGGACTACTACCACGGGGGGACGTACGAGGGCTCGGCGACTTTCAACGGCTATGGCCAGGAGACCGGGCAGAACGGCACGGTCGGGGGCTATGGCTCTTATGAAGGTGGCTACGGCTATGGGGCCGCGCGCGTACCCGGCGGGTCAATCATCGGCTCGGCCGGCCGAAACATCGGCGCCATCGCGGTGTTCGATCGGGCCCTGCGGCGCGAGGGCTCCGGGTCGAGCCCGCCCCCGGCGACCGTCGCCCAGGCGGCTCACGCAGCGCCGCCTCCCGCAATCGCGCCATCGCCGCCGGGAACGGCCGCGCCATCGTTGTCCGTGACCTCCAAGCCGACCGTCGAGCCGGTCGCGAACCCGCACCTCTTCGCTCCCAGCGGCTTCGTCCAGGCGGCCGCGGCCTTCGTCCCAAGCGCGGCCGACCACATCCAGGCAGTGCAGGGGCGGTTCGAGCCGGAGACGCTGATCGCCAAGCCGCATTGCGCCTACGCCTGAGGGCGCGCGAGCGCCGGGGGTGAGCGCCTACCACTTCATCTCCGGCCTGCCGCGCTCGGGCTCGACGCTGCTCAGCGCCCTCTTGCGGCAGAATCCAAAGTTCACCGCCGGCGTGACCAGCCCGGTGGCGGGGCTGGTCCAGACCCTCCTGCCGCGCATCAGCGGCGGCGGCGAGTTCGCCCCCTTCTTCGACGACGATCGCCGCCGCCGGCTGCTGCACGGCGTATTCGACAACTATTACGGCGAGCGGCGCGGGAGCCATGTCGTGTTCGACACCAATCGCTCGTGGACCGGCAAGGCTCCGCTGCTGAGGGCGCTGTGGCCCGAGGCCCGGATCATCTGCCTGGTGCGCGAGGTCGGCTGGGTGATCGACAGTATCGAGCGGATCCTGCGGCGCAATCCCCTGCGCCTGTCGCGCACGCTGAACTTCCAGACCGGCAGCTCGGTCTACGCCAGGGCGGAGGTGCTGATGAACTCAGATGCGGGTCTGATCGGCCAGGCCTGGAGCGCGCTGCGTGAGGCCTGGTTCAGCGAGTTCGCGCCAATGCTGATCATCATCGACTATGAACGGCTCGCGCGCGATCCCCTTGAGGTGCTGTCGAGGCTCTACGACGTTCTAGGCGAGCCGGCCTTTCGCCACGACACCGAAAACCTCGCCTTCGACGAGCCCGACTACGACGATGGCCTCGGCATGCCCGGCCTGCACAAGGTGCGGCCGAAGGTCGGCGCCGAACCGCGCCAGCCGTGCATCCCGCCCGACCTTTTCGCCCAATATGCCGACACCAACTTCTGGGCGCGGCCGGAGATGAACTCGCGGAGGGTGAAGATACTCTAGCGGCGCGACGGTGTCGCGTTGTCAGAACGGAAAAAAGGAGCGGCGCCCTCGCGGACGCCGCCCTTCTTCATCACGTGAGCGTGAGCGCCGGACGGCTTAGAAGTCCATGTCGCCCATGCCGCCCATTCCGCCGCCCATGCCGCCGCCGCCGGGCGCCGGCGCCGGCTTCTTCGGCGCCTCGACGATCGCCGCCTCGGTGGTGATCATCAGGCCGGCGACGGAAGCGGCGTCCTGCAGCGCGGTGCGCACCACCTTGGCCGGGTCGATGATGCCGGCGCTGATCAGATCGACGTACTCCTCGGTCTGGGCGTTGAAGCCAAAGGTGTCGCTGGCGTTCTCCGTCACCTTGCCGACCACGATCGAGCCTTCAACGCCGGCGTTCTCGGCGATCTGGCGGATGGGGGCCTGCAGGGCGCGACGGACGATGGCGATGCCCGCGTCCTGATCGGCGTTGTCGCCCTTCAGGCCTTCCAGCGCCTTCACGCCCTTGAGCAGGCAGACGCCGCCGCCGGCGACGATGCCTTCCTCGACCGCGGCGCGCGTGGCGTTCAGGGCGTCATCGACGCGATCCTTGCGCTCCTTCACCTCGACCTCGGTCGAGCCGCCGACGCGCACAACCGCGACCCCGCCGGCCAGCTTGGCCAGGCGCTCCTGCAACTTCTCCTTGTCGTAGTCGCTGGTGGTGTCCTCGATCTGGCGCTTGATCTGGGCGATGCGGCCTTCGATCCCGCTCTTTTCGCCGGCGCCGTCGACGATGGTGGTGTCATCCTTGGTGATCGTCACCTTCTTGGCCTTGCCGAGCATGTCGATGCCGACGTTCTCGAGCTTGATGCCGAGGTCTTCGCTGATCAGCTGACCACCGGTCAGCACCGCGATGTCCTCCAGCATCGCCTTGCGGCGATCGCCAAAGCCCGGCGCCTTGACCGCCGCGACGCGCAGACCGCCGCGGAGCTTGTTGACCACCAGGGTGGCGAGCGCCTCACCCTCGATATCCTCGGCGACGATCACCAGCGGACGCGAGGACTGCACCACAGCTTCCAACACGGGGAGCAACGGCTGCAGCGAGGAGAGCTTTTTTTCGTAGAGCAGGATCAGCGGATCCTCGAGCACCGCCTCCATCTTGTCGGCGTTGGTGATGAAGTAGGGGGAGAGGTAGCCGCGGTCGAACTGCATGCCTTCGACGACATCGAGCTCGGTGTCGAGGCTCTTGGCCTCCTCGACGGTGATCACGCCCTCGTTACCGACCTTCTCCATGGCGCGGGCGATCATGTCGCCGATTTCCTTGTCGCCGTTGGAGGAGATGGCGCCGACCTGGGCGATCTCCTGATTGGTGGTCACCTTCTTGGACGTGGCCTTGATGTGCTCGACCACCTTGGTCACGGCCTTGTCGACGCCGCGGCGCAGGTCCATCGGGTTCATGCCGGCGGCCACCGACTTGGTGCCCTCGCTGACGATCGCCTGGGCCAGGATCGTGGCGGTGGTGGTGCCATCGCCGGCCTTGTCGTTGGTCTTCGAGGCGACCTCGCGAATAAGCTGGGCGCCCAGATTTTCGAACTTGTCGGAAAGCTCGATCTCCTTGGCGACGGTGACGCCGTCCTTGGTCGAGCGCGGCGCGCCGAACGACTTTTCGATGACGACGTTGCGACCCTTGGGACCTAGGGTCACCTTCACGGCATTGGCGAGAATATTGACGCCGCGCAGCATGCGGTCGCGCGCGTCGGTGGAGAAATAGACGTCCTTGGCAGCCATCTTGGTTTAGCTCTCTTTCGAATGGGGTTTACGGTTTGGAAGGTTCGCGTCGCGGCGGCTGTCAGTCGAGCACGCCCAAAACGTCGCTTTCCTTCATGATCAGGAGGTCCTCGCCGTCGAGCTTGATCTCGCTGCCCGACCACTTGCCGAACAGGATGCGGTCGCCGGCCTTGAGATCGAGCGCGTGGATCTTGCCGTTGTCGTCGCGCGCGCCGGGGCCGGCGGCGATGACCTTGCCTTCCTGCGGCTTTTCCTTGGCGGTGTCGGGGATGATGATCCCGCCCTTGGTCTTTTCTTCTTCCTCGACGCGACGGACGAGGACGCGGTCGCCTAGCGGACGAAACGCCATGAGTGCTTGTCTCCGTATCTCTTGGGTCTTGAGCTGTTTGAACCTTCGCGGCAGAACCCGGGATCGGCGCATTAGCAGCCGCCCGCCCCGAGTGCCAGCGAAGGTCAGATAGGCGCGGCGGCGGGGAACGTCAAGGCGACCAGAGCGCGGCGTCCGCCGCCGGGCGGGCTGAAGGCGCCGGCGTCGGCGCGTTGCCTTTGGAACGCATTTGAGCAAGATTCTCGCCACCATGGGCATGAGTTTCCAGTCGTTCCTGCGCGAATTGGTGCGCACCGGCGACCTGACCGTCACCCTGCCGGGCGGCCGGCGACTGGCGTTCGGCGACGGCGGCGCGCCGCATGTCGAGGCGACCATCGCCGATCGTCTCACGCTCGGCCGCATCGTCGCGCGCCCCTCGCTCGGCCTCGCCGAGGCCTACATGGCCGGGAAGCTGGAGCTGACCCGCGGCTCCATGCGCGACCTGCTCGAGCTCGCCCTGCGTCATCCCGCGGGAGACCTGCCTGGACCCAAACCAGGGCCTCTGGCCCGGGTGTGGTCGGCTCTGGCCAGCGAGCACAACGCCCGGCGCTCGGCCAGGCGCAACGTCCATCACCACTACGATCTCTCCGTCGACCTCTATCGCGCCTTCCTCGATCAGGACCTGCAGTACAGCTGCGCCTACTTCGAGCGGCCCGACCTCGATCTCGAAGAAGCTCAGCTGGCCAAGAAGCGGCACATCGCGGCCAAGTTGGCCCTGGAGCCCGGGCAGAAGGTGCTCGACATCGGCTGCGGCTGGGGGGGCATGGCGCTTTCGCTGGCGGCCTGGGCCGGCGTGAGCGTCGATGGCGTCACGCTGTCGGAGGAACAGTTGCGCATCGCCCGCGAGCGCGCCGAGGCCGCCGGCCTTTCACACCTGGCGCGGTTCTCGCTCACCGACTACCGCGACGTCGAGGGGCCGTACGACCGCATCGTCTCGGTCGGCATGTTCGAACACGTCGGACGGCCGAACTATCAGGCGTATTTCGACAAGATCGCCCGTCTTCTCAAGCCCGACGGCGTGGCCGTGATCCATTCGATCGGCCGCGCGGATGGCCCCAGCACCACCGACGCCTTCACCGCCAAATACATCTTCCCCGGCGGCTACATTCCGGCCCTCTCCGAGGTGCTGCCGCGCGTCGAACGCGCCCGGCTGTGGGTGACGGACATCGAGATCCTGCGGCTGCACTATGCCGAGACCCTGCGACGCTGGCAGGAGCGCTTCGCCGCCCGACGCGCCGAGATGCGGGCGCTCTACGACGAGCGGTTCTGCCGCATGTGGGAGTTCTATCTCGCCGGCGCCGAGATGGGTTTCCGCTACGGCGACCACATGAACTTCCAGCTGCAGCTCGCCCGACGCGTCGACGCGGTGCCGATCACCCGCGGCTACATGGCGGCGGCCGAGGATGCCCTGGCGGAGGTGGAACGGCGGGCGGCGTGACGGCCGCCCGGCGCGGGACGGGGGCCGCACAGGGAGGCGAAAAGCGCGAATACCTTGCAACCGTACCGCCGGCTTCCAGCCGGCTTTGTTCATCGTCTTCAAGCCAGAGAGCGACCGGTTAGCCTTGCCCTCGCAATGCATTTGCATTACGTCCATGACCGGGAGGCGACCATGATTCAAAGCTCCGTCACCGAGCGGTTTCAGACCACCATCCCGAAGGGCGTGCGCGAGGCGCTCGGCCTGCGTCGCGGCGACATGCTTGCCTATGAGGTGCGTGGCGAGGAGGTCGTCGTCCGCCGCCGTCCCGAGCGGGCGGGCGAAGACCCTGTTCTCGCCAGCTTCCTCGACCTGCTCGAGCGTGACATCGCCGGGCATCCGGAGCGCCTCCGGCGCGCGCCGGCCTCGCTCGTCGAGCGCGGCCGCAAGCTGGTCGACGGCGTCGATATCGATCTCGACGCGCCGCTCTGAGGGAGGCGGTGAAGGTCGGCGACTGGGAGCTCTTCGCGCATCCGCTGTTCCTCGATCAGCTTGAAGCGCTCACATCGGCGGTCGGCCGGACCCGGAAAAAGGACCCGGACGGATACCGGTCCCGCCGCGCCGTCAAGATGCTGGCGGCGGTGCTGAAGCTGGCGTTCGAGGACATCCCGGCCGACCCGGCGCACAGCCGCTTCGAGCAGGGCGAGACGCTCGGCGCCGCGCGCAAGCACTGGCGGAGAGCGAAGTTTTACCAGCAGCACCGGCTGTTCTTCCGCTTCAGTTCGACGGCCAAGGTGATCGTGCTCGCCTGGGTCAACGACGAGCAGACCAGGCGCACCTACGGCAGCCGAACGGATGCTTACGCGGTGTTCGCCAAGATGCTCAAGGCCGGCAATCCACCCGACGATTGGGATGCGCTCGTCGTCTCAGCGAAGGCGCTCTCGGAACGGACTCGCCTTGCAGGGCGACCGCCCACGGAGTGACATTCGCGGGGGAACGCGCTTTCCGATATTCCGTGATAGGTCGCTTTAGGTTTTTTCTTTTTAAATCGTGATTGTCATCAAGCCGCCGTCTGCCGCCCGCCGCCCGGAGCTCATCGCCCGCGCCGACAGCGAAAGAAATTTCGCAGCAAGGCCGCGCTCTCCTCCGCCAGGAGGCCGCTCTCGACCGCCGGCCGCCAGTGGCAGGTGGGCTGGTCGAACAGGCGTGGGCCGCGCAGCACCGCGCCGCCCTTGGGATCTGCGGCGGCGAACACCAGGCGGCCGATGCGGGCGTGACTGATGGCGCCGGCGCACATGGCGCACGGCTCCAGGGTGACGAACAGGGAAAGGCCGGTCAGGCGGTAGTTGCGGCGCGCTTGGGCCGCGGCGCGCAGGGCGAGGATTTCGGCGTGCGCGGTGGGGTCGTGGGCGGCAATTGGGCCGTTGCCGGCCGCGGCGAGCACTTGGCCGGTGGCCGGATCGACGACAACCGCGCCGACCGGCGTCTCGCCGCGGGCGGCGGCGGCTTGCGCCTCGGCGAGGGCGCGACGCATCATCATGAGGTCATGGTCGGACATCGGGAAGAGCCAAACGGGCCGCCGGCGAGCGGTCAAGTCGAAAGGGCCGCATCGGACGGCGAGCGCATCGCCAAGGTGCTGGCCCGCGCCGGCGTCGCCTCGCGCCGCGAGGTCGAGCGACTGATCGCCGATGGACGGGTGCGCCTGAACGGCGAGGTCTTGGCCACCCCGGCGGTGAAGGTCGGGCCAGCCGATGCGGTCACCGTCGACGGCGCGCCGGTCGCGGCCGCCGAGCCGACGCGGCTGTTCCGCTATCACAAGCCAGCCGGGCTGGTGACCACCCATCGCGATCCGGCCGGACGGCCGACGGTGTTCGACGCCCTGCCGCCGGGCCTGCCGCGACTGATCTCGGTCGGTCGGCTGGATCTGGCGTCCGAGGGCCTGCTGCTCCTGACCAACGACGGCGCGCTGGCCCGAGCGCTGGAGCTGCCGGCCACCGGGCTGGCCCGCCGCTACCGAGCCCGCGCTCGCGGCCGGATCGACCAGGCGCGGCTGGACGGCTTGAGGGAAGGCCTCGTCGTCGATGGCGTGCGCTACGGCGCCATCGAGGCGCGGCTCGACAAGTCGAAAGGCGGCGAAACGGGCGCGACATCGGCCAATCTGTGGATCAGCCTCGCCCTCGCGGAGGGCAAGAACCGCGAGGTGCGCCGGGTTCTGGAGGCGCTCGGCCTGACCGTCAACCGTCTCATCCGCCTGGCCTACGGACCGTTCGCCCTGGGCGAGCTCGCCGCCGGGGCGGTGGAGGAGGTCGGTCCGCGGGTGCTGCGCGAGCAGCTCGGCCAGCTGATCGCGCCGGCCAGCCTGCCGACCGGCGATCGCGCGCTCTGGCGGCCGCCGCGGCCGGCCACCCCGGCCCGATCCGCTCGCCGCCCCGAGCCCGCGGAGCCGGCGGTCAAGCGCAAGGCCTACAAGCCCGGCTGGGCGAGGCCGAAGGCGTCGCCGCGGCGCGCGCCAGGCTCCGCCAGCGTCAAGGCGGCGCCAGCTCGGCCTCGTCGACCCCCGCCAGGCGGCGCAGGGCCGAAAGGCGGACGACCGCCTCGGTGATCGCCACATAGCCGACCGCCAGCAGCACGTCCTCGAACAGCGGGGCGACGGACAGAGCGCCGGCGCCCTCGTCGGCGCGCATGCTGAACGGCTCGACGAACAGGACGATCAGGATGTTGTTGGCGGCATGGGCCCCGACGGCGAACTCGATGCCGCCGAGGCGCAGGGTCATGTAGGCGAAGCCGGCGCCCATGATGGTGCGCAGCAGGAAGGCGTCGGGCTCGAAGACGAAGCGCGGGCCCTGGGCATCGAGCCGCACATCGTGCAATGCCGAAAACACCATGCCGGTCAGCACGATGAGCAGGCCGGGGGCTCGGGTGGCGGCGGCGAACGTGCGCAGCAGCCAGCCGCGGAAGACGATCTCCTCGGCGGCGGCGGCCGGGATCAGCAGCAGAGCCGTCGCGCCATAGATCGCCACCTCGGCGGCGCCCCGGCCGATGGTCATCAGCGGCGCCGGTCCGGCGTTGTCGCCCCAGAAGCGGTCAATCAGCACCAGGGGGGCCAGCAGCAGGCCGCCCATCACCACCCCGGCGACCAGCAGCCGCCAGCGCACTGAGCGGGCGACGGTGATATAGCTGTGCAGCGGGTGGCCGGCGAGCAGCGCCGCCACGGCGACGAAGACGATGGCGAAGGCGCCATTGACGCCGACCGCCAGCGCGAGCTCCAGCACCGCGTTCGGCAGCAGCCAGGGTGAGCCGGCCTGCATGCGGATCACCGCGCCGCCGATCGCCGTCAGCCCTTCGGCGCCGTGGCCGGTCAGGAACACGTCGGCGACCAGCACCAGCAGCATGGCGGCGGTGGCGGCGACCATGCCGAGGCTCGCCCCGCCGGCCAGGGTGGCCAGCAGGCGCAGGGGGTCGCGATCCTTTTGCGTCAGGTCGGCCAGGAAGGGCGAGCGCCCGAGCCCCATCCACATCCGGCCGTAGCGGCCCGTTCCGTCCAGTCCCGGCTTCATCTTGCCTCGCCGCCTCCTCTTCGGCCAGGACTAACGCCTCGAGAAAGGGCGCGGCATGCGGATTGTCGGCGGAACGCATCGAGGCCGGCCGATTGTGGCGCCGAAGGGACACCTGACCCGTCCGACCGCCGATCGCACCCGCCAGGCGATCTTCGACGTGCTCGAGCACGCGCCGTGGTCGCCGGGCGTGACCGGCGCCCGGGTGCTCGACCTGTTCGCGGGCTCCGGCGCGCTTGGCCTCGAGGCGCTGTCGCGCGGCGCGAAGAGCTGCCTGTTCATCGACCACGCGCCGGCGGCGCGCGGCGCCATCGCCGCCAATCTCGCCCGTCTTGGATGGCGCGACCGCGGCGCGGCGCGGCTCGCCGACGTCGCCCTCATGCCATCGCGCTCGGCGTCGGACGCGCCGTGTTCGCTTGTCTTCCTCGATCCGCCATACGGACGGAACCTGGCGAGCCTGGCGTTGGCGAGGCTGCTATCCGAACGATGGCTGGCGGATGAGGCGATCGTGGCGGTCGAGCGCGAGGCCGGGGCCGGCGCTCTCGACTTGGGCCAGGCGTGGGAGGGACTGGACGCGCGGCGCTGGGGCGTGGCGCGCGTCGATTTCATCAAGCGGCGCAAGCAGGCGGAGGGCGCCGCAACGTCGGGCGGCGGCGGGCGTTTGAGCGGCTCATGATCCACCGGAGAGCTCGCGTGCCCGCCTTGCACAACACCATCGCCGTCCTCGCCACCGACGGCTTCGAACAGTCCGAACTCGAACGCCCGGTCGCGGCGCTGAAAGAGGCCGGCGCGACCGTTGAAGTGATCGCGCCGAAGGCTGGCGTGATCCAGGGTTGGGTGCACCAGGACAAGGGCCGGACCGTGCCGGTCGACCAGACGCTCGCGACCGCCGATGCGGCGCGCTATGACGCCCTGGTGCTGCCCGGCGGCGTGATGAACCCGGACGCGCTGCGCCTGGAGCCGGCGGCGATCGACTTCGTGGCCGCCTTCGTCGAGGCTGGCAAGCCAATCGCGGCGATCTGTCATGGTCCATGGACGTTGATCAATGCCGCCGGCGTGCGCGGCAAGACGGTGACATCCTGGCCGTCGCTGCGCGTCGACCTTGAAAACGCCGGCGCCCATTGGGTCGACCGCGAGGTGGTGGTGGACGGCGCCCTCGTTACCTCGCGCAAGCCCGATGACCTGCCGGCGTTCTGCGCCGCGATGATCAAACTGTTGGGCCAGCAGCGCGAGCCGGCCGCGGCTTGATGCCTCGGCCGCGCGGCCAAAAGCGCCAAGCGACGATTTGATCCGGCGGGGCCCGCGCGCGTAGCGTTGCGCGTGCCTGGACGCCCTGTCAGCAACGACGGCCCGAAGCGTCGCGAATGAGCGCCTTCGAGCTCGTCGCCGCCTTTCTCGCCCTGGTCGCCGGCGTCGGCTGGATCAACAGTCGCTGGCTGAACCTGCCCGCCGGCGTCGCGATGGTGCTCGCCGGGGTCGCGGCGGCGGCGGCCTTGCTCGCCGCGAGGGCCGCCGGCCTGCTGCCCGCCAACGCCGCCGCGCCGCTCCGCGCTCTGCGGGCGCTGGATTTCCCTCAGGCGGTGCTCGGCTGGCTGCTCGCCTTCCTGCTGTTCGCCGGCGCGATGCAGGTGGATCTGGCGGAACTGCGCCGCCGGCGCCTGTCGGTGTGGTCGCTGGCGACGCTGGGCGTGCTCGCCTCCACGGCCCTGGTCGGCGGCGGGCTGTGGCTGGCCGCCCGCGCCGTCGGTCTCGACCTGCCGCTCGCCTGGGCGCTGGTGTTCGGGGCGCTGATCAGCCCGACGGATCCGATCGCCGTGCTGGCGGCGGTCCGCACCGGCGCGCTGTCGAAGCGCCTGCGGGCGGTGCTGCAAGGCGAGGCGCTGTTCAACGACGGCGTCGGCATCGTCGTCTTTCTCGCCTTGCTGGCGATCGCCCGGGGCGGCGCGGCGAGTCCGGCCGGGGCGGTGGCGGCGGTGGCCATGGAGGCCGGCGGCGGCCTCGCGCTCGGCCTCGCGGCCGGCGCTGTCGCCGTTCGCGCCATGCGCGCCATCGACGACTATCCGGTCGAGGTCGCCATCACCTTGGCGCTGGCGGTCGGATCCTACGCCTTGGCCCAGGCGCTCGGGCTGAGCGGTCCGATCGCCGTGGTCGCCGCCGGCCTGATGATCGGCGACGCCGGGGTTTCGGCGGCGATGAGCGAGACGACCCGGCGGTATGTGTTCGCCTTCTGGACGCTCGTCGATGAGCTGCTGAACGCCCTGATCTTCCTGCTGCTCGGCCTGGAGCTGGTCGCCGTCGACCTTGACCTGCGGCACGCGGGCCTGTGGCTGGCGGCGATCGTCCTGACCCTGGCGGTGCGCGGGCTGGTGGTGGCGCCGTGGGGGACCTTCTTCCAGCGGCGACGGCGGGAGCCCGGCGCGGGGCTGATCCTCGCCTGGGGCGGCCTGCACGGCGCCCTGTCGCTCGCCCTCGCGCTCAGCCTGCCCGCCGGTTCGGCGCGCGACCTGCTGCTGCCGACCACCTTCGTGGTGGTGCTGTTCTCGGTGATCGTCCAGGGCCTGAGCTTTCCCTGGCTGGTGCGGCGGACATCCGCCGCGGGGCGGCACTCCGCGCCGGACAAATAAGCTCCGCATGCAGGCCTACCGCCGGCCGAACAGGCGCTCGATGTCGGCCAGCTTGAGTTCGACGTAGGTCGGTCGGCCGTGGTTGCATTGGCCGGAGTGCGGCGTCGCCTCCATCTGGCGCAGCAAGGCGTTCATCTCCGCGACCGCCAGGCGCCGGCCGGCCCGCACCGAGCCGTGGCAGGCCCGCGTGGCGCAGACCGCGGCGACCCGTTCGGCCAGGGCAAGCGGCGCGTCGTCGGCGGCGAGGTCGTCGGCGATGTCGCGTACAAGGCCGGCGGCGTCCGCCTCGCCCAGCAGGGCCGGGGTCTCGCGCACCAGCACCGCGCCCGGCCCAAATGGCTCGATCATCAGGCCGAGCGCCGCCAGCGCCTCGGCGCGGCCGGCCAGACGCTCGGCTTCGGCCGGGTCGAGGCTGACCACCTCCGGGATCAACAGCGGCTGGCGGGCGACCGCGCCGGAGGCCATGGCAGCCTTCATCCGCTCATAGACCAGGCGCTCGTGCGCGGCGTGCTGGTCGACGATGACGACGCCATCGGCGGTCTGGGCGAGAATGTAGGTCTCGTGCAGCTGCGCCCGGGCGGCGCCGAGCGGGAAGGCGGCGGCGGCTTGATCCGCGCTCGGCGGCCCGGCCCAAGGCTGCTCGGGCTCGGCGACGCCCGGCGGCGCGAGGTCGGCGGTCGGCGCCCGCGGGCTCCAACCGGCCCAGGCGGAGAAGTTAGCGGCGGAAACAGGCTGACCGCCGGTCGCGGCGCCCGGCCGGAAGCTGGCGAGGGCGGCGCCCGCCACCGTGGTCGAGGCCCGGTGTCCCGCGCCGGCGAGGCCGTGCCGCAAGCCGCCGACGATCAAGCCGCGCACCAGGGCGGCGTCGCGGAATCGCACCTCCGCCTTCGTGGGGTGAACGTTGACGTCGACCTCCTCCGGGTCGAGGTCGATGAACAGCGCCGCCACCGGGTGGCGATCGCGGGCCAGGTGATCGGCATAGGCGGCGCGCAGCGCTCCCTGCAGCAGGCGGTCGCGCACCGGCCGGCGGTTGACGAACAGATACTGGTGGGTGCTGGCGCCGCGATGAAAGGTCGGCAGGCCGGCCCAGCCGCTCAAGGCGACTCCCTCGCGTGCCTGGTCGATGGCGAGGGCGTTGTCGGCGAACTCGCGGCCGAGCAGCGCCGAAAGGCGCGCCAGCCGCCCCGCCGGGCCGGGCGCCTCGGCGGCGAGCCGCAGCGCTTTGCGGCCATCGAGGTCGAGGCTGAAGGCGACGTCCTCGCGGGCCATGGCGGCGCGCCGCACCGTCTCGGCGATCGCCAGGGTCTCCGACCGCTCCGACTTCATGAACTTGAGCCGTGCGGGGGTGGCGTGGAACAGGTCGCGCACCTCGACCCTGGCGCCATGCGGACCGGCGAAGGCGGACGGGCGCGCCGCGTCGGGCGCTCCGGCGTGGACCGCGATGGCGAACGCCTCGGCGCCCGCCACCCGCCCGGCCAGCGTCAGGCGTGACACCGAGGCGATCGACGGCAGGGCCTCGCCGCGGAACCCAAGGGTGGAAATGCGCAACAGGTCCCAGACGCCGTCCGCCGACGCCCCGCCGAGCTTGGAGGTGGCGTGCCGCTCCAACGCCAGCGGCAGCTCGCTCGCGGCGAGGCCGCAGCCGTCGTCGGCTACCAGGATGCGCGTCAGGCCGCCCCCCTCGGCCTGGATCTCGATGCGCCGGGCGCCGGCGTCGAGCGCGTTGTCGACCAGTTCCTTGACCGCGCTGGCCGGCCGCTCGATCACCTCGCCGGCGGCGATGCGGTTGACCAGATCGGGCGGCAGGCGGCGGATCGGCATGACGGCCGCCCACTATAGCCGCGATTCACTCGCCCACGCTCCTGCCCCGATGCGCATGGGCCCAGCGGTGGGCGCCCATCGGCTCAATTTCCCGAATCGGGGCCCCCGTCTCCGTCAGGCCCACTCGACGTCGGCGCCAAGGGCGGCCAGGTTCTCGACGAACCGCGGGTGGGCGCGGCGGATGGGATCGGCGTTGAGGATCGTGGATTCGCCCGGGATGCTGGCGGCGACCATGAGCAGGGCAATGGCGACGCGGATGATATAGGGGCTTTCGACGGTCGCCGGGCCGAGCGGCCGCCCGCCGAAGGTGATCACCCGGTGCGGATCGCACTGCAGGGCGTGGGCGCCGAACTTCGCCAGTTCCGAGGTCCAGCCGAGCGCGCCCTCGTAGACCTTGTTCCAGAACAGCATCTCGCCCTCGGCCAGCGCGCCGAGGGCGACGAAGATCGGCAGGAGGTCGACGGGCAGATAGGGCCAGGGCGCGGCCTCGATCTTTGGCAGAATGTAGCTGGTGAATGGCGGCTTCACCTTGAGCGGGCCGTCGGCTCTCGCCGACGACCAGCCGTGCTGGTGGCGGACGGTGACGCCGAACTTGGCGAAGGCGCGATCGATCAGGGGAAACTGCTCCGGCTGGGCGTTCCGCACCTCGACCGCGCCGCCGGTGATCGCGCCCAAGGCCAAGAAGGTGGCGATCTCGTGAAAGTCCTCCGCGAAGGTAAAATCGGCGCCGCCGAGCCGCTGGACACCCTCGACGGTCAGTCGGCTGGTTCCGCTTCCCTCGATCCGCGCGCCCATCAGCGCCAGAAAGGTGCAAAACTCCTGCACGTGCGGTTCGGAGGCGGCGTTCATCAGCCGCGCCTCGCCCCGCGCCAGCGCCGCGCAGAGGGCGAAATTCTCGGTGGTGGTCACCGAGGCGTAATCCAACCAATGGCTCGCCGCGCCAAAGCGAGCCGGGAGCCGCAGCGCCAGGGCGTCGTCTTCCGCCTCGACCTCGACGCCGAAAGCTTCAAATACCTCGATGTGCGGATCGATCTCGCGCGCCCCGAGCGTGCAGCCCTTGACCTCGCCGGCGATCTTCGCCTCGCCAAAGCGCGCCAGCAGCGGCGGAATCAGCATGATCGAGGAGCGCATCCCCTGCGGCAGGCGGATGGCCGCGCCCGGATGGGCCCCGGCGTGGCGCAGGCGGGCGACCCCGCTCGCCGGCTCCCAGGTCACCTCGCTGCCCAGGGTGGCGAAAAAATCGAGGATCTGGCGCACGTCGGTGATATCGGGCACGCCGCGCAGGGTGACCGGCTCGTCGGTGAGCAGGGTGGCGCACAGGATCGGCAGGACGGCGTTCTTGTTCGCCGAGGGCGTGATGCGCCCTTCCAGGCGACGACCGCCGCGAACGATCAATTTCGCCAACTCGCCTCCCCCTCGCCAGAGTGCCTCGACCCATAGCGCAAAGCGTCAAATCGCGCGCGCCTTGAAGCAGACGGCGCCCGGCCCTACCTTACCGGGCCGGTGTGGCGGCGCCCCTTCGCCTCGGGCGCGCTTGCCGCGAACGGATAGAGTTCACCAGACAAAGTAGGACATGGACAAGATTCCCATGACGGCCGAGGGCTTTCACGCCCTCGACGAAGAACTGCGGCGTCTCAAGACCCGCGAACGCCCGGCGATCACCGCGGCGATCGGCGAGGCGCGCCAGCACGGCGACCTTTCGGAAAACGCTGAGTACCACGCCGCCAAGGATCGTCAGGGCTGGATCGAGGGACGGATCGCCGAGATCGAAGACCGCATGGCCCGGGCTCAGATCATCGATGTGTCCAAGCTCTCGGGGGCGCAGGTGAAGTTCGGCGCCACCGTCAGCGTGATTGACGAGGACACCGAAGAGAAGGCGCGCTACCAGATCGTTGGCGAGCACGAGGCGGACGTGCGCGCCGGCAAGATCTCGATCGTTTCGCCGATCGCCCGGGCGATGATCGGCAAGGAGACCGGCGATGTCGTCGAGGTGAACACCCCGAGCGGCGTCAAGGCTTACGAAATCACCAACGTCGAGTGGGTGTAGACACCGCTCCAGCGGGGGAAGGCGCGGGCCGGTCGGTCCGCTGCTGCATCATCGGCGCCGGGCCGGCGGGCTATTCGGCGGCGATCTACGCCGCGCGCGGGCTGCTGGCGCCGGTGCTGATTGGCGGCTTGACCCCGGGGGGCCAGCTGACCATCACCACCGACGTCGAGAACTATCCAGGCTTCGCCGAGGTCATCCAAGGTCCGTGGCTGATGGACCAGATGCGCGTCCAGGCCGTCGAGGTCGGCACGGAGTTGGTCGACGACCTGGTCACCTCCGTCGATCTCCGCCGCCGGCCGTTCCGCGTCGCCTGCGACTCCGGTCGGGTTTTCCTCGCCGAGACCATCATCATCGCAACCGGCGCCCAGGCGAAATGGCTGGGGCTCGACAGCGAGGCGCGGCTGCGCGGCTTCGGCGTCTCGGCCTGCGCCACCTGCGACGGGTTCTTCTATCGCGGCAAGCCGGTGGTCGTGGTCGGCGGCGGCAACACCGCGGTCGAGGAGGCGCTGTTCCTGACCAAGTTCGCCAGCAAGGTGACCCTGGTCCATCGCCGCGACGAGCTGCGCGCCGAGGCGATCCTGCAAGAGCGGCTGTTCGCCAGCGACATGATCGAGATCGTGTGGGATCACGAGGTGGACGAGATCCTCGGGGCCGGCGCGCCGGAGACGGTTCGCGGCGTGCGCCTGCGCCACGTTCGCGGCGGCGAACGCCGCGAGATCGCCTGCGACGGCGTCTTCATCGCCATCGGCCACGCGCCCGCCTCCGAGCTGTTCGCCGGCCAGTTGCCGACCAATGCCGGCGGCTACCTGACGGTCCAGCCAGGCCGAACGGCGACGAGGGTCGAGGGTGTGTGGGCCGCCGGCGACGTCACCGACGATGTCTATCGCCAGGCGGTCACCGCGGCTGGCATGGGTTGCATGGCGGCGCTGGAGGCGGTGCGCTTCCTCGCCGAGCAAGACCACGCCGCCGCCCGCCATCCGCTCTCCCACGCGGAGGCCGAGCGCATCGGCGCCTGGTAGGGGCGCGAGCCGCTCCCCTTTTCAGGGAGGGGTCGCGGTGTGGGCTCCTTCGCCGGGTGGCCAAGCCTAGCCCGGCCGCTCCCCTGTGAAATCGTGCTTGGCGTCCTCGACGCCCCGAAAACGCGCGTCGACCGCCGGGTCCTCATCAATAGATGGGAAAGCGGTCCGTCAGGGCATGCACCTTGGCTCGCACGCGCGCCTCGACGCTCTCGTTCGCCTGGCCATTGGCCGCCAGCCCCTCGACAACCTCGACGATCAGACGGGCGACCTCGCGGAACTCGGCCTCGCCAAAGCCGCGCGTGGTGCCGGCCGGCGTGCCGAGGCGGATGCCGGAGCTCAGCATTGGGGGGCGGGGATCGAAGGGAATGGTGCTACGGCTACAGGTGAGGCCGGCGCGCTCCAGCGAGTCCTCGGCCGCCTTGCCGGTGACGTCCTTGGGCGTGAGGTCGACCACCAGCAGATGGCTGTCGGTGCCCCCCGAAACGACCCGCAAGCCGGCCTCGGTCACCGCTTCACCGAGGGCGCGTGCGTTGGCCACCACGAGCCGGCCATACTCCTTGAACGCGGGGGTCAGCGCCTCGCCGAACGCCACCGCCTTGGCGGCGATGACGTGCATCAGCGGGCCGCCCTGCAGGCCCGGGAATACCGCCGCGTCGATCTTCTTGCCGATCGTCTTGTCGTTGGCGAGAATCATGCCGCCCCTCGGGCCGCGCAAGGTCTTGTGCGTGGTGGTGGTGACGACGTGGGCGTGCGGCAGCGGGCTCGGGAAAACGCCGGCGGCGACCAGGCCGGCGAAGTGCGCCATGTCGACCATCAAATAGGCGCCGACCTCGTCGGCGACGGCGCGGAAGCGGGCGAAGTCGATCTCGCGGCTGTAGGCCGAGCCGCCGGCGATGATCAGCTTCGGCCGCGCCTCGCGCGCGATTCTCGCCAGCTCGTCGTAGTCGATCCGCTCGTCCTCGCGCCGCACGCCGTAAGGGACCGGCTTGAACCACATCCCCGACTGGTTGACCGACTTGCCGTGGGTGAGATGGCCGCCGGCGTTCAGGTCCATGCCCATGAAGACATCGCCGGGCTGGATCAGCGCCATGAAGGCGCCCTGGTTGGCCTGCGAGCCGCTGTGCGGCTGGACATTGGCGAAGGCGCAGCCGAACAGCGCCTTCGCCCGCGCGATCGCCAGCCGCTCGACCTTGTCGACCTCCTCGCAGCCGCCGTAGTAGCGCCGCCCGGGATAGCCCTCGGCGTATTTGTTGGTCAGCACCGTCCCCTGCGCCGCCAGCACAGCCGGCGAGACGATGTTCTCCGAAGCGATCAGCTCGATCTGCGCCCGTTGCCGGGCGAGTTCGCCGTCCACGGCCGCCGCCACCTCCGGATCGGCGCGATGCAACAGGCGCTCGTCGGCGGTCGCGAGCGCGGCGAAATCGGCGGAGGAGTCGTCCATGAAGGAAGGTGTAAGCTGGCCTGGACATCCGAGCAACGCACGCGGAGCGCCGCTGGGCCCCCAAGAGACCTTTTCCGTGTCGCCCCCGCTCCGTCGGGCCCTTTTTTGCTGACGCCGCCGAAGAGGCGGCGTTGCGGTCGCGGCCCCGGCGCCGCGTTAGGCGGCCACCCCGCCCAGCCGCCGAATATTGCACCTGACCCACAGCGCCTCCAGCGCCGCCACCAGCTCGTCCATCATCGCGTCGGTGTGGAAGGGGGTCGGGGTGAAGCGCAGCCGCTCGGTTCCGCGCGGCACGGTCGGGTAGTTGATCGGCTGGACGTAGACGCCGTGATCCTCGAGCAGGATGTCGCTGACCAGTTTGCAGTGCACCGGATCGCCGACCAGCAGCGGCACGATGTGGCAGACGGAGGGCATCACCGGCAGGCCGGCGGCCGTCATCCGCGCCTTGAGGGCGGCGGCCCGCTCCTGATGGCGGCGGCGGATGTCGTCGTTGGCGCGCAGCCAACGGATCGAGGCCAGCGCGCCGGCGGTCAGCACCGGCGGCAGGGAGGTGGTGAAGATGAAGCCACTGGCGTGGCTGCGGACCGCGTCGATCAGCGCCGCCGAGCCGGCGATGTAGCCGCCCATGGCGCCGAACGCCTTGCCGAGCGTGCCTTCGATGATGTCGATCTCGCCCATCGCGCCGTCGCGCTCGGCGACGCCGGCGCCGGTCCGCCCATACATGCCGACGGCGTGCACCTCGTCCAGATAGGTGAGGGCGCCGAAGCGTTTGGCGAGGGCGGCGGTGGCGGCGATGTCGGCCATGTCGCCGTCCATCGAATAGACGCTCTCGAACGCCACCAGCTTTGGCGCGTCGGCCGGCGCTTGCGCCAGCAGCGCTTCGAGGTGGGCGAGATCATTGTGCCGGAAGATCTTTCGCGGTCCGCCACCGTGGCGGATGCCGGCGATCATCGAGGCGTGGTTGAGCGCGTCGGAGAAGATGATCAGCCCGGGCAGGATGCGCTGCAGGGTCGCCAGGCTGGCCTCGTTGGCGACATAGCCGGAAGTGAAGAGGAGGGCGCTCTCCTTGCCATGCAGGCTGGCGAGTTCGCGCTCCAGATCGACGTGGTAGCGGGTGGTGCCCGAGATGTTGCGCGTGCCGCCCGAGCCGGCGCCCGCCTCGTCCACGGCCCGGTGCATCGCCTCCAGCACCACCGGGTTCTGGCCCTGGCCGAGGTAGTCGTTGGAGCACCAGACGACCACCTCGCGAATATCATCCTCGCCGCGACGCCAATCGGCGAGCGGAAAGGCGCCCCGCCGGCGCTTCAGGTCGGCGAAAACGCGATACCGCCCCTCCTCGCGCACCTCGGCGACGGCGGCGGCGAACGCGGCTTCGTAGTCCATGCTCCCGATGTGCCACGGAACGCGGGTCAGGACAATTAAGGTGGCGGATCTACCGAAGGCTGGCGGCGCGTTCCCACGAGGCTTCCTCTCCTCTACCCTCATGGCCGCGCTCGTGGCGGCGATCCACGGCTCGGCCGGTCGGCGCCTGGCGAGATCAGGCATGGGCGGCCGGGACCCACGCCCGGCCGCGCCGGGGAGTCTACATGGAGCATGTCGCTGAAAGGCGAACGCGATCCCTCCTCCACCCCGCGCATCGCCGCCCTGTTCGAGGCGGCGCGGGCGAGCGGCCAGGCGAGCGCCTTCGCGCTGCCGGGTGGGGCGCCGCTGTTCCTGGCCGGCGAGGCGGCGGGCGCCGTCTTCTTTCTACGAGCCGGCCTGCTGCGGGTGACCCGCGCCAGCGCCGCGCCGGTCGGTATCGTGCTCCCCGGCGAGCCGGCCGGCGAAATGGCGGCGCTGGAGGGCGGGGCCCATGGCGCGAGCGTCCATGCCGCGCGCGACAGCGAGGTTTGGAGCCTGCCGCGCGCGGCCTTCCTCGCCGCCGCGGCGCGTGACGCCACCTTGATGGCCGAGATCGCCCAGATCATCGTCCAGCGGGTGCGCGCCGCGGCCGTGGCGCGGCCGCCGAGCCCGCCGGCCAGCGTCGGCCTGTTCGCCCTGACCGATCGCCTCGCCGCCCGACCCCTGGCCGAGGCGGTCGCCG
>CAVVXO010000010.1:0-2500 GCA_963752245.1 uncultured Alphaproteobacteria bacterium
AACGCGCCAATGAGTTTTGATGAAAACGATCAAGCCTATCGAGCGATTAGTACCAGTAAGCTTCACGCCTCGCGGCGCTTCCACACCTGGCCTATCAACGTGGTGGTCTACCACGGCTCTCGGCGAAGCCTTGTTTTGAGGTAAGTTTCCCGCTTAGATGCTTTCAGCGGTTATCTTGTCCATACTTAGCTACCCTGCTGCGCGGCTGGCGCCACGACAGGTCCACCAGAGGTATGTCCATCCCGGTCCTCTCGTACTAGGGACAGATCCTCTCAAGCTTCGAACACCCACGGCAGATAGGGACCAAACTGTCTCACGACGTTCTGAACCCAGCTCACGTACCACTTTAATCGGCGAACAGCCGAACCCTTGGGAGCTGCTCCACCCCCAGGATGTGATGAGCCGACATCGAGGTGCCAAACTTTGCCGTCGCTGTGGACGCTTGGGCAAAATCAGCCTGTTATCCCTAGAGTACCTTTTATTCGTTGAGCGATGGCCCTTCCACGCAGAACCACCGGATCACTATGACCGACTTTCGTCTCTGCTCGACTTGTCAGTCTCGCAGTCAGGCGGGCTTATGCCATTGCACTCGACGAGCGATTTCCGACCGCTCTGAGCCCACCATCGCGCGCCTCCGTTACACTTTGGGAGGCGACCGCCCCAGTCAAACTGCCCGCCACGCTATGTCCCGGATCCGGATAACGGACCTCGGTTAGACGCCAGCAACAGCAAGGGTGGTATTTCAAGGTTGGCTCCACCAGAGCTGGCGCCCCGGCTTCATAGCCTCCCACCTATCCTACACATGTTGCTGCTAACGCCAAAGCGAAGCTGCAGTAAAGGTTCATAGGGTCTTTCCGTCTGACCGCGGGAACCCCGCATCTTCACGGGGAATTCAATTTCGCTGAGCCTATGCTGGAGACAGCGGGGAAGTCGTTACGCCATTCGTGCAGGTCGGAACTTACCCGACAAGGAATTTCGCTACCTTAGGACCGTTATAGTTACGGCCGCCGTTTACCGGGGCTTCAATTCGCAGCTTGCACCGCTCCTTTTAACCTTCCGGCACCGGGCAGGCGTCAGACCCTATACGTCGCCTTGCGGCTTCGCAGAGCCCTGTGTTTTTGATAAACAGTCGCTACCCCCTGGCCTGTGCCACTCCACAAAGGTTGCCCTAAGCGGAGTCACGCTTATCCCGAAGTTACGCGTGCAATTTGCCGAGTTCCTTCAGCATAGTTCTCTCAAGCGCCTTGGTATGCTCTACCAGTCCACCTGTGTCGGTTTCGGGTACGGTCTCTGTCAGAGTTATTTCCAGGAACACCTTCCCTGCCAGGAGCAATCCAGTAAGCCCTGACAAGTTACGGCATTCGTCACTTCTGACTGGCCCAGGAATGTTCAACCTGGTTCCCATCGACTACGCCTTTCGGCCTCGCCTTAGGGGCCGGCTAACCCTGCGCAGATTAACTTTACGCAGGAACCCTTGGACTTTCGGCGAGAGTGTCTCTCACACTCTTTGTCGCTACTCATGTCAGCATTCTCACTTCCGATACCTCCAGCCAGCCTCGCGGCTGACCTTCAACGGCTTACGGAACGCTCCGCTACCGCGTGCAAAACACGCCCATACCTTCGGCGCGTGGCTTGAGCCCCGTTACATTTTCCGCGCAGGATCGCTTGACCAGTGAGCTGTTACGCTTTCTTTAAATGATGGCTGCTTCTAAGCCAACATCCTGGTTGTCAGTGCAATCCCACATCGTTTCCCACTTAGCCACGACTTGGGGGCCTTAGATGATGGTTAGGGTTGTTTCCCTTTTCACGACGGACGTTAGCACCCGCCGTGTGTCTGCCAGATAGCTCTCTCGGGTATTCGGAGTTTGGTTAGAATCGGTACAGCTCGCGCCGCCCTCATCCATCCAGTGCTCTACCCCCCGAGGAGTTCGTCTGACGCTCTACCTAAATAGATTTCGCGGAGAACCAGCTATGTCCAGGTTTGATTGGCCTTTCACCCCTATCCACAAGTCATCCGAGCCTATTTCAACAGGCACCGGTTCGGCCCTTCAGCTGGTGTTACCCAGCCTTCAGCCTGCTCATGGATAGATCACCTGGTTTCGGGTCGTCATGCGACGAACTTGATCGCCCTATTCAGACTCGCTTTCGCTGCGCCTACGCCTATCGGCTTAAGCTTGCTCGGCACATGAAGTCGCTGACCCATTATACAAAAGGTACGCCGTCACCCCGCGCGGGGGCTCCGACTGCTTGTAGGCTTCCGATTTCAGGATCTGTTTCACTCCCCTCGTCGGGGTGCTTTTCACCTTTCCCTCACGGTACTTGTTCACTATCGGTCGTTGAGGAGTACTTAGGCTTGGAGGGTGGTCCCCCCATGTTCAGACAGGATTTCACGTGTCCCGCCCTACTCTAGTCCGTCGCTGCTTGACGCCTACGGGGCTATCACCCGCTATGGCCGACCTTTCCAGATCGTTCGGCTTTATGTCACGACGGCGCTGGCCTG
>CAVVXO010000010.1:7500-244230 GCA_963752245.1 uncultured Alphaproteobacteria bacterium
AAGGCGCCGAACTCGACGAAGCTGCCGGGATCGAGCAGGTCGGCGAGGTTCTCGCGCGCGGTGCGCTGCCCGCGGGCCCGACGCCGGGCGACGGCGTCGGGGCGCGCCTCGTCCATCAGGGCGTTCCAGCGGGCGAGGGATTGGGCGAGGTCAGGCCGGATGTGATCCGGGTCGACAGCGGCGGGGGGATCGGGAGCCGCGTCCTCCGTGGCGATCGGCTCCAGGAGGGCAAGTATATCGCCGGGATCGACCACCGCGCCCGGGGTGGCGAGCAGTCGCCCGATCCGGCTCGTGGCAGGGGCGAGCGCCTCGTGCTCCATTTTCACCGCCTCGACGATCGCCACCACCTGGCCGGCGCGCACGGTGTCTCCCTCCGCCGCCTCATACCGCGCGAGGGTGCCCCGCAGCGGCGCGACGATGACAACGCTTCCGTCCCTCCCCTCCTGGAGAGGGTGGCGCGAAGCGCCGGGTTGGGGAGGCTGGTGAAAGGCGTCAGTCTGGCCGTCTGGCGACTCTCCCCTCCCCTGCCTACCCGTCTCGCCGCTTCGTGGCGATCCACCCCCTTCAGAAGCGGAGCGAGAGGTGCCGTGCAATTCCGCCGCGCGCGCGATCAGACGCGGCAGGTGCGCCTCGACGAAGGCGGTGTCCGCCCTGCCCTCGCGCACCGCCCGCTCGGCGAGCACGGCGCGGAGCAGCGCGAGATTGTTCGCCGCGCCCTCCAAACGGAACTCGCCCAGCGCCCGCTCCAGCCTGCCCATGGCGGCGCGGAGATCAGGTCCGCGGGCGATCACCTTGGCGATGAGTGGATCGTAGGCCGGCGGAACGTCGAGACCGACCGCGCCGGCGCCGTCGACCCGCACGCCAGGACCGGAGGGAGGCTCGTAGGCGGTCAGCCGGCCGCCGGCGGCGACCACCCGGCCGTCGGCGTCGAGCCTCTCGAGGATTACCCGCGCCTGGACCGCGGTCGCCAGCGGCGGCGGCGCGCGGGTGAGGCCCAGCGCGCCCAGACTCTCTCCGGCCGCGAGGCGCAGCTGCAGCTGAACGAGATCGAGGCCGGTCGCCTCCTCGGTGACGGTGTGCTCCACCTGCAGGCGCGGATTGGCCTCGAGGAAGAAGAACCGCTCGCCATCGGGCGCCAGCAGGAACTCGATGGTGCCGAGATTGCGATAGCGCGCCGCCGCCGCCAGGCTCGCGGCCGCGTCCCACAGTCGGGAGCGCAGCGGCTGGGCGAGGTTCGGCGCCGGGGCGATCTCGACGATCTTCTGCCGGCGACGCTGGAGCGAACAATCGCGATCGCCGAGCGCCAGCACGCCGACCCGATCGGCGGCGATCTGCACCTCGATGTGGCGCGCGCCTTCCAGCGCCTGTTCGGCATAGAGCGCCCCTTCGCCGAACGCGGCCTCGGCCGCGCGCGCGGCGGCGGCATGGGCGGCGGCGATGTCGTCCGCCGTTCGCGCCAGGCGCATGCCGATGCCGCCGCCGCCGGCGACGGCCTTGATCATGATCGCGGCGCCGGCCGGCAGGCGGGTGAGAAAGGCGGCCATGGCCTCGGCGGTCGCCCCCGCCGGCGTGCCGGGCAGCACCGGCAAGCCTTCGCGCTCCGCCAGGGCCCGGGCGCTCGCCTTGTCGCCCAACAGCGCCAGCGCCTCGGGCGAGGGGCCGACGAAGGCGAGACCTGCGTCGTCGCAGGCGCGGGCGAAGGCGGCGCTCTCCGACAGAAATCCGTAGCCGGGGTGGACGGCGTCGCAGCCCGCCTCCCGCGCCACCGCGATCAGCGCCTCGATATCGAGGTAGGCGGCCGGGCCAATCTTGCCCAAGGGCCGCGCCTCATCGGCGGCGCGGACGCTCGGCGAGGCGGCGTCGTCGGCGGCGAACACCGCGACTGTCGCGACGCCGAGGTCGGCGGCCGCCCGGGCGAGGCGGATGGCGATCTCGCCGCGATTGGCGATCAGCAGGCGCCGGAACATCGCGCCGCCTTAGGCGATCGCGAGCAGAGGGGCCATGGCGGCGGCGCGTTTCGCGACGGACAGGGAACGCCTTAAGAGCGCGCGGCGCGCGCGGGCGAGCGTCCTGAGGAGCATGATGAAGCGTGGACGAACGCGCCTCGGCGCGGCGGCGATCGGCGCGGCGGTTCTGAGCGCCGGCGGCGCGGCGGCGCAGGCAACGGCGCCGGCGACGCCCCTGGCGGCGGTCGAGGTGACGGCGCCGGCGGGCGCGCCGACGGCGGCCGTGACGCTCGGCCAGCTCGACATCGCACGGACCGGGATTCCCGATCTGACCGGCGCCCTCCTCGGCCAGACGGCCTCGGCGACCGTCAACGACGCGGAAGGCAACCCCTTTCAGCCGGACATCCTCTACCGCGGCTTCACCGCCTCGCCCTTGCCGGGCACGCCCGAGGGCCTGGCGGTCTATGTCGACGGCGCGCGGTTCAACGAGCCGTTCGGCGACACGGTGCAGTGGGACCTGATCCCGCCACAAGCGATAGCCTCGGCCAGCCTGCGCTCGGCCGACCCGCTGTTCGGTCTGAACGCCCTCGGCGGCTCGCTCGACGTGCGGATGAAGACCGGATTCGACGATGCCGGCGGCGAGGCGACGGCCTACGGCGGCTCTTACGGTCGGCGTTCGCTGGCCGGCGAGTTCGGGAGCCACGTCGGCGACATCGGCGTCTATGTCGCGGCCGACGTCACCCACGACGACAGCTTCCGCGACACCGGCCAGTCGGACCTGGCCCGCGGCTTCGCCGACCTGAGCTGGCGGCCAGGGCGCGCGACGGTCGACCTCGGCCTCACCCTCGCCCACGACACGCTCGGAAATCCCGGGGCGACGCCGGTGCAGGCGCTGGCCGTCGACATCGCCAGCATCTTCACGGCGCCCAACTCGGTGGACAACCGCTACGCCTCGGCGACGCTCAACGCCGACCTGCCGCTCAGCGAAACGGCGCGCCTGCGCCTCATCGGCTATGGCCACGCCCTGACCAGCACCGCGCCGAACGGCACGACCACCGGCATCCATCCGTGCGGCGACGGCTCCGGCCTGCTGTGCAACGATGACGGCTCGGTGGCCACCGGGCCGGGTCAGCAGCCGATCCCGGATTTCCTGCACGGCGGACCCTACAGCGGCCTCAGCACCCAGACACTCGTGACCCACGCCTATGGCGCGGCGGCGGAGGTCGGCGAGACCGCGCCGGTCGCCGGCCGCGACAATCGCCTGATCGCCGGCCTGGGCTACGACGGCTCCGACGCGGTGTTCGCCGGCGAGCAGGCCGTCGGGGGGTTCGATCCCTACACGCGGCAATTTATCGGACCGGGCGTGCTGCTCGTCGAGCCTGACAGCGGCGTCAATCCGGTGCGGGTGCTGAGCGTCACCCATGCCTGGTCGGTCTACGCCAGCGACACCTTGGCGATCGGCCGAACGCTCGATCTCACCCTCGCCGGCCGGTTCAACGCGCTCGGCCTCGGCCTCGAGGACCAGCTGGGCGGGCCGGTGAACGGCTACCATGTGTTCCGCCGCCTGAATCCGAGCGCCGGCCTCGCTTGGCGCGCCGCGCCATGGCTGACGCTCAGCGCCCGATATGCCGAGACCAATCGCGCGCCGACGCCGCAGGAACTCTCCTGCGCCAGCGCCGCGACGCCATGCGCCCTGCCGAGCTTTTTCGTCGGCGACCCCACCCTGCGCCAGGTGATCGCCCGCACGCTCGAAGCCGGGGCGAGCGGCTCGGCCGGGCGCTGGCGTTGGAGCGCCGACTACTTCCACGACGCCACCAGCAATGAGATCGTCTATCAGTCGCCGATCACCGATCCCAACCTCGCCTTCTTCAGCAATGTCGGCGGCGCCGTGCGTCAGGGTGTCGAAGCCTCGCTGCGCTATGTGGCGCCGCGCCTGGCCGCGTCCTTGAGCTACACCTTCCTCGACGCGACCTACGCCTCCGCCTTCAGCCTCGATGCCGGATCCAATCCCGCCGGCGACGCCAACGGCCAGATCCATGTGAGCCCGGGCGACCGTCTCCCCGGCCTGCCGCGCCATCGCGCCGCGCTGGAGGTGGACTGGCGGCCCGCGCCGCGCTGGACGCTGGGCGCGACGGTGGAGGCGCAGAGCAGCGCCTTCCGCTTCGGCGACGCCGCCAACCTGGAAAAGCCGGTCGGCGGCTACGCCATTCTCGACCTCAATGCCGCCTGGCGGGTCAGCCGGCGGCTGACGCTGTTCGCTCTGGTGAACAACGCCGCCAACACCCGTTACGGCGCTTACGGAGCGTTCGGCCCCGTCGATCAGGTCCCGTGGCCGAGCGTGCCGGGCGGCGTCACCGATCCGCGCACCGCCAGCCCCGGCGCACCGATCAGCGCCTACGCGGGCGCGCGGCTGGGGTTCTGACCTCGGGAACGAGAGGTTCGCGCGTCCTGAAGCCTGTCAGGCCATCCGGAGCGCGGGGCCCCCGTCCGCGACGGTTGACTCCGGCTCGGGCGGGCCTAGAACAAAAAGAGAACATAAGAAGAGTTCTCCTTGCTCATGGCCATCGCTCTTTATCCTCGCGCGAAAGTCGCCCGCGCCCGTGGCGCGCTCGCCGAGGCCATGGCGGCCTCGAACGATCGGCCGCGCGCCGCGCTGGCGTTCGGCGACCCGGAGGTGGACGCCTGCCTGGGCGGCGGCCTCGCCCTGGCGCATTGGCACGAGATCGGCGGCGAGGGGCTGGAGGGGGAAGCCGCCGCCGCGCCAGCCGCCTTCGCCGCCCGGCTGGCCGCCGCCATCCTCGCCCGCGCCGGCCCGGCGGCCATGGCGACCTGGATCGCCCGGCGCGACGATCTGCACCCTCCAGGGCTCGCCCAGTGCGGCGTTCCGGTCGAGCGGCTGATCCTGGTCAAGGCGCCCGACGAGGCCGGCGTCCTTGCGGCGATGGAAGAGGCGGCGCGCGCGCCCGGCGTCGCGGCGGTGGTCGGCGAGGCGCAGGGCGCCGATCTCGTCACCGGCCGGCGGCTGCAGCTCGCCTGCGAGAGGAGCGGCGCGACCGCCTTCCTCGTGCGCCGGCGGCCGTTCGGCGGGCCGGCGCACGGCATGGCGACCGCAAGAGCCGGCGCGGCGGCGAGCCGCTGGCGCATCGCCGCGGCGCCGAGCGAACCGCTCGATGGCGAGCCGGGGCTGGGAGCGGCACGCTGGGCGGTGACGCTGGAGCGCTGCCGCGGCGGTCAACCCGGGGCGTGGCTGATGGAACAGGCGATCAGGGAGACGAGCGATGCCGCGCTTCCTTTGCGCGTGGTCGCCCGACTGGGCGATCGCGGGCTGGAAACGGCGCCACCCGCCCATCGGGTCGAGCGCCGCGCCGGCTGATGGCGAAGGCGAGCGGCCAACCGCTCCGGCCGCACCCTTCGCCCTGATCCGCAACGAGGGCGGGACGCGACGGCTGACGGCGCTCGATCCAGCGGCGGCGGCTGGGCTGATGGTCGGCCAGAAGGCCGCCGACGCCCTGGCGCTCGTTCCGGACCTGCGTTTGGAAGAGGCCGAGCCGGACGCCGACGCCGCCGATCTCGCCAAGCTCGGCGACTGGGCGGCGCGCTTCTCGCCGGCGGTGGCGATTGATCCGCCGGACGGCCTGCTGCTCGACATCACCGGCGTCGCCCACCTGTGGGGCGGCGAGGCGGCGCTGATCGACGATCTTCGCGGCCGGCTGGCCAAGGCGGCGCTCCTGACGCGCGCCGCCATCGCCGAGACCGCCGGGGCCGCCTGGGCCCTCGCCCACTTCGCGCCCGAACCGGTGACCATCGCCGCGCCCGACGAGACCCTGGCGCGCCTCGCCCCCCTGCCCGTCCAGGCGCTGCGGCTGGCGGCGGAGCCCGCCGCCCAGCTTGGCCGCCTCGGCCTCGTCACCGTCGGCCGGCTGGCCGGCGTGCCGCGCGCCCAGATCGCCCGCCGCTTCGGCCCGGCCGTGATCGTCCGTCTCGACCAGGCGCTCGGCCGCGCGCCGGAGAGCCTCGCATTCCGCCGGCCGCCGACGCCATGGCTCGCCCGCCTCACCTTCGCCGAGCCGATCAGCGTCCCGGCCGATCTCGCCCGCGCCGCCGGCGAGGCCATCGCGCGCCTGTGCGCGCGCCTGGAAAGCGAGGGACGCGGCGCGCGGCGGTTCGAGATCGCCTTCCATCGCCTGGACGGCGCCGCGCCGACCTTGGCGGCCGGCCTGGCCCTCGCCAGCCGCGACGCCGCCGCCATCCTGCGCCTGTTCGCGCCCAAGCTGGAGCGCGTCGATCCCGGTTTCGGCGTCGAGGTAGTCACCCTGACGGCCGATGGCGTCGAGGCGATCGGCGCGCGTCAGGAGCGGCTGGAAGGCGGCGCGGCGGCCGACGCGAAGGACGGCGTCGCGCCGTTCGTCGACCGGCTGGTCAACCGCTGGGGAACGGCGGCGGTGTGGCGAGCCGCGCCGCATTCCAGTCACCTGCCGGAACGCTCGGCGGTTCGCCGGCCGCCGCTGGCCGCCGCATCCGCCAGCGAGGACTGGGACATGGGCAAGCCGCGCCCATTGCGCCTGCTGCGCCGCCCTGAGGCGATCGAGGTGGTCGCCCCGGTTCCCGACGATCCGCCGGTGCTGTTCCGCTGGCGCCGGCAAGCGCACCGCGTCCGCCGCGCCGAGGGTCCCGAACGGCTGGAGCGTGAATGGTGGCGCGACGAGGGCGGCCGGGCGCGGGACTACTACCGCGTCGAGGACGAGGCCGGCGGCCGCTTCTGGCTGTTCCGCTCCGGCCTGTTCGGCGCCGACGAAGCGCCGAGCTGGTGGCTGCATGGCTTTTTCGGGTGAGATATGCGGAGATAAATGGCCGCCATCCTGGCGCGGCTCCCTCCATGACCTACGCCGAGCTGCAGGTCAGCACCAACTTCTCCTTCCTGCGCGGGGCGTCGCATCCGTGGGAGCTGGTGCTGGCGGCCAAGGCCCTGGGGCTGGCGGCGATCGGTGTGGCGGACCGCAATTCGCTGGCCGGGGTGGTGCGGGCGTGGAGCAAGGGGCGCGAGCTCGGCCAGCGAGTGCTGACCGGGGCGCGGCTGGACTTCGCCGACGGGTCGGCGAGCCTCCTCTGCTATCCGAGCGACCGCGCCGCCTGGGGACGGCTGACGCGGCTGCTCACCGTCGGCCAGCGGCGGGCGAAGAAGGGCGACTGTCACCTGACGGCCGCCGATCTCCTCGAGCATGGCGAGGGCCAGCTGCTCATCGCCCTGCCGCCCGAGCATCTCGACCAAGCCTTCGCCACTGAGCTGAACCGGCTGGCGGCGACGGTCAAAGGGAGTCTGTGGCTGGCCGGTCGGCGCGCCTATAGCGCCCGCGACGGCAAGCGGCTTGCCGAACTCGATGCACTGGGACGAGCGGCGGGCGCGCCGATGGTCGCGGTCAACGACGTGCTCTATCACGACCGCCGCCGCCGACCGCTGCAGGACGTGGTCACCTGCATCCGCGAGGGCTGCGGGATCGCCGAGGCGGGCCTCAGGCTGGAAGCCAACGCCGAGCGGCACCTGAAGTCGCCGGACGAGATGGCGCGGCTGTTCGCCCGCTGGCCGGCGGCGCTGGAGCGCACGCTGGAGATCGTCGAACGGGTCCACTTCGACCTCGGCGAGCTGAAATACGAATATCCCGACGAGCCGGTGCCGCCGGGCAAGACGGCGATCGCCCACCTGACCGATCTCGCCTGGTCCGGGGCCGCCTGGCGCTATCCGGATGGCGTGCCGGACAAGGTCGCCGCGACCTTGCGGCATGAACTGCGCCTGATCGAGGAGCTCGACTATCCCAACTACTTCCTCACCGTGCACGACATCGTGCGGTGGGCGCGGGACCAGGGCATCCTCTGCCAAGGACGCGGCTCGGCGGCCAATTCGGTGGTCTGCTTCTGCCTCGGGATCACCGCCGTCGATCCGACGAAGAAGGACCACGACCTGCTGTTCGCCCGCTTCATCTCCAAGGAGCGCGACGAGCCGCCGGACATCGACGTCGATTTCGAGCACGAGCGGCGCGAACTCGTCATCCAGCACGTCTACGAACGCTACGGTCGCGACCGGGCGGCGATCTGCGCCACGGTGATCCACTACCGGCCGCGCAGCGCCATCCGCGATGTCGGCAAGGCGTTGGGGCTCACCGAAGACGTCACCGCCGCTCTGGCAGGAACGGTGTGGGGCAGCTGGGGCGAGGGCCTGCCGGACGACCACATCCGCCAAGCCGGCCTCGATCCAGCGAGCCCGGCGATCCGCCGCGCCACCGATCTGGCGACCGAGCTGCTCGGCTTCCCGCGACACCTGTCGCAGCACGTCGGCGGCTTCGTGCTGACCAAGCGGCGGCTGGACGAGACGGTCCCGATCGGCAACGCCGCCATGGCCGACCGAACCTTTCTGGAATGGGACAAGGACGATATCGACGATCTCGGCCTGATGAAGGTCGATGTCCTGGCGCTCGGCATGCTGACGGCGATCAGGAAGGGCCTCGATCTCATCGGCATCGCCGACATCGCAGACATCCCCGACGAGGACGCGGGCGTTTATGAGATGCTGTCCAGGGCGGATTCGGTCGGCGTCTTCCAGGTCGAGAGCCGGGCGCAGATGGCCATGCTGCCGCGCATGAAGCCGAAACGCTTCTACGACCTCGTCATCGAGGTGGCGATCGTGCGGCCCGGGCCGATCCAGGGCGACATGGTGCATCCCTATCTGCGCCGCCGCGAGGGCCGCGAGGCGATCGAGTTTCCCGCCCCGGCGTCCGAGCACGGGCCGGCCGACGAACTGAAGGCGGTGCTCGGCAAGACGCTCGGCGTGCCGCTGTTTCAGGAGCAGGCGATGCGCCTGGCCATGGAGGCGGCCAAGTTCACGCCGGAGGAAGCCAACGGCCTGCGACGGGCCATGGCGACCTTCCGCCACCTGGGCGATGTCGGCGTCTATGGCGACAAGTTCGTCGGCGGCATGGTGGCGCGCGGCTACGATCCGGCCTTCGCCCAGCGCTGCTTTCGCCAGATCGAGGGCTTCGGCTCCTACGGCTTTCCGGAAAGCCACGCGGTCAGCTTCGCCAAGCTGGTCTACGCCTCGGCGTGGATCAAGCACCGCCACCCGGACGTCTTCTGCGCCGCCCTGCTCAACAGCCAGCCGATGGGCTTCTACCAGCCGGCCCAGCTGGTCCGCGACGCCCGCGAACACGGCGTCGAGGTGCGGCCGGTCGATCTGATGCGCAGCGATTGGGACTGCACACTGGAGGATGAAGGCGAATGCGAGCGCCCTCCCTCCCCAGAACGGGGGGGAGGAATGAAGCGCGGCGCCGTTCGCCTGGGCCTGCGCCAGATCCGCGGGTTGGCGAAGGAGGAGGCGGAGCGGCTGGTCGCGGCGCGGCGGGCGGGAGCGCGGACGTTGGCGACGCTGGCGGCGCGGGCGCGGCCGAGCCGGCGGACGCTGGAGCTGATCGCCGAGGGGGACGGCTTGCGCTCGCTGGGGCTGGACCGACGCGCCGGGCTGTGGGCGGTCAAGGCGCTGGCGCCGGAGGTCGCGGTCGAGGACGACGCGCCGCTGCTGGCCCGCATGGGCGCGGCGATCGAGAGCGATCCTGGCCTCCCCGCCATGGGCGCGCCGGCGCACGTCGCCGAGGACTACCGCACCACCCGCCTTTCCCTGAAGGACCACCCGTGCCGCTTCTTCCGCCCTCTGCTCGAACGCCACGGCGCGGTCGTGGCGGCGCGGCTGAGAGAACTGAAGGACGGCGCGCGGGTGAGCGTCGGCGGCCTGGTGCTGATCCGCCAGCGGCCGGGCACCGCCAAGGGCGTGGTCTTCGTCACTCTCGAGGACGAAACCGGCTCGGCCAACGCGATCGTCTGGCCGGGCGTCTTCGCCGCCAATCGACGGGCGGTGATGGGCGCCTCGTTCCTGCTCGTGCACGGCCGGCTGCAGAAAGCCGGCGAGGTGATCCACGTGGTCGCCGAACGGTTCACCGACCTGTCGCCTCACTTGGCCGAGTTGCGAAGCGGCGAGATCGCCGCGCCAGGGCGCCTAGCCCGCAGCCGCGACTTTCATTGAGGGCGCCTCCCTCCCCTTCCGGGAAGGGCAGACTCGCGCGGCGCGCGAGCCGGTGGGCAACGGCGGGGCGGGCGCCACCTTGCCAGATTGTCGCTCTTGCTCCAATTCCCCCACCCCGCGCTTCGCGCCACCCCCCCCAGGAGGGCAAGGAGGCAAGGGAGCTCAGTTCGTCAGCAGGCCTCTCTCAACGAACAGGCTCTTGAGCTCGCCCGATTGATACATCTCGCGGACGATGTCGCAGCCGCCGACGAATTCGCCCTCGACGTAGAGCTGCGGGATCGTCGGCCAGTCGGAAAAGCTCTTGATGCCCTGGCGCAGCGGCTCGCTTTGCAGCACGTTGACGCCGGCGAACTCGACGCCCAAGTGGTCGAGCACCTGCACCACGATGGCGGAAAAGCCGCAACCGGGCTGGTCGGGCGTGCCCTTCATGAACAGCACCACCTTGTTCTCGCCGATGGTCTTTTCGATGAAGGCGTGCGCCGGCGAAAGCTCGCCGGCCGTTTGAACATCGCTCATCAATGGCTCCGCCGCTCTTGGTCGCCTTGGGAGCTAGGGAGCCGGCCGGCGCGGGTCAAGGCGCGTGGGAGTCACGGCGCGCGGGTCTCGAGCGCCAGGGCGTGCAGCTCGCCGCCCATCCGGCCGCCCAGGGCGGCATAGACCAGCTGATGCTGGCGCACCCGCGTCAGGCCGGCGAAGGCGGTCGAGACGATCCGCGCCTTGTAGTGATCGCCGTCGCCGGCGAGATCCTCGATGGCGATCTCGGCATCGGGGAAGGCGGCGCGCAGGCGGGCGTCGATATCGTCCTGGGACATGGGCATGGCGGCGGCCCTCTTTGCATCGACTGTGGCGTCGATGACGCAAACTTAATCCATTCGACGGCGAAATGCGCGTTTCCATGCTGCCAAGCCGTGGCGAAGCCGGGTATGTGATCAGCGTTCGGTTGCACGCTTGGCCGCGGCATTTTCCGATGGCGGCGGGCGCAACGCGGGGTTCCACGCCTAAAAAGCCGATGATGCGACGTCGCCTATGCCTCCTGGCCCTGACGCCGCTCGCCGCCTGTGTCGGCGGATCGGGCCATCGCGCGCCCGATCTGACCCTCCCCGCCGCCTATGAGGCGCCGGCCGGCGGCGCGGCGCTCACTCAGCCGCAGCTCGACCACTGGTGGCTGCTGTTTGGCGACGCCAAGCTCACGAGCCTGGAAGACGAAGCGTTTCGCTCGGCGCCGGACGAGCGCACCGCCGAGGCGCGCATCCTCGAGGCGCGGGCGACGCGCGGCGACCAGATCGCCCAGACCCTGCCGACCGGTCAGATCCAGGCGAACGCCAGCCGCGAGCACTCCTACAACATCGGCGGCGCGAGCAATTCGCTGTTCCCCATCGGCGGGGTGACCGACACCCTGTCGGCCAACCTCGACGTTTCCTGGGAGCTGGACCTGTTCGGCCGGCTGCGCACCCGACGGCGGGTGGCCAACGCCAGCCTGGAACAGGCGCGGTTCAACATCGAGGGCACGCGCGCCAGCCTCGCCGCCAGCGTCGCCGACACCTACTTCCAGGCCAAGGGCGCGATCATCCAGCTCGGCGACGCGGGCGAGACGGTGCGGATCGACACCGAGCTGCTGCGGGTGGCGCGCGGCAAGGCGATCGCCGGCCTCGGCGCCGCCTCCGACGCCGACCGGGTCGCCGGCGACCTCGCCCAGGCGCGAGCGCAAGCGCAGGACCTGGTGTCGCAGCTGCACGCCGACCAGCGCCAGCTGCTGATCCTGGTCGGGGCGGGCATCGCGCCGGTCGAGAGCCTTGGGCTCGGCGAAGGCCTGACCCCGGCGCCGGCCCCGCCGGCCGCCGTGCCGGGCGATTTGCTGCAACGCCGGCCCGACGTCCGCGAGGCGGAGGCGCATGTCCGCGCCCAGGCCGGGACCGGCAAGCTCGCGCACCTGGCGATCTTTCCGACGCTGACCCTGCTGCCGCAGCTGGGCGCCTCCAGCGTCACATCGCCGGGCGTGGCCTTCATCCCGCCGGCGACGCTCATCCCGGCGCAGCAGACCACCAGCCTCGGCTTCTGGAGCCTGG
The DNA here is from genome assembly GCA_963752245.1 of uncultured Alphaproteobacteria bacterium. Lineage (GTDB taxonomy): Bacteria > Pseudomonadota > Alphaproteobacteria > Caulobacterales > Caulobacteraceae > Acaudatibacter. Next base: position 19,578 of record CAVVXO010000010.1, read on the forward strand.
GCGCCGGTCTGACCGTGCCGGTGCTCAACATCCCGCAGTTGCTCTACGAGGCCAAGGCCGAGGACGCCCGCACCGAACAGGCGGTGATCGCCTACGAAAAGACGGTGCAGACCGCCTATGGCGAGGCGGAGAACGCGCTCGTCAATCTCGACGCGGGCGAGCGCGCGGTGGCGACCCTGACCGACGGCGAGGCCCGGGCCAGGCGCGCCTCGGACGCCGCCGGCCGGCTCTACGCCATGGGCCTCGGCGATCTGACCACGGCGCTGACCGCCGAACAGTCGTGGCGGGCGACGCGCTCGGCCCTGACGTCGGAAAAGGTGCAGTCGTTGCGGCGGGCGGTGGCCGCCTATAAGGCGCTCGGGGGCGGCTGGGCCTACTCGGCGCTGAGCGCCAGGGGAGCGGCGAGAGCCCAATGACCAGACATTCTCGCCTCGTGGCGCTGCCGGCGCTCGCCTTGCTGAGCCTGGCCGGCTGCCAGGCCAAGCACGCCGCGCCGCCGCGGCAACAGGCGCGCGGGGCGGTGAGCGTCATCGCCATTCAGCAGCGGCCGATCGCCGGCGGCATCGTCGCCTCCGGCCCGCTCGCGCCGCGCGAGGACATCGCCATCTTCCCGCAGGTGAACGGCTATCGCGTCGCCCAGGTGCTGGCCGATGTCGGCCAGACGGTCGCCGCCGGCCAACCGCTCGTCCGGCTCGACGACACCCTGCTGCGGGCGCAGCTGGCGCAACAGCAGGCGCTGGCGCAGCAACAGGCGGTGATGGCGACCGAGGCGGAGTCTCAGGCGCAGCGGGTCGCCGGCCTGGACAACCAGGGGCTGTTGTCGCGCGAGCAGATCGAGACGCGGCGCTATGCCGCCAAGGCGGCGCGGGCCCAGGCGGCGGCGGCGCAGGCGGCGGTTCGCGACTTGCAGACCCGCGAGGCGCTGATGACCCTCCGCGCGCCGCGCGCCGGCCTCGTGATCGAGCGGAACGTCCGGGTCGGCGATCTGAGCGGCGCCGGGACGACGCCGTTCTTCCGGCTGGCGCAGGCTTCGCAGGTCGAACTGGCCGCCGACGTCGGCGAGGACCAGCTGGCCAAGCTGCGGCCGGGCGACGCCGCCACCGTCACCTTGGCGGACGGGCAGACGGTCGCGGGAACCGTGCGCCTGGTGACCCCGGCGGTCGATCCGACCACCAAGCTCGGCAAGGTGCGCATCCGCCTTCCCGTTCGCCGCGACATCGTCTCGGGCGGGTTCGCCCGGGCGAGCTTCGCCGGCGGCGACCGCGCCGTGCCGGCGGTTCCGGAATCGGCGGTCCGCTATGACGCCAATGGCGCCTCGGTGATGGTCGTCGGCGCCGACAATCGCCTCGCGCGCGCGCCGGTCACCACCGGCGAACGCGGCGGCGGCTGGGTCGAGCTGCTCACCGGCCCGCCGGCCGGCTCGCGTGTGGTGGAGAAGGCCGGCGCGATGTTCGTGCCCGGCGACCTGATCATACCGGCGCCGCCCGCATGAGCGGCGATAGGGAAGGGCCTGCCGGCGAGCCTGGCCACGAGATCGGCGGGCCGCTGAAGCCGCCGCGCTTCGCCCCCTCCGCGTGGGCGATCCGCAATCCGATGCCTGTCGCGGTGCTGTTCGTCGCCGCTGTCCTGGCCGGGCTGATTTCCTACCTGGGCCTGCCGATCAAGAACTTTCCCAACATCAACTTCCCGGCCGTGCTGGTCAGCGTCACCCGCAGCGGCGCGGCGCCGGCGGAGATGGAGAGCCAGATCTCCCGGCCGGTGGAGAACGCGCTCGCCGGCCTCTCCAACGTCGATTCCATCGACACCACGGTCACCCAGGGTTCGTCGAGCACCCTGATCCAGTTCCAGCTCGGCCAGGACCTGCAGAAGGCGACCGACGACGTCCGCTCCAAGGTCGATCAGATCCGCAACAATCTGCCGCGGGATATCGACCCCCCGATCGTCCAGCGCCTGGAGATCGACGACCAGCCGATCGTCACCTACGCGGTTTCCGATCCCTCCCTGACCGAGCCGGATCTCTCCTGGCTGATCGACAACACCATATCCCGCACTTTGCAGGGCGTCCCCGGCGTGGCGCGGATAGACCGTCTGGGGGGCGTCGATCGCGAGATCAACATCCTCGTCGATCCCGACCGTCTGGCGGCGCACGGCCTCACCGCCAATCAGGTCAACGATGCCTTGAGCCTGGCGAACGTCGACGTGCCGGGTGGTCGGACCGACATCGGCGGCCGCGAACAAACACTGCGGGTGCTCGGCGCGGCGACCACCGTCGACCAGATCCGCAACCTCTCCATTCCGACCGCGAGCGGCGGCTTCGTTCGCCTCGCCGATGTCGCCGATATCGGGGACGGCTCGGCCGAGGTGCGCACCTTCGCCCAGCTCGACGGACGGCCGGTGGTCGGCTTCGAGGTCAGCAAGACCAAGGACGCCAGCGAAGTCTCGACGGAGGACGGCGTCGACGCGGCGATCGGCAAGATCCAGAAGGATCATCCAGGCGTCACCATCCACAAGATCGTCTCGGAGGTGGACCGGACCCGCGCCAGCTTCTCGGCCACCGTCCACACCCTGATCGAGGGCATGCTGCTGGCGGCGCTGGTCGTCTGGCTGTTCCTGCGCGATTGGCGCGCCACGGCGGTGACCGCGGTGGCCATGCCCGCCTCGCTGATCCCGACCTTCGCCTTCATGAAGATCGTCGGCTTCACCCTCAACACCGTCACGCTTCTAGGCCTCACCCTGGTGATCGGCATCCTGGTCGACGACGCCATCGTCGAGATCGAGAACATCGAGAAACGGGTGTTCGTCGGCCAGCGGCCCTACCACGCCGCGCTCGAGGGGGCTGACCAGATCGGCCTGGCGGTGGTCGCCACCACCTTCGCCATCGTCGCTGTCTTCCTGCCGGTCGGTTTGATGCCCGGCATTCCGGGCCAGTTCTTCCGCGAGTTCGGCATCACCGTCTCGGTGGCGGTGCTGTTCTCCCTGGTGGTCGCCAGGCTGCTGACGCCGCTGATGGCCGCCTACTTCCTCAAGCCCAAGGCGGCGCGGCCCAGGCCGCCCTTGCCCAAGGTCTACACGCGTTCGCTCGCCTGGGCGCTCGATCACAAGTGGCTGTCGATCGCCATCGGCACGGTCATCTTCATCGGCTCGGTGGCGCTGATGGGTCCGTTGAAGAAGGGCGTGCAGCCGGAGGGCAACCCCAACTACTACTACGTCAACATCCAGGGGCCGCCGGGCGCGACCCTCGCCGACATGAGCGCGGTGGTCGCCAAGGTGGAGGCGCTCTTGGCGCGCCAGCCGGAGACGGAGCACACCTTCGCCCAGATCGGCGGCGGCGACGTCTCCTCGGGGCCGGGCAGCTTTTCCAGCAGCGCCGGGGTCAATCAGGGCGCGGTGGTCGCGGTGCTGAAAACCGGCCCGCGCGCCAAGGTGGCGCAGATCCGCGACCGGATCCGGCCGCTGCTGCGCCAGATCCCCGATGCGCGGCTCACCTTCGACACTTCCGGCTTCGGCGCGGCCGACGTGCAGGTGATCCTGACCAGCGAGACCGGCGTCGGACTGGAGGCCGCCTCGCTGGAGTTGCAGCGCGAGATCCGCTCCGTGCCAGGCCTCGCAGACCCTCGCACCGCGACGCCGCCCAGCGGCCCGGAGCTGGTGGTGCGGCCCAAGGCCGACGAGGCGGCCAGGCTCGGCGTCTCGGCCAGCGCCATCGCGGCGGCGGCGCGGATCGCCACGGTCGGCGACATCGACGCCAATGTCGCCAAGCTCGACGAAGGCGAGCGGCGCATCCCGATCCGCGTGCGCCTGCCGGAGGCCGGCCGCGTCAATCTGCAGACGATCGAAAACCTGCGGCTGCCGACCGCCGGCGGCGGCCTGACCACTCTGGGCGAGGTCGCCGACGTTTCCTTCCAGGCGGGCGCCGCCCAGATCGACCGGATCAACCGCGAGCGCGAGATCACCACCATCGCCGACACCGTCGGCGGGCTGCAGGTCGGCGATGCCCAGGGCAAGGTCAACAAGCTCTGGATCATGCACCACCTGCCGCCCGGCGTCGGGTTGGCGGCGCAGGGCCAGGAGCAGGCCTACGCCCAGCTGTTCATCGGCTTCGCCATCGCCATCTTCTCGGCGATCGGCCTCGTCTACGGGGTGATGGTGCTGCTGTTCCGCAGCGTCTTCAAGCCGCTGATCATCCTCTCGGCCCTGCCGACGGCGATCGGCGGGGCGCTGGCGTTTCTGCTGGCCACCGACCTGGCGCTCTCCATCCCTTCGCTGATCGGCTTTCTCATGCTGATGGGGCTGGCGGCGAAGAACTCCATCCTGCTCGTCGAATACGCCATCGAGCGCGAGCGCGAGGGCAAGAGCCAGCGCGCCTCGCTGATGGAGGCCTGCCGCGAGCGGGCGCGGCCGATCGTCATGACCAGCCTGGCGATGATGGCCGGCATGCTGCCGACGGCGCTGACGCTCGGCAAGGGTTCGGAGTTCCGCCAGCCGATGGCGGTGGCGGTGATCGGCGGCCTGATCACCTCGACGGTGCTGTCGCTGCTGCTGGTGCCGGTGGTCTACGAGTTCGTCGACGATTTCGAGCGCTGGCTGCTGCCCAAGCTCGGCCGCCTGGTGACGCCGCGCCAGGCGCCCGCGCCGTCGGCCGCGGCGGCGGAGTAGGGCGGGGCGGCGCGGCGCACGGATCATGCCGGTCTGGAGACCGGCGCTCCGAAAAGGGGCCGGAGCGCCGACCTCCAGGTCGGCCCTTTACTTCGTGCCGGTCTGGAGACCGGCGCTCCGAGGGCTGGAGCGCCGACCTCCAGGTCGGCCCTTTACTTCGTGCCGGTCTGGAGACCGGCGCTCCGGAAAGCGGGGCTGGGAGGGGCCAGGCGGGGCTGGACGGCGGGCTTGGAGGGCGGCCGTCACGCGTTTCAGGCGGGATCCGAGAGGTTCGCCGGGAGCCAAGGGATCCCTACGGAGAGCGCCGGCATCCTCATTTTGCAAATACCGCTTGACAACCGGTCGGTGATATTGCATTTTGAGAAGCATGTCAAACACGCCTCTGCTCGACATGCCCCTCGACAAGCCGATGCGCGAAGCCTTCGCGCAAGGGTGGGCGGCTGGACTGACGCCGAGGGAGGCCGCCCGGCGCGCCGGCTACGCCAAGCCCGGCAACAAGAAGAGGCTTTGCGAGGACGGCAAGGTTCGCGCCCGCGCCGAGGCCATCCTGCGGCGCCGTCAGGGCGGCTTCGGCGACGATCTTTCCGGCATCATCGAGGATCTGATCGCCGCCGGGCGCAAGGCGCTGGAGGGCGAGACGCTGGACGCCAAGGCCCTGAGCGCGGCGCTCGGCTGCCTGTCGGAAGCGGCGCAGCTCAAGGGCGAGCTGCCGGCGCAGAGGCCGCCGCCCGCGAACTTCGCCCCGGCGCGTGGCCGCCCTCCGCCGGCGTAGGCGCGGGGCCGCGAGCCCCGGCGAAAGCCGCCGAGCCCCGCCGTGGGCGCCGCAGAGCGGACCGCAGACCGCCTTTGTCGAGAGCGGCGTCTTCGAGGTGATCTATGGCGGCGCGCGCGGCGGGGGGAAGACCGACGCGGCGCTCGGCGACTTCGCCTATCCACGCCCGCGCCCATGGCGCGGCGGCGCGCGGCCTGCTGGTGCGACGCACCCGTCGGGCGCTGGAGCCGACGGTGGGGCGGGCGCGGGCGATCTTCGCCCCGGAGGGCGCGAGCTGGAACGCCAGCCGCAGCGCCTTCGAATGGCCCTGCGGCGCGGTGCTGTGGTTTCGCCACCTGGACAACGACGCCGACGCCGACCTCTATCAGGGCCACAGCTACAGCCGGGTCTATGTCGAGGAGCTGACGCAGTTCCCCTCCCCCGCGCCGGTGGACAAGCTGAAGGGCGCGCTGCGCAGCCCCGAGGGGGCGCCCGTCGGCTTTCGCGCCACCTGCAATCCCGGCGGGGCCGGGCATGCCTGGGTCAAGGCGCGCTATATCGACGCCGGGGCGTGGACGGTGAGCTGGCAGGCCTTCGTCAATCCGTTCACGGGAGCGACGAGCCGCCTCGACCGCCAGTTCATCCCGGCGCGGCTGGCCGACAACCCGGCGCTGATGGAGAACGATCCGACCTATGTCGCCCGCCTCTCGCAGTGCGGCTCGGAGAGCCTGGTGCGCGCCTGGCTGGAGGGCGACTGGAGCAGCGTCGAGGGGGCCTTCTTCGATGGCTGGAGCACGGCGCGCAACGTCGACGCCGGCCTTCGCCGTGCCGCCGGCGTGGACCCGCGTGCGCGCCTTCGACTGGGGGTTCGCCGCGCCGTTCTCGGTGGGCTGGTGGGCGCTGGCGCAGGACGACACGACGCTCGCCGACGGCCGGCTGATCCCGCGCGGATCGCTGGTGCGCTATCGCGAGTGGTATGGCGCCGACGCGCGCGGACGGGGCCTGCGCCTCACCGCCGAAGAGGTGGCGCGCGGCATCCTGGAGCGGGAGACCCGCGAGCGGATCGACATCGCCGTGGCCGACCCCTCGATCTTCGCCCAGAACGGCGGGCCGGCGATCAGCTGAGCGCATGGCCAGGGCCGGGGTGCGCTGGCGGGCGGCGGACAACACCCGCGTCGGCGCCCTGGGCGCGCTCAGCGGCTGGGACCAGGTGCGCGCGCGCATCGCCGGCCAGGACGGAAGGCCGATGCTCTTCGTCTTCGAGACCTGCCGCGACTTCATCCGCACCGTGCCCTGCCTGCAGCACGACCCCGACCGGCCCGAGGACCTGGACACCGACGCCGAGGACCACGTGGCCGACGAAACCCGCTACGCCTGCCTGGCGCGCCCGTGGTTCGCCAAGGTGATCGACCCCCGCCGCGAGGCGGACGCGGCTTGGGAGCGGGAGTGGGGGCCGAGGGCGCCGCGCCTCGGCGGCGGCGCGAGCGCGGGCGGGGGGTGGCGGGCGTGGTGAGGGGGGTATGCGTCGAACCTCGCGCCAACTCGCGCTAGGCAAGCTCTCGGCGGTCGCGCCGTGTGTCTCGGCGAGGGGCGATGGATATCTCCGACGAGGACAAGGCGCTGATCGCCGATCATCTGGCGCGTGGGCTACCGCTGCCCGACCGCTTCCGCTTCACCCTCTTCCGCGAGCCGCGCGAGGCCGAGCTGATCTGGCCGGGCAAGACCGCACGAGGTCACCCGCGCCGTCCTGCCGTTCCAGTCGATCGAGCAGATCGACGAGCCGCGCGCCGAGCAGGGGGCGCAGGTCGCCGACCTGTTCAGCCTCGGCGCCGAGCGGGCGCCAGGCCGGCGGCTGGTCGAACAAGCTGATCTGGGGCGACAACAAGCTGGTGCTGAGCTCGCTCGAGGGCGGTCCGCTTGCGCAAGGCGATCGAGGACGCCGGCGGCCTGAAACTGGTCTACATCGACCCGCCGTTCGACGTCGGGGCGGATTTCAGCTTCGAGATCGAAATGGGCGACGGAGGACATTCACCAAAGCAGCCTAGCGTCATTGAGGAGATTGCTTACCGGGACACATGGGGTCGCGGAACAGACTCCTACTGTCGCCATGATATACGAGCGACTACCCTCATTCATGACTTCATGCACGACGAAGGCGCCATGTTACGTCCATTGTGACTGGCGAGTAAACAGTCGTATTCGCTTGATCTTAGGAGATTGTTTGGCGATGAAGGAATTCTGAACGAGATAGTCTGGAAGCGATCTGAGCGAAGGGCGACGCCACTCAAGGCAGTCGGCGATTGTTGCTCGCGAATCCACGATACACTCTGGCTCGCGACTCGTTCAGACAAGATCGACGTGGAACACCCAAAATGTCCCGCTGACGACGAGATATGATCAGTCGTTTCTACAAGCAAGGACATTGACGAATGTATAAGCTGACACATGCACGACCCAGGCGGCGCAGCTAAGGGCAACCCGTCTACGAGAGTAAGGCATCACGCGGCCGTGGCGGTATTCTCGTGAACGTATGCAGAGCCTAATCGATGCTGGTCTAGTTGTCCAAACGAACCCCGGCACAGTGCCGATGCAGAAGAAGTATTGAACGATATCCAAGGGCGTTCAGGTCGGCACTTGGTGGGACGATATCAGCAGTCAATTCGCGGAAGTCGGGTGAAGGCGTGGTATGCGACGCAGAAGCCCGAAGCGCTTCTGCAACGGGTCATCGAGAACTCCTCCAACCCCGGCGATCTCGTCGCCGACTTCTTCTGCGGCTCGGGAACAACACTCGCCGTCGCCGAGAAGCTCGGGCGCAAGTGGATCGGCTGCGATCTCGGGCGGTTCGCCATCCACACCAGCCGCAAGCGGCTGATCGGCGTGCAGCGCCAGCTCAAGAGCGAGGGCAAGCCGTATCGCGCTTTCGAGATCCTCAACCTCGGCAAGTACGAACGGCAGTGGTTCGCCGGCATCGACCCGACCCTGCCGGCCGAGCAGCGCGCCAGCGTCGCCGCCAACAAGGAGGCGGCCTACATCGAGCTGATCCTGCGCGCCTACGCCGCTCAGCCGGCCGAGCAGTCGCCGCCGTTCCACGGCCGCAAGGGCGAGGCCTTCGTCCTGGTCGGCCCGGTCGACGCGCCGGTCACCGAGTTCCAGGTCGCCGAGGCGATCGCCGCCGCGCGGGCGCTGAACGCCAAGCGCGGTCGACGTGCTCGGCTTCGAGTTCGAGATGGGCCTCTCGCCCCGCCTGCCCGACGAGGCCACGCGCCAAGGGCGTGCGGCTGGCGCTGCGCTACATCCCCAAGGACGTGTTCGACCGTCGCGCGGTGGAGAAGGGCCAGGTCAGCTTCCACGACCTCGCCTATGTCGAGGCCAAGGCGAGCGTGGTGAGCAAGCGCGACCGCGCCGTCACCGTCGTCGCTGACCGACTTCGGCGTCTTCTACCGCCAGGAGGATCTCGACGCCCTCACCGAGGGCATGCGGCCGGGCAGCAAGGTGACCGTCGACAAGGGCCAGGTGGTCAAGGTGACCAAGGCCAAGGACGGCGCCGTCACCGAGGAGGTGCTGACCAAGACGTGGACCGACTGGATCGACTACTGGGCGGTCGATTTCGACTACGCCAGCCGGCCGGAGACCATCTACGAGACGGTCGACGCAGCCGGACGGCTCGGTGCACCACGTGCCGCAGTGGACCGGCAACTACATCTTCGAGAACGAGTGGCAGAGCTTCCGCACCCGCCGCGACCGCAAGCTGGAACTGACCAGCGCGCCGCACGCCTACGCCGCGCCGGGCCGCTACCGCATCGCCGTCAAGGTGATCGACATCTTCGGCAACGACACCACCAAGGTGATCGGGGTGGAGGTGTGAGACCGTGGCGGACAGCCCCCAGAGCCCCTATGGTGCGGCCATGACCCTCGCCGATCTCGTCCATGAGCGAGTAAGCCGACTTCCCGAGCCCCTGGCGCGGGAGGTGCTGGATTTCGCCGCCTTCCTCGAGCAGCGCGGCGAGGAGGCGGCTTGGCAGGACCTGGCCAGGGCGCAAGCCGAACCGCTCGCCCGCGTCTGGAACAACGACGAGGATCGGGTCTGGGATGATCTTTGATCGAGGAGACGTGGTCCTTCTCCGTTTCCCGTTCACGGATTTGTCTTCGACCAAGCAGCGCCGCGTCCTGGTCTTGACCGCGCGGGATCGCCACGGCGACTTCATCGCCCTTCCTGTCACCTCACGTCCGCAAGGCGCTCCGGCTCTCTGCCTCGCCGCCGACGATCTGGCGCGAGGAAGCCTGCCAAGGGCGAGCTGGGTGCGGGTGGACCGACCGGTGACCCTTCATGAGAGTTCTGGCTCAGAAGGTCTTGGCGCGCCTTCATCCGACGGTGGTCGAAGGCGCTGCTCGCGGCCTCTGCGCTCTCGTTGGCGCTGGATCGTCCTCTCCCAAGGGCTGAATGCCGCTCCACTCCGACTTCCCGACCGACCCCACCGCCATCCTCCACCCGGACGTGCGCTGGTATCCCGGCGACGAGCTGCTGGGGCGGGTCGGGGCCGAGAAGCTGTCGCCACCGCTGGTGGACCGCATTCGGCGCGGCGTGTTCGATTGGCGGGCGGCGGGCTACGCCGGCGCCGGCGAGACGAGCCGGGCGCTGCTGCGCTGGTGGTTCCAGCACGATCATTTCACCTGGGGGCCGAGCGGACCGGAGGGATTGTTCCAGTATCGCTTCGGCCAGCGGGAAGCGGTGGAAAGCGCCATTTGGCTCTACGAGGTGGAGAAAGCCCGCGATCCGCTGTCGCTGATCCGCTACGACAGCATCGGCGTGGTCAGCGCCGGCATGTTCGACGAGGTGTGGCCGCGCTACGTGCTGAAACTCGCCACCGGCGCCGGCAAAACCAAGGTGATGAGCCTGTTGATCGCCTGGGCGTATTTTCACAAGCTTTATGAGGAGGGCTCTACACTCTCCACCAACAGCTTGCTAATCGCGCCCAACATCATCGTGCTCGACCGACTCCGAGTGGATTTCGACGGCGGCCGGATCTTCAGCTCCGATCCGGTGGTGCCGGAGACTGGCTGGCATGGCCGCACCTGGCGCGACGACTTCCAGCTCACGGTGCACATCCAGGACGACCTCGGCCGCGTCGCCCCGACCGGCAACCTGTTCCTCACCAACATTCATCGCGTGGGCGAGCCGGCGCGGCGCAGCCACGCCGAGGACCTCACGGATTTCTTCCTCGGGCCAAAGCCGGTCGGCAAGACGACCGACAGCAAGGTCGATCTCGGCGTCATCGTGCGCACCGTGCCTGACCTCATCGTGGTCAACGACGAGGCGCACCACGTGCGGCGCGACACCCAGTGGTTTCGCGAGATCGAGTCCCTGGACGCCGAGCTGAAACGCCGGGACGGCGGCCTTTCCCTCCAGCTCGACCTTACCGCGACGCCCCGGCACGACGACCGCGCCATTTTCGTCCAGACGATCAGCGACTATCCACTGGTGGAGGCGATTGCCCAGCAGGTGGTCAAGACGCCGGTCGTGCCGGACGCGGCCAGCCAATCGAAGCTGCAAATCGCCCAAAGCAGCGACTTCGTCGAGCGCTACGGGGCTCACCTCGAAGCGGGCTACTTCGAGTGGGAGCGAACCCACGAAGATTTCGACACGGCAGGCAAGAAGTCGATCCTGTTCGTGATGACGGAGGACACCACCAACTGCGACGAGGTCGGCGCCTGGCTCGAGGCGACCTATCCAAAGCTGAGTGGCAAGGTGCTGGTGATCCACACCAACCGATCAGGCGAGATTGCCGAGACCGGCTCCAAGGCCAAGGGAGCTCCAGGCTCTGCGCGACCAGTCGGCGGAGATCGACAGCTGGGAGAGCCCCTTCCTGGCGGTCGTCTCGGTGATGATGCTGCGCGAGGGCTGGGACGTGCGCAACGTCACCACCATCGTCGGCCTCCGACCCTACCAGGCCAAGAGCGCGATCCTTCCCGAGCAGACGCTCGGCCGAGGCCTTCGGCGCATGTTCGGGCCTGGCGTCGAGGAAAAGGTCTCCGTGCTCGGCACCCAGGCGTTCATGGACTTCATCGAGGAGATCAAGAGCGAGGGCGTCGAGCTCGAACGGCGGGCGATGGGCCCTGGGTCGCCGCCGGCCGGGCCGATGATCGTCGAGGTCGATCATGGCGATCCGGAGAAGGATATCGCCGCGCTGGACATCGAACTGCCTCGCCTCAAACCCCGTATTGCGCGTTTGATGAAGGACTTCGAGGCGTTGGACGCGGCCACCTTCCCGCGACCGCGCCTGCCGTTGAAAGACTACTCCGCGGCAGAGCAGCGCGAGCTGACCTTCGTCGAGCCGATCGTCACCGGCGAGGTCAGCCACACCCTTACCCTGGCGGGCGCCGACGCGCCGGACTGGCGCCATGTCATCGGTTGGTTCGCCCAGAGCATCATTCGCGACCTGCGGATGGTCGGCGGCTTCGACGTGCTGTTCGGCCGGCTCAAGGCGTTCGTCGAGGACGGGCTGTTCGACCGTGCGGTGAGCCTCGAAGATCCGAACGTCCTCCGCAATCTGTCGGACCCAGGCGTCACCCAGACGCTCAAGGAGACGATCAAGCGGGAGATCAATCGCCTGACCGTCCAGGATGCCGGCACGACGGCGGTGCAGGACAGGATCAAGATCAGCGCCACCCGACCGCAGCTGACCCGTCGCCGCGACGCCGTCGAGGCGCGCAACTCGATGTTCAACAAGGTGGCCGGCGACAACGACTTCGAGCTCGCCTTCGCCAAGTTCCTCGCCGCCGCGCCGGACGTGGCCTCCTTCTTCAAGAACACCGAGGCGACGGGCTTTCGCCTCGAGTACCAATCGAGCGGCGGGGGGATCATCCGCGACTACTATCCCGACTTCATTCTGCGCGATGACGGCCGGGGTGATGTGGATCGTCGAGACCAAGGGCCGCGAGGACGTGCAGGACGCGCGCAAGTGGGAGCGGCTGAAGCTGTGGTGCAAGGACGCCGGCGAGCAGGACGCGCCGCGCGCCTATCGCCCGCTGTTCGTACGGGAGGAGGCGTGGGACGCGCTCCTCAATCCGCTGCAAACGTTCGCCGAGGCGGAAAGCGTCTTTCGCGAACCATGAGCCGCGCTGGCGCGGCTGACTCTCGCGCCGGGGCGGGCGACCCGGCTCCAGTTTGCTTATCGCGCCTGGGCGATGATGGCCGGCATGGCGCCGACGGCGCTGACGCTCGGCAAGGGTTCGGCGTTTCGCCAGCCGATGGCGGTGGCGGTGATCGGCGGCCTGATCACCTCGACGGCGCCGTCGCTGCTGCTGGCGCCGGTGGTCTCAAGAGTTCGTCGACGACTTCGAGCGCTGGCTGCTTCCCAAGCTCGGCCGCCTGGTGACGCCGCGCCAGGCGCCCGCGCCGGCGGAGTAGGGCGAGGGGCGCGGCGCACGGATCATGCCGGTCTGGAGACCGGCGCTCCGGAGGGGGAGCGCCGACATCCCGGCCGCATCTCGGAGCGCCGACCTCTAGGTCGGCCCTTTACTTCATGCCGGTCTGGAGACCGGCGCTCCGGGGGGGTGGAGCGCCGACCTCCAGGTCGGCCCCTTGCTTCGCGGCGGTCTGGAGACCGGCGCTCCGGAAAGCGGGGGCGGCTTTGCTTCGATCGGGCGTGGGCCTATCTTGCGGCGCGCGCGCGGCGCCCGAGTGGAAGAGCCATGTCCGTTTCGTTGCCGAACGTCTTCAGCGCCTTCCAGGCCGGCCGCGCCCAGGCCGCCGCCGGGATCGCCGTCACGCCGTCGCGCGGCGAGACGGCGGCGAACCCAGCCCCGGGCGGCGCGCTCGAGCTGGTCGGCCCGCTCGCCGTGCTCGAGCGGCAGCCGGACGGCCGCATGCCGTTCTCGACCTTCTCGGCGCAGCTGGCCGGCGATCCGGTGGCGCGGTTATCGCAGGCCGTCGAGATGATGAAGCATGGCTGGCTGGAGTTCGTGGGGTCGGTGGCGGACGACAGCGACGTGCGCCTCACCGAGGCCGGCCGCCAGGTGATCGAGACCCTGAACGGCGCGGTGGCGGCGGCGTGAGGCGGCCGGGGCCTTAGGCGAAGCGGCCGGAGGGGGGCGCGGATGACCGGTGGCGATCTCTGTCTCGCGCCCGGCGGTCTCTGGGTCGGCTATGCCGTCTCTGGCCTGGTCGCCGGTCTGGTCGGCGTCGCCGACATCCTCGGCAAGTACAAGGACAATCCGCTGCTGGCGCTGTCGACCGGCGCGGCGCTGCAATATGTGCTCGCCAACGGCGCCTTCGGCGTCTTGGCCTTCTGGCTTGCCTATGTGCTCGACATGGTCGGGCCGAAGGTCGGCGGCGGCGGCCACGGGTCGATCGACCTGGTGAAGAACGGCCTGATCGTCGGTTTTGGCGCGATCTTCATTCTGCGCGGCGTCGCCTTCAAGTTGGCGATCGGCGGCAAGGCGAGCGATGTCGGCCCGAGCACGATCGTCGACGCCCTGCTCGCCACCTTCGATCAATCGATCAACCGCACCGTCGGCCAGCGCAAGGACAGCGCGGTCGGGGCGATCATGGCCGGCGTCTCCTTCGCCAAGGCCAGCGACATCCTGCCAAGCTATTGCCTGTCGCTGCTGGAGAAGGACGACGCCCTCGCCGCCCGGGTCGGGGTGCTGGTCGAGACCATCCAGGCCCTCGATCTGCCCGGTCCGGACGCCGACCGCCAGAAGGCGCTGCTGCTCGGCAATTCGCTGATGGCGGCGTTCGGCCCGCGGGTGACGCTCGCCGCGGTCAAGCGCTTCGGCCGGCAGATCGCCGCCGACCCGCCGGCGTGACCCTCGGCGCCCGCCCAGACCCCCTCCGCGGGGCGCGCGACCGTCGAGCCTCCGGCGCCGGGGTAGCGAAAGGCGGCTAGCCCACGGCCGCCTCGCGGAATGGACGGTCACGGTCGGGGTCGGGGTCGCGAGGCAGGCCAAGGACGCGTTCGGCGATGATGTTGCGCTGAATCTGGTCGGTACCGCCGCCAATCGAGGTGAAGTAGGCGTTGAGGGTCAGGAAGTTGGCGTCGTCCGCCGCCGGATGAGCGGGGCCGGCGAGCAGGCTGTCCGGGCCGAGCAGGCGCGTGCGCAACGCCGCCTCGGCGTGCAGGATGCGCGACATCGCGAGCTTGCCGAGCGACATCACCGGCGAAGCGGTTCCTTGCGCCAGCTCGGCCTTGGCGCGCGCGGCGTTGAGCCGGTTGAGTTCGCGCCAGGCGAGCACCTGGGCGAGGTCGCGCCGGATCAGCGGATCGCCGAGGCGCCCAGCGGCGCGGGCGAGCTCGAGCAGGCTGGCGCGGCCCGCCCCGTCGCTGCGCGGGCCCCGCGCCATCTCGCCCATGATCGAGCGTTCGTAGGCGAGCGCCGTCTGCAGCACGCGCCAGCCCTCGCCTTCGGCGCCGAGGCGATTGGCGGCCGGGACGATGGCGTCGGTGAAGAACACCTCGTTGAAATGGTGCTCGTCGGTGATCTGGCGGAGCGGCCGCACCGCGACGCCCGGCTGCTTCATCGGCAGGAAAAAAAAGGAAAGACCGGCGTGCTTGGGCGCGTCCCAATCGGTGCGGGCGAGCAGCATGCCAAAATCGGCGTCGGCGGCGCTCGACGTCCAGAGCTTCTGGCCGTTGACGATGTAGTCGTCGCCATGGCGCTCCGCGCGGGTGCGCACGGCGGCGAGATCCGACCCGGCGGAAGGCTCGCTGTAAAGCAGGCACATGGCGACCTCGCCCTTGAGCAGGGCGGGGACGATCTGGCGCTTGAACGGCTCGGCGGCGAAGGCGAGCGCGGTGTTGGCCCACAGATTGGCGCGGTCCTGACCGGCGCCCGGCGCGCCGGCGGCGCGGAAGGCCTGCTCGACGAGGCGCGCCGCCGCGTCCGGCAGGTCGCGGCCATGCCAGGCGGAGGGCCAGCGCGGGACGGCCCAGCCAGCCTCGACCACCTCGGCGACGAAGGCGGCGCGATCGACGCCAGGGCGCCAATGCTCGGCGAGCCAGGCTTCGACCTCTCGGCGCAGCCCGGCGAGATCGACGGCGGCGGTCACGAGGCCGCCTCCAGCATGGCGAGCCAGCGCTCGCGATGACTATCGGGATGCCCAAACAGCTCGGCGTCGGCGCGGGCGCGACGCAGATAGAGGTGGCAGGGATGGTCCCAGGTGAAGGCGATGCCGCCGTGCATCTGGATGGCCGTCGCGGCGACCTGGACGAAAGCCTCGGCGCAGGTGAAGGCGGCGAGCGGAATGGCGGCGGCGGTGGGACCCTCCTGGTCCAGAGCGCGGGCCGCCTCGCGGGCGGCCGAGGTCGCCGACTCCGTCTCGACGAGGAGGTCGGCGGCCATGTGCTTGATCGCCTGGAAGGCGCCGATCGGCCGGCCGAACTGGCGGCGGGTCTTGGCATAGGCCACCGTCGTGTCGAGCACGCGCCGCGCGGCGCCCGCCTGTTCTCCGGCCAGAGCCACCTGGGTCCAGGCGAGAGCCTGCTCGACGGCGTTCCAGGCCCGGTCGGCGGCGGCGAGCCGGCGAGCCGGGGTGGCGGCGAAGCGGACGGTGGCCAGCCGCAGGGTGCGATCGAAGGTCTCCCGCGGCTGGACAGAGAGGCCGCGAGCGCCCTGAGCAACCTCGAAAATCGCCGGGCCGTCCGCGCCGTTGGCGACCGCGAGGATGAGGTCGGCGGCCCCGGCATGCGGAACGTAGGCGGCCTCTCCGGTGAGGCGAGCCTCGGCGTCGGCGGCGAGGCCAACATCGCCCGCGCGCCAGCGACCGCCTGGTCTGGTGACCGCGACCGTGGCGATGGCGCGGCCGGCGGCGATCGGCGGCAGCCAACGCGCGCTCGCCGCCTCGTCGCCGACGGCGAGGAGGAGACGGGCGGCGAAGACGGAGCTCGACAGGAGGGGACCTGGAAGCAGCGCGGCCCCAAGCGTCTCCATCATCGCCTCCAGCTCGATCGCGCCGGCGCCGGCGCCGCCATGCTCGGGTGGAATGACGAGGCCGAGAACCCCGACCGCGGCGAGCTCGGCATGGAGGCCGCGGTCGAAACCCTCGGGAGTCTCCATGATACGTCGAACATCCGCCTCGCCGCACCGGCGGGCGAGCAGGCGCCGCAGGCTGTCGTCCAGGGCGGCGCGATCGTCGGCGGTGAGGGTCGCTTCGGGCACGGCATGGGTGGATAGCAGCGGGCGGGGCGGGCCGGCAAAGGCGATGCGTCTGCTCGACGGCCGAGCCTTGGAGCGGGCGGGGCGGGCCGGATGGATGGTCCGGCGAGGCTCGCGGCGGGCGGCGTTTGCCATTATCGAGCCGGCGTTGGGCGAACGAGCGGATGGAGCGGCGGCATGGGCGTTCTCGACGGCAAGGTGGTGATCGTCACCGGCGGCGGCGGCGGCATCGGCAGGGAGTGCGCCCTGCTGGCCGCGGGCGAAGGCGCGCGGATCGTGGTCAATGACCTCGGCGGCGGCGTCGGCGGCGGCGACGAGGGCTCGGCCGGGCCGGCCGAGGCGACGGCGGCGGCGATCCGCGCCGCGGGTGGCGAGGCGGTGGCCAATTCGGACAGCGTCGCCTCCCTCAGCGCCGCCCAGGGCATGGTGCGCCAGGCGCTGGAGACGTTCGGCGGCTTGCACGCGGTGATCAACCCGGCCGGCATCCTGCGCGACGGCATGTTCCACAAGATGAGCGAGGCGGATTGGGACGCGGTCATCGCGGTGCACCTGCGCGGGGCGTTCAATGTCTCGCGCGCGGCCATCGAGCATTTCCGCGACCGGGGCCGCGGCGCTTTCGTCCACTTCACCTCGACCTCCGGGCTGATAGGCAACATCGGCCAATCCAACTACGCCGCCGCCAAGCTCGGGGTGATGGGCCTCTCTCGCATCCTGGCGATGGAGGGGGCGCTGAAGAACGTCCGCTCCAACGTCATCGCGCCGTTCGCCTGGACGCGAATGATCGCCACCATTCCGGTGAAGGACGAGGCGAGCGCTCAAAGAGTGGAGCGGATGAGGACGGCCATGCGCGCCGATCAGGTGGCGCAGCTGGCGGTGGCGCTCGCCAGCCCCGAGGCGCGGGACGTCACCGGGCAGGTCTTCGCCGTGCGCGGCAACGAGGTGGTGCTGTTCGACCAGCCGCGGCCCGTCAAGTCGCTGGCGCGGCTGGAGGGCTGGACGCCGCGCACCCTGCTCGACCACGCCATTCCGGCGATGCGGTCGAGCTTCTTCGACTTGGGCGCGAGCGCCAGCGTCTTTCCGTACGATCCGGTGTGAACCCGCGCGCCCCTCCCGTTCACGGGCAGGGAGGATCGACGCGGAGCGTGGAAGAGGGGTGGGGCGTTCGCGCGCGGCGGCGCCACACAACCCGCTCGGCTTCGCCGAGTCGCCCGCCCCACCAGGAGGAGGGAGCGCCTTGTTCAGTCCTCCGCCGGGCCAGCCTCCCCGATCAGAAGGGCGTCATCGACCTTGCTGGAGGCGCCGCGAACGTCCTTTTCGATCTGGGCGGCGATATCGGGATTGGCCTTCAGGAATTCGCGGGTGTTGTCGCGGCCCTGACCGATTCGCTGACTGTTCCAGCTGTACCAGGAGCCAGATTTCTCGATAACGCCGGCCTTGACCCCAAGATCGATGATTTCGCCCAGCTTGGAGATGCCCTCGCCATACATGATGTCGAACTCGACCTCGCGGAACGGCGGCGCGACCTTGTTCTTGACGACCTTTACCCGCGTGTTGTTGCCGACGACTTCGTCGCGAAGCTTGACCGAGCCGGTGCGACGGATGTCGAGGCGCACCGAGGCGTAGAACTTCAGGGCGTTGCCGCCGGTGGTCACCTCCGGGCTGCCGTAGGAGATGCCGATCTTGTGGCGGATCTGGTTGATGAAGATCACCAGGGTTTGGGTCTTCGATATGGAGGCGGTGAGCTTGCGTAGCGCCTGGCTCATCAGCCGCGCCTGCAGGCCCGGCAGGCTGTCGCCCATCTCGCCCTCGATCTCCGCGCGGGGCGTCAGCGCCGCGACCGAGTCGATGACGATGACGTCGATGGCGCCCGAGCGGACCAGGGTATCGGTGATCTCCAGCGCCTGCTCGCCGGTGTCCGGTTGGGCGACCAGCAGGTCGTCGAGATTGACGCCGAGCTTGTGGGCGTAGGTCGGATCGAGCGCGTGCTCGGCGTCGACGAAGGCGGCGACCCCGCCGGTGCGCTGCGCCTCCGCGACGACATGCAGGGCGAGCGTGGTCTTGCCCGAACTCTCCGGCCCGTAGATCTCGATGACCCGGCCCTTGGGCAATCCTCCGACCCCGAGCGCGATGTCCAGCCCAAGCGATCCGGTGTGGATGGCCTCGATGTCGACCCCGCGCCCCCGATCGCCCAGCTTCATCACCGAGCCCTTGCCGAAGGCGCGGTCGATCTGGGCGAGCGCCGCCTCCAGCGCCTTCTGCCTGTCGCCCTCGTCCTTGCCCACCAGCCTCAGCGCCACGTTGTTCATGATCCTCTCCGCCCTTATCGCACGATTCCACCATCCGGGCGGCCAGGCGCGAGGTAGAATGCGTCACGGCCGCTGATTGAGGCGTACCTGTTTTGTTCCGGGCGTGCAAGCGCCGTTTTCACGCTATGGTTTTTTAGTCGAACGCGACGGGGGTCGCCGCGCGCCAGGGGGCCGAGCTGCATCACGACCTACTGTCGCAGATCGCGCCCCTGGTCTCGCAGTACGGCTATGCGATTCTGTTTCCCATCGCGGTCCTGGAGGGGCCGGCGGTCACCATCGTCGCCGGCGGCCTGGTGGCCTCCGGGCAGTTCGATGGTCTCACCGTGGCGCTGATGCTGATCGCCGCCGATCTGATCGGCGACGGGCTCTACTATTCCCTTGGCCGCTGGGGCCATACGCCGTTCCTGGAACGCCTTGAAAAGATGCTCGGACTGACGGCCGAACGGTTCCGGCCGCTGGAGGACGGCTTCCGCCGCCACGACTGGAAGCTGCTGTTGATCGGCAAGACCCAGCCGTTCGGATCGCTGATCCTCTATTTCGCCGGCGCGACCCGCATGTCGCCTGGGCGCTTCGCCCTGTTCAACCTGCTGGCGACCGTACCCAAGGTGCTGTTCTTCGAAGCGATCGGCTTTTTCGTCGGCAGCAGCATCACCCGGTCGATGCGCTATCTGGATTACGGCGCCATCGCCCTGTTCGCGGCGGCGGCGCTCGGCCTCTATGGCTATCACCGCGTGAGGAAATACCTGCGGAAGGAGATCTCCAGCGTCCGGCGCGTGTGAGCGGCGGCGAGGCGCAGCCGCAAGGGACGGCGCGGAAAGCTGGTCGGACGCTTGGCCGAGGCGATTCGCCTGAGCCGCAGCAAGGCGAGGTTCTGCCGCACCACTCCGATCGGCGAGAGCACCTGAAGGGCATCGCGCATCATCGCCAACTCGGAGAGCACGCCGCGAACCGCGCCGAATTTGGCGTATTTGCGAACGTTGATCACGTTCGGCCAGTCGACCACCGCCAAGGCGAGACGCCGGCGGATGATCCTCTCGTTCATGAACGCCTCGCCGCCCCACCGAGGCAGGCGCTGCATGTCGCCGACCGCCTCCGCGAGAAGATCGCGCGGAATGACCCGCTCGCCAGAGACGAAATCAAGCCCCAGGGCGCGGTAGATGGCGAGGCTGTTGCTGCGCAGGCTGATGCTGGCCTGCGCCCGACCGGCCAGAACCGGCGCGGCCAGCGCGTCGATGTCAGTGGCGCAGACGCCGGCGAGGTCGGCGTCCAGCAGCATCAGGTATTCGCCGCTCGCCGCGGCGATGCCGCGAACTCAAGGCATAGGTCTTGCCGCGATTGGGAGCGTAGGAGATCACCTTGATACTGGGGTAGTTGGCCAGCAGGCTCAAGGTGGCGTCGGTCGAGCCGTCGTTGACGACGATGACCTCGGCGAGCGCCGGATGGCGATGGACGGCCTCGAGAATGTTCCGGATGCGATCCTCTTCATTATAGGCGCAGACCACGCAGGAGATGCGCTTGGTCGCGGGGCCGGCCGGCGTGACACTCATGAGCGAAGAGCGCGCTCCCGTTGGCGTTCGTTCCCCAACCGTCGAGGGGGACGCGCCCAGCCGTGGCGCGATTCGCGGGCGGGCGGAACGTGGGTGGAAGCCGCCTTGTAAGGCGTGAACGCCGACTTTGAAAGCGTCGCGCCGCGCGCCGCCCTCCACCCCGTCCCGCCCAGGTCCGCTACTGGCCCGACGTCTTTGAACCGGAGGACGGCGTCAGGCTGCCGAACAGGCCGTGCGCCTCGCCCTGCAGGCCGGCGGTGAAGTAGACGAGATTGGCGTCGCCCCCCTGCCCGCCGTTGCCGGTGATCAAGCCCCACAGCCCGGGGATGGCGATCGGCGCGCCGCCGGAATCGGTCAGAGGTCCCTTGTAGGCCCCGGTCGCCGGATCGAAGGCGTTGACCCAGCCATCGCCGAAATTGCCGACCAACAGGTCGCCGGCGAAGGCTCCGAAGCTGGCCGGGGCGATATCGAGGCCCCAGGGGGCGTTCAGCGGGCCGTGCGAGGCGACGCGGCGCAGGAAGGCGCCCTTCAGGCTGAACGCGTCGACGAAGCCGAACCCCGCGCCCGGTACGTCGTCGTGCTTCTGCTTGTTCTGCTTGGCGAAAGTGACATAGAGCGCGCCACCCAGGTTCTGCACGTTGAACGGCGCGTAACCCGCGGGCACGGTGCTGTCGGTGAAGGTCTTCACCATCTGGAAGTGCTCGTTATACACCTCGATGTCGCCGGCGCGGAAGTTCGCCGCATAGAGGTAGGTTCGTTTGCCGGTGGTCCCGATGGCAAGCCCCTTGTAAACCGCCAACTGGGCGGAATTATCGACGGCGATGACCGCCTGGGTGGGGTTGATGCCCGGTTGCCAGCCGCTGATCGTGCCGTCCTCGGTGTCGAACAGGAAGTCGGCGGCGCGCTTCTTGGACCCGTTGCCGATTCGGAACTTGCCGTGGATAGCCGCGAAGACCTGACCGGTCGGCGTGCCAGCGCCGCTCGCGCCGCCCCCGAGCGGGATGGTGACGTTCAGCGGGATCTTGGCGCCCGCGCCATCGTAGAGGGTGCTCGAGCCGCTGTTGTTGTTGGAGATCCAGAACGGACCGCCGGGGGAAAAGGACATGCCCCAGGGATTGATCAGCAGCGGATCGACGGTCGCCGCCGGAACCGAGCCGTCGGAGACGAGGTTGGTCACGGTGACGGCCTGCGCCGTCGCGCCGCTCGGCACGCCAGCGGCGAGCAGCGCCGCCGTGCAGGCGGATGCCGCGAGCCGCCCGGCCCCCTTCAATGATTTAGCCATGGTCTTTGAACCCTTCACGTGACGTTCAGCGCCGCGCCCGATCGCCGGCCCGCGTGGATGACCGGCGAGGGCGTCGCGGTTCAAAAAATCAGGCGCGCATCTCGCCGACACGGCCGCTTTCGTCGCGTGCAGGGCCAACCGGAGCCCCGCGCCTGACGGCGCGTCAGGCGGCCGGGAGGGTGAAGCGGAAGGTGGTTCCCGCGCCAGGCCGGCTTTCGACCGTGAGGCGACCGCCCTGGCGCTCGACGAGGTCGCGGCAGAGCAGCAGGCCAAGACCGCCGCCGCGTTCGCCGGCCGTGCCCACGGTGGTGACGCGGCGATCGAGCTTGAACAGCTCGCGGCGATCCGCCTCGGACATGCCGACGCCGGTGTCGGCGACGCTGACGCTCGCCTCGGCGCCGTGTCGCGCCGCCGCGATGGTGATGCGACCGCCGGGCAGGGTGAATTTCATGGCGTTGCTGACGAGGTTGCGCAACACCGCGGCGATCATGTCGCGCTGGCCAACGACGACGACGTCGGCGTCCGAGACGCTCAGGGCGAGACCCTTGTCGCTGGCCCGCTCGGCGGCGGCGGCAACCGCCTCGGCCGCCAGCTCGCCCATGTGCACCGGCCCGGTCTCGACGGCGGCGGAGGCCATCTGCAGGCTGGCCCAGGCGAACAGGCTCTCCATCAGTTCATGCGCGGTCGTCGCCGCCTGGACGAGGCCTTGGGCGCGGCGCTCGATCGAGCGCGGATCCTTCACCGCGACGGCGTCCGCCAGGGTGCGGGAAAGGCCGAGCAGCACCTGGAACGGGTTGCGCAGATCATGGGCGATGATCGACAGCAGCAAGGTCTTCTGGCGGTTGAGGTCGTCGAGGGCGCGCGACTTTTCCTCCGCGTCGGCTCTGGCGCCCTTCAGCTGATCGACGAAGGCGCGGCGGGCCATGGCGTAGCGGATGGCGCGCGCCAGGGTGGCGGGAGTTGCCTCGGCCTTGGTGAGATAATCGAGCGCCCCGGCGCGCATCAGGCGCAAGGCGATATCCGGATCGTCTTCTCCGGTTAGCATGACAATGGCCTGATCGCCGCCCTCGGGCGTGGTCAGGGCGGCGAGCAACTCGCCAGTGTCGACGTCTGGCAGGCGATAATCGAGCAGCACGCAATCGAAGCGGGCCGCGCGCGCGGCGGCGAGACCCGTCGAGCCGTCCACGGCTTCATGGAGCGCGAGCGCGAGCCCCGAGGCGGCCAGAGCGCGACGGATCGCGGCCCGATCGACCGCGTCGTCGTCGATCAGCAGGATGCGGGCGGTCATGGCGCGGTGAGCACCCGAGGACCCCGCCGAGACAAGCCGTGGATGTATCGGGCTCGACGTTCCACATCGAGGAGCCGGTCTCGCGACGTTCGCGACGGCTCCGGCGACACCTTCAAGGCCTCGAACGCCGCCGCTTCAAACAGCCGAGTCCAAGGGTTTATTCCGGGAACTCGACGATGCGCCAATAGTGCTCCAGCAACTTGACGGCCTCGATGAAGGTGTTGGCCGGGTCCTGCTTGACGATGTAGCCGGCGACGTGGTGGCCGTAGGCGCGGGCCTTGTCTTCCTCGGCCTTGGAGGTGGTGATCATGAAGACGAGGCTGGATTTCAGATCCTGGTCGGCGCGGATTGTCTCGAGGAACTCGATGCCATCCATGCGCGGCATGTTGAGATCGAGCATGATGAGATAGGGCCGGGATAGCTTGGGCCGGCCGTTCTCGCCGCGCAGGTGCTCCAGCGCCTCGACGCCATCGCGCGCGACGGTGATCGGATTGCCGATCCGGCTCCTGCCGAAGGCGCGCTTCAGCGCCTGGACGTCGACCTCGTCGTCCTCGACCAGCAGCAGATTGACCGGCGGCGCCATTCTTCACACCCTCTCTTCGCGTCGACCCGGCCAAGTGAAGTGCACGCCAAGGCCCGCCCCGGCGAGCCCGGTCGTCAGCCAGATGGCTCCGCCCCGCGCTTCGACCAACTTCCTTACGATCGCCAGCCCCATGCCGCTACCTTCGACTTCGTCGCGTGGCCTCAAGGTCTGGAACATGCCGAAGACGCGTTCATGGTAGCGCTCCGGAATGCCGACGCCGTCGTCGGCGACGACGAATTCGGTCATGTCGCCACGCGGCTCCGCCGAGACGCGCACATGGCCGGCGGCGGGCTCCGGATGGTGCTTGACGGCGTTGCCGATCAGGTTGTGGAAGGTTTGGGTGAGCGGCGCGGCGGCGGCGAGCAGGACCGGCAAGCTCGCGTCCGCCTCGATCGCCAGACCAGCCGGCGGGCCGATCAGATCGGCGACTTGCGCGACAAGGGCGCGGGTGTCGACCGGCTCGGCCGAGCGGGTCGCGCGACCCGCTCGGGAGTAGGCGAGCAGATCATCGAGCAGACTGTCCAGGCGCCGGACGCGGCTCTTCAGCAAGTCCATGTTGGCGCGCGCCTCGCCCGCGAGGGCCTCCCCCAAGTCCTCCTCGATCCAGTTGGCGAGGTTCTCTATCCCGCGCAGCGGCGCCTTGAGGTCATGCGAGGCGACGTAGGCGAACTGTTCCAACTCCTCGTTCGACCGCGCCAGCTCTCCGGCCTGGCGGGCCAGGCGGCGATCGAGATCCTTGCGGGCGGTCAGATCGGTGAACAGCACCACCGCGCCGAGAACCCGATCGTCGGGCGCGTGATGAGGCCGGAAATAGCCTTCCAGCTCGCGGGGAACGCCGCCGACATCCGGCAGGATGTCCTCGAACCGCGCCTCCTCTCCGGCCAGCGCCCGGGCGAGCGGCCCGCCCGCTCCGGGCAACGGCTTGGCTTCAAACACCTCGGCGAGCGGACGTCCCTGGGCGGCCTCGCGGTCGAGATCGCCGAACCAGCGCTCGAACTCGCTGTTGAGAAAGCCGATCCGCCGCGAGGCGTCGATATAGCCGATCATCGCCGGCAAGGTGTCGGTGGTGACGCGCAACAAGGCGGTGCGGTCGAGTTCGACCAGGCTCCGCTTGAGGAGGGCGACGGCGCGCGCCATGGTTCCGACCTCGTTTCGCCGGGCGACGTTCGGCACCTCGACGTCCGCCTCGCGCCGGATCAGCCGGGCCATCGTGTCGGCCAGCGCGGTGAGTGGCTCGGCGACCATGCGGTTGATCGCCAGGCCGACCGCGAGGGAGATCAGCAGAGTCACCAGCGTGGCGGCGACGACGACGGCGATCACCCGGTGTTCGGCGCGTTCGACGACGGCGCTCTGATCAGCGAGCGAGGCGCGCTCGCGCCGCTCGATGCGCGAGAGAGCCTCGCGAAAGCTGTCGAACCGCGCCTTGCCGGCCCCACCGCTTTCCAGCATGGCCGCCAGGCGGCCTCCAGCCGGCCTCGCCAAATCGGCGATCACCGGGGTCGCGATGGCGCCCTGCCAGGAACGCGCCGCGGCCACCGCGAGTGCGAGGTCGCGACCTTGCGGGCCGGCGCGGCGGACGAGCTGGCCCAGTCGCCCGATCGCCTGTTCGAGATCGTCCCGGCCGAACACATAGGGCGCGAGACTTCCTTGCCGACGGGTGAGCATATAGCCGCGAACGCCGGTTTCCTGATCGAGCATGGCGCCGCGGAAGGCATCGATCTGATGCAGGATGGCGTTGGATCGGTCGCGCGATTGATAGGCGACGCGGAGCTGCCCCAGCGAAGCCAGCGAGATCGCGCCGCCGGCGAGCGCCACGAGCGCGATGCCGCCGATCGCTCCGCCGAGTACGCCATTGAGACCGCCGAGCCTGATCATCGCGGCGGTTCTCCCGTCTCGCCGCCGCCGCTTGCCGGCCTGGCCAGCGCCGCCGCCACCCGCTCGGCCAGGTCAGGGGGAAAGACGCGTTCATGGCGCAGCCGCGGATCGGCCATGTCCCACCAGCGGATGTCGTCGATCAGTTCGCGTTCGATCGGCCGCCAGCCGTCGCGCGACGGCTCGCCGCCGGCGCAGCGCGCCAGGAAGACGTGCTCGGTGACAAGGAGTGGACCCTCGGCATCGCGAAGAGCGAGGGTGCTGGTCCAGGCATGGCCGCCGAGCTCGACATCGGTAAAGCCCGTCTCCTCGAGAATCTCGCGCGCGGCGGCCTGGCGCGGCGTTTCTCCAGGTTCGATGCCGCCGCCGATCGTGAACCAGCCGCCGGCGCCGCGCGGCGCGCCCGGCAGACGGCCTTTCATCAGCAGCAGCCGGCCACCCTGGTCAAGCAGCAGGACGCGGGCCGTCCGTCGCTGGCGAGGCGCGGAGGCGGAGTCGACCTTCACGGCGAAGCGGACGCGCGAAGCGCCAGCTTGACGCGCTCTGCCAGGGTCTTGAAATCCAGCGGCTTGGCGATGAAACCGACGGTCGGCTCGGCTTCCAGGAGTCGCGAAAACTCGCTTTCCGCATAGCCGGAGATGAACAGCACGGGAATTGGGCCGAGGTGCGGCCGCGCGGCGCGTA
Organism: uncultured Alphaproteobacteria bacterium; assembly: GCA_963752245.1. Lineage (GTDB taxonomy): Bacteria > Pseudomonadota > Alphaproteobacteria > Caulobacterales > Caulobacteraceae > Acaudatibacter. The sequence continues at coordinate 45,701 of CAVVXO010000010.1, forward strand.
GCAGGCTCGGACCATCGAGCCCAGGCATCACCACGTCGGAGATCAGAAGGGCGATCTCGCCAGGATGGCGCCGCGCGAGTTCGAGCGCCGCCTCGCCGTCCGCCGCTTCCAGCACCTCATAACCGCGGCCGCGGAGCAGGCGGGCGGCGACGCGGCGGACGATCTCCTCGTCTTCGACCAGCAGGATGCGACCGGCGCCAGAGAGGTCGCGCGGCCGCGCCGCGGCGGCGGCCGCTGGTCCCAAGGGTTCCAGTCGCGCCAGCCTATGCCGTTGCGGGAGCAGGATGACGAAGCGGGCTCCTCGCGGTTGCGCTGGCCGCACGCCGATCCAGCCCTCGGATTGCTGGACAACGCCATAGACGGTGGACAGGCCAAGGCCCGTCCCCTCGCCGCGCGGCTTGGTGGTGAAAAAGGGATCGAATATGGTCTCGATCAGCGATGGGGCAATTCCGGGCCCGTTGTCGCTGACCTCCAACAGGGCCATGTCGCCCTCGGCCGCCTCGTGCCCCAGCCGCTTCGCCTCCGCGCGGTCCACGCGGGCCGCCCGCACGCGAACCTGACCTCCGCGAATGCCGGCGGCGCCGATCGCGTCGCGGGCGTTGACCACCAGGTTGACGAAAACGGTCTCCAGCTGGGCCGGATCGGCGAGCACGCTCGGCAGATCCTCGCCGATCTCCACCGCCAGGCTCATGTCCTCGCGCAACAACCGGCGGAGAAGCACCTCCAGGTCGCCGATCAGCTGACCAAGGTCGAGGATTTCGCGCCGCCGAGGGGCGCGGCTGGCGAAGGTCAGGAGCTGGTTGGCGAGGCTGGCGGCGCGCGCGACCGTGGCGCGAATCTGCGCGAGATTGTCGTGGTCGGGATCGCCCGGCGGCCGCCGCTGCAGCAGTTCGTCGGCCTGCAAGCCGATGGCGGTGAGCAGGTTGTTGAAGTCGTGCGCCACCCCGCCGGCCAGTTGGCCGACGGCGGCGAGGCGCTCGCGGCGCGGCGCCGACCGCTCAGCGTTCGCCGCAAGCCGCCGATCCGGCGGCGGGCTGGCGACTGGCGAGCCGAGCGCGTCCGTGGCGGCGGCGGCGCTGGGCGCCGGGTCGGCGGCGGTCAACCAGAACGAACCGTCTTGGCCGCGAGCGACCGCCAGATGGATGTCCGCGCATTCGAGCCATACAGGCAGGCGGCGGCGCGCCGCGGCCGCCGCGTCCGCGACGCGAAACCAAGCCGCGAGTGCCTCGCCGGTCGGCAGTTGCAAGCCCGAGGCGGCGAGCGAGCGCCATGCGGCATTGACCAACGTCAACTCGCCATCCTCCCCGGCGCGGGCGAGGGGAATGGGGGCGCACTCGAACGAAGGCGCGGCGTGCCCGGCGGGACGCGCTCCGTGGCGCCGATGCCGTCGGTCCAAGGCGCTCACCATGTCGTTCACCGGCTGTCGGCGCGGTAGGCGAGACGAAGCGAGCGCGCCAGGCCAGCGGCGGCGGCGGCGGGGGTGAGTTTATCGGCATCGCGATCGACGCTGAGGTTGGCGCCGCGCATGGTCTCGACCGACAAGGCTCCAAGAAGCGGGGTCAAGGCGGTCAGAAGCCGGCGGTCGGCGGCGCGCCGTGGCGAGAGCAGAACGACCGCGTCATAGGGCGGCAGGGCAGAACGGGTGTCGGCGAGCACGCGCAGGCGTTCGGCGGCGATCCGCCCGTCGCTCGAGAAGGCGGAGATCACGTCGGCCTCGCCGTCGGCGAGAGCGCGGTACATGAAGGTCGGCTGATAGGGGCGAAGGCTGGCGAAGCGCAGGCCGTAGGCGGCGCGCACCGCCTGCCATTCCGGCCGGGACGGGAACTCGATGTCGGTGGCGAGCCGCAACCGGGGCGCGACGAGGCGCAGATCCGCGATCGTCGACACCGCGAGCGCGCTGGCCCGATCGGCTCGCATGACCAAGGCATAGGCGTTCTCGAAACCAAGCGGGCCCAGAACCCGAACCCCGTCCCGGCGGCGCAGCTGATCGGTCAGCATCGCGAGCATTTGCCGCCGCCCGGGATTGTCGCGTCCGGCCGAGGACGTTGGTCCACAGTGTGCCGGAGTAATCGACGTAGACATCGATGTCGCCGGCGGCCAGGGCGCGGTACGCCGTGGCGGAGCCGAGATCCTGTCGAACGACGGCCCGGGCGCCGCCGGCGCGCAGACGGCCGGCGATCAGTTCCGCCAAGATGGCCTGCTCCGAAAAATTCTTGGCTCCCACGACATAGCGGGGCTCCGCCGCCGCCGGCCCGGCGATGCCCGGCCACAAGGGCGCGAGACCGGCGGCCAAGCCGGCGGCGAGGGCGGCCGCGCCAATCCACAGCCGCAGCGGGCGTCGGCGCGACAGCCCTGATTCCACCACCCCGACCAGCTGGTCGACGGCGAGCGCCAAGGCGGCGGCGGCGGCGCAGCCGACGAGCACGAGGATCCAGTCCTCGGTCTGCAACCCCTGAAAAATGAAATTGCCCAGCGACGGCTGGCCGACCGAGGTGGAGAGCGTCGCCGCGCCGATTGTCCAGACCGCGGCGGTGCGCACGCCGGCCATGACCACTGGCGCGGCGAGCGGCGCCTCCACCCAGAACAGCCGCTGGCGGCCGGTCATGCCCATGCCGCGGGCCGCCTCGATCGCCGATCTGTCGACACCGCTCAGACCGGCGACGCCGTTCCGCAGGATCGGCAACATGGAATAGAGAGTGAGGGCCAGCAAGGACGGCGCGAAACCGAGCGCCGGCAGCCGAAGGCCCCACCATCGGTCGGACAGGGCCGACATGGCCAGCAGCAAGGGATAGAACAGGGCGAGCAGCGCCAGGCTTGGAATGGTCTGGACAAGGCTGGCGAGGAAGAGCGTCGGCCACCGCACCGCCGCGCTGCGGCTGGCGGCGACGGCCAGTGGCAGGCTGAGAGCGACGCCGAGCCCCAGCGCGCAGGCGCTCAGGAGAACATGCTGAGCCAGCAAGTCCGGCAGCTGCGCCAGGGCCGATCGCCAGCGGTCGCTCATCCTTGTCCCACCGCCGTGGGGCCGCCAATGAGTTCGCTCAGCCTGCGCGCCTGTCGGCGGGGCGCCTCCATGAGCGCCGAGACGCGCGGATCGGAATGCCCGGCGACCAAGTCGGCCGGCCGCCCGTCGGCGATCACACGGCCCTCATCCATCACGACAATCCGGTCCGCCAGCAGCAGAGCTTCGAGCACGTCGTGCGTCACCATCACGGTGGCGAGGCCCAGGCGATCGTGAACCGCGCGATAGTCGCGGCCGATTCGATCGCGCGACACCGGGTCGAGGGCGCCGAACGGCTCGTCCATCAGCATCAGGCCCGGCTCGGCGGCCAAGGCGCGCGCCAGTCCGACCCGCTGGCGCTGTCCGCCGGAGAGTTCGGCCGGCATGCGCCGGGCGACAGCGGCGGGAAGGCCGAGCAGATCCAGCAGACTGGCGAGGCGCTCGGCGATGCGCTGGCGATCCCAGCCTTGCAGCCGCGGACCGACCGCGATGTTCTCGCCGACCGTCAGGTGAGGAAAGAGCCCGACTTCCTGGAAGACGTAGCCGATGCGCCGGCGGCGGCGGCTCCAGGGTTCGTCGGCCGCCATGCCCGCCAGAAGGACGCGGCCGCTGTCGGCGGCGATCAGGCCATTGATCATCTTCAGCGTCGTGGTCTTGCCGCAGCCAGAAAGACCAAGAACGGCCACGAACTCGCCGACGGCGACGTCGAGGTCGATCGGTCCGACGGTCTGGCCCCCAGGGAACCGCCTAATCGCCCCGCGCAGCTGAATCGCCGGGGCCGCCGGCGCGCCGCTCGCCGCCCCCTCCGCCATGCGCCTCGCCGGCGGCCGTCCGCCGGTCAGGCGCGCAAGCCGCGCGTCAACGCTTCGCCGCCGAGCGCCGCCATGGCGACCCGGGTGATCCCGTCGGCGTCGAGCCCGGCGGCGGCATACATGGCCTCCGGCTTGTCTTGATCCTGGAAACGGTCGGGCAGGGTCATCGTCCGCAGCTTGAGCCCACGGTCGAGCAGTCCGTGGTCGGCCAGGGCATGCATGACGAAGGCGCCGAACCCGCCGCGCGCGCCCTCCTCCACGGTGATCAGCGCCTCGTGCTCACGCGCCAAGCGGAAGATCAGATCGAGGTCGAGGGGCTTGGCGAACCGGGCGTCGGCGACGGTGGTGGAGACGCCGCGCGCCGCCAGCATGTCGGCGGCGGCGAGGCTGTCGGCCAGGCGCGTGCCGAGCGACAGGATGGCGATCGTCGAGCCTTCCCGGACAATGCGGCCGCGGCCAATTTCCAAGGGATCGGCGAGGGCCGGGATCGCGACGCCGACACCATCGCCGCGCGGGTAGCGGAAGGCGCTTGGACGGTCGTCGATCGCCGCGGCGGTGGCGACCATGGCGGCGAGTTCCGCTTCGTCGGCGGCCGCCATCAATACGAAATCGGGCAGTTGTCCGAGGTAGCCGATGTCGAAGCTGCCAGCATGAGTTGGCCCATCGGCTCCGACCAGGCCGGCGCGGTCGAGGGCGAATCGCACCGGCAGCCGCTGGATGGCGACATCGTGCACCACCTGATCGTAGCCTCGCTGCAGAAAGGTCGAATAGATCGCCGCGAACGGCTTCATGCCGTCGGCGGCCAGCCCGGCGGCGAAGGTGACCGCGTGCTGTTCGGCGATCCCGACGTCGAAGCATCGGCGCGGGAAACGTTCGGCGAACAGATCAAGGCCGGTGCCGGACGGCATCGCCGCGTTGACCGCGACGATCCGCTCGTCGCGCTCGGCGCGCTTGATCAGCTCGGTGGCGAACACACGGGTGTAGCTCGGCGCGTTGGCGGCCGGCTTGGCCTGCCGTCCGGTGACCACATCGAACTTGGCGACCGCGTGATGCTTGTCGGCGGCGTCCTCGGCCGGCGCATAGCCCTTGCCCTTCTGCGTGACGACATGCACCAGGACCGGCTTGTCGTCCATGTGCTTGACGTTGTTGAGCACCGGCACGAGGTGATCGAGGTTGTGACCGTCGATCGGGCCGACGTAATAAAAGCCCAGCTCCTCGAACAAGGTGCCGCCGGTCGCCATGCCGCGGGCATATTCCTCGGCTTTTCGCGCCATTGCCCGAAGCGGCCGCGGCAGGTGGCTGGCGATGTCCTTGCCAAGCTTGCGCACCCGCTGATAGGCGCCGCCGCTGACCAGGCCGGCGAGATAGGCGCTCATGCCGCCGACCGGCGGGGCGATCGACATGTCGTTGTCGTTCAGGATGACGATCAGCTTTTTCGTCGCCTCCGAAGCGTTGTTCATCGCTTCATAGGCCATCCCAGCGCTCATCGAGCCGTCGCCGATCACCGCGATGACGTTGTTGTCGTCACCGCGCAGGTCTCGGGCGACAGCGAAGCCCAGCGCCGCGGAGATCGAGGTGGCGGCATGCGCGGCGCCAAAGGGATCGTACGGGCTTTCGGCTCGCTTGGTGAAGCCCGAGAGCCCGCCGCCCTGACGCAAGGTGCGGATGCGATCGCGCCGGCCGGTGAGGATCTTGTGGGGATAGGCCTGATGGCCGACATCCCAAATGACGATGTCCCGCGGCGTCTCGAACACGTGATGCAGGGCGACGGTCAGCTCCACGACGCCAAGACCCGCCCCGAGGTGTCCTCCGGTGACCGAAACGGCGCTGATCGTCTCGGTGCGAAGCTCGTCGGCGAGTTGGCGCAGCTGCGCGCCGCCGAGGGAGCGGATATCGGCCGGCTGGCCGATGGTGTCCAGCAGAGGCGTGGCTGACGGCATGGGAACCTTAAAGGATCGGATGAAACGCCGGCCCGAGCCGCGCGGGTGCAAGACGAACCCGGACTTCTAGCACGCAATCGCTTCGGCCCGGCAATTTTGAGGCGGCGCCGTCGGACCGCGCGCGTCGCTCCGTCTAGTTGCGGCGTCGCAACACGAAGTCGGCCGCCGCGCGCAAAGGGTCCGCGCGCTCGCCGAAGCAGGCGAGGTGGCCCCGCATGGCGAGGGCGAGCGCCTCGGCGCGGCGCTTTGCCTCGCCGACGCCGAGCAAGGTGACGAAATTGCACTTGCCCTTTGCCGCGTCCTTGCCCCCAGCGGCTTTGCCAAGAACCGTGCTGTCGCCCTCGGCGTCGAGGATGTCGTCGACGATCTGATAGGCAAGCCCAAGATCACGCGCGAACGCCAGCAGGCCCGTTCGCTCCTCCTCACCGACACCGGCCATCGTCAGGGGAAGCTCGAAGGCGCAAACCAGGAGCGCGCCGGTCTTCATGCCGTGCATGCGGGCGACCGCCGTCAGCTCGCCGCCGCCACCAAGAACATCGATCATCTGGCCGCCGACCATGCCCCGCGCGCCCGCGGCGACAGCCAACCGGCGCACCAGCTCGGCGCGAACCGCGCCATCGGGATGAGTCGCCGGATCGGCGAGAATTTCGAAGGCGAGGGCCTGGAGCGCGTCGCCGGCCAAGATGGCCGTCGCTTCGTCATAGGCGCGGTGCACGGTCGGACGGCCGCGGCGCCAATCGTCGTCGTCCATGGCGGGCAGATCGTCGTGGATCAGGCTGTAGGCATGAATGCACTCCAGAGCGCAGCCGGCGCGCAGGGCGCGAGCCTCGGCGACGCCGAGCAGCCGGCCAGCCTCCAGCGCGAAGAAGGGCCGCAGGCGCTTGCCAGGGCCGAGCGCGGCGTAGCGCATGGCGCCGAACAGGCGCCCTTCGGGACCTTCGCTCGCCGGCAGACAGCCATCGAGTGCTTCGTCGAGCCATTTCGTCGCTTCGGCGAGACGAACCGACAAGCTCGCCGGATCGCCGCCTTCATGCCCACGCGGTAGCGCGCTCACGACAGCTCGGCCGGCTCCAGCCCGATCGGGGCGCCATCCGGTCCAGCGAGGATGCTCTCCACGCGCAGCCGCGCCTGGCGCAGCTTGCCCTCGCAGTGGGAGCGGAGAGCCGCGCCCCGTTCATAGACTTCGATCGATCGCTCCAAGGGCGCCTCGCCGGACTCCAATTCGGCGACGATCGCCTCCAGCTCGGCCATGGCCTCTTCGAAGGACAGCAAGGAGATGTCTCGCGCGTCGGACACGGTCGCTTTCGCCGGATGATCGAGAAGCCTCGCTCAGACTATCCCGGCGCGGGGGCGCCGATCAACGCATCGCCGGGCGCCCGCGGTCGAACCCTCAGCCGGCGGGCCGCTCGTACGCGGCGATCTGCGCCATCAGCAGGATCTTCGATACCGAAGCCGACAGAGGGCAGATTTGCACCGGCTTGCCGAGCCCGACGAGGATGGGGCCGATGACGGTCGCGCCGCCGAGCACCTGAACCAGCTTCGTCGAGATCGACGCCGAGTGGATCGCCGGCATGATCAGCACGTTGGCGCCCTCGGTCAGGCGCATGAACGGATAGTCGGCGCGGCGCGCCGGATCGAGCGCCACGTCGGGCGGCATCTCCCCTTCATATTCGAATTCGACATCATCGCGCGCGTCCAGCGCGGCGACCGCGGCGCGCATCTTCTCGGATCGCTCTCCCGGCGGGTTGCCGAACGAGGAGTACGACATGAACGCCACCCGCGGCGTATATCCAAGCACGCGCACGGTGCGCGCCGCCTGGCAGGCGATGCTGACGAGATCGTCGGCCTCCGGCATCTCGGTGACGTTGGTGTCGGCGATGAACAGCGTGCGTCCCTTCGCCAGAACGATGGACATGCCGATCACGCGGCCGCCCGGACGCGGATCGATCACGCGGGTGACGTCCGACAGCGCCTGATCGAAGTTGCGCGTGACGCCGGTCACCATGCCGTCGGCATCCCCGGCCGCCACCATGGACGCGGCGAAGACGTTGCGGTCGTGCGTCACCCAGCGCTGCACGTCGCGTCGCAGCGCGCCTTGTCTCTGTGCTCGCTCGTAGAGCCTCTCGATATAGGTCTGCGTGTGCGGCGAGCCCTGGGCATTGGCAACGCGGAACCGGCCAGCACCCTCCAGCCCGGCAGCCGCCTGATTGGTCGCGATCAGGTCGTCTCGCCCAACAAGGATTGCCTCGCCAAGGCCCTGACTTTCGAACGCGTGCGCGGCGCGGATGACGCTTGTCTCCTCGCCCTCGGCGAACACGATGCGCTTCTTGGCGGCCGATTGCAGCGCCAAGGCGATCTTCTGCAGGAAATCAGCGGTCGGATCCGAACGTCGCGCGAGAGAGCGGCGGTAAGCCTCCATGTCGGCGATCGGCTGGCGAGCCACGCCGGTGTCCATCGCCGCTTGCGCGACGAACGGTGGAACATAGTGGATGAGCCGCGGATCGAACGGAGTGGGAATGATATAGCGCGGTCCAAAGGCCAGCTGCTGGCCATGGTAGGCGAGCGCGACCTCGTCGGGGACGTCCTCGCGCGCCAGCGCGGCCAGCGCCCGGGCGCAGGCCATCTTCATCTCGAGATTGACCCGGCGCGCGCGGACGTCGAGCGCGCCCCTGAAGATGTAGGGAAAGCCGAGAACATTGTTGACCTGGTTGGGATAGTCCGAGCGGCCGGTCGCCACGATCGCGTCGGGCCGCACCGCCAGCACCTCTTCAGGCGTGATTTCCGGGTCCGGGTTGGCCATGGCGAAGATGATCGGCCGCGGCGCCATGGAGTCGACCATCGCCGCCGTCACCGCGCCCTTCACCGAAACACCGAGAAAGACATCGGCGCCCGCCATGGCGTCGGCGAGCGTGCGCGCCGGCGTATCGACCGCGTGCGCCGACTTCCATTGGTTCATGCCTTTTTCTCGGCCGCGCCAGATGACCCCGGTGTTGTCGACGGCGATGCATCGATCGGGCCGAACGCCCATGGCCTTGACGAGATCCAGAGTGGCGATGCCCGCCGCGCCGGCCCCGCACAGCACGAGGTTGATATCCTCGAGCCGGCGGCCGGTGATCGCGCAAGCGTTGATCAAACCGGCGGCCGAGATGATCGCCGTGCCGTGCTGATCGTCGTGAAAGACCGGCACATCGAGCAATTCCTGCAGTTCGGCCTCGATGCGGAAGCACTCCGGGGAGCGGATATCCTCCAGATTTATGCCGCCGAAGGTGGCCCCGATGTTCTTGACGACCGAGATGATCTCGTCGGGATCGCGCGCGGCGATTTCGATGTCGATGCTGTCGACATCGGCGAACCGCTTGAACAGCACGGCCTTGCCTTCCATCACCGGTTTCGCCGCCAGGGCGCCCAGGTCGCCAAGCCCCAGGATGGCGGTGCCGTTGGTGATCACGGCCACCAGATTGCCCTTGGAGGTATAGTCGTAGGCGAGATCCGGGTCGCTCGCGATGGCGAGCACCGGCGCGGCGACGCCCGGCGAGTAGGCGAGCGAAAGGTCCCTCTGGGTCGCCATGGGCTTGGTCGCGACCACCGCGAGCTTGCCCGGGACGGGACGCCGGTGAAAGGCCAGCGCCTCCTCGTCCAAGGACGTGGCGGGGTCCGGCAGGGTCATGGTGGTGATCCCCATCTGAAACGATCGCGTGTCGTCGGCGCCCTCCTTAGCGGTTGCCGCGATCCCGGCGCGAGCCTAGCCTCCGGCCAGGGGTCGAACAATCCGCCTGCCCGGCCCGAACCCCCGCCCCTCCGTGGAGCCGAGCCGCGCATGAGCGAACCGATGCGTATCGTGATCGCCGGGGCCACGGGTCGCATGGGCGGGATGGTGACGGAGATCGCGGTCCAGTCTCCCGAGGTGGCGATCGTCGGCTCGGTCAGCCGAACCGAGCCTGGCGAGGGCCCAGCTCTCGACGCCCTCTTAGGCAACTGCGATGTGGTGATCGACGTATCGACCGTGCCGGCGTCGACCTGCCTGGCGGCCAGACTGGCGACGATGGCGGCTGATCGACCGCCCCCTGGCCTCGTGCTCGGCGTGACGGGCTTCGGCGCCAGCGATCGGCTCGCCATCGCCGAAGCGGCCTTGCGAGTGCCCATTGTCCAGGCGGCGAACTTCTCGATCGGCCTCACGCTCATGAACGCCTTGGTCGAGCAGGCCGCAGCGGGACTGAATTCGCAAGATTGGGACATCGAAATTCTCGAGGCGCACCATCGGCGCAAGCGGGATGCTCCGTCAGGCTCGGCTCTGCTGCTCGGCGAAGCCGCCGCAAGCGGCCGTGGCGTGGCGCTGTCGTCGGTGCGCGCGTCCGACCGCGAAGGCCTGGAAAAGCCCCGCGAACCCGGGGAGATCGGTTTTTCTTCCATGCGGGTCGGCGGCCTGGTGGGAGATCACGCGGTGATCTTCGCGAGCGAGGATGAAATCCTGACCATCAGCCACTCGGCGCGCAGCCGGGCCGCTTTCGCCCGGGGCGCCTTGCGGGCGGCTCGCTGGGTGCGCGACAAGCCGCCCGGATTGTACGGCATGGCCGACGTTCTCGGCGAGAAGCCCTGAGTCGGCGGCCGTCAGTCCGCGCCGGTCGAGCCAAAGCCGCCTTCGGCCCGCCCGGTGTCCTCGAGATCGGCGACTTCACGCCAGCGCGCGCGCAAGACTGGCGCGAACACCAATTGGGCGATCCGGTCGCCGCGCCTGACCACCACGTCGAGCTGTCCAAGGTTGGCGAGAATGACCATCACCTCGCCGCGATAGTCGCTATCGACCGTGCCAGGGCTGTTCAGCGCCGTGACACCCGATCGCAAGGCCATGCCCGACCTCGACCTGACCTGGCCCTCGAATCCCTCGGGCACGGCGATGCGCAACCCCGTGGGGATCGCGGCGCGCCCGCCCGGCGGCAGGACCATCGGCGAGTCAGCCGGGATGGCGGCGCGCAAGTCCATGCCGGCGGACCCAACCGTCTGGTAGGCGGGCAGCTCCAGATCCTCTCCATGGGGGAGGCGGCTACAGCGGATCTGCATCACGGCCATTTACCAGGCGCGCGACAATCCGGTCGCACAGACGACGCGCCACCTGCGTCTTGCTCAGCCGCGGCCAAGCGTCGTCGCCCTCCTCGGTCACCAAAATCACCTCGTTATCTTCGCCGCCGATGACGCGGCCGCCGGCGACGTCATTGGCGACAATCCAGTCGCACCCTTTTTTCAGGCGTTTCTCTCTCGCATGAGCAACCGCGTTCCCGGTCTCGGCGGCGAAGCCGACAAGGAGCGCCGGACGGCGTGGGCCGGCGGCGGCGAGCGTGGCCAGAATGTCGGGGTTTTCCACGAGCCGCAGCGTCGGCGCGGCGCTCGCCGACCGCTTGATCTTGCTGGTCGAAGGCGAGGCGACGCGCCAGTCGCTGACCGCCGCGACGCAGACGGCCAGGTCAACCGGCAGAGCGGCCATCGCGGCCGAGAGCATCTCCTCCGCCCGGGCCACGTTCACGCGCTCGACGCCAATCGGCGCCGACAGGGCCGTGGGGCCGGACACCAGCGCGACATGGGCGCCGAGCTCCGCGAGCCGGCCGGCGATCGCATAGCCCTGGCGACCGCTCGAGAGGTTGGTGAGAACGCGCACCGGATCGATCGGCTCGACGGTCGGACCGGCGGTGACGAGCGCGCGCCGGCCGCTCAGCGGCCGCTCACGCGGGCCGAGGCGCGCTTGGATCGCTTCCAGGATCGCTACCGGCTCGGCGAGCCGGCCAGGGCCGAACTCACCACAGGCCATCTCGCCCTCGTCCGGCCCGACGAAAGAATCGCCCCTGTCGACAAGCAGGCCGCGGTTGTGCTGCGTCGCGGGATGAAGCCACATGCGGACGTTCATCGCCGGCGCCCAAACAATCGGCTTGTCGGTGGCCAAGAGCAGCGTCGAGGCGAGGTCGTCTGCGAGGCCGTGGGCGGCCTTGGCCATCAGGTCGGCGGTCGCCGGGGCGACCACCACGAGATCGGCGGCGCGCGAAAGTTCGATGTGGCTCATCGACGCCTCATCGTCGAGGCAGAAGAGTTCGCTCCTCACCGGCTGCCCGGCCAGCGCCGCCAGCGACAGCGGAGTCACGAAGCGCGAGCCGGCCGCTGTCAAGACAGGGACGCAGCCAATTCGCGCCTTGGCCAGGAGACGTGCGAGCTCGAGCGCCTTGTAGGCGCCGATCCCTCCGCCGACCACCAGGAGCACGCTCGGTTGGTGCAACGCCGTCGCTCTCGCCGCCAACTGATTTGCCTGACGAAAAAAGCCTCTGGACTCCCGCGTCAAGTTGTTCTTAATTTGTTCGCGCGCCCGTCGTGGGCCCTGCTGGGGAGATGAACCCGTGAGACTGCGAACCACTTTGACGACCCTTCTGTTGGCGACCTCTGGCGTGCTCGGGCTCGCCGCCTGCGGCAAGCAGACGTCGGCTGTCGCCGCGAACCCCGATCAGGCGTCGCCCGCCGCAGCCAGTTCCGCCCCCGCCGGTGGGTACGGTCCCGGGTCTTCCGGGCAGGGCTACGCCGCCGGAGATGCCCGCGCCGCGCCGGTTCCAACGGTCAATGGCAAGCCGATGTGGGCCGCGAACCGCAAGCATTCGGCCGAAGAGAACGCCCAGTACCAATTTGGCAAGAATGGCAAGGACTTCGCCGCCCGTGATGAGTTCGGACTATGTGCGCAAGGCGCATGAGTTCGTCGATCACCCGCCGGCTGGCGTGGAAACTCTGTCACGGCGCAACGGCGACACGCTGATGTATGATCCGAAAAGCAACACCTTCGCGGTGGCGTCGCGGGACGGAGCGCCGAGAACCATGTTCAAGCCTCGCGCGGGGGCAGCTTACTGGGATGAACAGAAGACGCGCTTATCCGCCGACGAGTTGGGCGCCGGGGGGGGTCGGTCAAGTCAGGGGTAAGGACACGGGCGGGCGGCCTCCTCCTGGCCGCCCGGCCCTCGCTCCGCGACGGGTCAGGGGGGTGAACGCGCATGGTCGATCAGGCTCGATTGACCCCGGCCGCGGCGGCGGCGAGAAGCGCGGCGCCATGGGCTATCCGCCGCTTCGACCCGCCCCCTATCTTTCGTACCGGCACGCCAGAGCCGAAAGTCAATTCGAACGCGGCCGGTTGCCGCCGAGTTGGAGGCTCGAAAACATTGCGTCGGCGGAGGTCGTCGAGGTTGATTTCGTCGAAGGCAAGCCCGGCCTGACTATCCGCATGAGTTTCGCGCCCACGTTACCCTCCTGGAGCGCGCTCACCCTGGCGCAATACCTGCCCGCCCCGCCGCAGGCGGTCGTGGCGCTTGCCGGGCAGGTGGCGCTGAGGGCCTTCGCCGGCGTGGAGGCGGCCATGTTCGCGTTGCGCGAGTGGCGCGGGGGCGGCGAAATGGTGCGAGAAGTCGTCTGGCAATTACACCTCGCTGGCGAGCCGCAGGTGTTCGCGATGGCGCTGGAGGTCGGGGGCGAGGGACGCCTTGTGCAGCCCGTGCTGCTCGTTCGGCGGACCAGCCACGCCGCCGCCCATCTCACCATCGCCCTGTGGGGCATGGCGTTCGGCTCAATCCAGGACCACCCCCGCTGGCTATGTTCCTGATCGGCGGCGAGCCAGGCGCACGACCGTCTAGGTGGCGAGTTGCCGGACAGCGGGCGCGGTAGTGCTTTCGGCGGTTGTCTGCCCGCTTACGCCCGGCGAGCTCGAGCGGGCCTTGGCCAACCTCGCAAGTTGGGACAAAGACCTTCCGCCATCGACTTCCGCCAGCGACGCTCCGGGCGAGCGTCCAGAACTGATTTTTTCTTTCAATTGCGGCCCCGACCCCGCGCTCTCACGGCGCTTGCATCAAGCGTTCGCGCGACATCCGCTGGTAAAGCAGGCATTTTCAGGCCTTACCGTGCGCTTTTGCGCTTTGCCAGCAGAAAAAGACCTATACCTGCGCGATGGCGATGCTGGCTATGCGCCGTTTGGCCGCAAGGCGGGGCCAAACTGGCTTTTTTTTGAGACACTTTCTCAATTTACCAATGCCGGTGGCTTCGTTTTTATAATGGAAACGGATTGCCGTCCAGTGGTAAGTAATTGGCTGCGCCGACTACAAAGAGCTGCCGCGCAACATGATGACGCGTGGATAGTTGGCTCCCATTACTGCGGTGTTTCGCCTTTGCACTGGTCGGTGGCCAGGCACATTAACGGAAACGCCTTATACAACGTTGGTGATGCTCGATTTTGGCTGTTTATGAAGGAGTACTGGGCATGGTTTAGCAAGTACGTAGTCGACGAAGCACCTACTCTCGCCTACGACTGCGGTTGGGAAACATACCTCAGCCGCCTTGAGATGGAGCACGCGGCCAGCTACGATTGGGTGCGGGTTCGCGATTATCTTCAAAAGTTTCGACTATCGACCTTTGTGGTGAATATCGGCGGCGCGGCTGAACAATCCGGCGACTATGTCTGGAGCAAGGGTGATATAATTCGACGATTTCCTAACGCTGCTTTTGTACACGGGCCCTTGGCGACCAGCTCAGGATATCGGCGGGGCTCGTTGGCGGTCGGAAGACTGCGCCAGGAGGGCCAGTTTGCCAAGGTCGATAACGGCGTGCTGGCGATTTGCAGCGCTGGCGGCGCTCGCATGGGCCGATCAATTTGGCTGCCGGGCGGTCCGCTGAAAGAAGAGACCGCCGTGGCGGTGCATTACACCATGGATTTTGATGTGGAGGCCGGAATTGCCGTAGCGATCAGCGATCCTAGCGGGCGGTCGATCGCCACCAGCAGACGCTCAGGCGCCGCCCGGGGCCAGCCTCGCGGCGGTCGCTGCATCGCCAAGCTCCCCGCCGCCCTTCCCTATGTCAAGATCGACTTTCACTTCAGCGGTCCGGAAGGCGCCGAAATCCAGGTCCGCGATATCCGCGTCAAACTGAACGTTGGTGACGACAGCCTTGGCGTAGCCACGAGGATTCTCGAGGCGTGAACGAACGTCCCCCGCGCGGCGTGGATGCGGACGACGATCTGGTCGCTTGGCTCGCCAAGGCCGCCGCTTGGCGGGACCTGCCACCCACCCTCGTCGTGATCTCAGATGACCCCTCCGCCCCGAAGCCGAATTCATTGGGCGCGGCGGTGGCCGTGGCGATCTCCCCAAACGCCTTGATTTCGGCGACCGAGCCCGACGGCAAAGGCGAAACGTGCCTTGCCTCGGACACCCCCCTCGAACGGTTCGACCCGCGACGAAGCGCGGTGCTCGCCCGCTTCGAAGCGGCGGAGTCGCTGAGCGAACTTCTCACACGTCGGCCTGACTGGGTGGCCACGTGCGCGGCCGTCCTGATTCCTTTTCCGCTCACCACGAAACTGACGGAGGCGCTGGCCGCGCGCGGCATTGTCGAATGGCGCAGCTTCGCGTTCGCGGCCGGCGGGTTGAAGATCGGAACGCCCGTTCCACCTCGCTTGCCGGGCGTCGTCCCCGCCCTTCCCTTGCACGAAGCGGCGATGAATCACTTGGTCATCGTCGACCCGTGTCTTGGGACTGGTCGAGGTCACTACCTGCAGCACGCCCGGCTGCTGACGGCAGGGGCCAGGAGGCTGCGAGTCCAGGTTACGTGGGCGGCCAACACCGCCTTGCCCGACGAGCAGGCGCCCCCCGGCGTTCGCGTGCTTCGCTGCTTTCGTCGCTGTTTCATTGATCTTCATCGCGACGAAATCTCAGATACCGATCTCTCCGGCGAACTCGCCGCCGAACTGACGCGCCTCGCGTGCGAATTCTCCGCCCCCGGCGCCCACTTGCTGTTCCATTCCTCCGACGCTCACCTGTTGCGAGCCGTTTCCATATTAGCGGAGAATTCTCCTGATCTTGCGGCTCCGATACATCTCCTCCTTCATGTGGACCCACGCCGCCTCGCTGGTCGGAGGCTCGAAGACGAGGCTCACCGATGCCTGCTGCGACTGAGGCGCTCGCTCCATTGGGAGAGATCCGTGTTCTTCTGGGCGGAAAACCGACCGCTCGCCGCTTGGCTCGAGCAGTGGCTGCAGGCTCCGATACCGGTCGCCCCAGCCCTGATCGGTGCTCCCGGCCCGGCGACGGCGAAGCCGACGGATGCCCTCAAGATCGCCGTTCTCGGGGAGTTGCGCGCTGCAAAAGGGTTCCTCGAGCTTCCCGCGCTCGCGGCGGCGATCGACAAGGACGCGCGGCTTCGGCGCCGCACCCGCCTTTTCGTGCAGTGGTCCGCGCCCCTCGGCGTGGATCTGGCGAACCATCGCCGGGTCGTCGCCCAGCTAAGGACACTGCCGTTTGTCGAGCTTTACGATGGCGAGCTGACCGACGCCGATTACCGGGCCAAGCTGGCGGAATCCAATGCGCTGCTATTTCCGTATGATCCGCAGCTGTATCGATTGCGAGGCTCTGGCGTGCTTCTCGAGGCGATCGCAAGCGATGCGGCCGTGATCGTGCGGGAAGGCTCGGCGCTGGCTGCCACCGGCGTTCAAGGGTTGACGTTCACCTACAGACGCCCGGAGGAAGCGGCCGACATCTTGCGGCGGCTACTGACCCATCCGCTTGAGTTTGCCGCACGAGCCGCCCGGCGCGGCGAGCGGTTTCGCAAGCTGAACACTCCGGAGAATTTTCTCACGGCGCTGGATAGGCGGGTCCGCCGCTTGCCGCCATTTTCCCATCGCGGTGCGGCTGTTTGAACAAGAGACTCGATGATCTCATGAAACCGTCTGATCTCGAGAGGCGCGACCTTCTGCGGCTTGGCTTTGGCTTGGCGGCGTCGCCGAGCGCGGCGGCCGCGCAGACCGAAGGTGGAACGGAAGTAGGCTGGGCATCGGCGTCTGCCGATGTGTGGGTTCGGTTCTTCGCGGTGCAACGCCTGTGGGCCTACGCGGACCGGCTAAGCCTCGAGCCGGGCGAGCGATTTAACGTCATGGCCTCGACTGGACCTGACCAGCCAGACAGACGCGCGCGCCTCGAAGTCTTTCGGATTGGCGCGGCCGGCGCGTCCACGCAGACTTGGACAAGCGAATTCGTCAATATTGGCCACCACGGCCCGACCGCGTCGGCCGCGGCCATCGGCCCCGGCTGGCCGATCGCCTTTGCCGCCATCGACACCAGCACTTGGCCGCCCGGAGTTTATTCGGCGGATCTGGTCGAACAGATCACCGCCACTCGTGACGTTCGAGTCTTCCAGCTGATCGTTAGAAACCCGCGCCGAAATGGTCGTGTGCTCTGCCGCTTGGGCGCCAACACTTGGCAAGCGTATAATCGTTGGGGCGGCCACAGCCTTTACCCCAACGGCGACGACCTTTCGCGCGGACTGATCGTCAGCTTTGATCGCCCGACGCCGCCCACCTTTTTTGAATATGATGTTTATCTTGTTGGCTGGCTTGAGTCCATGATTTCGATATTTGGCACTATCGACTACGCAGTCAACTTTGATGTCCATTTTGAGTTGGTCGACGTGAATAAATATAAGCTAGTGATTACATCTAGCCATGATGAATACTGGTCGAAGGAAGAATTCGACGCCTTCGAGCATCGAATTTTTGGGTACGGCGGAAATACGTGTTTCATGGGCGGAAATACGGCGTATTGTCAGGTCCGATATGCTGACCTGAATGCCCCGGCGGGAGCGATGCGGCTCGGTCGACAGATTGTCTGCTACAAAACGTCGACCGACCCGATAGGCGCGCGGGCGCCGGCGAGCGCCGCGCCGCTGTTGGAGACCTCGGAATTCCGCGCCAACGCGAGACGGCCGGAGACAATATTGCTAGGCGGCGGCTACCAAAGCTGGTTCGACCCCGCATCAAGCGAGCGACCGGGCTATTTCGTCGCCGACAGCGCCCACCCCTGGTTCAAGGGAACAGGTCTGAGGACCGGCGATGTAGCGGCCGCGGTCGTCGGGTATGAATGGGACAATCGCGATCCAGCGGGAGATGGGCTGTCGCTCTGGGATGCGCGACGGTCGCGCGGTCACCGCATCGACCCTGCCGCGATCAAGGTGCTCATGCGCGGCTCGCCGATCGACATTCGCGGCCGCGTTGGTCTCGCCGAGGCGACCGCCTACACCTCGGACGCGGGCGCCAAGGTCTTCAACGCCGGATCGATCCGCTGGTCCTGGGGGCTTGTCGAAGGAGGGATTCGCCCGCCCCGGGTTTCAGCAATTTAACGAAAACCTGGTGCGAGACATGCTGGGCTGAGGCTCCATTCCCGCTGCGGCGGGCCATGCGCCGACGCCTCGACTAACCTCGCCACCAGCGTAGAACGTGCGCTTCAAACAGTCCGAGGACGGCGTTGAGCGCCGCCGCCATAAACGACAGGCAAGCCAGGGCGGCGAACATTTCGTCGGTGCGCAAGCGATTGCCCGCTTCAAGGATGCGCCAAGCGAGGCCCTGATTGGCGCCGGAGCCGGCGACGAACTCCGCGACCACGGCGCCGACGATGGCGAGCCCAGCGGCAACGCGATGACCTTCGAGCAAGAAGGGAACCGCGGATGGCAACCTAAGGCGCCGAAATCTCTGCCAAGGACTGGCGCCATGAAGGTCGAACAGTCGCTCCAGATTGGCATCAGCCGACCGGAAGCCGGATACCGCGCCGGAAAAGATGGGAAAGAAGGCGACGATCGCCGCCAATGCGACGATCGCGCGACGAGGATGATCGACACCCGCCCAGATTACAAAGAGCGGCGCGATCGCCACCACCGGGGTTACCTGCAGGGCGCTGGCAAATGGTCTGATGGCGCGAGCCAGGGCTTTGTTGAGATCGACGAGCACCGCCAAGCCGGTCGCCGAGAGGCTGGCGAAGACAAGCGCCTCGAGAGCGGTCGCAAGAGTGAAGAGAGACGATCGCGCGAGCATCGGCGCATTCCGCTCGAATGCGCCGGCGATCTTCGAAGGCGCCGGGATGAGGTAAATGGGGACGAACAGCAGCCGGCAAGCCATTTCCCAGCCAAGCACGACCGCCACACCGACAATCAACGGGCTGAGGGCGCCGGGCCCCCGCCTCACGCGCAAGTCTCGGCGACTTCGGCCAATCGGGCGGAAATAGTCTCCACCCGAGCGCGAAACTCGGCGCTGCCGCGAAAGCTGGCGGCGCGCGGCAACGGAGCCTCTATTTGGAAGTCGCCGCGAATTCGCCCCGGCCGCGGGCTCAGCACCAGCACGCGTCGGGCGAGGAAAACCGCCTCCTCAACATTGTGCGTCACCAGCACGATTGCCGGATTGGACGCGGCCCAGGTCAGGTGCACGTCGGCCTCGAGGCGCCGCCGCGCCGGATCGTCGATCGCGGAAAATGGTTCGTCGAGCAGCAGCAGTCTCGGCTCGCAAACCTGGGCTCGCGCCAGAGCGACGCGCATGGCCATGCCACCGGACAATTTCGCCGGTCTGATCCGCGCCGCCTCCGCGAGGCCCACCCTTTTCAAGGCCGCCGTCGCGGCGTCTCGCGCATCCCTGACACTCGCGCCCGACAGCCGCAGCGGCAGGGCGACGTTGTCGGCGGAAGTCAACCATGGCGCGAGGGTCGGATGCTGAAACACCATGGCCGTGGCGTCACGATTGGTGAGCGCGATCCCACCCTCCACACGGCTTTCCAGCCCGGCCATCACCCGCAACAATGTCGATTTGCCACATCCGGAGGGACCGACCACGGCGAGAAAATCGCCGCGCGCCACCTGCAAGCTCAACGGGCCGAGGACGTCGCCGACCTTGGGGTAGCGGACGCGGATCTCATCCAGCGCAAGGACGCGGTCTCGGTCGACGTCGGTGTCAACCGTCTTTCCAAGTGGCGGCCGGAGCTTCCTGGCCGGCAAGCTCACGGGACTGAGACCCCCGAGGGCAGGAATCGAAGTGTGTACGCTTTCGTGTAGTCGAGATCATGGGGATAGATTCGAGCCGCCGCCATGGTCCCGAGAAAGGACCGCCAGCGCTGTTCCGACATCTCCCCGAGTTCCGAGCCGGGTGGTCCTAGGATGGCGAAGTCGCGCAGCTTTTGGCGAGCCTGAGCAAGAACATCCTTGGTCATCTCCGGATTGAACCGAAGGATCATGGCGTCGGCGGGGCGCGAATCGCCCCACAGGTAATGACGCCACCCCTCCGCCGAAGCTTGGACAAAGGCGCTCACCGCCTCCGGATTTTTTTGGATGAGCGCGTCCGTGGCCAATATCATTCCAGCATAGCCGGGAAAACCTGCATCCGACAAAAGCCATATGGCTGGCTTCTCGCCGCTCTCCTTTTCAATTGTATAAGGTTCGGACGTCAAGTATCCCTGTTGAATCGCCTGTTTGCTCGCTATAAACGGTCCATTGTTAAACGTGTACTTTCTTACCTGGGCATCATCCAGGCCATACTTGGACTTGAGCCATGGCCAGAATGAGCCGATGGACGCATCGGCCAAGTAAATCGGGTGGCCGCGGAAGTCGGAAATGCTGGTCACGCCGGCGTTTCGATGAGCGATCAACACCTGCGGGTCCTTCTGCATGAAGGCGGCGACGGCCCGGACCGGCGCCGCCTGCGACGCGAGATTGATGGCGACGAAGCTGTTTGACCCAATACCGAGGTCCACCGCGCCAGCGGCTAGGAGCTGGGGAACGTTGACGCCTGGCCCTCCGGGGACGATCTCAACCTCGAGGCCGCGCTTGGCGTAGTCGCCCTCCGCCATCGCCTCGTAAAAACCTCCTTGCTCGGCCTCGGCGTTCCAGTCGGTGGCGAACCGGAGTTGGGTGACGCCGGCGTGATGCCGAGGCGCCGGGTTGGAGCAAGAGCCGAGGATGGCGGCGAGCGCCACCGCGACCGGCGCGGTGTTGCGCGACATCCGATTTCGGCATTCAATGAACAGGTCGAGCATAGGCCTTCCAATCGAGCAAACCGCGCCGATCGCCAACCCCGGTCTTTGCCGCTCATCGCATGACAAACTCCCCGCCCCCTCATGGTGCACTCGTCACGGCTTCCCAGCCTTTTTGGCGGCGTAAAGCACTCGCGGAGATGACTGAAGCAGAATGGGAGAGCCTGTGCGATGGGTGCGGCCGTTGCTGCCTCATCCGTTTCGAGGATGAAGAGACTGGCGAGGTCGTGCCGACCCACGCCGCCTGCCGGCTATTCGATGATGAAACCTGTCGTTGCAAGCGATATCAGGACCGTCGCGAGTGGGTGCCCGATTGCGTGGAGCTTAGGGCGGATATTCTCGCCAGGCTCTGGTGGATGCCGAAAAGCTGCGCCTATCGTAGGCTTCACGAGGGTCTGACCCTCCCCAATTGGCACCCTTTGGTGAGCGGACGCTCCGACTCGGTGGTCCAGGCGGGGGCATCCGTTCGCGGGCGAACCTTCAGCGAGAACCTTCTCGCCACTCCCGAAGACGCGCTGTTCTTCGCCGAGCCGTCGCTGTCGGACGAGGTGCCCGACCTTCTGGATCGCGAATTGTGCGCGGCCACTCCAGGGGTTGCGCAAGTCCGTTCCGGCGCTACCTAGGCCTTCGGAACACGAACAGGCGGCGAGCGGTGGCGCCAGATCCGTATCAGGTGTTGGGCGTCGGCCGCAGCGCCACTCACGACGACATTCGCAAGAGTTTTCGCCGGCTGGCCAAGAAGCACCATCCGGACTTGAACCCTGGGGACAAGGCGGCGGAGACTGCCTTCAAGGCGGCGAGCGCGGCGTTCGACCTTCTTGGCGACGAGAGCCGCCGCCGGCGCTACGATGCCGGTGAGATCGACGCTGACGGCCGCGAGGTGTCTCGCGCCTATAACGGCCAGCCGTTTGGGCAAGCGCACGGCGGCGATTTCGACCAGATCGATCTCGGTGAAATCCTTGGGCAGATGTTTGGCGAACGTCGCGCGGGCCAGGGTCGCCGGGCCGGTTACCCGTCGCGCGGGCGCGATATCAGAGCCCGCCTTGAAGTTGGCATTCGCGAGGCAATCGCCGGGGCCAAGCAGCGGGTCGTGCTGGCCGACGGCAAGGCGCTCGATGTCACCATCCCGCCGGGAGTGGTCGAAGGCGCGGTTCTTCGCCTGAAAGGGCAGGGAGAAGTTGGCGCAGCGGGCGCCGGCGATGTGCTGATCGAAATCGAGATCGCGCCACATGCGATGTTTCAGAGGAGCGGCAACGATCTTCTCATAGACCTGCCGGTAAGCGTTCCCGACGCCGTGCTGGGCGGAAAAGTGCTGGCGCCGACCCCGGAGGGAGACGTCACGTTGAGAATACCCAAGGGCTCCAACTCCGGAGCGGTGCTGCGGCTGAAGGGACGAGGACTGCCCGGGGCGGGCGGTCGACGGGGCGACTTGTTGGCCCGCGTGATCGTCGCGCTTCCGGAGAGTTCCGACGGCGAACTCGAGAACTTTTGCAGCGACTGGCGACGTGAGAGGCCATACGCGCCCGTCCTCGCTTCCCGGCCGAACCAGCCGTGAACTCAGCATGTCGCGGCTCGTGATCGATGTTCAGGCGTCATTCAGTTTATCCATCGTACCGCGCCTCGCGTGCGTAACCTCCTGATCGCATTGGCGTGCCTCTCGCTCGCGGTTCCTACGGCCGCCGCTGCTCAGGCGCGCGGCGGGTTTGGACCGCGTCTCGCGTATGGGCGCGGTTGGCTGCTCGCGCGCCCCCAGCGCCGCGGTTACGCTCCGCCTCCCCAGATCGATTTCGCTCGACCCGGCGCTTGGTGGGCTGATCAGCAATACCTGGCGCGCAGCGGTGTTCGTCGCGGGCAGCTGACCCGGCTGGACAGCGTCCTCGAGCGTTTGGCCCGTCGCGCGCCAGGGCGCCAACTGGACACTTCGCTGGGCTACCAAGGAGAGCGGCCGGTTTATCGCGTGCGCTGGATCACGGTCGATGGCCGACGAGTCGACTATGTCGTCGATGGCGCCACCGGCGCGATCTTGAGTGAGAGGTAGCTCCGGCAAATGCGCGTTCTTCTCGTCGAGGACGATCCGGACTTGCTGCGCCAACTCAAACGCGCCCTGGTGGACGCTGGCTATGCCGTCGATCAAGCCGCTGACGGAGAGGAGGCGGCGTTTCTCGGAGAGACGGAACCCTACGACGCCGTAGTTCTCGATCTTGGGCTGCCCAAGGTCGACGGCGTCTCAGTTCTGGAAGGCTGGCGGCGCAAACAGGTGAACACGCCAGTTCTGATCCTGACAGCGCGGGGGGCGTGGAACGAAAAGGTTGCCGGCTTCGACGCGGGCGCGGACGACTACCTGACCAAGCCGTTCCATACCGAGGAGCTGCTGGCCAGGCTCCGCGCCCTCCTGCGGCGTTCCGTCGGTCTCGCGGCTCCAAGCCTGGTCTGCGGAGCCCTGCGACTGGATCCGCGCGCCGCCCGCGCCACCGTCGCCGGAGAGCCGCTGCGCCTCACCTCGCTAGAATATCGGCTGCTGCACTATCTCATGATGCACAAGGGGCGCGTGATCAGCAGGACGGAACTCGTGGAGCATTTGTACGATCAAGACTTCGACAGAGACTCGAACACGATCGAGGTATTCATTGGCAGAGTGCGAAAGAAAATTGGCTCCGATCGAGTGGAGACTGTGAGAGGATTGGGCTATCGTCTCGTTGCACCGGAGACTGAAATCGGAGACGAGTGATTCCGACGGACAAGGAGCGGGTGGAAATCAACCGCGTCTCTCTCGTAAGGCGGCTCATCGTCCTGGCCGCGGCCTGGAGCCTGATGGTGCTCCTGGTCGCCGGCGTGGCCCTATCAACCTTTTTCAGACAGGCCGCGATAGCTCGTCTCGACGACGAGCTGGGCAACACCATAGACGGCCTTGTCGCCGGCGTGTCGGTCGAAGCGGGGCAGGTTCAGGCGCCCCCGTCCAGCAACCCACGCACCTTCCGCGTCTACAGCGGCGCCTACTGGCAGGTAGCAGTGCCGAGCGGCGGGGGGCTTCGAGCGCTCAGCCGGTCGCGTTCTCTCTGGGACAGAGCTCTGTCGCCTCCCTCCGGCGGAGCCGGCGTCCTCGCCGCCCGCGCCGGTCGAGTGGTGCACTACGATAGCGCCGGACCCTTGCGGCAGCCCTTGCGGGTTGCGGCAATGCAGGGCCGCTTGCCCGAGATCGCCGAACCCATCGTGTTCATGGCCGCGGAGGATCGGTCGCCCGTCGACCGCGAAGCGCGCTCATTCAGCACGACGCTGACAATCGCCTTGCTTCTGCTGGGCGCCGGATTGATCGCCGCCGTGGTTGTGCAAGTGCGGGTGGGTCTCAGCCCGCTCTTCGCCCTTCGTCGCGAGGTTGCCGATCTGCGCACTGGCCGCGCGGAGAGAGTGATCGGGCGCTACCCGATCGAATTGGCGCCGCTCGCCAGTGAGCTCAACGCCTTGATGGAGCACAATCGTGATGTTCTCGAGCGTCAACGCACTCACGTCGGCAATCTCGCCCACGCTCTGAAGACGCCTTTGTCGGTCCTGCTCGCGG
This sequence comes from uncultured Alphaproteobacteria bacterium, assembly GCA_963752245.1. Lineage (GTDB taxonomy): Bacteria > Pseudomonadota > Alphaproteobacteria > Caulobacterales > Caulobacteraceae > Acaudatibacter. The sequence continues at coordinate 69,844 of CAVVXO010000010.1, forward strand.
AGGCATCCAACGCGCCGGGGCACCTCGCTGACGTCGTCCGCCGGCAAGCGACCGCCATGGAACGCAATGTTGATCATCATCTCCGCCGCGCTAGAGCCGCCGCGCGCTCCCAGGGGCAGGGCGAGCACACCTTGATCGCTCCCCTGCTCGCCGATCTTGCAAGAACTTTGCAAAAAATCTTCCAAGACAAGAGCGTCGACATTGACACGCGAGTCGAGAGTTCGCTCGCGTTTCGCGGCGAACGACAGGATTTGATGGAAATTGCTGGTAACGTAATGGAAAATGCATTCCAATGGTGTGCAGGAGAAGTTCGTATTTCGGCACGCGCGAACGGTGAGCGAACATGGATTCTGGTTGTCGAAGATGACGGACCGGGAATTCCAGCGGAACAGCGGGGCGATATGCTTCTCCGCGGAGTCCGCCTCGACGAAACCGCGCGGGGGTCTGGCTTGGGGTTGGCGATCGTGGATGAACTCGCCAGAGCATATGGCGGCGGCGTAGAACTGGACGGTTCAGACCTCGGTGGGCTAAGGGTAAGGGTCTTTCTGCCTCGGTCCGAGGCGCTCGCCCGGAGCGGCAAGCGCGCGCAAGTGGACCAGCCAATCCACCACGCCCCCGGTGCGCCTCGTTGACCGTTGTATGGATGCCACGCTCGAGAACTGCCCGGCGACGGTTGTGGCTGGTTCTTGGCTGTGGCGGCGCCCTAACGCTCGCCGTCGCCCTGACCCTTGCCGGTCTCAGCCAATCGCTCTCCTATTTCTATACGCCCTCGGAAGCTCTGGCCCGAGCGCCCCTCCGGGCGCGAATCGAACTTGGAGGAAGGGTCGAACCGGGCAGCGTTCGGTGGCGCGGCGCCGACGGTGTTGCATTTCAGATCGGAGATCGCCACCGCCGCATCGATGTCGTCTACCGCGGCGAGTTGCCGGACCTGTTTCGCGAGGGACAGGCTGTGATCGCCGGAGGAGCTTTCATTCGCGCCGGGCAGTTCGAAGCCACTCGCATCCTCGCCAAGCACGACGAGCGCTATACGCCGAGCCGGCTCGCCGGCTAGGCGCGTACGTCATCCTCGGCGACATGGCCGCCCAAACGGGACAGCCACGTTGCAGCCCGAAACTCGCTTCAGGAATGCCGCGCGACTAACGCATCGGTAACTTGGCGCCTCTCCCGCTCTTTGGCATCGGCGCTTACATATGAGATCCGCCCATGAGGGCGGATGCAAGAGGATCCTCGAATGCCCGTGAAGACCACCCACGTCCTGGTCGGCGCAGCCGCAGGCGCGGGCGCGGCCCTGGCCGCGATCGCCGGAGTTGCGAACCAAGGGCCTGCTTTGGCGCAGGGCGCCGCGCCGCTTTCGTCGGCCGCAATGGCGGGCGCCGTCGCCCCGTCCGCGACGCCGATGTCGTTCGCCGACATTTTCGAAAGGGTCTCTCCCGCGGTCGTTTCGATAAACGTCACCTCACACGCCGATCCCACCGCGCTGCGCAAGATCCCCGGCTTTGAGAATTTCCCGTTTGATCTTGGCCCACGCGACCCTGGCGATGATCAACCCAAGCGTGCGCCCAAGCAACTGTCGGCGGGATCCGGCTTTTTCATTTCCCCAGACGGCTATATCGTTACCAACAACCATGTTGTTCAAAACGCTGACGAAATACGCGTGGTGTTAAAGGACGGCAAGGAACTGAAAGCCACGGTTGTGGGCCGCGACGAACCAACTGACTTAGCGGTGATCAAAGTCGACGGCCGTAACTTTTCATTCGTTAACTTCGAACAGACCGCGAGACCGCGGGTTGGCGATTGGGTTTTGGCGGTCGGTAACCCGTTCAGCTTGGGCAACACGGCAACAGCCGGAATTGTATCGGCCTACAACCGAGACATAGGTGAAAGTTTTGTAGACTACATTCAGATCGATGCGCCGATAAACCGCGGCAACTCAGGCGGCCCGACGTTCGACACCTACGGCCGCGTGATCGGCGTGAACACCGCTATATTTTCGCCCTCGGGTGGCTCAGTCGGCATTGGGTTCGACATCCCGGCCGACATTGCGGCGAACGTCACGCGAAACTTGATGTCTGGGCGGCAAATTCGGCGCGGCTACATCGGGGCGACAATTCAGAGTCTCACCGACGAGTTGGCCAACTCTTGGGGGCTCCACGACCGCAAGGGAGCGGTAGTCGCCGATCTCGTTCCAAGCGGGCCCGCGGCTCGAGCCGGATTGAAACAGGGTGACGTCGTCGTCGCCGTCAACGGTCATCCGATCGCCAGCAACAGCGAAATGACGCGCGAGATCGCCAAGACGACGGCTGGCGAAGTCGCCCACTTGACCATCTACCGGGATGGGGCTCAGCGGAACGTCGACATCCAGACGGCCCTCCGTCCGTCTGAAGAGCAACTCGCGCAGAGCGGCGGCGGCGAGGGCGATGACCAAGGCGGCGCCTCGGGCGCGGGGCGGCCGCGTTCGAATGCGCCGGTGCTCGGAATGTCCCTCAGCCCCCTGAGCCCGATGGTGCGGCAACAGTACAACGTCGCCAGCGGCTTGAAAGGCGTCGTGATCGACTCGGTGGCGGGAAATTCCGACGCGGGCGAGAAGGGGCTTCGTCGCGGAGATGTGATCACCAGAGCCGGCGATCGGGATGTTCAAGCGGCCAGCGACTTGGCGGCCGCCGTGGCCGTTTGGAAGAAGGCCGGTCGGCAGAGCATACCCCTCGCCGTCAATCACGATGGCCGCAATGTCGTGGTGCCGATCAAGATCGAAGGCTGACGCGGCCGCCATGAGCTGGCGGCGTCGCGCGAGAGGGGCAATCTCGGGATGCGCATTCTAATTGTGGAGGACGACGCCGAGGCGGCGGCCTCTCTGCGTCGGATCCTTTCGGAACGCGACCACGAATGCGTGCTCGCCCGCGACGGCCAGCAGGGCTTGGCCGCCGCTCGCGCCGGCGACTTCGATGTCATGATCGTCGATCGGATGATGCCGTGCATGGATGGTCTGGCCATGGTCGAGTGGCTGCGACGCGAGGGACTGACGACACCCGCGTTGTTTCTGTCGGCGCTTGGGGAGGTGCAGGACCGCGTTGATGGATTTCAAGCTGGCGGCGACGACTACCTCGTCAAGCCGTATGCCTCCGAGGAGTTGCTGGCGCGAATCGAAGCGCTCGCCCGTCGTCGTCAGACAGGCTCGATCGCCACGGTGTTGCGTGTCGGTGAACTGGAAATGGACTTGATCGGACGAACAGTTCATCGACAAGGGCGGCTCATCGATTTGCAGCCCAGGGAGTTCCAGCTTCTGGAGTTCTTGATGCGCCACGCTGGCCAGTCGGTGACCCGCACGATGTTGCTCGAACAAGTCTGGGGATATCACTTCGATCCGCAGACTAACGTTATAGACGTGCACATATCGCGCCTTCGGGCCAAGATCGATCGGGAGTTCGGCCATCCCATGCTGCAGACGGTGCGCGGAGCCGGTTATCGGTTGGAACCGTAGAATGCGGGCCGGCATGCGTCCGCCAATTTTACTGCGAACAACGCCATTTCGGTTGACTTTGTTATTCTTGATCTTATTCGCCGGTGCGTCGGCGCTTTTCCTTAGCTACATCTACGTCGCGACCGCTGGGGAAGCCACGAGGGGAGCCGAACTCGCTATTCAGCGCGAGTTGATTTCGCTGGATGCTGTTTTCCGCCGAGGCGGAGAAGCGGCGTTGAATGAAGCGGTGATTGAGCGATCCGGCTCCACGAACAGGCTTCTCTATCTTCTGGCGGACCCCTCCGGAGCGGCCGTCTCCGGCAGCATCGGGCGCTCTCCTTTTCGAGGTAGCGCCGGCGCAAGCCGATGGACGAACTTTTTGGTTACGAGCGTCGACGCTGACGGCAACCTAACGGCCCACCCAGCGCGCGCCGCCGAGCAGCATCTGCCCGGCGGATGGCGACTAATCGTCGCCGCCGACACCAGCGAAACTCAAGCTTACGTCAACGATTTTGCTCGGGCGGTCTGGGGAGCGGGCGCAATGGTTCTCGTTCTCGGCTTGGGCGGGGGCCTGCTTGTCAGTCGCAACGTAACGAGACGACTGAAGCAGATTGGCGAATTGCTTGATCGTGCGCGCCAGGGCGATTTCAGCGCCCGGGCAATCGTGCGCGGAACGGGCGATGAGTTGGATCTACTGGCGGCCGGACTTAACGACATGCTCGCGAAGTTGCAGCGAACGATAAGCGGTTTGCGTCACGCCGGCGATGCCATCGCCCACGACCTGCGCTCGCCTCTAACCCGCCTGCGCGCCCGGCTCGAAGCGGCTCTCGTTGATTTTCGTGCTGGCCGGGCCGAACCGGAGTCCGCTCTTGCTCAGGCGCTGGACGATGCCGACGCGGTCCTGCGCACCTTTTCCACTGTCCTTGCGATAACTCGATTGGAGGCCGCCGCCCAACCTCCCAGCAAAGTCCGATTTGATCTATCAAGCGCGGTTCACGACATTGCTGAACTTTATTCTCCCGCGTGCGAGGAAAAGGGAATTGATTTCGCAGTAGAGGTCATGCCCAACCTGATGATAGCCGGTAACAGGGAGTTCATCGCGCAGGCGATCTCAAACATACTCGATAACTCCGTCAAGTATACGCCGCCAGGTGGCGCCATCGTGCTTCGCGCGCGGCGGCGCGCTTCGGGCGACGTGGAAGTCTCCGCGACGGACACGGGCCCCGGCATTCCGGAAGCAGACCGCTCCAGAGTTGTGGATCGATTTGTCCGTTTGCAGGGCAGCAGGAGCGCGCCCGGCGTAGGCTTAGGCCTCTCTCTGGTCGCGGCCGTCATGCAGGCGCATTCTGGCGGCCTGGAGTTGGGCGACGGCCCCGCCGGCCAGTGCGGCCTGAGGGCGGCGCTGGTGTTTCCCCGCGGCGTCTGAAATGCGCGGCGCCAACCTAGCGGACGCGCTTCAACCTTGCGGGCCGGTATTCGATGAGGCCGCGGCGGATCGTTCGTGGGCGAACCTGCATGAACTGCTCCCGGGCCCGCCCGATCGCCGGTTGCTGGCAACCGTTTGGCCGGCGTTGCGGCCAATCTTCGGGGCTTCGCCGCACCTGTCGCATCTAGCCAGGTCTCGCCCGCGCGCACTGGTATGTACATTAAGGAGTGACCCGGCCAACCGACTGGCGCATTTGCTCTCGGCAGCAAGAAGTCAGCACGGCCGCCCTGATCCGATGGTCTTCGCTCAGCAATTGCGTTTGATCAAGGCCGACGTGCAAACGCTCATTGCCTTGGCTGATCTTGGCGGCGTCTGGTCGGCGGCGAAGGTCATGCGAGCCCTTAGCCAAACGGCCGAGGTGATTTTGCGCGCGGCGTTTGAATACGCTTGCCTTATGTCAATGGCGAAGCGCGGCTTGCCCCACTCAGGCTTACACGACAATGGCATATTTTTGCTGGCGTTCGGCAAATTGGGCGCGCTGGAGCTAAACTACTCCAGTGACGTTGACCTTGTTATCTACTGTGACCAACGCAGTGCCGCCACCACGCTCGGGACTGACTACAGAATTATCTGCGCGGAAATCGCTAACGTTTTCACAGAGCTGGTCGGGAAGAGGACCGCTGATGGATTTCTCTACCGCCTCGACTACCGGCTCCGACCCGACCCGGCGTCAACCCCCGTCGTCGTCATGGTCGACAACGCACTGCTGTATTACGAGTCTCGCGGTCAAACATGGGAACGCGCCGCTTTTATAAAAGCGAGGTACGTTGCCGGCGACAAAGAATCAGCCACTCGTCTGCTGACGCTCCTTTCACCGTTTACTTGGCGTCGTAACCTTGATTTTAGAGCGTTAGCGGAAATTCGGGGAATAAAGCAACAGATACGATTGGTGAAGGAAATGCCGCTGGTTCTTGATAGGGGCTTAGACCTCAAATTGGGTTCGGGCGGTATTCGGGAGATTGAATTCTTTGTCCAAACTCAGCAGCTCATCCTCGGCGGTAGACATTCCAGCCTGCGGATCGCGGACACGGCTGGGGCCCTGGTCGAGCTTGGCAGACAGTCCTTTGTCGACTCAGATGTATGCCAGACTCTTACAGAATACTACCTGCGGCTAAGAACCTGGGAAAATCGTCTCCAAATGGTGGCTGATGAGCAAACTCATAGTCTTCCGACCCACGACGCCGAGCGCCGTCGTATCGCGTATTTAAGTGGTTTTAAATTCCTCGGCGAATTTGATGATCGGGTCTATGATACCCTCCGCTATGTCCATGCACGATTTTCTGAATTGTTTGCTGACGACGAATCTTTGGCGACTGAGCATGGCAACCTGATATTCACGGGCGTTGACGACGACCCCGCGACCCTTGCCACCCTCTCCAAGATGGGATTTGCCGAGCCGGTTCTCGTCTCGCGCGCGCTCCGCGCTTGGCGCGCCGGCGGGACGGCCGCCACGGCGACCGAGGCTGGGCGGGCGGCGCTGACCAGGCTTACGCCTCGGCTGTTGAATGCCGCGGCGCGCACTGGCGCGCCGGATGCGGCGTTCGCCGGGTTCTGTCAATTCTTCAAGCGCCTTCCGGCCGGCACGCAGATGCTGGCGCTTCTTCTCGCCCGCCCGGACAATCTTGAACATCTGTTGCGCACGATGGCCTTCGCGCCAAGGATCGCCCGTTCACTGGCGAGGTGGCCCACCGCGCTCGATGTCTTCGTCGCTCGGCCAATGCCATTGACCGCGCTCGTTTCCAGAGATTGGGCGATGAGCGCGGACGAGACGCTGGAATTCGGCATGGACGAGGCGCGGCGAGCGCAACGCGAAGCTGCGCTACACATCGCGATGGAAGTTGTGAGCGGATTGGGCGGGGCGGCCGCCGCCGCATCATTTAGCGATCTTGCTGACCGCATCGTGACTTACCTCTGCGGGGCGGTCAGCGCCACCCTGTCTCGATCCGTTGGCGAATACCCCGGATCGATCGCCGTGGTCGGGCTCGGAAAGGCGGGAGCGCGCGAAATGACCGCTACTTCCGACCTCGACCTGATCATTATCTACGCGGCCGAACGGCAAGCCGCCGCCGATGGCGGCGGCTCGACCCGAAGCGATCAATATCCAACGCGATTTGCCCAGCGGCTGATTACCGCCTTGTCGGCGCCGACCAACGAGGGATTGCTGTATGCTGTCGACATGCGCCTTCGGCCATCCGGCGCCGTGGGCCCGGTAGCCGCCAGCTTGAAAAACTTTGAATGGTATTACAGCGGGGAGGCCGAGGAGTGGGAGCTTCTCGCGCTCACTCGGGCGCGCGTCATGTGGGCGAGCAGCGCGCACTTCGCTCATCAGGTGGAACGAGTCATTCACTCACGCCTCCGTCATTCACGCCCCGCCAACGTCCTGGCGGATGCGGTGATCAGCATGCGCAGGCTCGTGGAGCAACAACACCCAGCTCGCGGGTTATGGGACTTCAAGTACGCTCCAGGGGGGTTCGTCGACATCGAGTTCGCCTGCCAGTTCCTGCAGCTGGGGCACACCGCTTCGCGCCCTCCCCTGCTGCGCAACACCGGCGAGATGCTGATGGCGCTGCAAGAGTTCGATCCCATCACTGCGCAAGCGTCTGCGTCGGCTGTCGCGCGCCTGGCAGCTGCAGCAGGATTTGTCGCAACTCGTGAAGGTCGCTCTGGAAGACGATCTGCATCCTGAGGCAGAGCCGCCCTTCCTCGATTTTCTCGCCGCGAGGGCTAGGGCGCGAACCGTAACAGGCCTGTTGCGCAAGCTAGCGCGCGTCCGCGCCGCCGCGCGATCAGACTTTGTCAAGATCGTCGCCGAACATGCGACGGGCGGGCTGGTAGCTGGGGGCGGGATCGAACCGCCGACCTGTGGGTTATGAATCCACCGCTCTAACCATCTGAGCTACCCAGCCAGTTCGCGCGCTTATAGATTTCAACTGGCGCCGTGGACAAGCGCTGCGGCCCGTTCGTCATCGTGCCAGGAGATTTCGTTCGGCGCCGCTCAGCGGCCGGTACGATCCCGGCGGCAACTCGCCGGGCAGTGCCAATCCGCCGATCCGGTCACGATGAAGGGCAAGAACGCGGTTGCCGATCGCGGCGAACATGCGCTTCACCTGATGGTGTCGACCCTCGGTAACCACGAGTTCGGCGGCGTGGCTGGACAAAATCTTCAGGGTTGCCGGCGCCAGGGGCCTCTCCTCGCCGCTTAGACGCAGGCGGCCTGATGCGAACAGCGGCGCGGCGCTCGCGTCGATCGGTTCGGCCAGCGTGACGCGGTAGCGCTTGCGGAGATGGCGACGTGGCGAGGCGATCGCGTGATTGAGATGGCCGTCATCGGTGATCAACAGCAGCCCCGTCGCGTCAGCATCCAGCCGACCAATCGTGGATAACGGCGGCCGACGTCGGCGCCATCTGACCGGCAGCAGATCATACACGCTTCGGCCGGGTTCCGCGTGAGAGCAGACCAGCCCCACCGGTTTGTGCATCATCAATGTGAGCGGCGCGAGCGGGTCGAGAGGCTCGCCGCGGATCGTCACCTGTTTCGTCCGGTCGGCGTCGACGGGGCTCGCCACTGCGGCAGGCTGGACGGTGATCCCATCGAGAACGACAGCGCCGCCGGCGATAAGCTGGTGAACCTCGCGCCTCGAGCCGTAACCGAGGTTGACGAGCAATCGATCGAGCCTCGCGGTGCTCACGCGATGCCTTGCAGAACCTTGAAACCGCCTGCCCGCGAGACTTCGGAGCTCTCGTCGAAGTGGGCTTTCAAGATGCGCTCATAGGGCAATGCGACGTTGGCGACGAGCAAAACGCGACCTTTCCTCCTAAGCGAACGCCTCGCGGCGAGAATGAAGGCGCCGCCAAGAGCCACATCCGAATCGCCGCGCCAGTGAAAGGGCGGGTTCGTCACCACGAAATCGAGCAATTCATCGGCAGCTGGCTGGGCTCGAGACCGCAAGTCTTGTTGTAAAATCCGAGCCCGGGGATCCTCGATGTTCAGCCGCGCCAATCGCGTGGCGCGGAGGTCTATGTCGATGCAGCAGAGCGTGGCGACGGCCGCTGAACGCAGAATGCCGAGGGCGAGAGCGCCCACGCCGCACCCGAAGTCCGCCCCCGCTCCCGCGAGGTCGCCAAGGTGATCCAGCAGCAGGCGCGAGCCGGGGTCGAGCCTGTCCCAGCTGAACAGTCCCGGCTGCGACCACAGCGCCAGCGCGGTCGGACGTTGCGGTCCACCCAACCTTATGGCGCTGTCGATCGCCGCCTCGTCGATCTGGTCAGGCTTGAGACACCGACAGATCCTCTCGCCCCGACGCGCCCGCTCCTCGACTTCGAAGCCGAAAGATTGCAGCTCGCGCTTGAGGCGCAACCCGCCGCGATCCTTTCGCGCCACCACGGTCATGCATCCACCGGGCCGCAGTGCACGGACAGCTTGGGCGAGCACATATCGCCGCTCGCGCGTGTTTGGCGGCGCCGCGATGCCGATGCAATCGAGGCTTTCTCGCCGGAGATCTTCAACGGGCGGCGCGCCGACGACGGTCGGCGACAGTTGCAGCGCGGCGCCACCGGCCGGGAGACACTCAGCAGGCAGTTCGCCGTAAACCGCCGTCGTCACGGGAAGGTCACCCTCGCTCGCGGGTCGCCGCAAAACTGACATCGCCGAACTGCTCGGCCAAATACCCGATCTCCCAGGCCGATTTAGCCAGAAACACCAGTGCGCCGTCGACGTCGGCGCCGATCGAAGACCGGCGAGCGGCGACGAAACGCTCCACCGCCTCCTTGGAGCCGATCAGCCAGCGCGCCTCGGCGTATGGCGCCGCCTCGAACACCACGTCCAACCCGTACTCGCCGGCCAGCCGGTCCGCCATCACCTCCAGCTGCAGCGGGCCGACCGCGCCGACGATGAATTCAGCCCCGATGAGAGGACGAAACAGCTGGGTCACGCCTTCTTCGGCCAGTCCCTTCAACGCTTTGTGCAAGTGCTTGGCCTTCAGCGGATCGGTCGCTCGCACCCGGCGCAACACCTCGGGCGCGAAATTGGGAAGGCCGGCGAAGCGGATTTCGCCGGACTGCGACAGGCTGTCGCCGACCCGCAACACGCCATGATTTGGGATGCCCATGACATCGCCAGCGTACGCCTCGTCGGCCAAACCCCGGTCGGCGGCGAAGAACAGGACGGGTGCGTTGACGCTGATCTGCCGACCGGTGTTCTGCACCTTCAGCTTCATGCCGCGAGTAAAACGGCCGGACGCCAAACGCACGAACGCCACCCGATCGCGATGGTTTGGGTCCATGTTCGCCTGGATTTTGAAGACAAAGCCCGATACCTCGGTCTGCCCCGGCGCGACGGTGTGGGGTTGGCCAGCGCGGGTCACGGTTTCCGTCTGCGGAGCAGGCGCGTGGTCGCTCAGCACCCGCAAGAGTTCGCCGACGCCGAAGCGGCGCAGCGCCGAACCGAACAGAACCGGCGTGAGGTGGCCCTCGCGAAACGAGCGCTCGTCGAACGGCTTGGACGCCCCCTTGATCAACGACGCGTCCTGTTCCGCCGCTTCGCGCTCCTCCGGCGTAAGGTGAAGATCCAGAGCGTTGGAAGCTAGCGGCAAGGCCGCCGGATGATGCTCGGCGCCACGCTCGAACGGCAGGACCTTGTTCTCGCGCAGATCCACCACGCCCTTGAACCTGGATCCCGCGCCGATCGGCCAGAATAGCGGCGCCGGATCGAGCGCCAACCGTTCGGCGATCTCGTCGATCAGCGACAACGAATCCAGCGCTTCGCGATCCATCTTGTTGATGAAAGTGATGATCGGAATGTCGCGCAGGCGACAAACTTCGAAAAGCTTCAGTGTTTGGGACTGGATGCCGCGCGCGGCGTCAAGCACCATCACGGCGGCATCGGCGGCGGTCAGAGTGCGGTAGGTATCTTCGGAAAAGTCCTCGTGTCCCGGCGTGTCGAGGAGGTTGAATATCAGGCCGCCATGCTCGAAGGTCATGACGCTGGCCGTCACCGAGATTCCGCGCTCGCGCTCTATCCGCATCCAGTCGGAGCGGGTTCGCCGTTGTTCGCCCCGCGCCCGCACCGCGCCGGCGGCGCGGATCGCTCCGCCCGCCAGCAACAGGGTCTCCGTCAACGTAGTCTTGCCGGCGTCGGGGTGACTGATGATCGCGAAGGTGCGACGGCGCGCGGCTTCGGCGGCGTGGGGCGTGGCCGGCATGGCCCCAGATAGCATGTCGCCTTCGATGCGGCGATGTTCAGCCGGCGAGGCTTTGGCGCACCCCGCCGGTCGCCGCCGCCACCCGCGTTAGCGCCTCGTCGGTAGGATCGAAGCCTGCCAATGCCGCCGCCGGGACCCCGCGCGCGACCAGCGCCGGCGCGAGGTGAGCGAGCACCGCTTGTCGCGCATCGTATGGCAGGGTCATCAAACCCTGGCTCAAGCTCCCAACAATCTCGGCCCGCTCGCGAATCGCCGTACGCTGCGCCGGAACTCAAGCCATCGAGTCCGCCGCCCGAGAGGTCGGCGTCCGGACGCTCCACCCTCATCGCGTTACCTTTCCCCGCGCTCTTGGCCAGGCCCAGGCCGGCCTGGAAGGCGTTGGCGTAGCTGGTGACCGGGTCAGGGGCCTGGCGCACCTGGCCCCAGTCGATGTTGATGCCCTCGCTCATCGCTTCAGCCTCCCACCCATGGCGCCGAGAAGGCGTTGCCGCCGCCGGAGCCGCCGCCGCCGCCCCGAAGCTAGACAGCCCGCGCGAGAAGCCGAAGGCGTTGCCAAGGCCGCCCAGCGCATTGCCCCAGGCGTTCGAGCTGGCGATCGCCGCGTTGGCCGCCGCGCTGGCGGCGTTGTTGTTGTTGCTGGAGACCTGGTTGGCGTAATTCTCGCCGATCCCGGCCAGGCTGCCCTGCGCCGCCTGGCCGCTGGCGTTCAGGTTCTCCAGCCCGCCGATGTAGTTGCCGGCATATTCGTTGGCGAGGCCGGTTCCGAAGGCGTCCAGGCTCTGCAGGGTCGAGCCGCTGTTCAAGAGGCCGGCGGCCGCCTTGTCGCCGGTCACCGCGTTCATCCCCTCGCTCTTGGCGAACTGGTATCCGGTCGAGTTGAGATAGGTGTTCAGCGCCGCCTGGCTCTTGGCCGGATCGCCGCCGAGCCCGAGGAACCCGGCCAGCTCGTCGCCGGCGGCGTTGCCGCGATTGAGAAACGGCGTCGCATAGCCGACATTCTGGTTGTAGATCTGCTGCTGCAGGGCGTTGTTGGCCGCCGCCGTCTGCGCCGCCGTGTTGGCGGCGCTCTGCGCGCCGGAAGAGGTGATCGCCGCGCCCGCGACGCTGCCCACCGCCCCGATGATCGCCCCTACCGGCATTTGAGAACCTCCATCCTGCCGTCGCCGCGCGCCTGAACGATGGCGTCGCCGACGTCGAACACCGCCGGCGCCTCGGCCAGCAAGGCGATCGTCTCGTATCCCGCCAGGCGCGCCCAGCGGTTGTAGAACCACACGGCCTTCCTGGCCTGGCCGGCGATCGCCATCAGCGCCGCCGCCCCGGCGGCGCGATCGTGCGCCTCGTCGGGCTCGTGCGCCGGCCTGGCGCAGCCGGCGTCCGCCTTGGCCGCCTCCAGCTCGTCGTGAAACCGCCGCCCGGCTTCCAGCGCCGCGGCGCTGCGCCGCGCCCAGCCGTCGATGTCGAGCGCCTGATAGCTCACCGGCTCCAGCCGGCCGTCCTCGCCCCGCCAGGCGCGCCGCCTGGCGAAGCGTTCGACAAAGCCGCAGCGCGCCGCCGCGAACGCCGCGGCCGGGTTGCAAGCCGGCACGCGGGTGACGATCTCGCGCGCGTCGCTGGCGGCGAAGACGAAATCCAGCGCCTGGCCGGCGGCGGCGAAATAGCCGCGCCCGCGCCCCTCGGGCCGAAACAGGGTGTGCAGCTCATAGGTCCCGGGCTCGTGGCGCACCAGCACCCAGCCGCCATGCGCGGTTTCCAGGGCGATGTTGGCCGGATCGCCGATCACGGCGCCGAGCTCGATCGGCCCCTCGCCGCCCAGGCGCGGGCGCACGTCGGGATCGTTGGCGACGCCGTTCAGGAAGGCGGCCGCGAGGGTGCGACGGATCATGCTCGAACTCCCCGCCGCCGGCGTGCGAAGCGCCGCCCGTCAGGGGAGACGCCATGGCCTGGTCAATACGCGCCACCACCGTGCAAGGGGATGAAGGCGCGCCATACGCAGAGCTTCATCTCGCCGACGTTCCGCCAGTCGATCCTGCTCGGCCCAGCGAGCTTGTGCTTCGTCTAGCAGTGAACGCATCGCCGGCATCCTCCCTCGCTCAAATCCAGTTGGCGGCCATCGCGCGCGCCCGTGACGGCTTGGCGGCCGTGGCGGAGAGGCTGGCGATGGGGCCGCGCCATCCTCAATAATGCCCCCCGCCGCCGGGCTGGCGGACATAGTAGGTGAAGCTCGCCAGGCTCGATCCGCCGCTCGAAACGGTGATCGTCCCGGCCGTGGTGGTGGAGGAAATGACGCCCCAGGCCAGCGTGTTGCCGTCGGCGACGTTGAACGCCCCGGCATAGGCGGCGGTCGCGCCGTTCAGGATGTAGTAGAGCTGCGCCCCGCCGGTCAGGCTGGCGGTGAGCGGCAGGGTCAGGCCGGCCCCGACGCCCGAGACGGTGATCGGCGCATTGGCCGGCGAGCCCAGGCCGTAGATGTTGGCCCAGGCCCAGCTTCCGCCCGTGCCACCCGAGCCGCCGCCGGTCGCCGTCGTCACCCCGAGCACGCTGCCCATCACCGCGCCGGTCATGGGTTCAGCTCACCCCGGTTCCCGAGCACACCCAGATATTGATCGCCTCCTGAAAGAGGCTGGCCATGCCCCATTGCGCCAGGGCGACATCCTTCGACGTGGCCGAGCCGGCCAGGCGCAGGGTCACGCCCGCCCCGCGCGTCAGGGTGATCGAGCCGGCCGCCGTGTTGCGCACCAGAATGACCGTGCCGACCGGGAAGTTGGCGCTGGCGTCCGGCGGCAGGGTCCAGGCGAAGCCGCCGGTGGTGTCGCACACCACGCTGCCGCCGGCGTCGGCCTGCACGAAGGTATAGGCGCCGTTCTGGGTATTGCGTTGCGCCACCATGAAGCCGGCGCTGTTCGGCCTGCACGCTGGTGCCGGTGAGCAGCAGATTGCTCGCCGTGTCGCCGGCCTTGTTCAGCGGCGTGTAGCCGAGCGCGGCGCTCACCGCCCCGCTCGCCAGCATCGCGGCGGTGACCGAGCCGGCAGGATTGACGAACGGCGCGGCGACCGGATCGATATCCTGGATCAGGCTGCCGGCGCTCGATTTCAGCTGCGCCCGGTAGGTGATCGTCGGATCGCGGAAGATTGGCGGGAAGAGGCCCGTGGAGTCGGCCACCACCGGGTTTGAGAGCGGCGTCGTCAGGGCGGCGCTGGTGTAGACCGGCGTCGGGGTGGTGGTGCCGGTCAGATAGAACTGCAGGAGCGCGCCCGGCAGCGGCACGCCGTTCTGATCGACGGCCCTAAGGCCCGGAACGGGGAGAAGGGAACCGGTCATGGGCGCCTCCGGAGGGGGGGTTGAACGATCCCGCCCGGGTGGCGCGGCATGCGGCCGGCTAGGCGGGACCCTCGATCGCGACCGCGCCCGTGACGCCGTCGTAGGACATCTTGAACAACCGCAGGAACGACCGTCCGATCAGCGCGAGGTGCGACTGGCCGCCGGCGGCGAGGTCGACGCCGGCGAAGGCGCCGACAAAGGTGAAAGCCAGCGCCGGCGCGAAGATTTGCGCCAGATGCATGTTGACCAGGCGCGCGCCGCTGATGCCGGCGCAAACCCGTTGATCGACGATCGGCAGATTCAACGTGAGGGCGAGACCGCTGTCGATGCAACAATCCGACGCGCCGGTGTCGACAAGCGCGAAGTGGTCGACGGAAGGCAGACGCGCCAGCACCCGCGGCTTGGCGATGTCATAGGCTTCGTCGAAACCTATCCTGACGAGAAGGGTGGGGCCGTGCTGAACGAGCGCCTCGCCGCCGGATGAGCCCGGACTGTCGTCAAACCCGCACAGGGCTGTGGGCATGGCGCATCGATCCGAACATCACCGACGCTGGCAGGGCGACCGCCGGGGCGCCGACCTGGCGGATCAGATAGGGCCCGCGCCCGAAACGCTTCACCGCCTCGGCCGCCGCCCGCTGAAAGTCGGAGAAGAACCCCTCGATCTTGCGGTCGTGGATCATCACCCACGCCCCGAAATGATCCGCCTCCAGCTCGGGGCGGTGTTCATCGTAGTAGGCGATGTCTTCGCTCAAGTGCGCCATGGGCTCGTCTCCCGCCGGCTCTCATAGCACGCCAGCCCTCACGTCGTCACGGCCGCGCCGGTGAAGGCATACCAGCCGCCCGTCCCGCCGACCGTGCTCCAGTAGCAGGGCAGGCCCGTGCCGGCCCCCGCCCCCTCGCCGCTCTTGCGGCCGTCCAGGGCGTAGGCGACATCGCCCTCGGCGCGGCCGGTGGTCGGCAGGCTGGCCAGCGGGGCGATGGCGACATAGAGCGCCAGGCCGACATTGCCGCCGAGCGCCCCGCCGCCGGCCAGGCCGCCGCCGGCGACCACCTGCGTCGATTGCGGCGCGGCGGAGTAGGCGGTGGCGTGGGCGTCCTCCACCTTGTCGAACCGCCGCCCCAGGCGGGCGTCGGCCCCATCCACCCATCCCTGAAACGACCGCGTCGCATAGCCGCGCCCATCGACGATCGGGCGGCTGAAGTCGAGCTGCGGCAGCGGTTGGGCGGTCATCTCACTGCCCTCCACCGACCATCAGAGACGACGCGTGACAACCTACTGCCTAGGTCGCGGTGATCTCCGAGATTGCGATCTCCGGGACCGCGCCTTCCCCGGCGACACGATTGAATCCCTGACCACGACAAGGCATGCTGCCGCTACACCGGCACCAATCGCAAGCAGACATCCCCAGGGTGCATACATGGAAAAGGGCACAGGGAGCGCGGCAGCCTGGGGTAACTCAAGTATTCCCCAGGTTGCCAGCACGAGAGGCGAGGCGACTGGCCCTCCCGCCTTGACCAAATTTAGGAGCCAGTCCACCCCGTTCTAAGCGCTATGGCGATTCAACCACCACGCCAACAACGCCCAAGACGTGAAGCCAACGGGCATACCAAGGGCTAGCAGCGAGTGGGGGGCGAAGTAGTTGCCTATACCCCCCATTGCGATCAGGGCAAACGTAAGGAACGCGAGCCCCGTTACAACCGGGCGTCCGGTCCGGGCTGGCATTGGCGCTTCAGGGCCGGCGGCCTCGACAAGGGCCGGGTTCCGCAGGAGCGCGGCCGTGCTTCCTTGCGTGAATCGGGCTAAGCGGTGGACCGGCATAGGCTGGTCCGCGTAACCGCGCCTATTTTGCCGGCCTGGCCCGATCATTTCATTTCTGATCTGATTGCGCTTCGTCGCCGTAGACTCCCCGATGGCGAGTCGATTAAATACCAATTCCATCACTGCGTCCCCTCCATTTTTCTCTTAATCTCATTAACGGTGTCTTTGTGAATGAGGCCGTTGTCAATGAAATCACTGAGACATTCCTGAAAGAATAAGGCGGTCGCAATGAATGCCGTCATCGGCATCACTACCTGCGCCGCCACCATCGTGGTTCCCGCACCGCTGTCTTCAATCGGCGGATTTGACCTCGCGAGATAAAGTCGTGCGGTCTCCCTCGTGGGGGCAACGTTCATGACGCCATCGGTGAAGATCACGGGGGCGTCGTCGGTCATGTAAATTCCCTTCCGGGCTCGACAGCGAAGCGAGGGCGCCTTCTTACCTAAGCTCGCTTGGCTCGCAAGAGAACCGCCGCGTAGCCCTCACTGCCCCGGCCGCGCGGCGTTGAGCTCCAGGTGCGAGATCGCCGCGTCGACCGGGTCGGTGATCCGCACTTCCACCAGCCTTCCGGGCGCGCGCATCAGGCCGAGGCGGCGCCACTCGGCGCGGTTGCGATAGCGCCCCTGCACCCCCAGCGGCGCGGCGCGCCAGTTGTGAAAGGTGCGGCCCTGATCGTCGCTCCAGCGCAACTCGGCCACCGGCTGCGATCCGGGATCGACCGGGTTGCCGACGCCCATGACTGCGTGCAGCACCAGGCTGTCGCAGCGCGGCGCGCCCTCCTCGATCTTGATGAACGCCGAGGCGATCCGTTCGATCGGCCCGCCATAGTCCGTCCATGTCCCCACCTGCATGGCGCCGATGTCGCTGGTCGTATCGTCGCCGATCAGCACCTGGCCCTGCCACACCGCCGCGCACCGGCCGCGAAACTGCGCGCGGCCGTAGCTGCGCCACTCGCTCCACTCGCCGCGCTCGTAGGAGTCGCCATAGGCCCCGGCCGTCGTGCCGATGCGGCTGATGTCGTAGGCGTAGGAGCCGACGCCGGCGATGTTCAGCACATAGAACTCGTGGCCCTCGAAGGTGGCGACGAAGGCGGTGCACGCGCCGATCGTGGCGCACTGGCGCAGCTTGTCCTCGATCGATGACGAGCTGATCCGCTGCGGCACGTTGCCGACGCGGTAGACGACGCGGTTGTCGCCGACCCAGAAGAGCGAGTTGTCGGCATAGGCGATGGTGTCGCGGGCCGCGCAGCCGCGCTGGAAGCTCGACGACAGGTTGGGCGTGAAGGCCGGGTCGGTCGGGCCGGCGTTGGTGTTCGGGCTCCAGAACTCGACGCTGGCGGTTCCGAAGAAGGCCAGCTGGTTGTTCAGCGCCGCCACGCCGATGGTGGTGTCGGTGGCCATCTGCTGGCTGGCGAAGGAGAGGCCGCCGACGTTGGCCGCGTCGCTGACGTTCGACCAGTAGAAATCGGCGATGTAGCGCAAGACGTCGGTGGCGGCGTCGGCGCTGTCGGCGTCGCCGGGGTTGCGCGGCCACGCCTTGGGGTCGCTGCGCCCCTTCTCGGTGACGCCGATCATGCCGTTGATCGCCGGCTTGATGCGGTTGATGACGATCGCCGGCTGGCCGCGGGCGTTGAGCTTGCCCAGCTCGTCGGCGGTGAACTGATCGCTGTCGTAATAGTCGATGCAGCTGAGGCTGTTGGCGCGGGCCTGGACAGTCAGATCCCGCGCCTCGGTGAAGTAGCGCTTCAGCTTGGCAAGATCGGGGAGGGGAGCGTCGGCCATCGGCGCCCTCCCCTGTTGCAGCCGGAGCGTCTCGTCCGGGCCGCCGCCTCGACGCACTTTCCGACGTTGCTAATTGCAATAGCATATCGGCCGGGCGGGTCAAGCGAAAAATTCGTCGCGCCGCGAAAAAAAATGCGCGACCCGCCCGGAACCGCCCTTCCGGCCCGTCGTTTCGTCGCTGTCTTCCAGCCCGCTGTTTCGCCCCCCGACCGAGGGCGGGAGACCAGGGCCCGGTCGAGCGGAAACGCTGGCCGGGCCCTTTCCATTTCACCTAATACCCCTGCGCGATCCCCTCGCGCCTCGGATCCGCGCCTCCATCCAGCCGCCCATGGCGGACGAGCACGCCGTGCAGGCCCGATGCCTCCGCGCCCATGCCGCCGTGCAGGGTGACCCCGCGCTTGGCCAGCCCCTCGACCACGCCGGGGGCGAATTTGGCCGGCTCGGAAATATAGGCATCGCCGATCGCGATCAGGTTCGGCAGATCGATCGCCTGCTGCATGGTGAGCTTCCAGTCGAGCACCCCGACCAACGCCTTCAGCACATAGGCGGGGATGGCGAGGCCGCCGGGCGAGCCCACCGCGGCGACGAAGTTCCCCTTCGCGTCCAGCACCAGCGTCGGGGCCATCGACGAGCGCGGCCGCTTGCCCGGGCCGACCGCATTGGCCGCCGGCGCGCCGTCCTTGTCGCGCGGAGCGAAGGAGAAGTCGGTGAGTTGGTTGTTGAGGACGAAGCCGTCGACCATCCGGCCGTCGCCGAACAGGCTCTCCACCGTCGTGGTCATGACCGCCACGTCGCCCCAGTGATCGACCACGGCGAAGGAGGAGGTGCCGCCGGGCTCGCGCGTGCGGTCCGGCCCGGCCGGAGGCGCGCCCTTCGGCCGCCCCGGCGCAGGCGCCGGTCCCGCCGTCTCGCCGATCAGCTTGGCGCGCGCGGCGAGATAGGGCGGGTCGAGCAAGCCCTCGACGGGCACGGAGACGAACGCGGGGTCGCCGACCCAGTGCAGATCGTCGGCATACATCAGCCGCTCGGCCTGGCTCAGATCGTACCAACCCTTGGCGTCGGCCGGACCGTGCTTGGCGATGTCGGTGCGCTCGAGGATGCCCAGGCCTTCCAGGGTCGCCGGCCCCCCGGAGGGCGCCGGCGGCTCGCACACCCGATACTCGCGATAGGGCCGGCACAGCGCCGCCGACTCGCGCGGCCGATAGGCGGCGAGATCAGCCAGCGTCATGCCGCCCGGCAGCGGCGGCTCCGCGAGACGCGCGACGATGTCCTTGGCGATCTGGCCGGTCAGCAGGGCCGCCGGCCCGTCGGCGGCGATCCGCCGCAGCGTCGCGGCGTAGCGGGGATTGCGCAGGACGTCGCCGGCCTTGATCGGCGAGGCGTCAGCTCTCGCGAAATAGGCGACTATGTCGGGCGCCCTGGCCTGCGGCGCCCCGCTACCCGCCAGCTTCGCCAGTCGCGGGCTGACGATGAAGCCCTCGTCCGCCAGGCGCTCGGCGTCGCCGAACAGTGAGGCCCACGCGAGTCGCCCGTGCTCCTTCTGCGCCAGCGACAGCATGGCGACCGCGCCTGGGGCGCCGGCGGAGCGGCCGGAAAGCACGGCCTCGTAGAAGGGCAGCGTCCCGCCGTCGCCCTTCAGGAACATCGTCGGCGTCGCGGCGGCCGGCGCCGTCTCGCGACCATCATAGGCGGTTACCCGTCGCGTCTTGGCCTCATAGTAGACGAGGAACGCGCCGCCGCCGATGCCGGAACTCTGCGGCTCGACGAGCCCCAGCATCGCCTGGATCGACACAGCCGCGTCGATCGCCGAGCCGCCGCGCTCGAGCGTCGCCAGCCCCGCCGCCACCGCATGCGGATTGGCCGCCGCCACCATCGCCCGATCGGCCGCCGTCGCCGCCGAGACGAAGAGCCAGGCCGCGAGTGTCACCAAGAGTCGAGTGCGCATGCCCGGCGTCCTACACCATTCCCCGCCCCCGATGTCCGCCTGCCCTCGCGCGAAACGGCGGCGCTACCCGTACCGCCGGCATCTTGGCGGCATCGTTTGCACCGCGCCGCCTGGAAAGCGGCGTTACGGGCCGGTCACTGGGTCCGTACCGCCGGCATCCTGCCGGCATCCTTCGCCCATGCCGCAGCGTGAAAATGCCGCCGCACCCCTCCCTTTGTCCGGTCGTGGGAGAAGGTGGCGCGAAGCGCAGCGCCCGATGTTGCGAATTCAATATCTATAGCTATAGGGATAGCCATAAAACGAGGTCACGCCCATGAGCACCTTCAGCGTCGCGGAGGCGAAGAACACCCTCCCCCGCCTCATCGACCGGGCGATGGATGGCGAAGAGGTGGTGATCACCCGTCACGGGAAGCCCGTCGCCGAGCTTCGGCCGGTGGTTCCCAAGCCCCCCGGCCGTCGTCAGGGGTCGTTGGAATGGCTGCTCGCCCAGACCAGGGGCCCGCCGAGCGGGGGTATCACCTCGGTCGAGCTGCTCAACCTGATGTACGAGGGCGAGGGGGAGTGAGCCTCTATCTCGACGCCAGCGTGCTGATCCCGCTGCTCGTCGAGGAAGGCGCGACCCGATCGGTCGCGGCGTCGCTGTCCGCAGCGGGCGAACCTCTGCTCATCAGCGAGTTCGCCGTCGCCGAGGTTGCTTCCAGTCTGTCCCGCCTTGTCCGTATGGGCGTGTTGACCGGTGAGGAGGGCAGCCGCAGGCTTTCGGCGTTCGATGTCTGGCGCGCCGATGACGCCGACGTGTGCGACATTGTCGCCGCCGATGTTCGCCTCTGCGGCATTTTCGTCCGACGTTTCGAGCTGAAACTGCGCGCGCCCGACGCCCTGCATATCGCCGTCGCGCGCCGTCTCGGCGCGACCTTGATCACGCTCGATCAAAGACTGGCCGAAGCGGCCCGTCGCCTCGACCTGCGGGTTCAGACGCCGCAAGGCGGGTGAACTGACCGGCGAGCAAAGCCCGCGCGGCCCCCACCCGGCCGGCTAGGCGAGGCCACCCGTACCGCCGGCATCCTGCCGGCATCCTCGGGGGCCGTGCCGCCTTGAAGGCGACGTTACGCGTGAGAGCTCGCCCGGCCGCCGCCCGACACGGCTCGGCCCGTCACCCGGACGCGGAGGCGGCCATGGGTCGCGCGGGAGGCGGCCTGCGCGATGGCCTCCGGCGCAGCGCCAGCCGGGCGAGATGCCAAGCCATCACGCCGAAAACGAACAGCTCGGGCAGCAGCATGACCGGTGAGCCACGAAGCGCCGGCGGGAAGACCTTGGGCTGACCGATGAACAAGGAAAAGCTGGCGATCAGCAGGCCGGCGCACATCCGCCAGAGATGCCGCGCCAGGCGCTGGCCGCCCATCAGGCCCCGGCGCAGGACGACGCTGAGGTCGGCCGCGGCGGCGAGCAGGGCGAGGCCGCCGAGCACGAAGGGGGCCGAGGCCGGCACGCCGTCGCGCAGACCCTCCGCGTCCGGCTTCACAAGGGCGACAAACGCCGCCATCGCCCCGGCGACCGCCAGCGGGGCGGCGATGGCCGCGATCTCCAGCCGGCCGACCGAGCCGGGCGCGCGGCGCGCCGTCAGCCAGCCGGTCAGCACCAGGTAGAAGGTGAAGACGGCGACGAACAGATTGTCCGGTTGATGGATCAGCGGGGCGACGATCGCGCCGATCGTCGCCATGATCAGCATGGAGACGAAGAAGGTATTGCCGAGCCACCGGTGGGCTCGTCCGCCCTTGCCGACGATCAGGGTCGCCAGGCCGGCGCCGATGCCGACCACGCCCCCGCCGATGTGAAGGACGAGCGCGAGGTCGGCGGCGACGCGGGCGACCAGCGGCGCCTCGGGCGGCAGGTGCAGGATCATGGCGACCCCTCCCGGATGGCCGGCTCAGACGGGATCGCGCCGGCGCCGCACCCAGATCGCGCCGGCGATGAAGGCGGCGGCGGCGATCAGGCCGAGCCACAGGTCCGGGCTGGTCAGGAAGCCGGCGGGGTCGAGCTGGTCGAGGCGGGAGATCACCTTGTCGCCGCCCCAGCCGCGGGCATAGGCCACCGTGTCGGCGCCGCTCAGCCGCCAGCCGATGAACCGGGCGATGTGGCCGCTGTGCAGCGCCGTCGCCTCGATCAGCACGGCGGCGAACGGCGGCACCAGCACCCACACCAGCGGCGCGCGCTTCACCCAGGCCGAGACCAGCAGCAGCACGCCATAGACCGGCGCCAGCCACAGGGCCGAGACGATCACGCCATAGAGCGGCACGACCGTGAGCTGCGCCAGCGACACGCGCGCCAGGATCGGCCCGATTGCATGGCCGCCTGCCAGCAGCACGAGGCCGGCGAGCAGCAGCACCAGCACGCGGGTCGCGAGGATCGTCGCGAACACCACGGCGGGTACGACGGCAAGCGGCGCGGCCGCCTTGGCCAGCACGGTCGTCGTGTCGGAGACCGGCAGCGACTTCCAGAACAGGATGCTGCGGTCGCGGCGCTCGCCGTGCAGGGCGCCGACGCAATAGAGCAGCGCCACCAGCGTCCCGGCGGCGTCGATCGGAAAGCCCGCCGCCGCGAGGCCGGCGGCGATCGCGCCGGTCTGCCGCGCCGGATCGAGGCCGGCGAAGAAGTCGACCCCCGGCGGAAAGGTCACCGCCGCGATGGCCAGCCCCACGAGGACGAAGGCGGCGACCAGCACCGGCGCGACGACGACGGCGCGATGCTCCCACAGTTCGCGTCGCACCGACCACAGGAAGGGGCGAGCGGCATGGACCGGGGCGCGAGGCTGACCGCCGGCGCCGAAATCAGGCGCGGCGAGGGTGGAGACGGTCTCGAGGCTCATGCGGCGGCTCCGGTCTGGAGGCTGGCGGGGGCGGTGGGGGCGCTGGCGGCGGCCGCCGCCGATAACGGCGACGAAGAGATCGCCAATGCTGGGGGCGCGCACCTCGCCCAAGGTCGCGAGCCGCTCGCGCGGCACATTGTCGAACAGCAGGATCGAGCGGCCGAACAGCTGCCGCTCCCGGATCGGCCGCAGGCCGCGCGCTTCCGCCAGGCGATCCGGCGCCGCCATCAGCTCGCAGAACCGCGCCTGCACCGTCTCCATCGAGCCGTCGAGCACGATCCGGCCGCCGTCGATGAACATCAGGTCGGTGAGGATATGCTCCAGCTCCTCGACCTGGTGGGTGGTGACGATGATGGTGCGCCGCTCGTCGAAGTAGTCGTTGAGCAGGGTGTCATAGAACTGCTTGCGGAACAGGATGTCGAGGCCGATCGTCGGCTCGTCCAGCACCAGCAGGCGCGCGTCGATCGCCATCACCAGGGCGAGATGCAGCTGGGTGACCATGCCCTTGGAAAGCTGGCCGACCCGCGCCTCGCGGCGCACGGCGGTCCTGGCCAGGAGAGCGTCCGCCCGCCGCCGGTCGAACCTCGGATGGACGCCCTCTAGGTAGGCGAGCGCCTGTGTCACCTTCAGCCAGCGCGGCAGCACCGCCACGTCGGCGATGAAGGCGACCTCGCTCATCAAGGCGTCGCGCTCGCGCCGCGGGTCGCGCCCCAGCACCTTCAGATCGCCCGTGACGTCGGTGAGGCCGAGAATGGCGTTCAGCGCCGTGCTCTTGCCGGCGCCGTTGGGGCCGATCAGGCCGAGGATACGTCCGGGCTGGACGGTCAGATCGATGCCGTCGAGGGCGACGGTCGATCCGTACAGCTTTCGCAGGCCGCGCGCTTCGATGCAGGCCATGGCGTTCAACCCTCCCCTTGTGATTGCGCCAGCAGGGTCTCGGCCGAGAGCCCCAGACGGCCGATGGTGGCGCGGATCGCCGGCCAGCTTTCGTCGAGGAACCGCCGCCGCTCCGCCTCCAAAAGCCGGGGGCGGGCGCCGGCGCTGACGAACAGGCCAAGCCCCCGCCGCTTCTCGACCAGGTCTTCGTCGGCGAGCTGCTGATAGGCCTTCAGCACCGTCAGCGGATTGACCCGCGTGTCGGCCGCCACGGTGCGCACCGAGGGCAGGGCCTCGCCTTCCTTCAGCGCCTCATCGAGGATCATGGCGGCGATCCTCTCGCGCAGCTGTCGGTAGATCGGCTGTGTATCGTTCCATTCCGGTTCCATCGTCGTCCTTGGCGGGCGCTCGCCTCTCGCCGCCAGCGCGGCTCATGCGGATGTGATAGCAGCTCTGGTGTTATAGTCAACCGCAACACCGGCACAATTTTTCGAGGGCGATGGCGCTCGCGTCGGCCGCGGGCTAGGAGCCTTGCGAAGGAGGGCCGCCGCCATGACCGACACCCCGCCGCGCGTGCTCGAACTCACGCCGCTGAACCCGGCGTTTCGGGAGGATCCGCACGCCCTTCTCGATCGCCTGCGCCAGAGGTGTCCGGTGATGCGCGACGAGGCCGCCGGCGTCTTCTTCCTCACCCGTCACGAGGACGTGCGCGGCGTGGTCACGGATACCTCGCTGTGGCGCGACCCGGCCAAGGCGGAGCCGGCCGCGGTTCTCACCCGCCGCATTCTCGAACAGGAACGGCCGGACGGCGGCCCGCGCTCCTCCATCCTGCTGATCGACGACCCCGATCACGGGCGCATCCGCCAGCCGCTCGCCCAGGCGCTTTATCGTCGGGTCGCCAAGGTCCGGGCCGAGGTCGAACGGATCGTCGATGGGGCGCTCGATCGCTTGGCGGGGCGCGAGCGCTTCGATCTGATGGCCGGCTTCGCGCTGCCGGTGCCGATCGACGTCATCGCCGCCATCCTCGGCGTCGATCCCACCCGCCTCGCCGAGTTTCGCGACTGGTCCGAAGGCCTGATCCAATCGCTCAATCCGCTACGCACGCCGGCGCAGACCGAGCACATGGAGCGGTCCGCCGAGGCGCTCGGCGGTTACATGACCGCCCTGCTGGCCCAGCGCCGCGCCCGGCCCGCCGACGATCTCGTCAGCGACATGGCGGCGCTCCAGGCCGAAGGGGCGCCGCTGACGGACCACGAGCTGATCACCAACCTCATCGGCCTCCTGGTCGGCGGCAATCTCACCACCACCGATCTGATCGGCAACGGGGCGCGCCTCTTTCTGTTGAACCCCGGCGAACTCGCCAAGCTGGGCGCCGATCCCTCGCTCATCGGCGCGGCGGTCGAGGAGATTCTGCGCTACGAGCCCCCCGTGGACATCACGGGCCGCGTCGCCTCGCGCGAGATGGAGATCGGCGGCTGTCCCATCCACGCCACCCAGTCGCTGATCGTCTCGCTGCGCGGCGCCAACCGTGATCCGGCGGTGTTCGCCGATCCGCACCGCTTCGACATCACGAGGCGCAAGAGCCCGCATGTCGCCTTTGGCGGCGGCGCCCACATCTGCATCGGCGCCCCGCTCGCCCGGCTCGAGGCCCAGGTCGCCCTGCCGCGCCTGTTCGCCCGCTTCCCCGACCTGCGCCTCGCCGATGCGGACGCGCCGCCGGCCTGGCGCACCCTTCCTTTCTTCCGCGGCCTCGAACGGCTCGACGTGATCGCCTAAATCCGAAGCCGCGCCATCGG
Source organism: uncultured Alphaproteobacteria bacterium (assembly GCA_963752245.1). Classification (GTDB taxonomy): domain Bacteria; phylum Pseudomonadota; class Alphaproteobacteria; order Caulobacterales; family Caulobacteraceae; genus Acaudatibacter. Next base: position 95,389 of record CAVVXO010000010.1, read on the forward strand.
CGGCCCGCTGGCGAAGGCGCCGATCCGCGACGCGCCACCAAAACCCGCCGCTCGCGCCAGCGCGAGCGCGCGCGGCGCCGCCTCCGCCGCCGCCGCCACCAGCAGGCCCCCGCTGGTCTGCGGATCGCACAGCAGGTCGCGCCGCCAGCGATCCAGCGCGCCGGCGCCCTCCACCGCCGCGGCATGGCTCGCCCAGTTGCGCTCCGAGGCGCCGGTGCGCACGCCCGCCCGCGCCAGCGCCTCGACGCCGGCGAGCAGCGGCGGCTTGGCATCCATCTCGACCGTCAGCCCGGCGCCGCGCGCCATCTCCAGCGCATGGCCGAGCAGCCCAAAGCCGGTGACGTCGGTGATCGCATGGACGCCGTCCAGTTCGGCGAGCGCCGGACCAATGCGGTTCAGCGCCGTCGTGGCGGCGATCAGCGTGCCATAGCCCTCGGCGTCGAGCCGACCCTGCTTCAGCGCCGCGCTCAGAACCCCGACCCCGAGCGGCTTGGTGAGAATCAGCACGTCGCCGGCCCGCGCGCCGCTGTTGCGCTTCAGTCGGTCGGGATGGACGAGGCCGAGCGCCACGAGGCCGTAGATCGGCTCGGCGCTGTCGATCGAATGGCCGCCCGCCACCGGTATCCCCGCCTCGGCGCAGATCGCCGCGCCGCCGGCGAGGATCGCGCCGATCGCCTCGGGCGCGAGCTTGCCGATCGGCATGCCGACGATCGCCAGGGCGAGGATGGGCTGGCCGCCCATGGCGTAAACGTCCGACAGCGCGTTGGCCGCCGCGATGCGGCCGAAGTCGAAGGGGTCGTCGACGATCGGCATGAAGAAGTCGGTGGTGGCGATCAGCGCCTGGCTGTCGTTCAGCCGCCACACCGCCGCGTCGTCCGCGGTCTCCGTGCCGACCAGAAGGTCCGGGAAGACGCCCATGGCCGGCGTCCGCGCCAGAATGTCGCGCAGCACCGCCGGCGAGAGCTTGCAGCCACAGCCGCCGCCATGCGCCAGATCGGTCAGCCGAACCTTGGTCATCGCAACACCTCGAGGATGGCGTCCGCCGCCCCGTCCGACCGCGCCGGATCGTCGAGCGCCACCCGCGCCAGCGGCGTCGCCTCTGGCCGGGCCCGCCGGTAGGCCGGATCGTAGTGCGCCTCCATCAGCGCCGCCGCGAATCCGACGACATCGCCGCCGTCGAGCCGCGCCAGCCACTCGGCGACCCGCTTGCGCCCATGCCGCCCCGGCAGCCGCGCCAGGATCTCCGCGAGTCCTGCCCGATCCAGCGCCGCCTCGGCGTAGTCGCGGGCGACGAAGGCGGCGCGCGCGGCGCGCGGCGCGCTCACCTCGATCCGGGGCGCGGCGCTCATCGCGCGCCACAGGGCTGGCGGGATCATCCGCTCGCCAATCTTGCTCGACTCGGCCTCCACAACCGTGACCGCCTTCGGATCGAGGTCCTCCAGGCGCGCCAGAAGCCGGCTCTCGAACAGCTTCTGGCTCGGCTGCCGCCGATCCGGGAAGGCGCCGAACAGCGAGCCGCGATGGCCGGCGAGCGCCTCCAGATCGAGCGTCTGCACGCCGCGCCCCTCGAGTCGCGCCAGGAGCGCCGTCTTGCCGCAGCCGGTGTCGCCGTCGAGGAGCACCAGCCGGTGCGCGATCTCGCCGTCGTACAGCGCCGCGTTCACCCGCCGCCGCCAGGTTCGATAGCCGCCCGTCACCACGGCCACCCGCCAGCCGATCTGGTCGAGGATGGTCGCCATGGCGCCGGAGCGCTGCCCGCCGCGCCAGCAATAGATCAGCGGCCGCCAGGCCGGCGCGCGCTCCGCCAGATCGCCGTCGAGGCGCCTGGCGATGTTCCGCGCGATCAGCGCCGCGCCGATCCGGCGCGCCTTGAACCGCGACTCTTTCGTGTAGATCGTCCCGACCCGCGCCCGCTCCGCCTCGTCCAGCACCGGCAGGTTGATCGCCCCCGGCACATGATCGGCCGCGAACTCCGCCGCCGTGCGCACGTCGATGATCGCGTCGAAGCCGGCGCGGACGGCGGGCGAGAGGTCCTCGATCGCCTGGATCAACGGTGGTCGGCCCGAAGGAACCTCCCCCGCGACGCAGGGGAGGGGAACCGCGAGACGGTGGAGGGGGCTCGCCTCGACCCAGCGTTTCCAGCAAAGCCGCTCATGTCATAAGCCTCGCGCTCCGATGGGGAACGATCATGGCCGGCAGTCAGGACTATGCGCCCGATCCGCGCAACCGCGCCGTCAAGGTCTGGCTGAACGGCGCCCTCGTGCCGCGCGAGGAGGCCAAGGTGTCGATCTTCGATGCCGGCTTCTGCATGGGCGACGGCGTCTGGGAGGGGCTGCGGCTGCACAGGGGCGCCCTGCTGTTCCTGGACGAGCACCTCGACCGTCTGGAGGCCGGCGCCGCGGCCATCGAGCTCGACATTGGCCTGGACCGCGCCGGCCTGAAGCGGGCGATGGCCGAAACCCTGGCGGCCAACGCCATGAGCGACGGCGTCCATGTCCGCCTGATGGTCACCCGCGGCCTCAAGGCGACGCCCAGCCAGGATCCGCGCAACGTGATCGGCCCGGCCACCATAGCCATCGCCGCCGAGTACAAGCAGCCGGCGCCGCCGCCCGGCGGCGGCCTGTCCCTCGCCTGCGTCGCCCAGCGCTGCACGCCGGCGGCGATGTTCGACATGCGGCTCAACTCCCATAGCCGCCTCAATCTGATCATGGCGCTGCAGCAGGCGATCCGCCGCGGCGCCGACGAGGCCCTCATGCTCGATCCGCATGGTTTCGTCTCCAGCGGCAACGCCACCAACGTCTTCATCGTGCGCGACGGCCGAGGTGCTGACCTCTCGCGGCGACTACTGCTTCAACGGCATCACGCGCGGCCACGTCATCGATCTTTGCCGCGACCACGACATCCCGATTCGCCTCGCCGACTTCACTCTCGCCGAGGCGCTCGCCGCCGACGAAGCCTTCGTCACCGGCACCATGGGCGGCGTCGCGCCGGTCCGGCGGATCGACGATCGCGCGCTTCCCGCCTGCCCCGGCCCGATCACGCGGCGGATCGGCGAACTTTACGAGGCGCTGAAGGATGCCGAGGCGGCGAACCTGGCCCGATGAGCGAGCCGGTCCGCATCGCCATGTGGTCGGGGCCGCGCAATCTTTCCACCGCCATGATGCGCGCCTTCGAAAACCGCGCCGATGCCGAGGTGGTCGATGAGCCGTTCTACGGCGTGTACCTGCGCCTCACCGGCATCGACCATCCCCTACGTGACAGGGTGCTGGCGGCCATGCCGACCGACCCCGCCGCCGCCGTCGCCGCCCTGGAAGATGGACCGCGGGCGCCCTCGCCCGCGCCCCGCATCATCTACGAAAAGCACATCACCACCCATATGCTCCCGGCTATTCCGCTGGGCTTCATGGCCGCCCGGCGCAACGCCTTCCTGATCCGCGCGCCCGAGCGGGTGCTCGCCTCCTACGCCAAGCGCCGCGAACAGGTGACCGCCGGCGACATCGGCTTCGATCGCCAGGCCGAACTGTTCGACCGGGAAGCCGATCGCTTGGGCGCCGCGCCGCCCGTGGTCGACGCCGAGGACATTCTCGCCGCTCCCCGTGCGATGCTGGGCGCCCTGTGCGAGCGCCTCGGCATCCCCTTCGATCCGGCCATGCTCGCCTGGCCGGCCGGCAAGCGCGCCAGCGACGGCGTCTGGGCGCCAGCCTGGTACGACGCGGTCGAGGCGTCCACCAGCTTCGCCGGCCCCTCGCCACCGCCGCCGAGCCTTCCCGCGCCGTTGCAAGCTCTCGCCGAGCAGGCGGGGGCAGTATACGAACGGCTGGCGAGCCATCGCCTTCGCCCCGCCCCCCGGCGCTTGTAAGGAGTTCGCGTGCGCCCTCGCCATTTCGCGGCCGTCGCCGTCTGCGCCTTCGGCTTCTGCTTGGCGACTCGCGCCGCCGCCTCGCTCGACGACGATCGCTTCAAGGCGATCTACACCGCGGAATGGTCTTGGCGGCTCCAGCAGTATCCGGACATGCTGCAGGACGACGAGAGCCAGCCGGTCAGCGCCCACCTGCCGCAGGTCGATCCCGCCAGTCAGGCGACCCGGCTCGCCTACTACCAGCATGTGCTCGCCGCGCTGGACCGACTGCGGACGGCGCGGCTCTCGGAAGACAACCAGGTCGCCCTCGCCGTCTATCGCAACGAAATAGAGGGAGACGTCGCCGACCTGAAGTTCCGCGAGTATGAGGCGCCGCTCAACTCGGACAGCACCTTCTGGACCGATCTCGCCTTCACCGCGCGCCGGTCATTTCGCGACCCGACCGACTACGACCGCTACATCGCCCAGATGCGCGAGGTGCCGCGCTATTTCGCCCAGGAGATCGCCAACATGCGGGCCGGGCTGAAGCGCGGCTTCACCCCGCCAAAGATCACCGTTCAAGGCCACGACGCCTCGATCGTCGCGGTCGCCGAGGCCCCGACCGCCGAGGACAACCCGTTCTACGCGCCGTTCAAGTCGCTGCCCGCCTCCATGCCGGCCGCCGAACAGGCGCGCCTGCGCGCCGCCGCCGCCGCGGTGATCGGCGAGGCCGTCGTTCCGGCGCACCGCGAGCTGCTGACGTTCCTGCGCGGCGAATACCTGCCCCGCGCGCGCGACACCCTGGCCGCCGAAGCCCTGCCGGACGGCCCCGCCTACTATCAGGCCAAGATCCGCGAGTTCACCACCCTCGATCTGACCCCGGCCCAGATCCACGCCATTGGCCTCGCCGAAGTCGGCAAGATTCGCGCCGAGATGCTGGCCACGATGAAAGCCGCCGGTTTCACCGGCGACTTTCCCGCCTTCCTGCGCTTTCTGCGCACCGATCCACGCTTTTACGTAAAGACGCCGGACGAACTCTTGCGGCGGGCGGCGTGGATCGCCAAGAGCTTCGACGCCAAGGCCAGCCTTTACTTCGGCCTGATGCCGCGCCTGCGCTTCGCCATCAAGCCGGTCCCGCCGGAGCTGGCGCCGTTCTACACCTCCGGCCGCGGCGGCCTGGGCGTCTACCTGCTCAACACCTACGACCTGCCGTCGCGGCCGCTCTACACCCTGCCGGCGCTCACCTTGCACGAATCGGCCCCCGGCCACGCCTGGCAGATGGCCATCGCCCTCGAGCACAAGGACCAACCGGAGTTCCGCCAGCGCGACTACATCTCCGCCTACGGCGAGGGCTGGGCGCTCTACTGCGAGAAGCTCGGCCTGGAGATGGGGCTCTACCCGACGCCCTACGACCGCTTCGGCATGCTTACCTACCAGATGTGGCGCGCCGCCCGTCTGGTGGTCGACACCGGCGTCCACGCCATGGGCTGGAGCCGCGAACAGGCGCGCGCCTATCTGCGCGACAACACCGCCCTGTCGGAGCAGGAGATCGACACCGAGGTCGACCGCTACATCAGCTGGCCCGGCCAGGCCCTGTCCTACTACCTCGGCGAGATGGCTATCGAGCAGGCCCGCGCCAAGGCGGAGCAGGCCCTGGGGCCGAAGTTCAACATCCGCGCCTTCCACGACGCCATCCTCGAGCTCGGCTCCGTCCCCCTGCCGGTGCTCACCGCCCGCATCGACCGCTTCATCGCCGAAGGCGGCAAGGGCCCCTATCCGGACATGGAGTGAAGGCGTCCGACCGTTTCAGACGCCAGGCGACGGCATCCAGGCGGCCGCGTGCGCCGGCGAAACCGCGCAGGCCAGGGCGAGCAGACTGGCGACAATCGACCTGGCTATCGATGCGCGAAGCTCCGGCGGCTCGAGACGGGCGATCGGCGCCGCCCACCGATCCGTTCTCCACATCATCCGAGCCCGACACGCCATCCGGGCGATCCGAGATCGAGCGCGGTCGCGGCGAAGTCGATGAAGGCGCGCACGCCGGGCAGCACGCCGCGGCGTGAGGTGAACACCAGGTGCAAGATGCCCTGGCGGCCGAACCAGCCGGGCAGCACGCGCTCCAGCACGCCGGTCTCGATCGCCTCGCCGCAGAAGAACTCGGGCAGCAAGGCAATGCCCACTCCCTCGATCGCCGCGTGCCGCAACATGGGAAAGTCGCTGGCGGCCAGCCGAGGTTCGTGCGCGATCACCGCCTCGCGATCGGCGGCGTCGACCAGCACCCAGCGATCCAGTCCCGGCCGTTCGGCGTGCGCCAGGGTCGGCAGCGAGGCGATCGCCTCCGGCTCGGTCGGTCGACCGTGGGCGTCGAGGAAGGCGGGGCTGGCGACCAGCATCAGACTGGTGCGGCCGATCGTCCTCATCTGCAGATCGGCGTCGGTATCGAGCTTTTCGCGCACCCGGATGGCGACGTCGAACCCTTCCTCGATCAGGTCGACGCGCCGGTTGGTGACCACGACCCGCACGCGCAGTCGCGGAAACCGCTTCAGGAATCGCGGCAGGTCGGCCGCCAAGCGGCGGTCGACCGTCGCGGGACAGCTGACGCGAACGACGCCCTGAGGTTCGGATTTGAGCTTCAGAGCCACCTCCTCGACCGCGTCGGCTTCGGCGAGAGCAGCGCGCGCGTGGCGATAGACGTCCTGGCCCACCTCGGTAACGCTGAACCGGCGCGTCGAGCGCTCCACCAGACGCACGCCGAGCCGCGTTTCCAGCGCCATCACCCGGCGGCTGACGCGCGACTTGGGCACGCTCAACGCCCGGGCCGCCGCCGAGAAGCCCCGGTGCGCGACCACCGCGGCGAAGAACGCCAGATCATTCAAGTCGCGCATGCGATTGGCTGTTCACCTGGTGGAACGACGTGTCGCGCGAGCGCCCACTAATCGCTCGATCGTTGCGTGCATAGCTTTGGCGGCGTTCGACCTTCCAACCCCGAAAAAGGGCCGCCATGAACCTCCTTCATATCGATTCCAGTCCGCGGAACTCCAACTCGGTCTCCCGGGCGCTGAGCGCTCGGCTCGTCGACCGGATGCGGGCGGCCGATCCGACTGTCACGATCGTTCGACGCGACCTCGGCGACGAGCCCCTCCCCCATCTGGGCGAAAGCGCCGCGGCGGCGATCCGCGGCGCCGACGGCATGGACGAGGACGGGCGCGCCACGCTCGCCCTGTCCGACGGATTGATCGACGAGTTGGCGCACGCGGACGTCGTCGTGATCGGCTCGCCAATGTACAACTTCGGCATGGCGAGCCAGCTGAAGACTTGGTTCGATCATGTCGTCCGCGCCCGCAAAACTTTCGCCTATGACTCGAACGGCCCGAAAGGACTGCTTGGCGACAAACCGGTCTTCGTTATCGAGAGCCGTGGCGGCGTATACAGCGCCGGTCCGATGAGCCTTCTAGACCACCAGGAAGGCCATATCCGCGATCTGCTCGCCTTCATCGGATTGACCAACGTCGATTTCATCCGCGCGGAAGGATTGGCGATGGGCGAGGAATACCGCGAGCGAGCCATCGCCGGCGCCGCGGCCGAAATCGACACCTTGGTTGGCCATGACCGCGACCTGGCGGCCTAGCCGCTCGCCGGCTGGATCGCGGTCGGGGGTCGGCGGGCAAGCGGCGCCGCTCACCGCGATCGCGGTTTTCGCGGCCGGCTCGGCGCGCGCCGGCGGCCTGTTTCAGGGCGACCCAAACTCGACCGCCGCCGCGGTCTTGAACCTCGTGGGCCTGCTGGTGGTCGCCTCGACCGCCGCGGCCGCGCTTGGCGGCCTTGCCGCCGCCGCCTGGACGCGGTCGCGCCGCGCCGGCGATCGTCACCGAAAGGCGCCACCGCCGCGAGCGAGCGGGCGCCAGTCAGATGGAGGATGGAGAATGAACCTCGCGACCCTGCTCTACGGCGGATCGGCGACGATCCTCGGCGCTTGGCTGGTGGTGGTCTTCTTCAGCCTGTGATCGCCGGCCCGGGCCCGGCGCTCGGTGCGAGACGACGAGACTCGTCGATGACAAGGCGACGGAAGGGCCGGCTTGGGGGCCCGAGCCGCTAGCCTCGCGCGCTCGCTCTTTGCTTCTCGCTGGCTGATCTGAGCTGGCCGCAGGCGGCGAGGATGTCGCGGCCGCGCGGCCGCCGGATCGGCGAGGCGTAGCCGGCGCGGTTGACGATGTCGGCGAAAGCCTCGATCGCCCGGCGCGGCGAGCACTCGTAGGGCGCGCCCGGCCAGGGATTGAACGGGATGAGGTTGATCTTGGCGGGAATCCCGGCCAGCAGCCGCACCAGCGCCCGCGCCTCGGCCGGACTGTCGTTCACGCCCTTGAGCATGACGTACTCGAAAGCGACGCGGCGCGCGTGCGCTTCCCCGGCAGGCGGGCTTTGAACATAGCCAGCCTAGCCTGGGCGTTGCCGGCGAAGGTGGCGCATGACGCCCCACAGCATGGCAAGCGCAGACACCAAGTCATCTTCGCAACGACGACTATACGGCCAACCGTGAGTTGCCGGCGGCCGCCGCGATGCGTGCTCCGTAGCCGCTGAGGCCGCAGGATGTGATCGCACCGGGTGTTGCAACCCTGAATCATGCGTAACCCGCCTGCGGTGTGAGTTTTCGCACAGACGCGCACCCCGACAACTGGCTAGACCGTGACGCGAAGGCCGGCGAGTTCGGTCCAAACGCAAAGGCGTGTCATGAGCCAGAACCGAAATTCAGCGCGCGCGGCAATCTTTGTTCTGGCGGCGGCTGTGTCGATGGCCGGGCCGACGGCAACGGCGGCATCCTGTGGCTTGTTCGCCAGCCCGGACGCTCTGCCCTCGGGGGATCCATGGCTGCATGATGTAAACCAAAAGGTCGCGGGATTCGTGGCGCCCATGCAGGTGGACATCGACGGCGCGCCGAATGCCTACCATCCGTGCGGTGCCAACTACCCCGACAAGGTCTGCGGCGAGAACTTCGGGCTGGACCACATCTGCAGCGGCGTGACGGTGAGGGACGCGGACGGCAAGATCGTCCCCCGCTGGGTTCGGCCCCCAGGCGCGGCGAAGCCGAATTCCCGCCTTTGCCTGGAGGCGTTCCGAGCCGCGGAGGCGGCCGGATTTCCTGCCTGTGGGCGGGGCCAGCCGTGCGTCACGCAATGGCCCGCCATCGCGCTGGAGAAAGGCAAGCCGCTGAAATGGTCGAAGGGGCCCTACCAGGGCTACTACGTCTCCCTAACCAAGCTGACGCGACCGGACAGCGCCGTGCCGGGCGGAGAACGGGCGATCGATGCGCGGCGCATTCCCTACGTAGTGGTTCCGGGCAATACCGTGCTCACGGGCTCCTGGGGGTTTGGTTCGACTAATAAAGCCGATCTCGCCCTGGTCATCGCGCCGGACCGAAAGGGAACCGCGCGAGCGGCGTTCGCTGTGGTGGGTGACACCGGACCACACAACGCTCTTGGAGAAGGCTCCGTCGAACTCCTGCGCGAACTGACCAACCCGTCGTCACGTGAGCTCACATATTCGAAAGTGACGCGCCGCGCGTTCGAAAAGCCCGGATAGGCGCGCACGGCGGCCAGCAGCTCGGCGATCGGGTAGCGGCGATTGAGCGGCACCAGCTCGTCTCGCAGCGCGTCGGTGACCGCGTGCAGCGAGATGGCCAGCATCGCGCCGGTCCGCTCGCCCAGGTCCTTGAGCTTCGGAACCACGCCGGAGGTCGAGACGGTGATCCGCCGCCGCGAAATGGCCGCGCCTTCCCCGTCAGCGAGGATGTCGATGGCGGCGGCGACCGCGTCGAGATTGTACAGCGGCTCGCCCATCCCCATGAACACGAGATTGGAAAGCCGCCTCTCGCCCGGCGCGGCGGTCCACTCGCCCAGATGCGTCGCGCGCCACCTGGACCTGGGCGACGATCTCGGCGGCGGTGAGGTTCCGCACAAGCGCCTGGGTGCCGGTGTGGCAAAAGGTGCAGTTGAGCGTGCAGCCCACCTGGCTCGAGAGGCACAGCGCCCCGGCGCGGCCGACATCGGGGATGAAGACCGTCTCGGCCTCGACGCCCGGGGCAAAGCGCAGCAGCCACTTGATCGTGCCGTCCGCGCTATCCTGCCGGCTGACGATCTGCGGCCGGTCGAGCGAGAAGCGCTCGGCGAGCGCCGCCCGCGCCGCCTTGGCGATGTTGTTCATGCCGGCGAAGTCGGTCGCGCCGTGCTTGTGCAGCCAGACGAACAGTTGCCCGGCGCGCATCCGCGCCACCCCCTCGCCCACGGCGCCGCTGGCGATCAGCGCCGCCCGCAGCTCGTCGCGCCGCAGGCCGGGGAGAGCGGCGGCCGGGCAGGGAGGACGGTCATTGGCGAGGGACAAGGGGACGATCGGAGCCATCAGCGCGAAACGGATCGTAGCACGCCTTCGTCGACGCGTGTTCAGGTCCCGTGAGGAGCACGCGACCTGAGCGCACCTTGTCTCCGCTCGATCCCGGTGACGGAACCCGCAACCGCCTGATTTCCCCGAACCAGGACCGATTGCCCGAGGCTCTGCGACACGTGACGTTACATGTAACCACGAAGGAGTCGCCGATGTCCAGCACCCCCAGTCCGAGCGCGAGCCGCGTCAATGCGTCGGCGGCGAGGGTTCGCGAGCACCGCGCCGGTTTGCGTGAACAGGGCCTGCGGCCCATTCAGATCTGGGCGCCGGACGTGCGTTCGGCGGCCTTTAGAGCCGAGGCGCATAGGCAGTCGCGGGCGGTCGCGAGGAGCTCGGAGGCCTCGTTCGATCAGGGCTTCATCGAAGCCCTGACCGATTGGCCGGACGCGTGACGACCCGCTCCGATGAAAAGGGGCGAGGTCTGGACCGTCGCGGGCGGCAAGGATTACGCAGGGAAGCCCCGCCCCGCGGTGATCGTGCAGGAGGATAGCTTTGATGCGACGGCCTCGGTGACGATCTGCGCCTTCACCACCGACGAGACCGAAGCGCCTTTGTTCCGACTGGCCGTAGCGCCAAACGAGGGCAATGGGCTGCGCACGAGCTGCCGGTTGATGGTCGACAAGGTCTCGACAGTAGCAAGGTCGAAGATGGGTCGGCGGCTCGGGAGACTGGACCCGAACGATCTTGCTCGTCTCAATCGGGCGCTGCTGGTGTTCCTCGGCTTGGCTGTTTCGCCAAGGAGACAGGGAGCGCCCTAGAACGCCGCGCTGGTGATTTCGCCGTCGGCGGTGAGGGCGGCGCGCTTCATGCCGGGCGTGTTGAACGGCAGGGCGATCTGGCCGTCGGCGCTGATGGCGATCAGGCCGCCGGCGCCCGCCATGGCGCGCACCTCGTCCAGCACCGCGCGGGCGGCGTCGGCGAGGCCCTCGGCCCCGAAGCGGACGCGGAAGGCGAGCTGGGCGGCGGCGGCGCAGCGCATGAACATCTCCCCCAGGCCGGTGCAGGAGACCGCGACCGTCGGGTCGGCCCAAACGCCGGCGCCGAGGATCGGGCAGTCGCCGACCCGGCCGTCCCACTTGCCGTGGATGCCGGCGGTGGACGTCGCCGCCGCCAGCGCCCCCGTCAGGTCGCGCGCCACGCAGCCGACGGTTCCCATGCTGAGTTCGGCCGGCGCGCCGTCCTCGGCCGCGCCGGCGTGGGTAAACCAGGCGCCGGGATCGATGATGCGCGCCAGGCCGGCGTCGGCCGCCAGCCGCGCGGCCCCGTCGCCGACGAAGAAGACATGCGGCGTGCGCTCCATCACCGCGCGGGCGGCGGCGATCGGCGAGGCGAAGCCCTCCAGCGCCGCCACCGCCCCGGCCCGCTGGTCCGGCCCGTTCATCAGCCCGGCGTCGAGTTCGTAGCGACCGGCGGTGTTGGGCGAGGCGCCCCGGCCCGCGACATAGAGGCCCGAGACCTCGAGCTCGGCGACCGCCTCCACCACCACGTCCAGCGCCGCCGCGCCGGCGCGCAGCCGGTCGCGGCCGGCCTCGATCAGGCCGCGCATGTGGGCGATCTCGCGCGAATAGTCCCGGCCCACGAGGGCGCCGGCGCCGCCATGGATCGCCATCACCGGCGTCATCTCGCTCATGCCCTGTCTGTCTCTCCTTCGCCCTTCCGCCGCCGCCCGCCTTCGGATAGCGTCCGGCCGCGCCGATAAGCCAACGACCGCGCCAACACGTCGAGGGGACGCCATGAAGGCCTTGCTGAGCACCCGCGTCGGCGGACCGGAAACGCTCGAATTCCAGGATTTGCCGGCGCCAGACGCCGCGCCGGGCCAGGCCGTCGTCGACGTGCGCGCCGTCGGGATCAACTACCCCGACGTGCTGATCATCGAGGACAAGTATCAGTTCAAGCCGCCGCGCCCCTTCTCGCCCGGCGGCGAGATCGCCGGGGTGGTGAGCGCCGTCGGCGAGGGGGTCGACAGCGTCAAGATCGGTGATCGCGTGCTCGGCAACACCGGCTCCGGCGGTCTGCGCGAGCAGGTCTGCGTCGAGGCGGCGCGCCTCGTCCCCATACCGGCCGGCATGCCGTTCGACGAGGCGGCCGCCTTCATGATGACCTACGGCACCTCCTACTACGCCCTCAAGGACCGGGCGCACCTGAAGGCCGGCGAGAGCCTGCTGGTGCTGGGCGCCGGCGGCGGCGTCGGCCTGGCGGCGGTGGAACTGGGCAAGGCCATGGGGGCGCGGGTGATCGCCGCCGCCTCCTCGGCCGAAAAGGTCGATCTGGCCAAGGCGCGCGGCGCGACGGAGGGCGTCGTCTATCCCAAGGGTCCGTTCGACCGGGACGGTCAGAAGGCGCTCGCCGATCTCTTCAAGCAGGCCTGCGGCGCCGAGGGCGCCAATGTGATCTACGACGGCGTCGGCGGCGACTACGCCGAGGCGGCGCTCAGGGCGATCGCGTGGGAGGGCCGCTTCCTGGTCATCGGCTTTCCCGCCGGCATCCCCCGCCTGCCGCTCAACCTCGCCCTCCTCAAGGGCTGCGATGTCGTCGGCGTCTTCTGGGGCGCGGCGGTGGCGCGCGATCCCGTCGGCCACCGGCGCAACGTCGCCGAACTTCTGGCGCTCTATGAAAAGGGCGCGATCCGCCCGCACGTCTCCGCCCGCTTCCCGCTGGAGCGCGGCGGCGAGGCCATCGCCCATCTCGCCAGCCGCCAGGCGCTCGGCAAGGTGGTGGTGACCGTGGGGGAAGGCTGATGGCCGGGCGTCTGGACGGCAAGGTCGCGGTTGTCACCGGCGGCTGCTCGGGGATCGGCCTGGGGGCGGTCGAGCGGTTCGCCGCCGAGGGCGCGCGGGTGGTCGCCGCCGACATCCAGGACGACAAGGGCGCCATCCTCGCCCAGCGGTTTGGCGGCGCGATCCGCTATGCCCGGTGCGATGTGACCCGCGAGGCCGATATCGAGGCCGCGCTGGCCATGGCCGCCAATGAGTTCGGCGGCCTCGACATCCTGTTCAACAACGCCGGCGCCGCCGGCCTGCCCGGCCAGATCGAGACTATGACGGCCGAGGGGTGGGACGCCACCTTCGCCCTGCTCGTCCGCGCGCCCGTGCTCGGCATGAAGCACGCCGCGCCGCTGATGAAGGCGCGCGGCGGGGGCTCGATCATCAATACCGCCTCCATCGCCGGGCTCCAGGCCGGCTGGGGCCCCCTCGCCTATTCCGCCGCCAAGGCGGCGGTCATCCACCTGACCCGCTGCGCGGCGGCCGAGCTGTCGCCCCATCGCATCCGGGTGAACGCCATCTGCCCTGGCCTCATCGCCACCTCCATCTTCGGCGCGGCTCTCGGCATGCCGCGGGAGGCCGCCGATCAGATGGCCGCCCAGGTGGCGCAGAACGCCGCCGTCGCCCAGCCCATCCCCAAGTCCGGTCTGCCGGAAGACATCGCCGGCGCCGCCCTCTTCCTCGCCAGCGACGACTCCCTCTTCGTCACCGGAACCCATCTGGTCGTCGACGGCGGCATCACCATCGGCCACCGCCACGCCTGGGATCCGACCGCCCCCTCCCCCTTCGCCCAGATCTTCGGCCTGAACGCCGACGACCTGCGGCAGGCGATCACCGGCGGGCCGCCGTAAGCGGGCGACGCGCCGCTCTATCGCCTCGACGTCCCGGCGAATGCCGAGACCGGCCTGCGGCAGCCCTCCCAGATCATGGTCGACAAGATCATGGCGGTGCGCCGCGAGCGCTGCGGTCCGCCGATCGGCCGCCTCGACGCGGCGGTGCTCGACGCTCTGCGACCTCTGCTCGCCTTCGTCGTGGGCGCGGCGGATTAAGAGCAAGCGCCGCCGGGAAGCGACCCGAGCCGTTCGTTAGTTCAAGTTCGCCGGCCTTGCCTGCTGGGCGGTCTTGACGATGGCCAGGGCGATCAGCCGATCCCACCCCAGCAGCGAGTTCAAATGCGCGTAGATCTGCGCCAGCGCCCCGTTGGCGAACAGGTCGTGGATCTTGTCGGCCGGCAGAGCCTTCAGCTTGGTTTCCGACACCGCGTAATATTCGGCGATGGTCTGCGGCGCGCCCGGCGTGCCGTCGGGATTGGCCGGCGTGTACTGCGCCGTCTTGGTCTCGAACAGATCATTGTCGGTGAGCAACTTGACGAACAATTCGGTCCGCCGCACCTCGACCTCGAAGTCGTTGCAGAATTGCAGGCAGTTGCGGGTGTATTCGGTCGGCTCGCCGGCCGCGTCGAAGAAGGCGAGATCGGGCAGCTCGCCCAGCATCGGCGCCTCGCGGTCGATGCACACCACCATCTGCTCGCGGCTCTGGTCATTGGCGAGCACGAACGGATAGCGGCGGATATAGGCTGGTATGTACACCCCGGCCTCGAAGGCGCCGGCCTCGGTGATGAACATGTTGCTGTTGCCGGTCACCCCCATCACCGCCAGCGGTTGGCGCAGGTCGCCGGCGAAGATGATCGGAAACGACAGGGCGGCGGCGGGGAACTCGGCGACGGTCAGCGGCGCCACCTGGCTGCCGGCGGCGAAACCGAACGGCCGGTCGATGCGCCGAAGGCCGATCTTGGCGTGCGCCTCGCGGCTGAGCGGCTCGGGCTTGGAATAGAACAGCACATTGCCGGAAAGCGACCCGGCCTGGGTCTCGGTGGTGACGGTCATGACGGCTGTCTTCGATCCAGGGATGCGACGGAGGCCGGCGGCGGGCGCGAGACCGCTTCGATCGCCGGCCATGAGGGGCGAGCGGCGCGGCTTCTAGACCGCTCCAGGGCGCCGGCGCAACGCGGGCGCCGGCCGGCCGAGCGTCAGTTCATCGGATCATAGTCGATCCGCACCCTGACCGCGCCCTGGTCCGCTTGGGCGTCCTCGCGACCCGCGCGCCGTACGGTGGCGATGACGATGGCCGAAACGTGCGCGCCGGCGCGCCGCAGGCGCGCGGCGACGACTTCGAGACGTCGGTGCGCCAAGCCCCGCCGCCTCCCGTGGCGATTTTCGCCGGTGATCTGGACGCGCGCTCGATAGAAATAGGCCGGGCTCCCCGATGGCGTGAACGGTGGCGCGCCGAGATCATAGACGGCGATCTGCGCCCGGGAGCGGGCGTTCTGGGCTTCCAGTTGGGCAAGGTCGGCGCGAGCCGTGTCCAGCCAAGCCCTCCCGGCGGCGTCGGGGCTCGCCTCTCCCGCTTGGAAGGTGATCGTGTAGTTCCCGGGCGACGGCGGCGGGGGGGGAGGCGGGGGCGCCGGGGGGGGAGGCGGCGCCGGGGCAGGCAGGGGCGTCGGGGGCGGCGGCGGCATTTGCGTCCCCTCGACCGGCGGGCTGGAGCCGACCTGAGGGGGGCCCCCGCCGCTGTGGGGGGGGCCGCCGCCGCTGTGCCCGGTGTTCTGGCGCGCCGACTGGGCCTGGGCCTGCACGGCGCTCAGCGCCATCGCGGCGGCGAGGCTCAGGCCCAGTCTGATGGATCTCGAGCGCGGTCGCATCGCAGCCTCCCCTGTTCGCCCACGAACCTATCGTGGACCGCCGCTGTCACGGCCGCAAGCGGGCCGCTCAGCCCAGGGGGGTGGCCTTGCGAGGCGCGAAGGCGACGAGGCGCGGATCCTCGCGGATGGGATCGAAGAACGGGTCCACCGGCAGCTCGGTCAATCCCGCGTCGTGGACGCGCTCCGCGCGGCCGAGCGCGGCCACCGCCCCGGCCGCCTCGCCAAGCTGCGCCAGGACCTGCGCCTGCTGGTAGGCGCCGCTATCCCCCTCGCTGGCGGTGAGCTGGGTCAGCAGCCGGCGCGCGCCGGCGTCATCCCCCTGGCGATGGGCGAGAATGGCGAGGCCGGTCAGCCGCGCCCAGCCGGTCTGCTCACGACCCAGTTCGTCGCGCGCGCCCGCCAGATCGCCTCTCAGCAGCCGGGCGTATCCGATGAAGCCGTGCGCCAGGGCGAGGCCGGGGCTCAGCGCGAGAGCGCGGCGGAAGGCCGCTTCGGCCGGGTCGTAGCGGCGTGCGTACAGCAGCACCGTCCCCCAAAGGAAGAAGGCGCGCGGGTTGAGGGGATCGAGCTGGGCGGCGCGTGCCAACAGGGCCGCTCCATCGGCGCACCGTCCCACTTGGCACTCGAACTGGCCGTAGCCCGTCAGAACCACCGCATTGTTCGGCGCGAGGGCGCGCGCCTTGCGAAACGCCGCCGCCGCGCCGGTGAAGTCGAGCCGCGCGAAGACGAGCAGGGAGGCGTAGACCGCCTGGCCTTCGGGCAGGTTGGGGGCGAGGTCGACTCCCTCCGCCGCCGCCGCCAGGGCTTTCCCATAGGTCGGCCCCACCTGCTCCGACGGCGCGTAGCGGTCGGCGAGGTAGGCGAGCGCCGAGGCCTTGCGCGACCAGGCCTTGGCGAATCTGGGGTCGGCGGCGATCGCCCGGTCCAGGTCGGCCACCGCGGCGCGCAGGTCGGCTTCCCCGGCCGCGTCCAGCTCGGCGCGCGAGCCGCGCAGATAGGCGTCGTAGGCTTCGGGGCTCAGAGTGTCGCCGCCGCTCAGCGCGGCGATGTCGCCGCCGAGCAACTTGACGCGCAGGGCCTCGGCCACCGCCTGGGCGATTCCGCTCTGCACCGCGAAGATGTCCTTGACCTCCCGGTCATAGGTTTCGCTCCAGCGCTCCAGGCCGGTGGCGGCGTCCGCGAGGCTGGCGGTCACCCGCACGACATTGCCCTGGCGCCGGACGCTGCCGTCCAAAAGCGAGCCGACATGGAGGGCCGCGCCGATCGCCTGCGGGCTCTCGTGGCTTCCGCGGAAGCGGAAGGAGGAGGTGCGGGCGATGACGCTGAGCGGCTTCAACCGCGCGAGGGCGCTGATCATCTCCTCGGTGAGGCCATCGGCGAAATAGGCTTGGGCGGGATCGCCGCTGAGGTTCTCGAACGGCAGCACCGCCAGGCTCGTCGGCGACGCCAGGGCGCCGCAGCGAAGCCCGAGCAGGCCGCACAGCCGCGCCGGGCCGGCCAGCCATGACACCGCCGCGAGGATGGCCACGACGGCGCCGACGACCCCCGCCGCGATCAGGCCGCGCCGGCCAGGGCGCCGCCTGGCCCGAGCAGTCGGCGCCGCGCGCGGCCCGCCGGCGACTATGGCCCGCACCGCCGCCAGGACGTCGGCGAACCTCGGATCGCGGCGCGAGCCGCTCCAGCCGGCGAGGCTCAGCGCCTGATGCTGGCCAAAGCCGAGCGGCGGGCGCACCGGGTCGATCGCCACCGGCAACAGCACGCCGCGCGCTTGCGCCTGGCTCGCCTCGTCCTGCACGAAATGACCCGAACTCACCGACCGAGCCCTCGCTCCACACCACGATGACGCAGGCCGCCTGGTCCAGCTCGCGGGCGATGCTGGCGCGCCACGCCTCGCCGCCGGCGATCTGGACGTCCCACCAGACCGAAAGGCCCTCGGCGGTCAGCGCCTCGACCAGGGGCCGGACGCGGAGCCGATCCTCGGCCTTGTAGGAGACGAAAACGTCCGCCATGGCGTGCCCCGAAGACGCGCCTTTGGCGCGTCGCCTGATCGATACAGCGAAGGCCCATGCGACCCCAAGCCGCCCCGCGCCCGCCGGAGGAGTCCAAGCCGCAGGCTTACGCCCGCGTCGGCCTGGAGATCGCCGCGGTGCTCGACGGCGAGCCGGACCGCCTGGCGCGCATGGCGACCGTCTGCGCCATGCTGGCGACCGCGTTTCCGCGCTTCTTCTGGACTGGCTTCTACCGCCTCGATCCGCCGACCGGCGAGCTGGTGGCCGGCCCCTATCAGGGCACGCTCGGCTGTCTGCGCATCCGCATCGGCCAGGGGGTCTGCGGCGCGGCGGCGGCGCGCCGGGAGACGGTGATCGTGCCGGACGTCGACGCCTTCGATGGCCACATCGCCTGCGACTCGCGCTCGCGCAGCGAGATCGTCGTTCCGGTGTTCGACAGCGCCGGCGCGCTGATCGCCGTTCTCGATGTCGACTCCGAGACGCCCGCCGCCTTCGACGGCGATGACGCCGCCGGTCTCGAGGCGATCGTCAGACGGGTGTTCGCGGCGTGACCGCCCTTGCCGCCAGGTAGCCGGCGCTGGCCCCCGCGGCGCTGAGCACCATGCCCCACGCCATGTCCATGAGCGTGATCCCCATCGGCCAATGGGCGAGCGTCGCCTGGTTGGTGAGGTCGTAGGTGGCGTAGGCGATCAGGCCGAACACGGCGCCGTCGGTCGCGGCGCGGCGAAGACCTCCGGTGACAAGCGCCGGCCAGGCCGCGAGGCGGCACAGGCCGGCGATATAGAGGCCATAGAAGACGACCGCCGGCCCGATGCGGAAGGCCGGCGCGAGCAGATCGCCCAGCGCCCTCCGATACAGCGGCCCGGTCGTGGTCAGCCACACCGCATCGAGGGCCAGCACCGCCCCGGCGGCGGCGAGGCAGGCGATGAGCGCCCGGCGCATCAGGCTCGCGCCGCCTGCGCCGCCAGCGCCAGCCGCCAATGGCTTACTCCCCAGGACCGCCCGCCCTTGGCGCCGAACAGGCCCGCGGTGGCGAGGAAGAACAGCCGCCAGCGCCGCTCCCAGATTTTGGCGCGCGCGCCGTAGGTCGCCGCCAGGATCGGGCGGATAGCCGCTCGCTCCCGGTCGAAGTTGGCCAGCCAGTCCTCGGCGGTGCGGCGGTAGTGCTCGCCACTCCAGCGCCAGCGCGCCTCCACCGTGAAGAGGTTGGAAAAGGCGTCGATCAAATCCTCGCTCGGCATCAACCCGCCGGTGAAGAAATGCCGGCCGATCCAGTCGTCCGGGTCGGCGGCGTCGAAGCGGTAGGGCGCGCCGGCATGCGAGAAGACGTGCAGGAACAGCCGGCCGTCGGGCTTCAGCCACCCGGCGATCCGCGCCAGCAGGGCGCCCCAGTTGCTCATGTGCTCGAACATCTCCACCGACACCACCCGGTCGAACCGGTCGGCCGTGGCGAATTCGTTCATGTCGGCGGTCACCACGGTCAGGTTGCCGAGCCCCCGGGCGCCGGCGCGGGAGTCGATCTCCGCCTTCTGCGACGCCGAGTTGGAGACGCTGGTGATCCGCGCCCTCGGATACCGCTCCGCCATCCATAGCGAGAGCGATCCCCAGCCGCAGCCCAGTTCGAGGATGCTCTGGCCATCGGCGAGATCGGCGTGGGCGCAGGTCCGCGCCAAGGCGCGCTCCTCGGCGGCGGCGAGGTCGTCGCCAGGCTCGTAAAGGCAGCTGGAGTATTTCAGCCGCGGGCCGAGCACCCCTTCGAAGAACGCCGCCGGAACCTCGTAGTGCTGCGCGTTCGCGGCTTCGACGCTCTGGGCGATCGGCCGCCCGGCCATGGCGTCGGCGAAGCGGCGCGCGGCGAGCGCCGGATCGGGATCGATCTCGTCGGCGCGCGAGACCAGGCCGGCGATGGCGCGACGCAGGACGGCGTCGGGGATCGGCAGCCGCTCGGCGGCGGCGGTGGCCAGGGAGGTGAGCGACACGCGCTCGGCCGACCCGCTAGATTCGCACCAGCGGCTGGAACAACTTGCCGACCCAGTCGAGCGGGACCAGCGAGTTGTCGACCGCCACCAGGCAGACGCACTCCTCGCCCGCCCGCGCCACCGGCTGGTGCAGCGTCGCCTCGTCGCTCTCGCAATAGTCGCCCGGCTCGAAAACCTCGCCGCGATCCAGGAAGGCGCCCTTCAGGATGCACACCATCTCGATGCCGACGTGGGTGTGCCGGGGCATGCTCATGCCCGGGGCGACGCGCAGAAGGTAGCCGCGCGCCTTGCCGGCCCGGCCGCTCACCGGCGCCACCCAGACGCCGGGCGCCGCCCACCGCCGCCGCCGCGCCGCCTCGGCGACGGCGCGGGGCACGGAGATCCAGCCGCCGGGGAGCGCGGGGGCGGGAAAGGCCGCGACCGGGCGCTCGATGCGCGCCAGCGCGTGCGCCAGGGCGTCGGAACGCAGGGAAGCGGGCGGCAGAGGCCTCGAGCAGCCCGGCGGCGGCGTGCTCTCCCGCCGCCGCCTCCGCCGCGCAGCCCGCGCAGGCGCCGACATGGGTCGCCAGAACCAAGGCCCGCTCGGCGCTCACCGCGCCGGCGGCGAACTGCATCAGCCGCTCGGGGCTGGGGTGATGAGTGACGGGTGAGGGCATCAGCGGGTCTTGTCCAGGGCCAGCCGCAGTCGGCCAAGCGCCAGGCGCACGCGCGACTTCACGGTGCCGAGCGGCAGGCCGAGGTCGGCGGCGACACGCGAATGCGCCTTGTCGGCGAAGAAGGCTTCGTGGATCACCTGAAGCTGTTCGGCGGAAAGCCGCCGGATCGCCGCGCCGACCAGAACTTCGTCCTGGCGGGTGACGAGCGCCTCGTCGGGGGCGGCTGGCGGCGGCAGGGCGGTGGTGGGATCGTCCGCCACCTCGAAATCGCGTCGTCGCGCCCCGCGCCTCGCGTCGTCGATGCGCAGGTTGCGGGCGATGGTGAAAATCCAGGTGGACGCCGAGGCGCGGCTCGGATCGAAGCTTTCGGCCCGCCGCCAGACCACCAGCAAGGTCTCCTGAGCCAGTTCCTCGGCGCGCTCGCCCGAGCTCCCCAATCGCATCAGATAGCTCTTCACGCGGGGCGCGAAGTGGTTGAACAGCGCTTCGAACGCGCTGCGGTCGCGTCGCCCGGCGATCGCCACGATCGCGCCGTTGAGGTCCTCGGCCGAGGCGGGCGTCACCGTCGCTCGATCCTCCGTCCGCCCTATCGCATACATCGCCGACGGGCGCCGACGAGGCGGCGCGGCCTCGAAGCGGGCGGCGGCGGCGAGCATGGTCCATTTACGGCGGGCCGCGCCCGGCGGATCAACCTTGGCGATAGCCGGTATGATCCGTTCGCCCCGCCGAGGGCGTAGAAGACCAGCGCGATGCCAACGGGCGCGCCGACGGCGCCAGCGGAGGACCAAGAGTGCGCGACAGGGACGGCCGCGAGAGGATCGCGGTGATCGGCTCGGGAATCTCCGGCCTGGCCGCGGCGTGGCTGTTGTCGCGCGTCGCGCGGGTCACCCTCTTCGAGGCGGCCGATCGCCTCGGCGGTCACAGCGATACCGTCGCGGCGCCGGATGGCCGCGGCGGCTCCGCCCCGGTCGACATGGGCTTCATCGTCTACAACGAGGCCAACTACCCCAATCTGGTCGCCTTCTTCGATCATCTGGGTGCGCCAACCAAGCCTTCGGACATGAGCTTCGCGGTCAGTCTCGACGACGGGGCGCTGGAATATGGCGGCGACAGCCTCTTCAGCCTGTTCGCCCAGGGACGCAACCTGGTGCGGCCGAGGTTCTGGTCGATGCTGGGCGATCTCCTGCGCTTCTATCGCCAGGCGCCAGGGCACGCCTGCGGTCTCGAAGCGAACCTGACCAGCCTTGGCGACTACCTCGCCGAGCGCCGCTATGGCCGCGCTTTCCAGAACGATCATTTGCTGCCGCAGGCCGCCGCCATCTGGTCCAGCACCCCCGAGGCGATCCGCGACTATCCCGCCGCCGCCTTCATCCGCTTCTTCGAGAACCACGGCCTGTTGCAATGGCGCGACCGGCCGGCGTGGCGAACCGTCGAGGGCGGCAGCCGCGAATACGTCCGCCGGCTGATCGCCGACTTCGCCGGCGAGATCCGGCTCGCCACGCCGGTGCGCGCCGTCGTCCGCGAGGCCAGCGGCGGGCCGCGGCTGGTTTTCGACGGCGGCGGCGAGCGCCGCTTCGACTCCGTGGTGATCGCCGCCCACGCCGATCAGGCGCTGGCCATGCTGGCAAATCCGACAGAGGCGGAGCGCGGGGTTCTGGGCGCGATCCGCTACACCGGCAACGAGGCGGTGCTGCACCGCGACCGACGGCTGATGCCAAAGCGTCGCGCCACCTGGTCGGCCTGGAACGCCATCGGCCGGCGCCAGCCGGACGGCGTGGCGGCGGTCGGCGTCACCTACTGGATGGACAAGCTGCAAGGGCCCCGCGGCGGCGAGCCGCTCTTCGTCAGCCTCAACCCGCCCGCGCCGATCGATCCGGAACGCGTCATCGCCACGCGCGCCTATGATCACCCCTTCTTCGACGCCGCCGCCCTGCGCGCGCAGCGGCGGCTGTGGTCGCTGCAGGGTCAGGGCGGCGTGTGGTTCTGCGGCGCCTGGTTCGGCGCCGGCTTCCACGAGGATGGCCTCCAGGCCGGGCTCGCCGTCGCCGAGGCGCTCGGCGGCGTCAAACGGCCCTGGCGCGTGCCGCGCGAGTCCGGCCGCATTCACCTCGATCCCGCCCTCGGCGCGGCGCCGCCGTTGCCCAAGGTCGCGTGACCGCCGCCCCGGCGATCCTCGTCGGCCACGTCGAGCACGTCCGCGCCAGGCCGATCCGGCACCGCCTGCGCTACCGGATCTTTCAGATCCTTGTCGATCTGGACGACTTGCCGGGACTGGCGGCGCGCTCGCGCCTGTTCTCGCACGAGCGGGCCAATCTCTTCAGCCTGCTCGAACGCGATCACGGCGATGGCGAAACCGGCGGCCTGCGCCGCTGGGCCGAGGCGAGGCTGGCCGAGCACGGCGTGGCGATCGCCGGCGGGCGCATCGAGCTCCTGTGCATGCCAAGGGTGCTCGGCCATGTGTTCAACCCGATCAGCCTGTTCTTCTGTCACCGAGCCGATGGCCAGCTGGCGGCGATGATCTACGAGGTGAACAATACCTTCGGCGGCCGTCACGCCTATGTCATCGCCGCCGGCGACGAACCGGACGGCCGCGTCAGCCAGAGCTGCGCCAAGGCCTTCCACGTCTCGCCCTTCATGCCGATGGCGCTGCGTTACGACTTTGTGGTCCGCCGAGCCGCCAGGACGATGACGGTGATCATCAACGCCTCGGGCGCCGATGGCGAGCCGCTCCTGCACGCGCGGTTCTCGGGGCAAGCGCGGCCGTTCACCGACCGGGTTCTCGCGGGCCTGTTGCTCAGTCATCCGCTGCTGACCCTGAAGGTGGTTGCCGGCATCCATCTCGAAGCCGCGAAGCTGATGCTCAAGGGCCTGCGACCCCTCCCCGCCCCGCCGCCCTTGGAGCCGGGGCGTCTCGCCCCAACCGGTCCGAGGACAGCCCGCCTCTCGTGAGGTCGTTCCGGCCCCGCGCCCCCTCGCTCGCCAGCGGCGGCGACTTCCCTTAAGGCCGGGCGGCGATGATCGCCGCCGCCCGCGCCCGCCGATAAGATGCGCATCCTGCTGGCGACCGACGCCTGGGAGCCGCAGGTCAACGGCGTCGTGCGCACCCTGACCCGGGTAATCGCCGAGCTGCGCGACATGGGCGATACCGTCGAGGTGGTCAGCCCCGACCGGTTCCGCACCGTTCCCCTGCCGATGTATCCGGAGATCCGCCTGGCCCTCGGCGCCGCCGAGAAGGTGCGCGAGCGCTTCAAGGCCTTCGAGCCGGAAGCGATCCACATCGCCACCGAAGGACCGCTCGGCCTCGCCGCCCGCAGCATCTGCGTCGACTGGAAGCTGCCGTTCACGACCAGCTACCACACCAAGTTTCCCGAATATGTCGCCGCCCGCCTGCCGGTGCCGCTCGCCGCCGGCTACGCCTACATGCGCTGGTTCCACAGCCCCTCCGGCCGGGTGATGGTCGCCACCCCGACCATGTGCGCCGAGCTGGAGGCGCACGGCTTCCGCAACATCTCCCTGTGGTCCAAGGGCCTCGACACAGACGTCTTCAGGCCGCGCCAGCCGGGAGAGCCGGACATCTTCGCCAACCTGCCCCGACCGGTCTGGCTCTACGTCGGACGCATCGCGGTGGAGAAGAACCTCGACGCCTTTCTCTCGCTCGATCTTCCCGGGACCAAGGTGGTGGTCGGCGAAGGGCCGCAACGCGAGCAGCTGATCGAGCGCTACCCGGCGGCCGTCTTCCCGGGAGTGAAGATGGGGGCGGAACTCGCCGCCCACTACGCCTGCGCCGACGTCTTCGTCTTCCCCTCGCTCACCGATACCTTCGGCCTTGTGATTCTCGAAGCCTGGGGCGCCGGCACGCCGGTCGCCGCCTTCTCCGCTCCCGGTCCGATCGACCTCATCCCGGGCTCCGGCGCGGGCGTCCTCGCGCCGGGCCAGAAGGACGGCCTGCGCGAAGCCTGCCTCGAAGCGCTGACCCTCGACCGCGCGGCGGTGCGCGCCCATGCCGAGACATTTTCCTGGCGCGCCTGCGCCGAGGAGTTCCAGCGCTTCCTCCACCCCTATCCGGAGCCGGAAAAGCGCCGCTTCTGGCGCCGCCTGCGACGCCTCGCCCGCCTGCGCCGGGGCCCGCGGTCGCTAAGTTCCTCCCCCTCGCCTCGGGGGAGGGGGACCGCCGAAGGCGGTGGAGGGGGCTCGTAGGACGATGCTCTGCCCCCTCGATCTACGCTGACGGCGCAAGCGACAGTCGCTGGCGAAACCACGCCGCCAAGGCGTCTTCATCCAGGCGTCCGGCGGCGACCGACTCCATGACGGCGACCGCTTCGGCCTTGTCGAATATGAGCCGCCAGCCGTTGTCGGCGAGAAACACTCGCGCCACCACCCAGGCGGTGCGCTTGTTGCCATCCGCATAGCCGTGACCGCGCGCAAGCCCCCAGGCAAAGGACGCCGCGAGCGCTGCGGCGTCCGGCTCTTCATAGGCCGCCAAGTTCTTCGGCCGCGCCAAGGCCGAGTCGATGGCGCCGGCGTCGACGACGCCGTCGCGGCCGCCGTGCTCCGCAAGTAGGCGGTCGTGGATCGCGCCGGCGACATTCGCGCCGATCCACCGCCATTCGCTCACTTGGCGAGGGCGCGCAGAACGTCGCGGTCCTCGTGCATCACCGCCTCGGCGAGCGCCATCTGCCGCTCGAAGTTCGGGTCATAAGGCGTCAAGCGATAGCCGCTGTCTGGCGCCTCGGTGAGATAGACGAGATCGCCCTTCTTCACCTTCAGGCGCGCCATCGCCTCCTTGGTCAGGATGAAGCCGGCCGAAGCGCCGACGGTGGTCACCTTGAACGCGAGCATCTGAGACCCTCATGTATGAAATGAGGATTATATAATCGCCGGTCTTTCCGGTCCAGCCTCGGACACCCAGTCCCGTGAGCGCATCTCCGCCAGCCGCGAGGCGGTGCGCTGGAATTCGAAGGCGAGATCGCCGGCGGGGTAGAGCCGCTCGGGCTCGGTCTCGGCCAGGACCACCAGGCGGACGCGCGCCTCGTAGAGCGAATCGACCAGCAGGGTCAGGCGGCGCGCTTCCTCCCGGCGCTCGGGCGTCGAGGCGGGGCAAGGCCTCGAGGAAGACGGTGGCGAACCGCCCGGCGATCGCCAGATAGTCGGCCGGCCCCAGCGCCTGGCCGCACAGGCTGGCGAAGTTCGCGCGCAACAGCCGGCCCTGAGCCCTTGGCCAATGCTGGGTGCGCCCCAGCACCGTCAGAGTGACGCCCGCCTCGCCCGCGCCGCCCAGCACGTCGCGCCATAGGGCGTCGAAGGCGCGTTCGTTGTCCGGATCGATCGGCGAGAACCAGGCCCGCGCGGCGCGCAGCCGCTCGGCCCGCCAGTCGCGCGCGCCGTTCGACCGCGACCACCTCCATGTGCGCCTTCAACAGATCGATGAACGGCAGGAACATCTGGCGGTTGATGCCGTCCAGGTAGAGCTCGTCCGGCGGCCGGTTCGACGTGGCCACGACCGTCACGCCGCGCGCGAACAGGGCCTCGAACAGGCGCCCGAGGATCATGGCGTCGGCGATGTCGCCGACCTCCAGCTCGTCGAAGCACAGCAGGCGCGCGCCCTCGGCGATGCGCCTGGCGAGCGGCGGGATCGGATCATCACCCCCCGACCGTCCACGGAGATGGTCGCCGAACGCCTCGCGCCGCGCCGCCTCCTCGCCCGAGCGCCAGATCCGCGCCAGCCCGTGGACCTCGGCCATGAAGGCGTGGAAGTGCGCCCGCCGCTTCGGCACGACCGGCGCGGCGGCGAAGAACAGGTCCATCAGCATGGACTTGCCCCGCCCCACGGGGCCGAACAGGTAGACGCCCCTGACCGGCTCGGCCCGCCGGAACAGCCCCGCCGCCCGCGCCCGGCCGAGCCGCTCGGCGAGATCGCTCAGCGCAGCCAGCCCCGTCGCCTGCCCTGGGTCGGGCTTCAGCGCCCCGGCCGCGAGCCGCGCGTCATAAGCCTCGCGCAAGCTCGCCGGCATGGCGGGCGGTTAGCGGCGCGCGACCGCCGAGGCAAATCCCGCGTGTGCGACCCCCGGTGAAGCGGGATTAGGCGGTAGCCTCCTCCCACTCCACCCACGCGCCATGCGGATGCACGCTCGCCAGCCGGCGGTCCTCGCCCCCGGGCCACAAGGTCAGGCGCAGCTCCATGATCGCGAGGTTGTGGGGCGGCGGCTCCATGCGCAGCCAGGCGAAGGGCGCATCGGCCGTGGCGGCTTCGCCCCGCCTCTGCGCGAGGGCCGCGAGGGCGGCCTGGCTCTCGGGCGCCATGTACTGCTGGAACACCGAATGGAAGAGGACGGTGGCGGCGCCCGGCGTCGGCGTGGCGTGGCGCTCGGCCCAGGCGACGGCGTCCGCCGCCTCGACGCTTATGCCGGCGGCCAGCGCCGCGGCGATCGCCGCGTCCAGGCGGGCGAGGCGGTCGAACTGGTCGGCCCAGACGAAGGCGCGCAGGCGCCGGCGGGCGATCGGATCGGCGAGGCGGACGGGGGCCCGGTCGCAGGCGGCGCGCTCGATCACGCTCACGCGCGTGTCGAACGGCCCGGCGTGGCCGCGCCACTCCGCCGCGATCGTCACCGGCGCGCCGGGATCGCCCCAGGCGCCCGCTTCGCAGAAGTCGTAGCGGAAGCGGTCCCACAACTGGTTGAGGCCGGCGCTGGCGCCGAGCTCGAGGCAGCGCAGCGGCAGGCCGGTCTCCTTGGCCACGGTGAGCAAGCCGCCGAGCAGGCAGGCGGAGCGGCGCACCTCGTTGGTTTGCGGCTCGTGAGCCATGAAGGCGGCCAGGCGCTCGCCCTGGCTCGCCATCACCTCGCGCGCGGCGCTCCAGGCGCGGTCGACCTCCGCGGGTCGGTCGGGCCGGGGATAGGCGGCGGCGAGGTGCGGCGCCCCGCCGCTCAGCACCAGGTCGTGCAAGGCGCCCAGCAGCCGGATCGGAACCGCGTCGTTCAGCAGGGTCCGGGTCGAAGCGCCGGCCCAGGGAGCGAACAGCGCCTGGCTCGGTCCGCCAGCCTCCACGTCCTCGGCGACGCGCTCGAGCAGGCCGGCGCAGAAGGGCGAGCCGAAGGCCGCGCAGCCGGCCGCCTGCAGCTTCAGGGCGCGGATCAGATCGTCGGTCTTGTTCTCGCTCATCGGCGTGCTCCTCTCCGGAGCGCCGACCTCCAGGTCGGCTTTTTTGCGGGCCGGCGTGGACGCCGGCGCTCCGGAGACACTCGCCGACGCTCACCGCGTCAATCTTGAATCGCCCGTTCAACCTCCACGGCGACGGTCGCGCTCCGTCGCGCCGGCCGAGACTCCAGCGTCCCGGCGATCGCCGCCTGGACCGGTCCCCAGGCGTGGCGATGGATGGGCGAGGGGCCGAGCGCCCGCAGCGCCTCGACGTGCGCCGGCGCGCCATAGCCCTTGTGCGCGGCGAAGCCGTAGCCCGGATAGGTCGCCTCCATCGCCACCATCACCCGGTCGCGCGCCGTCTTGGCGAGGATGGAGGCGGCGGCGATGGACGCGGAGAGGCAGTCGCCCTTGACCACCGCCCGCGCCGGGCAGGGCAGGTCGAAGATGTGATTGCCGTCGACGAGCACGAAGGCCGGCGCGTGAGCCAGGGCCGCCACCGCCCGGCGCATGGCCAGGCCCGTGGCATGGAAGATGTTCAGCGCGGCGATCTCCTCGACCGTGGAAAAGGCCACCGCCCAGGCGAGCGCCCGCGCCTTGATCTCGACCTCCAGCTCTTCGCGCTGGGCGGCGGTGAGCTGCTTGGAATCGTTCAGCCCGGCGATCCTGCGCCGGCTCGCGAGGATGACCGCGGCGGCGTGCACCGGCCCCGCCCAGGGTCCCCGCCCCGCCTCGTCGACGCCCGCGACCGGGGCCGGGCAGCCCGTCTCCAGGGCGTGATTGGGCAGCCGCGCCATCAGCCGCCCACCTCCCCATGGCGAAAGCAGCCGACCAGGTGATCATTGACCATGCCGGTCGCCTGCATGAAGGCGTAGGTGATCACCGGGCCGCAGAACTTGAAACCGCGGCCTTTGAGGGCTTTGGCCATCTCGCGCGCCTCGGCGGTCTCGGCAGGGACCTGATCGACCCGGCGCCAGCGATTGATGATCGGCGCGTCGCCGACGAACGACCACAGCCAGCCGGCGAAGTCCTCGCCCCCTTCGCGCATCGCCAGGTAGAGGCGGGCCCCGCCGATCGCCGCATCGATCTTGGCCGGCGAGCGGATGATGGCGGCGTCGGCGAGCAGCCGCGCCCGATCGGCCTCGCCGAACCGCGCCACGGCCTCCGGATCGAAGCCGGCGAAGGCGGCGCGGAAGGCCTCGCGCTTCTTCAGAATAGTGATCCAGGAGAGCCCGGCCTGAAAGCCGTCGAGCACCAGCTTCTCCCACAGGGCGCGCGGATCGCGCTCGACGACGCCCCATTCCTCGTCGTGATAGGCGGTGTAGAGCGGATCGCGCGGATCGGCCCAGGGGCAGCGGCCATCCGCGACCTCATACAGCTTGACGCCCAAGCGGTGGGCTCCCTTGGAGTTGAGCGATGCGGATCCTGAGCGTCGGCGATCACGACTGGATGACCGGCGCCGAGCGCTCGGCGGTGAGACTGTCGCTGTTCGCCATCCGCCGCAAGCTCGGTCTCGCCGCCACTCGCGCCGGCCATCTGGTGGTCGAGTTCTCCGACCGCGCCGTCGCCCGCCACGCCGCGCCGCTGCGGCTGAAGGGCCTAGGCGGCGGGCCGGCGAACCAGCGTTTCCTGCAGTGCGTCGACGAGCTGCGCCCGGACCTGGTCCTGCTGCACTTCGCCGACCATATCGACAACCGCTCGCTGGCCGAGGCCCGCCGCCTTTCCCCTGGCGTCGTCGTCGCCGACATCAACATCGATCCCATCGACACGGCCAAGAATGAGCGGCGGCTCGCCCGCCGGCGCGGCTTCGTCGACGCCCTCTTCGTCACCACCGCCGAGCCGTGGCTCGGACATTATGCCGGGCCGGGCGCCTTCGCGGCCTTCCTGCCCAACCCGGTCGACCGCGCGATCGAGACCGGCCGCGCCTTCGACGATCCCGCCCCGCCCTTCGACCTGCTGCTGCCCGCCACCGACGCGGAGCCGCGCGAGATCGGCGGCGAGAGACTGGCGCCGGCCGCCGCCCTGGCCCGCTTGCGAGAGCGCCTGCCCGGATTGCGGGCGCGCGCGCCGGGCGTCGGCGGCGAGCCCCTCGCCTTTGGCCAGCGTTACCTCGACGCCCTGGCCCAGGCGCGTTTCGGCTGGTCGCTGTCGCGGCGCGCCAGCCTGCCGCTCTACGCCTCCGACCGCATGGCCCACATGATGGGCTCGGGCCTCGCGGTGCTGCTCGACCGCCGCGCCGGCTTCCAGCGGTTCTACGGCGAGGACGAGGCGATCTTCCACGACGATCTCGATGAGCTCGCCGTCCGGCTCGGGTCTCTCCTCGCCGACGACGCCGCCGCCCGCGACCTCGCCCGCCGCGGCTGGCAGACCACCTGGCGCCTGTTCGACAGCGGCCGCGTGTTCGCCTATCTCATGGGCCAACTGTTCGCCGAGGGCGGCGCCCGTGACTACGAGTGGCCGTGCGAGCGGTGGCGGGGCTGAATGAAATGCGGCTTGTCGAATTCCGGGAGTTCTAGCGCCGCCGCCGCGAGCGGGCTATAGGCTGACCAACTGGTCAGGAGCCGATGTGACCCGCACCGCTAGACAATCCGCTCCCTGGAAGCTGGAGGATGCCAAGGCGCGCTTCAGCGAACTCGTGCGCCGCGCCCGGCAGGACGGGCCGCAGGCGGTCACGGTTCGGGGGCGACCGGCCGTGATGATCGTCGGCGCGGAAGAGTTCGAGCGGCTCGCCACGCGGTTGCCGGACCTTCCGCTCGTCGCCTTCCTCGAGACCCTTCACGCGCCCGGACTGGACCTGAGCCGCGAGCTGGATCGCGGTCGCGAGGGCCAGATTTGAGGGGCTGGCTGCTCGACACCAACGTCATCGCGACCCTGATCGCGCCCCGCGGCGCCTCGCGGGTCAAGCTGTGGGCGGCCTCCCAGAGCGAGAGCGATCTATTCTTGAGCATTCTCACCGTCGCCGAATACGACAAAGGCATTCACGCCCTGCCCGAAGGTGATGCGCGGCGGGTGCGTTACGCGGCTTATCGCGACGCGCTCGCCAAGCGATTCGCGGGCCGGCTGCTGATGTTGGAAGCCGAGGTCGTGCTCACGTGGGGCGCGATTTCGGGCCGGGTGCGCCGCGACTTGGGCCATCCGCCGCCGGTCATCGACACCCTGCTGGCCGCGACGGCCATCAAGCACCGCCTCTATCTGGCGACGCGCAATGTCCGCGACGTGCGACATTCGGGCGCCGCCGTCTTCGATCCGTGGAGCGATGATTCGGCGGCCTTTCCTTTGATCCGCGCCTGAATGGTCGAGAACTACTGGTGGGCCGTCTGTTGCAGCCACGCCGGCCAGCGGGCCGCCCAAGGGCGGCCGTCGGCGAGAGTGAGCGGGCCGGCGTCGAGACGGTCCAGCCGCAGCAGCGCCAGGCCGAGACCTTCGCCGCCGCTCAGGGCCTGGCCGCAGCGCAGATCGCCGGCCAGCAGTTCGCTACCTTGCGGCGGCGCCGGGCCTTCGAAGACGATCGGGACCATGCGGCTCTTGATCTGGCCCCGCCGCTTCATCCGCGAGGTGGTCTCCTGGCCGACGAAGCAACCCTTCTTGAAGTCGATGCCGTTCAACAGATCAAAGTTGGCCTCGATCGGATAGGTCGTCTCGTCGCCGAAGTCCGCGGCGCCGGCGACCCCGAGACCGCGCGCGTGAGCGATGACTTCGTCCTCGCTGGCGAGCTCCGCCTCGACCGCGTTTGCTTCGGCCAGCGCGCGCCAGCCGAGCGCCGGCAGCCGCGGGTCCGGCGCCCAGCCCGCCCCCGGCGCCGCGCCGTCACCGGGAAAGACCGCGCGAACCTGCCCGTCGATCGGCTCGATCTCCACCTTGGCGCGAAGGCGGTACAGCCGCAGCCGCTCGATCAGCGCCTGGCGTCGGTCGGCCGCGCAGTCGAGGCGGCATCCATCCCCGTCCCCCAGAACGAAGAGATCGAACAGCAGCCGGCCCTGCGGCGAGAGCAGAGCGGCGTAGCGCAGCTCGCCTGGCGAAAGGGACTCGACGTCCTGGCTGAGCAGGCCCTGCAGGAAGCCGCGCCAATCGGGCCCGCGCACCGCGATGAGGGCGCGGCTCGGCAGATCGGGGAGGAATCGGCGCGCCGGCCGCTGGAGGCTCATGGGCGCGCAGCCTATAGGCTGGCGGGCCATGGCGGCCAGCCGTTTTCCCATCCTGTTCGTCACCTCCAGCCGGATCGGCGACGCCGTGCTGTCGTCGGGGCTGGTCAAGCGGCTGCTCGACGAGGTTCCGGATGCGCGCTTCACCATTGTCGCGGGCCCGCTCGCCGCCCCGCTTTTCGCCGAGACCCCGGCGCTGGACGCCCTGGTGAGCCTCGCGAAGCGGCGGCTTCGACTGCACTGGCTGGACCTATGGCGGCGCGCCCGGCCCCGCCGCTGGGGCCTTATCGTCGATCTGCGCGGCTCGGCCCTTTCCCGCTTCCTTCGCCGGCGCAAGCGCGCGATCCACCATCCGGGCCCGACGCCCATCCACAAGGTCGTGGAGGCGGCGCGACTGCTCGGGCTCGAGGACGATCCGCCCGCCCCCTTCCTCTTTACCAGCGACGAGACCGAGGCGCGCGCCGCCGCCCTGACGGCCGGCCCGGCGCCGATCCTCGCCGTCGCGCCGGGCGCCAACTGGATCGGCAAGGCGTGGCCGGCCGAGCGCTTCGCCCAAGTCAGCCGCGCGCTTCTGGGGGACGCCGGGCCGCTCGCCGGCGGACGGCTGATGCTTGTCGGCGGACCGGCCGATCAGGGCGTCGCCCAGGCGGTCAAGGCCGGCATGCCGATCGCCCGGGTGATCGACCTCACCGGCCGGGTCGATCTCCTCACCGCCTTCGCCTGCCTGAAGCGGGCGCGGCTGTTCATCGGCAACAACTCCGGGGCCATGCACCTCGCCGCCGCCGCCGGGGCGCCGACCCTCGGCCTGTTCGGTCCTTCCGACGAGCGGCTCTATCGCCCGTGGGACGTGAGCGGCGCCGGTCGCACCGCGACGGTCCGCGGCGGCCGCTCCTTCGAGAGTTGCAAGGCGCTCGATCCGAGGCTTGATCAGGCGATCTGCCACATGCTCGATCTGCCGGCCTCGGCCGTGCTCGCCGCCGCCGAGGCGCTGATCGCCCGCACCACGACATCCGACGAGGAGACGGCGCCATGACGACCTTCGACCTGATCGTGCGCGGCGGCGAGGTGGTCAGCCACGCCGGCCGCGGCCTCGCCGATATCGGCATCAGGGACGGCCGGTTCGCCGCGATCGGCGATCTCGGCCGGGCCTCGGCCGGAGAGACCCTCGACGCTCAAGGTCTGACCATTCTGCCCGGCGTGATCGACAGCCAGGTGCACTTCCGCGAGCCGGGGCTCGAATGGAAGGAGGATCTGGAGAGCGGCTCGCGCGGCGCGGTTCTGGGCGGCGTCACCTGCGTCTTTGAAATGCCGAACACCGAGCCGCCGACCACCACGGCGGAGGCGCTGGCCGACAAGCTCGCCCGCGCCAAGGGGCGGATGCACTGCGACCACGCCTTCTGGGTCGGCGGCACGCACGAGAACGCTACCTTCCTCGGCGAGCTGGAGCGCCTGCCCGGCTGCTGCGGCGTCAAGGTGTTCATGGGCGCCTCGACCGGCTCCCTGCTGGTGCCCGACGACGCCGGCGTCGGCGACATCCTGCGCCACATCCACCGCCGCGCCGCCTTCCACTCCGAGGACGAATATCGCCTCGCCGAGCGCCGGCCGCTGGCGCGCACCGGCGACTGGTCGAGCCATCCGGAGGTGCGCGACGCCGAGAGCGCCATCCGCTCGACCCGGCGGCTGGTCGGCCTCGCCGAGGCGCTCGGCAAGCGCATCCACGTGCTGCACGTCACCACCGCCGAGGAGATCGCCTTTCTCAGCCATCACAAGGCGGTCGCCAGCGTCGAGGCGACCCCGCAGCACCTCACCCTCGCCGCGCCCGAGGCTTACGAGCGCCTCGCCGGCTTCGCCCAAATGAACCCGCCGATCCGCGAGGCCGCGCACCAGGCGGCGATCTGGCGCGGCATCGCCGAGAGCGTCGTCGACGTGCTCGGCTCCGACCATGCCCCGCACACGCGCGAGGAGAAGGCCCGCCCCTATCCCGCCTCCCCCTCCGGCATGCCCGGCGTCCAGACCCTCGTGCCGATCATGCTGAGCCACGTCGCAAAGGGCCGCCTCACCCTGGAGCGCTTCGTCGATCTCACCAGCGCCGGCCCCCAACGCCTCTTCGGCCTGGCGACCAAGGGCCGCATCGCGGTCGGCTACGACGCCGACCTGACGATCGTCGACCTCGCCGCCCGCCGCGCGATCCGCCACGCAGACATGGCCACCCGCAGCGGCTGGACGCCGTTCGACGGCTTCGAGGCTCAGGGCTGGCCGATGGCGACGGTGGTGCGCGGCCAGGTGGTGATGCGGGAGGGCGAGGTGACAGCGCCGCATCTTGGCGAGCCCGTGCGGTTCCTGGAGGCGCTGTTAGGCTGAACCGGCGGCCCTTTTCCGAACTCCCGAGCCGATTGCGTACGGCTTACGGGAAGAGCGGACCGACACACGTTGACATGTTCAGCGCTTGGTTTCATGTGGAGCACATGTCCGTGATGATCCAGGTTCGCAATGTTCCCGATGAGGTGCATCGCGCGCTCAAGGCCCGCGCCGCGCTGAACGGGCTGTCGCTCTCCGATCTGTGTCTGGATGAGCTTCGCCAAGTGGCCGAGCGGCCGACGATCGAGGACATCCATCGGCGCGTTTCGCAATTCGCCCGCCTTTCCGGCGATGGCGGCGCGGCGGAGGCGGTGCGCGCCGAACGCGACGGGCGCTGATCGTCCTCGACGCCTCCGCGGCGGTTGCCGCCCTGATCGGCTCGGAGGCCGGCGAGGTGGTTCTCGATCGGCTCGCCACGGCGGGCAGCGCACACGCGCCCCACCTGATCGACGTGGAGGTCGCCAGCGCGCTTCGCCGTCTGGCCAGAAGCGAGGGCGACAATCCCCGCTGGACCGCGGCCTTGGCCGGTCTCGCGGACCTGCCGGTGCGGCGCTGGGAGCATACGCCTCTCTTGCCGCTGATCTGGTCGTGGCGCCATTCGGTCTCGGCCTATGACGCGGCCTACCTCGCCCTGGCCCAGACGCTGGATGCGCCGCTCGTCACCCTCGACCAAGGACTGGCGGCGAACGCTCGAGGCGTGGTCGCGATCGAACGCCTCGAGGTTTAGATCGAGTCGAGCATCCCTGCGGAGAACCTTCCTGTCCTCGACGCACGCCGCACGAAGCGCGGCGGGCGATCGGATTCGCCCGGCGTCAGAATTGCTTCGGCAGCCCGGCGTCCTTCAAGGCGCCGTTGGCGGTGTGAATCTTCACCAGCTTCTTTGGGACCGTGAACTGCCGATTCGAGATCGGGCTTCCCTCATCGTCCCCCGCCATCGTGAGTTGACGCCGGGCACGGCGCGATCGATCGCTCGGGCGGCGGGTTGGCTGTAGGAGGTCTCCAGAGGTGAATTTTGTCGGCGTTCTGGATGGCGGTGGGATGGCCTGGGGCGTTCGCTTTCCCGATATCGACGGCTGCGTGGCCATGGGATCGACGCCGGACGACGCCATGGGATCGACGCCGGACGACGCCATCGCCTCGGCGACCGAGGCCCTGCGGGACGTCCTCGCGCACAAGAGCGGCGGCGGCCATTGCCTGCCCCAAGCGCGGTCGTTGGCGGAGATCCTGGCCGCCGGAGAGATCGCCGCCGGCGAAACGACGGTGCTCATTCCGCTCTTGCTCGACGCCGGCCGGAGCGTCCGAGCGAACGTGACCTTCGACGCGGGCCTGCTGTCCGAGATCGACCAGGCGGCGAAAAGCCGCGCGCTCACCCGCTCGGCCTTCCTCGCCAGCGCGGCGCGGGAGAAGATCGAAGCGCGGCGGTAGGCGAATAAGGACGACTTGTCGGACGTGCTTGCCATCGCGACTCCGCTCATGCTGCGGAGCGGCGGCTGGGGGCCGCCGGCGCCCAAGAGAGAGCGGGCCCTACCGTTGCTAACCCACGCCTGAACGTGACAGTCTCGCTCTTATGGCGACGCCCTATTGGATCAAAAAGCTAGGCGGGCACGCTGGCGAGCTATTCGTCGCAGCCGAACTGTCAAAGCGCGGAATACCAAACGCCCTCCTTCCCGAGAATTTCTCCGATGACGATATTCTTGTGGGGAGCAAATCAGCTGCACACACGGGTTTCGTTCAGGTGAAGGCGTGCCATCCCGACCGTTCGAGTAGCTTCATTCTTCGAGAAACCGACGATAAGTGGCACGGCGACCAGTCGGGAAATCTATTCGTGTTCGTATGGCTTGGAAAGACGATTGGTAATGAGCCACCCGAGTATTGGATTGCAACCAAACACGAGGTCGGCCAAGCTTGCATGTCTCACCATGCACACGGTACCACTAACTGGGAGCGTCGCTTTTATCCGAAGGATTTTCCTGCCCATTGGAGACAGCGGTGGTCTCTCTTCGACCAATTCCGGCCCTCTGCGCCTTAGAAGCCTCCGGCGGCCCTACTTGCCCCCTACCCGGCCGCCGCCGCGCGCACCGCCTCGGCGATATCCCGCACCACCTGCCGCACCAGTTTGTCGTCGTCGCCTTCGGCCATGATCCGGATGAGGGGTTCGGTGCCGGAGGCGCGCACCAGCAGGCGGCCGCAGCCGTTCAGCCGCGCCTCGCCCTGCGCGATCGCCGCCTTGACCGGTTCGGCGGCGAGGGGCTTGCCTTTGGCAAAGCGGACATTCTCCAGCCGCTGCGGCACCGGTTCGAACTGGCGGGCCAGGGCGCTCATCGGTTTCCCTGAGCGCACCATCTCCGCCAGCACCTGCAGGGCGCTGATCAGGCCGTCGCCGGTGGTGGCGTAGTCGCTCATGATGATGTGGCCGCTGGCCTCGCCGCCCAGGTTGAAGTCCGCCTCGCGCATGCGCGCCATCACGGATCGGTCGCCGACGGCCGTGCGCTCCAGCGCCAGGCCGCGCTCACCCAAGAAGCGTTCCAGCCCGAGGTTGGACATCACCGTCGCCACCACCCCGCCGCCGCGCAGCCGCCCGGACGACGACCAGGCCTGGGCGATCAGCGCCATGATCTGGTCGCCGTCGACGATCTGGCCCTTCTCGTCGCAGATGACGAGCCGGTCGGCGTCGCCGTCGAGCGCGATGCCGATGTCGGCGCGGTATTCCTTCACCGCCCGCGCCAGCGCCTGCGGATGGGTCGAGCCGCACTCGTCGTTGATGTTGAAGCCGTTGGGCGAGACGCCGATCTCCTTGATCTCGGCGCCGAGCTCGAAGAGGGCGGTCGGCGCGACGCGGTAGGCGGCGCCGTGGGCGCAGTCGATCACCACGCGCAGGCCGTTGAGGCGAAGGTCGCGCGGCAGGGTCGCCTTGACGATCTCGACATAGCGGGCCTGGGCGTCGTCGACCCGCACCACCCGGCCGAGTTCACGCGGCCCGGCGAGGCCCTCCTGCAGGCCCTCGTCCATGTGCGCCTCGATGCGCGCCTCCATCTCGTCGGAGAGCTTGTAGCCGTCCGGGCCGAACAGCTTGACGCCATTGTCGGCGAAGCTGTTGTGCGAGGCGCTGATCATCACGCCGAGGTCGGCGCGCATCGAGCGGGTCATCACCGCCACGGCGGGGGTGGGCAGCGGCCCGAACAGGCGCACGTCCATGCCCACGCTGGTGAAGCCGGCGACCAGGGCCGGCTCGATCATGTAGCCGGAAAGGCGGGTGTCCTTGCCGATCACCACCAGGTGGCGCCGGTCGTCGGCGGAGCGGAACAGCTTGCCGGCGGCGAGGCCGACGCGCAGGGCGACCTCGGCGGTCATCGGGAAGCGGTTGGCCTGGCCGCGAATGCCGTCGGTGCCGAAATAGGAGCGCTCGGTCATGGTCCAAGACTAGTCCCTCGAGGCGCCCTGGGCAAAAG
Organism: uncultured Alphaproteobacteria bacterium; assembly: GCA_963752245.1. Classification (GTDB taxonomy): domain Bacteria; phylum Pseudomonadota; class Alphaproteobacteria; order Caulobacterales; family Caulobacteraceae; genus Acaudatibacter. Next base: position 132,852 of record CAVVXO010000010.1, read on the forward strand.
CATCGCGCCTTTCGTTCAGGCCTGCAGGAGGCGCACTCTGGCTTCGACCTCCGATGATCGCTGGACGGCCGCGTGGAACCGCCGGTCGGCGGTCACGACGTGCGTGTTCTCGCGCAAGGCCAGGGCGAGGTATAGGCAGTCATAGACCGGATGATCGAGCCGGCCCGCCCACTGAAAGGCGATCGCGAAATCCTCGAGGGTGGTCGAGGTCGCAACCGGGGCGTTGCTCAGTTCAACCAATCGGGCGCTCGCCTGTTCGCGGGTGAGCTCGTGGCGGCGCGCGCGTCGCCACAGGGCGTTGGCCGCCTCCAGGAGCCAGAATTCGGGCGCCGCCAGCTCTTCGTCGAGAAGCGCCGCCGCCGCTTCGGACCCCGGCTCGTCGAGCACCCATTTCAGCGCGACCGAGGCGTCGATGACCACGCTCACCGCTCGTCGCGGTCCTGTCGAATGAGGTCGGCGGACTCACCCATGATGCGGCCCCGGGTCTCCTCCCTCAGCCGTTCGGCGCGGGCGGCAAATCCGGCCCGCCCGATTTTCAAGGCGGATTCCAGAATGGCGCGGTGTTCCGCCTCGGCGCTCAGCCCGTGGTCGGCGGCGCGTCGCTTGAGCGCGTCGACCACGTCACGAGGCACGTTCCTGACCAGCAGCTGCGGCATGCATGCTGATAGCATATGATAGCGAACGAGCGCAAACGGGTGACGGAGGCGGCCTCGGCGGTGTCACCCGTCGCGCGGGGTGCTAAGGGCAGGCGCTCTGCGGCGGCGCGAGGCGAGGACGACATGTGCGGCATCATCGGCATCGTCGGCGGCTCGCCGGTCGCGCCCCGGCTGATCGACAGCCTCAAGCGCCTCGAGTACCGCGGCTACGACTCCGCCGGGGTCGCGGCGATCGTCGACGGGCGGATCGAGCGACGACGCGCCCCCGGCAAACTGCGCGAGCTGGAGAAGGTGCTGGCCGCCGAGCCGCTCGGCGGCACGACCGGGATCGGCCATACCCGCTGGGCCACGCACGGCGCGCCGAGCCTGCGCAACGCCCACCCGCAGCGGGCCGGCCGCGTCGCGGTCGCGCACAACGGCATCATCGAAAACTTCGCGTCGCTGAAGGCCGAGCTGATCGCCGAGGGGCGCAACTTCGAGAGCGACACCGACAGCGAAGTCGTCGCCCACCTGATCGATCGCGAGGTGGCGCGCGGGGCCCGGCCGGTCGCGGCGTTCCAGGCGGTGCTGCGGCGTCTCCACGGCGCCTACGCCCTGGCGGTGCTGATCGAGGGCGAGCCGGAGCTGGTGCTGGGCGCGCGGCGATCCATGCCGCTGGCGGTCGGCTGGGGCGAGGGCGAGATGTATCTCGGCTCCGACGCCTTGGCGCTGGCGCCGTTCACCAACCGGGTCACCTTCCTGGAGGAAGGCGACGGCGTCGCGATCGACCGCGCGAGCGCCCGGATCTTCGACGCGGAGGGCGCCGCCGTCGAGCGGTTGGCGCGCACCGTCTCGATCTCTCCCGCCCTGGCGGAGAAGGGCAACTTCCGCCACTTCATGGAAAAGGAGATTCATGATCAGCCGGAAGCCTGCCAGCACACCTTGGCGAGCTATCTCGACCCGACGGCGGAGCGCGCCCGAGCCCCGCAGGGGCTGGATCTACGCCGGCCTTGCCCGTATCCAGATCCTGGCCTGCGGCACCGCCTTCTACGCCGGAATGATCGGCAAATACTTGATCGAGAGCCTCGCCGGCCTGCCGGTCGATGTGGAGATCGCCTCTGAATTCCGTTACCGCCAGCCGGCCGTGGCGCCTGGAACGCTGGCCCTGGCCGTGTCTCAGTCGGGCGAGACGGCCGATACCTTGGCGGCGCTGCGCTGGTGCAAGCGGGCCGGTCTCGCCACCGCCGCTATCGTCAACGCCCCGGAGTCGACCATGGCCCGCGAGGCCGACCTGTGGCTGCCGACCCATGCCGGCCAGGAAGTCTGCGTCCTTTCCACCAAGGCGTTCACCGCCCAGGTCTGCGTTCTCGCCTCGCTCGCCATCGCCGCCGCCCGGGCGCGCGGCCGGCTGGACGAGACGGGGGAGCGCGAGATGGTCCGCGCCTTGCTGCACGCCCCCCGCCTGATTGGCCAGGCGATCGAGACCGAGGAGGCGGTGCGCGCGCTCGCGCCCTCGATCGGCCGCGCCCGCGACGTCCTCTTTCTCGGCCGAGGGCCGATGTATCCGCTCGCCCTCGAGGGCGCCCTGAAGCTCAAGGAGGTCAGCTACATCCACGCCGAGGGCTACGCCGCCGGCGAGATGAAGCATGGCCCCATTGCCCTCGTCGAGGCGGCGACGCCGGTCGTGGTGGTGGCGCCCAGCGACTCCTTCTTCGACAAGACGATGTCGAACCTCTCGGAGGTGATCGCCCGCGAGGGACCGGTGATCCTGATCACCGACGAAGCCGGCGCCGCCCATGCGCCGCCGTCGGCCCGAGTCATCGTCGCGCCGGCCTGCGAGCCGCTGATCGCCCCGCTCGTGTTCGCCGTTCCGTTGCAGCTGCTGGCCTACCAGGTGGGGGTGTTCAAGGGCGCCGACGTCGACCAGCCCCGCAATCTCGCCAAATCGGTCACCGTCGAATAAGCGTCACGGAGCGCGGACATCCTGTCCGCGGGCGGGCTTTGGAAGCCCGCGCTCCAGGGGACATCATTCGCATGAAAGTGCGCAAGGCGGTGCTGCCCGTCGCCGGGCTCGGCACCCGCATCCTGCCGGCGGCCAAGACGACGCCCAAGAACCTGCTCAACGTCTTCGACCGGCCGATCCTCGCCCACGTGGTCGCCGAGGCGCGGGCCGCCGGCATCGAACATCTGATCTTCGTCGTCGGCCGCGGCCAGGGCGCGATCGAGGACTATTTCGATCGCGCCTACGAACTCGAGAGCGAGCTGGCGGCGCGCGGTAAGGATGGCCCGCTGGCGGCGATCCAGGCCGATCTGATGCAGCCCGGCCAGATGAGCTTCGTCCGCCAGATGCGCCCTCTGGGCCTCGGCCACGCCGTGTGGTGCGCCCGCGACCTGATCGGCGAGGAGCCGTTCGGGGTCATGCTGCCCGACATGCTGATGGACGCCCAGCCGGCTGCGCTGGCCCAGGCGATCGCGGCCCACCAGGCGGTGGGCGGCAATATCGTGGTCGTCGAGCCGGCGCCCGAGGGCGAGGCGCACAAGTACGGCGTCGTGGCCCTCGGCGAGACCGCGCCCGGGTTCGATGGCCGCCTGGCGCGGATGACCGGCATGGTCGAAAAGCCGGCGCCGGGGACCGAGCCCTCCAACCTGTTCATCTCCGGTCGCTACGTCCTCCAGCCGGCGATCTTCGACGCCTTGGCGGCGCACGAGACAGGCGCGGGAGGGGAGATCCAGCTCACCGACGCCATGCTACGCCTGTTGCGCGGCGAGCCCTTCCACGCGCTACGCTACGATGGAACCACCTACGATTGCGGCGATCCGATCGGCCTTCTGCGCGCCAACCTCGTCTGGGGCCTCAAACACGGCCCGACGGTGCGTGAAGCGGTGGAGGCGGTGCTGGCGGGCGGCGAACCGGCCTAGGTTCTTCCGGCTCCCGCAAGGCGAAAAGGTTTCAGGTGGCGAGCGTGACCACTTCTTCGACCATCCTGATCAGTCGCTGGAGATCGGCCGGGCGGCTCAGCCGGTGATCGCCATCCTTGACCAGGGTGAACGCCACGTCCCGCCCCCGCAGCGCCTGGGCGAACTCGAGAGCATGGCGCCACGGCACGGCGTCGTCCTCGCCGCCCTGCAGGATGCGCGTCGGCGCCGCGATCGGCACGGGGCCAGGCAGCAGCGACCAGCGACCGCCGTCCTCCAGCAGCGCGCGGCTGATCGGTCCCGCCCCCTGCTGACCGCGCCAAACCCCCTCCCGCTCCAGCGCCGCCAGCGCCTCCGGCGGCAGGCGGGGGCGCATCAAGGTCTCGGTGAAATCGATCGCCGGCGCGATCAGCGCCAGCGAGGCCACCCGCTCGGGCCGGGCGATCGCCACCAGGCTGGCGATCCAGCCGCCCATCGACGAGCCGACGAGGACGAGCGGCCCGGTCGTCAGTTCGTCGATCATGGCGAGGGCGTCGCCGCGCCATCGGCTGATCGTGCCCGCCGCGAAGTCGCCGTCCAACTCGCCATGGCCGAAGTAGTCGAAGCGCAGCAGGTCACGTCCGGCCCCGCCCGCCCAATCGGCAAGAGCGCTCGCCTTGGTCCCGACCATCTCCGAGGCGAAGCCGCCCAGCCAGATGAGCGTCGGGCCGGCCCCGCGCGTCCGCCGCCACGCCAAACGCGCCTTGTCATGGATCAAGACGCCCGCGTTTTTGTTCATGACCAGGTAAGCCCGGAGTCGCTAGACACGCGGCTTCGTTAGCGGCCCCGGAGGGTTCGCCGATAGCCGAAGCCGCCGAAAACTTGCTGAGCGTGCTGCAGGTCACGCCGCGGCTGGAGGCCGGCGGGGTCGAGGAGGCCACCGTCGATCTCGCCGTCGGCTTGGCGCGCCTTGGGCATCGCTCCTGGGTCGCCTCGGCCGGCGGCGGCATGGAGCGGCGCCTGGCCGACGGCGGCGCCCGGCTGGCGCGTCTGCCGCTGCACGCCCGCGATCCGGCCCGCATCCTCGCCAACGGCGTGCGGCTGGGACGGCTCGCGCGCGCCGAACGCATGGCGGTGCTGCACGCCCGCTCGCGCGCGCCGGCGTTCAGCGGCCGGATCGCCGCGCGCCTCGCCCGCCGGCCGCTGGTCACCACCTATCATGGCATCTATCCGGCGCGATCCTCGGCCAAGCGCTGGTACAATCGGGTGATGACCAGAGGCGACCTCGTCATCGCCAATTCGGCCTTCACCCGCGACCACATCCTTTCGGAGCACCCGGTCGATCCGGACAAGATCGTTCTCGTGCCCGAGGGCGTCGACACCGGCCGGTTCGATCCGGCGACGGTCACCGCCGAGCGGGTCGCGCGCCAACGCGCCCAATGGGGTCTCGCGCCGGGGGAAAAGCGGCTGGTGCTGCTGCTCGCCGCCCGTCCAGCGGCGTGGAAGGGACATGCCCTGCTGATCGCCGCCCTGGCCGGCGCGGTCAGCCGCGGCAAGGTGCTGGCGGTGCTCACCGGCGCCGAGGAGGACCCGCCTTTCGCCGCCGATCTGGCGCGACGGGCGGCGAACGCCGGTCTCGGCCAGTCGGTCCACCTCGCGCCGCGCGCGGTGGACATGCCGCTGGCGCTGGCCGCCGCCGACATCGTCGTCGCCCCGTCGCTGTCGCCGGAGTCGTTCGGCCGCTCCGTCGTCGAAGCCGGCGCCATGGGCCGTCCGGTGCTGGCCTCCGCCATCGGCGCCCACACCGAGACGATCGAGCGCGAGGCGACCGGCTGGCTGGCGCCGCCCGCCGACCGGGCGGCGTGGAGCGCGGCGATCGACCAGGCGGTGGCGACGGGCGCCGGACGGCGGGTCGCCATGGGCGAGGCGGCGCGCCGGCGCGCGGTCGAGCGCTACAGCCTGGAGGCCATGGTGACCGGCACTTTGGCGGTCTATCGCCGGGCGATCACCGAGCACCGCCGGGTGGCGGGCGCGTCGGCAGGGCGATGAACGCCGCGCCGGGGCGGGTTCTGGTCATCAAGCTGGGCGCTCTCGGCGACATGATCCTCGCCTTCGCCGCGTTCGACCGCGTCCGCGCCGCCCACCCCGAGGCGGCGATCACCCTGCTGACCACGCCGCCGTTCGCCGAGCTCGCCCGCGCCGGGCCATGGTTCGACCGGGTCGAGGCGGACGGCCGTCCGCGGCGCCTCACGCAATGGCTCAGCCTCGCGCGCCGCCTGCGTCGCGCCCGCTACGAGCGAGTCTACGATCTGCAGACCAACGACCGGACCGACTTGCTGTTCCAGGCCCTGCGGCCGGCGCCGCCGGCCTGGTCTGGGACGGCCTTGGGCTGCGGCCTGCCCCATCGCAATCCTCGGCGCATGCGGATGCACACGCTCGAGCGCCAGGCCGAACAGTTGCGCGACGCCGGCATCTGGCCGGACGCGCCGACCGCGCCCGGCGCGGCGCCGCCGCCGGACGTCGGCTGGATGGCGGGCCGGGCGGCGCTTTCGGCCTTGGCGGACGGCCTGCCGGATCGCGGCGAGAGCCTCGCTCTGGCTGGCGGCCGCCGTCCCACTCGAACGCGGACGCCCCTCGCCCTCCTCGTCCCCGGCGCATCGGCGTCGCGGCCGGCCAAGCGCTGGCCAGCCGAACGGTTCGGCGAGATCGCCCGCCGAACTCGGCGCCGTCGGGTGGACCGTGGCGGTGGTCGGAACCGCCGCCGAGGCTCCGCTCGCCGCGACCATCCTCGCCAGGGCGCCCGAGGCCATAGACCTGACCGGTCGAACCGATCTCTTTCAGCTGGCCGCGCTAGGCCGCGACGCGCGCTTCGTGCTCGCCAACGACACCGGCCCGGCCCACCTGATCGCGGCCGCCGGCGCCCCGTGCGTCGTCCTGTTCTCCGCCAACTCCGACCCCGCCCTGTGCGCGCCACGCGGGCGGGTGGACATCCTCGCCGCCCGGAGCCTCGCCGACCTGCCGGTCGAGAGCGTGTGGCGCGCCGCTCAATCTCGCCTTGATTGCGGCGAAGCCGACGATCATATAGCCGGCTGGCGGTTCACGTCTCCGTGATCGCCAACTTCGTAAACCATCGAGGGAGCCCAAGCCTATTCGCCGCCCCATGCCGGCGCCGCCGTCCAAGGACGGTCCGCGCATCAACGACGAGATCCGTGTTCCGCGCGTGCTGCTGATCGATCACAATGGCGAAAAGCAGGGGATCATGCCGACCTCCGCCGCCCTCGAAGCCGCCCAGGAAGCCGGCCTCGACCTCGTCGAAGTCTCTCCCACCGCCGACCCGCCAGTCTGCAAGATCCTCGACTTCGGCAAGTTCAAATTCCAAGAGCAGAAGAAGAAAAACGAGGCGCGCAAACGCCAGAAGCTCGTCGAGGTCAAGGAAATTAAGCTGCGGCCCAACATCGACGTCCACGATTATGACGTCAAGGCCAAGGCGATGCACCGCTTTTTCGAAGAAGGCGACAAGGTCAAGGTCACCCTGCGCTTCCGGGGCGGCGAGATGCGTCACCCGGAATTGGGCATGAAGCTGCTGCAGCAGGTGCGCACCGATTTCGATCCGGTCGCCAAGGTGGAATACGAGCCGCGCATGGAAGGCCGGCAGATGATCATGATCCTCTCGCCGCGGTAGGCCCCGCCTCGACCCGACCGTTGTGGCCGCGCGTGTCGCGCCGATCGGTGTTTCGGCTCGGCGAGGCAGCTCGGGCGCAACCATCGATCACCCGGCGACGCCGGAGGAGAGTGATCGGGATAGCCCTCTGAGGCTTGCCGGTCAGCCGTAGCGGAGCGGTTCGGCGAAGGAGAGCGTCTCCTTCTCGATCGTCTCGGCGAGGATGGCCAGCGCCTCGCCGAGTTGGGGCGCGGCGGCCAGCGCCGCGAGGCCGCGGTCCAGATGATTGTGGTCGTCGAGCTCCCACACGTCGATCACCGTGTTCAGCCGCCCGGTGCGCTGGACATAGGCGGCCCTGAGCCTCCAGCCGGCGGCCTCGGCCACCGGCACGATCGTCTTCATCGCCGCCATGAACCGCGGCAGGGCGCCGGTCCGCAGTTCGATGTGCGCCAGAAGGTTGACCGCCATCAGGGGCGCGCCTCGGCCGACGCCGCCGGCGTCGCGAACAGCCCCGCGAGATCGGCGTCGTCGGTGGCCAGCAGGCGATCGACCCATTGGTGAAAGCGTCGCGCGCCGCCCTCGTTCTCGCCGAACAGCACCCATTCGCGGCCGCCCGCCTTCAGCGCCCGCTGCTGGCGCAGCCCGGTGGCGTAATCCTCGTCGCGCACCACACGCTCGAGAAAGGCGAACTGCGCCTCGACCTCGGCGCGCTGCTCGTCGGTCGGCGGATGGCGCGTCAGATAGATCTGGGTCGTGAACAACTCCTCGACGCTCGCGCCGGGCAGCAGCTGGGAGATCATCACTCCTCGGCCGCCACCGTCGAAGCTGGCGATGGAGACATGCGGAAAGATCGTCCACACGCCGGCCATGCGCGCTTCTTCCGACCACTGATCTTCTGGCGTCTCGCTCAAGGCCGCGACCTCGGCGGTCGGCGCGCGCACGCACTGGTGCGGCCCCCAGGCATAGTAGAGCGCCTGATTGAACATCTCCTCGCCGAACGTTTCCTTGTGCAGCACCGGCAGGTGATAGAAGTCGAGATAGCCGTCGTAGGCGATCTTCCAGTTCGGCCCTTTCAGCACCCGGCTGGCGAAGAACGTCCAATCCGCGAAGCCGAACTGCGCCAAGAGGGCGTCGTAGCCGCTCAGGAAGGCGTCGATCGAGAGGCTGGCCTTCGGGTCCACGCACGCCCAGATCAGCCCGGCGCGCTCGGCGAGCGGCAGGGGCGTCAAGCCAAGGCAGCTCTTGTCCACCACGCCGAAGTCCTCGGGGGCGGCGACGCCCATCAGCTCTCCCTTCTGGGTGAAGGTCCAGCCGTGATACGGGCAGGTGAACCGCTTGGCGTTGCCCTTGGGCGCCAAGGCGACCTGGCTGCCGCGATGGCTGCAGCTGTTCAGGAAGGCGCGCGCCACGCCGTCTCGCCCGCGAACCAGCAGCACGGGCGCGCCGACCGCCTCGAGGGTCTTGAAGTCGCCAGGATTCGGCATCTCGGCCGTGGCGGCCAGCACCAGCGGCAGCCGCCGGAAGATCCGGTCGATTTCGGCGGCGAAGATCGCCTCGTCGTAGTATCGCTTGGCCGGCAGCCGCAGCACGCCGGGCGCGTGCGCGATGGTGCCGGCCTTCGCATGGGCGATGGTGTCGCGCACCATGGCGGCGATCTCGGCGGCGGCGAGCGGCTTGGTCATGATCTCGATCCTGTGCTTAGGCGGCGGTGACGAAATCGGCGCGCGGCAGCCCCGTGTCGTCGTAGACCGGCTCGACGAGGTCGACGCGGTATTTGCGGGTGACCGCCTTGGCGATGCCGGCCGCGCCCAGGTGGGCGAGCATGTCGCGATAGGGCGCCGCGGCCAGATGGGCGGCGAGATCGGCCTCGCTCGCCCACTCCTCGAACACATGGACGCGGCCCGGTCGCGCCGGATCGGCGGTCCAGGCGTAGTGGACGCAGCCGCGCTCGGCCAGGGCGCGGGCGATCAGCGGCTGGGCGGCCAGCAAGGTGCGCTCACGCACCGACGCGTCCGCGAGGTCGATTTCGCCGGCGATCGTGACGCGGTGGGCGGCGACCGCGGCCGGATCGACGCGCACCACCCGATAGGCGCGGCGGGCGAACAGCCACCCGCCGTCCCGGCGCGCCAGTTCGTCGTCGTAGAGCCCCAGCACCCGTCTCGGCGCGCCGCCGGCGGCGACCAGCACCTCCTCGGTATGGACACGGACCCGCGCCCGGTCACCCGTGATCTCGATCGCTCCCGGCGACGACCGGAAGGAAACGAAGGCGAACCCGGCCATCGCCTCCAGCCAGGCGGCGCGGATCGCCGGCCGGCCGAGGATCTCCGCGCCCATCAGGTTCCAGGCCGCGTCTTCCGCCCAGCAGGCGGTCCAGGCCTCGACGTCGCGGCAGTTGACCGCGTCGCCATAGGCGTCGATCCGCTCGCGAATCCCGAGGCGGTCTTCGGCCGGACCGGTGAACGCCATCAGGCCCTTCCTGGAACGATGAACAAAGCATTGCGTCCCCTCTCGTGGGAGAAGGGGCCTTCGGCTAAGGTCGCGGCGGCGCGTTTCATCCCGGCATCGTCTTCACACCCCGGCGCGGTCCATCCACCGCGCCAGATTGTCGTGGAAGTAACGAACCCGGCTTTCCTGGCCGGCGAGATAGTCGCCGCGGTAGCCGCGCGAGTGCAGGCCGCGTTGCTGCGCCTCCCACACCGCGACATCCTGATCGATGCCGGGGCCCATCGACACCTCGCGCCATTTGCCTTGGCGGTGCGGCGCCGGGGTCGCGACATCGACCCATTCGCCCATGCTCTGCGAGTAGTAGCGCCGCGTTCCTTCCGGAAAGAGCGTCATGTACCACATGTCGAAGTAGCATTTCTCCGGGTCGCGCTCGTGCGGGCGCGCGCGCAGCCAGATGTTGCCGTCCGGTTTCAGGCTGAACGACAGATTCGGAAAGATCGTGAAGTGCCAGTGATCGGTGAGCTGGGCGTCGTGATAGGTGGAGAAATCGAAGCCCTTGGCGGCCCCGAGGGCGCGCTTCTGGCGCTGCAGAGCGAGACGGATTGCCCCGGTGCGGCCGCCGCGGAAATCGTCCGGGTCGAGCTCCCAGAACGCCAGTTCCTCGCCCAGCATCGCCAGGGTTTCCTCTTCGCCGCCGACCAAGGCTCGCGCGGGCCCCGCCCCCGGCATCAACATCCGGCAGTGGCCGGACGGGTAGAGGTCGAACTGGCAATGACGATGACCATACTCCATCACATACTTGGTCTGCGGATGGACGAACGGCACGTGGTAGGATTCGTTGAAATTATCCTGGATCAGTTTCCAATTGAACTCGCCTTCCAGGGTCACCCAGTGGGTGCGAACCATCCGCTCCGTCGGATAGGTGTCGATCATCGCGGCGATCGGCGCGAGAGAAGCGCTCAGGCCCTCGCACTCACGATCCATGTTGTACCAGATGAAGCCGGCCCACACCTCGCAGGCCATCTCGACGAGGTTGCGCTGGCCGCAAGGGCTGCCTTGCGGAAAATCCGGCTCGTCCGGGACGGCGCGCAAGCGCCCGGCGAGATCGTAGGCCCAGCCATGATAGGGGCAGACCAGGCGCTTGGCGTGGCCCTGCTCGCCGCTCGCCACCGGCATGCCGCGATGCTGGCACACGTTGTGAAAGGCGCGGACGCGGCGATCTTCGCCCATGACGCAGAGGATCAGCTCGGCGCCCAGCGTCGTGGTGATGTAGTCGCCCGGGCGGGTCAGCTGCGCCGCGAGCCCGGCGATCTGCCAGGTCCGCGTCCACACCGCCTCCCATTCACGGCGCGCGAACACCGGCGAGAAATAGCGGTCGGCGGTGATCGGCGCCTCGCTCAGCGCCGGCTTGGGCCACGGGCGAATGTCGGCGAGTCGTCCGGCCGCGGTCGCGCCGCGCCTCGCTTCCAGAGTCTCGCTCATCGCGCCGGCTCCTCACCTCCATGCCGTTTCGCCACGCTGCGCCCGGTTTACGGAAAAAGCAAGCGTGCTTAAAATGCGGAGGCTCGTTGGCCACTCACGAAGGATCCGAGGCCCTGCCCATCGTATCGAAGCCCCGCCTGACGCTCGTTCCGCCGCCGCCCGCCGCCGGGCCGCGCCGCTCGACCCCCAAGAGCGATCGGACCCGCGCCGCGATTTTGGAAGCCGGCGTCGATTGCCTCACCTTGCATGGGTTTCATGGCGCGACGCTGATCAAGGTCGCCGAGATCGCCGGTCTGACGCGCGGCGCGGTGCAGTACTATTTCAAAAGCGCGATCGATGTTCACCTCGCCCTCGCCGAATACGTCGGCGGCCGCATCTGGGACTCGTACGAGGAAAGGGCGGCGCATCCGCCGGCCGGGCGCGATCGGATCGAGTTCGCCATCGACCTGGTCGCCAGCCCGAGCGAGGATCGCTACCGCATCGCCCGCCTGGAACTGGTCGCCGCCGCCCGCACCATCCCGCCACTGGCGGCGGCGCTGGAGTCCTCGGCGGCCCAGGTCGAGGCGCGGGCCAAGCGGTTCACCGGCCGCATCTTCGGCGACCCGGCCCTGGCCGATGTCCCCGCCTTCCGCGCCGCCCGCGATCTCGCCTTCCTGGTCAACGACTGGCTGTTCGTCCACGTATTTCCCGGCGACCGGGAGCGTCGGGCCGCCGACGTGCTGGCCGCGTTGCGCATCGCCCTGCATCGTCTGTGGCGCGCCCGGCGGCTCGACGAGGCGCCGGCGCCGAAGCCGCGCGTGCGCGTCAAGGCCGGCGTCGCCAGAGCGCCAGGATTCAGCGCGGATGCATAAACCTTTGATGCCTGCGGTCAGCCCCGACGTGCGAGCGCTTCTCGACAAACAGGCGTGCGCCGAACTGGTGTTCCGGCTGGCTCGGGCGATCGATCGCCGCGACGAGGCCTTGATGCGGTCCGTCTTCCATGACGGCGCCACCGACGATCATGGCCTGTTCGCCGGGACGGCGGCCGCCTTCGTCGACTGGGTGCTGCCGCTGCTCGCCACGATGACGCGCACCCAGCACCTGATCGGCCAGTGCCTGATCGAAGCGGCCGGCGACACCGCCCGCGGCGAAAGCTATTTCACCGCCCATCACGCGCTCGCCGGCCAGAACGGGACCGACCGGGTCACCATCGCCGCCGGCCGCTATCTCGACCGCTTCGAGCGCCGCTTGGGGGTCTGGCGCATCGCCCATCGACACGCGGTCTACGATTGGAGCTCGGCCGGCCCATCCACCGACGCCTGGGATCGCGCCCATCCGGCGGGCTGGGCCTTTGGCGTCGCCGGGCCCGACGACCCGTCCTATCGCCACTTCGGTCGACAGCGGCCGGCGGCGTTGCGTCCCGAGGCTGATTGACAGGCGCGGCGACGCTCATCAGGGAAGCTCGGCATCGGCGGCGATCGTCATCGACGCCGCCGCGCTCGTGGAGGCCCTGGGGTTCACGCCGATCGGCGGCGGTCTCCATCGCATCGCGGGGGATTGAAGATCTCGAGGCTCTCCCATTGCGACGCCGGGGCCATCGGGCGCTTTTCGAACGCCTCTCGGATCCGCGGCGCGTCCTGTCCGCCCATGACGCCAGCCATGTGGCGCTCGCCGAGAGTCTGGAGGCGCCTCTGCTCACCCTCGACGGACGGCTAGCCGCCAGCAAACGGCGTGACTTGGCGGTCGAGCTGATGCAATCGCCTTGACCGGAATGAGCGGACACTCGGTTGATTGGCGCGCGGGTCCGCCGCACATCGTCGATACCCTGATCGCCGAGCGGGCGCCGGCGATGGTCGCGAGCGCCGCCTGGCCGTTGGCGCGGCCGGCGCTCGACGCGCTGCTGCACTATCGCGAGGCGGTCCGCATGGCGGACGCGGTCGCGCCGCTTTCGGGAAGCGAGGCCTTGGCGTGGCTGTCGCGGCGGTTGTCGCTGAAGGTCGAAGTACGCGGGCTCGGTCACGCGCCACGATCAGGCCGGGCGATCGCGGTATGCAACCACCCCACCGGCGTCGCCGACGGCATAGCGGTTTTGGACGCGCTTCGGCCGATCCGGCCGGATCTGGTCTTCTATGCCAACGCCGACGCGCTGCGGGTAGCGCCGGCTCTCGCCGAGGTCGTCATCCCGGTGGAATGGCGCGAGGCCAAGCGCAGCCGCGCCAGCGCCCGCGACACCCTTGCCCGCACGCGCGCCGCCCTGGCGGCCGAGCGGCTGCTGGTGATCTTTCCGGCCGGCCGGCTCGCCCGGCGCGGCGAGCACGGCCGCCTCGCCGACCCGCCCTGGGCGGCGAGCGCCTTCACCCTGGCGCGCAAGTTTCGCGCGCCGATTCTGCCACTGCACCTGGCCGGGCCGTCGTCGACCCTGTTCCACCTGTTCGACAAGCTGTCGGGCGAACTGCGCGACATCACCCTCTTCCACGAGCTGCTGAACAAGCGCGGCAAGCGCTTCACGCTGACGATCGGGCCGCCGGTCGCGCCGGCCGACCTGCCGAAGGATCCGGAGATCGCCGCGGCCGCGATGAAGGCCTATGTCGAAACCGTGCTGCGAGCTCAGGTCGAGCCCGCCTTCGCCGACCCGGCCCGCTTGCCTTTCACCGGCGAGTGTCTGGCGTGAGCGGGACGGCGCACTCGTGATCACCCCCGCCGAGGGCGACTTCCGCCTGCCCGACGAGGCGCGCACCACCCGCCTCGGCGCGGCGATCGGCGCGGCGTTGGCCGCCGGCGAGGCTGTGTGCCTCGATGGGCCGCTCGGGGCCGGCAAGTCGGTCCTGGCCCGCGGGCTGGTGCGCGCCATCGCGCCCGACGAGCCCGACATCCCCAGCCCGACCTTCACCCTCGCCCAGGCCTATCCGGGCCGGCTGCTGCTGATCCACTTCGACCTGTGGCGGATCAAGACGGCGGAGGAGGCGTTCGAGATCGGCCTCGACGACGCCCTGGAGCACGGCGCGGCGGTGATCGAGTGGGCCGAACGCCTCGGCCGTCATCGGCCGCCAGACCGGCTGGACGTCGAAATTTCCATCGAAGGCGAGGCGCGCCGCGCCCGCCTCATCCCGCACGGCGCCTGGGAGAGCCGGCCACTTGATCTCTGAGGCGGTGGATGGGCGCGAAATGGCGCGCCGCGCCTTCCTGGCGAGGGCGGGGTTCGCGGGCGCCCGGCGCGAGCCGCTGGCCGGCGATGCCTCGACGCGTCGCTACGAGCGGCTGTGGCCGGCGAGCGGCGGCGCGAGCCTGATTCTCATGGACCAGCCGCCGGCCGCCGAGGCGCGGCCCTGCCCGCCCGGAGCGACCGCCGATGACCGCGCGGCGCTCGGCTACAATGCCCTGGCGCGGCTCGCCGCCGGCCGCGTCGACGCCTTCGCCGCCGCCGCCGGCTGGCTTCGCGACCAGGCGCTGTCCGCCCCGGCGGTGCTCGCCGCCGACTTCGACGCCGGGTTGGCGGTGCTGGAGGATCTCGGCGATCGACTGTTCGCCTCGGCGCTCGCTGGCGGCGCTGAGGAGGCGGCGCTCTATCGCGCGGCCGCCGAGGTGCTGGTCCGGCTTCACGACAAGCCGGCGCCCGCCGAGCTGACCGGCTTTGGCGCGTGCTGGCCGCTGCTCGCCTACGACGAGCTGGCGCTGCGCACCGGTGGCGACCTGTTCGTGGAATGGCTGCCGCGCCTGCGCCCCGACCTGCGCCTCGGCGAGGCGGCCGTCGCCGAGTGGCAAGCGCTGTGGGCGCCCATCCAGGCGCGCGGAGCCGCGGTCGCCAACGTCTTCTGCCATCGCGACTTCCATGCGGAGAACCTGCTCTGGTTGCCGGAACGCCATGGCGTGGCGCGCGTCGGCCTGCTCGACTTCCAGGACGCGGTGCGCGCCCATCCCGCGTGGGACCTCTCCATGCTGCTGCACGACGCGCGCCGCGACATCTCGCCCGGCCTCGAGGCCGCGACGCTGGCGCACTACCTTGATCTTCGGTCGGGGTGCGACCGCGACGCCCTGATCGCCGACTTCCATGGCCTCGGCGCGCTCAACATCGCCCGCATTCTCGGCCTGTTCGCCCGCTTGGTGACCCGCGATGGCAAGCCGCGGTATCGCGCCTTCATGCCGCGCCTTTGGCGTTATCTCGATCGCTGCCTCGCCGATCCCGCCCTGGGCGACCTCGCCGCCTGGTTCGCCCGCCACGTTCCGGCCGAGGCGCGGTGAGCGTTCGCCCGACCACCGCCATGGTGCTCGCCGCCGGCCTCGGCACACGCATGCGCCCCCTGACGTTCGACCGTCCCAAGGCGCTGGTCCAGGTCGGCGGTAAGGCGCTGATCGACCACATGCTGGACCGCCTTGCCGCCGCGGGCGTGCGGCGCGTCGTCGTCAACGTCCACGCCCACGCCGACAAGCTGGAGGCGCACCTGCGCGAACGGCGCGACCTGGAGATATTGATCTCCGATGAGCGCGACGCGCTGCTCGACACCGGCGGCGGGTTGAAGAAGGCCAGACCGCTGCTCGGCGAGCCGCCGATCCTCATCGCCAACATCAACTCGCTGTGGGTCGAGACCGGCGCGCCGTTTCTCGAAACGCTGATCGCCGGCTGGGACGCGGCGCGCATGGACGATCTCCTGCTGGTGATCGATCGCCACTCGACCCTCGGCTTCCACGACGCGGGAGACTTCTTCGTCGCGGACGACGGGCGGCTGATCCCCCGCGGCGCGCGGCCGCGCGCGCCCTTCGCCTTTGTCGGCGTCCACATGCTCGATCCGCGCGTGATCGACGGCTGGCCGGCTGATCCGCACGGCATCTTCCGCCACTGGCTGGCCATGGGCGAACGCGGCCGCCTGCATGGCGCGATCGCCGAAGGCTTTTGGATGCACGTCGGCGACCCGGCCGCCCGCGCCGCCGCTGAAACGCGGCTGTGAGGCAAGGCGTGGAAGCGAGCCACGGGACCCAAACGCGAGCGGACGGCGGAGCCGTGCTGTTTTAGGGTCGGCGACTCTTCCCGGACGGACATCAGGCGAGTGTTGCGATAGCGCCGAACACCTCGCCCGGTCGAGGACGGGCGGCGCGTTTCTCCCGATCGAGCGCCAGGTATGCCCCGGCCAGGTTGTCGCAGGCGGCGCGCAGCACCGCGCCCTGGGCGTCGGCGAGGGTCTCGCCGGTGAGCCGCTGGACGACGGCGCGCCAGTCGGCGGCGTGGCCGAGCGCGGTCTCGGCCTCCGCCAGCGCCGAGAGCAGATGGGCGCTCGCCGGCCCGGTCAGCCGCAAGGCGGCGGCGATGCGCTCGCCGGCGGCGAGGCGGCGCGCGTTGATGTCGTCGGGGCGGCGGCTGGCGTCGACCTTCGGCGTCAGCTCGCGGCCGCTCGTCTCGGTGCGGTGCAGGACAGCGATATCGGCCTGCAGCCGTCGCACCGCGTCTCGGGCCTGGCCGGTCAGAGCGCCACGCGCATGCAGGGTGTCGAAGACGTCGCGTCGGCGCGCCCGCACCTCGCCGGCCCGCGTGCGGCTCGCCTCGACCTCGGCGTTGGCCGGCAGAGCGAGCGCCGCGGCGTCGACGCCCCAGGCGCCAGGGTCGCGGGCGGCGAGCCGTTCGGCCGCCCGGCGTCGCGCGATCGCCATCGGATCGGCCGGTTTGCGCGCCCGCCGTTTCGCTTTCATCGACCGCGCTCCGGCGGAACATCGGGGCGGGCCGTGGAAGGCCGCATGATCGCGGCGTGCGCCGCGCAATAGGGGCCGGCGGTCGCCGGATTGCAGCAGGACCGGGTCGCCCAGCCGCGGCCATCGACCGGAAAGGCGCACTCGCCGGCGGCGCGCTCGAGCCAGTGTCGGGGCGATCGCGCCAGGCAGAGCGGCGATTCAGGCGGCGGCGGCCAGCGTCGCAGGCGCGGCAGCCAAGGGCGGAGAGGCTTGCGGGCGGGCATGTCGACATATTGCGATATGCAATCTCGACCGTCAAGCGGTATTTTGCATTCCGCGTGACGACGAATCGGCCGCTCTCTTGCATACTGCGCGTATGCCTAAGGACAAGGAAGCCAATTTCCTTCGCGCCTGGCGCGAGCATCGCAAGATGACGCAGGTCGCCCTCGCCGAGGCGATCGGAACCACCGGCGCGGTCATCAGCCTGCTGGAAGCGGGCGAGCGGCGCCTGTCCGACAAGTGGATGCGGCGCATCGCCCCGGTGCTGAACACCCGGCCCGGCCACCTTCTCGAACTCGACCCGGCCGACGCGCCCAGCGACATCCTGGAGATTTGGGCCGAGATCCCCGAGGAGCGCCGCGACCAGGCCCGCGACGTGCTGCGCACCTTCCGCGCTCGCGGCTGACCGGCCGTTGGCGGGGGTCGCGGAAGAGACTTCTCGAGATCGGCCTGGTCCCAAAGTCGCTTGAACCGCAAAGACGCCAAGACGCCAACGGCGGACGCGCGGCTCATCGCGCCGCGGTCGGACTCTTCGCCCGATCGCCTATCCCACCAGACCGAACACGCCGAGCGCGGCCGCCGCCGCCAGGAGCCAGAGCGGATTGAAGCGGGTGGCCAGGCACGCCGCCGTGGTCGCGGCGGTGACCAGCGCCAGCCGCCAGTCGGCGTCGGCGCCTTGGGCGAGCAGCCAGGCCGTGGCGGCGATCAGGCCCACCGAAATCGGCGCCAGGGCGGCGGCCATGGCGATCCGCCAAGGCGCGGCTCGATACCGCTCCCACGCCCGCGCGACCGAGGCGGCGAGCAGGCAGGATGGCAGGCACATGGCGAGCGTCGCCACGGCCGCGCCGGCGAGGCCCGCCACCTTCCAGCCGATCAGGCTGGAAATCAGGAAATTGGGCCCGGGCGCCGCTTGGGCGATGGCGAACAGGGTGGCGAATTCCCGCCCGCTCATCCAGTGATGCACGGCGGTCGCCTGCCGCTGGATCTCCGGCGCCACGGCGTTGGCCCCGCCGAACGCCAGCAGCGAGAAGATCGCGAACTGTCCGGCAAGCAGAAGGAGCGGGCCTGTCTTCATCGGTCCGCGTTCGCCGCCCGCCGACAAGCGAGCAACCAGGCGATGATCGCCGCCGGCGGCGCGAGGCCGGCCACCACCCAGGCCAGCGGCAGACGAAGCAGGCCCGGCCCGGCGAAGGCCAGGGCGATCAGGGCGCCGGCGAACAGCGGGCGCCCTCTCAGCAGCGGCCACGCCATCTTGATCGCGGTCGCCGCCACCAGGCCGGCGCCGACCGCGGCCAGCGCGGCGGTGACCCGGCGCGCCTGCGTCGAGCCTCCGAGCCGGTCGTAGGCGGTGGCGAGCCCGATGATGATCGCGAACGGCGGCAGGACCAGCCCGGCGAGCGCGGCGAACGCCCCGCGCCAGCCGGCGAAACGGCCGCCGAGAACGAACGACAGGTTGACGACGTTGGGGCCGGGCATGGCTTGGCAAAGCGCCAAGGCGTCGGTGAAATCCGCGGGCGTCAGCCAGCGACGGCGCTCGACCAGCATGCGCCGGGCGAAGGGCAGCACGCCGCCGAAGCCGCTCAGTCCCACCCCCATGAAGGCGAGGAACAAGGCTCCGGCGTTCGGCGGCGGCGACTTGGCGGCTTCGGCGGTGGCCATCGACAAGTCTTGCGCCGTCCCGACGACAATTCACAACCATCGCGCCGTGCCTTGCTTTTTTGCAAAGCCTGGCCTTGACAGGATAGTTGCATTTTGTGTATTCGAGGGTCCATGCTCCACGCTCGGTCTCCCTCCGCCGCTCACCGCTTGCGCGCCTTCGACATCGCCGCCCGCGACCTGCGCGGCGACTACGCCGATCATGGCGCGGGGGGAGCGGAGGACGCCCTGGTCGGCCTGCACGCTTTCGCCCACACCCTTGCCGCCGCGGTCGGCGCCATGGAGGCGGACAGCGGCCAGTTGCCGCTGCCGGCCGGCGCCCGATTCGAAAGTCCGCGCGCGGCCCGCCTGCTGCTCGAAAGCGTGTTCGACGAATTGCTCGCTCCGCCCGCCTGGCGGGTGCTCGCCGCCGCCGTCGATCTGGCCCTGGAAGGCGCTTGACGCGCGCGGCGCGGCCCTGTTGCCTCGCGCCCGCCGATCGTGGCCGAAGCGGAGCGCCAAACCGTGAAATTCACCTACGCCATCAAGTTCGTCGCCGACATGGACGCCGCCGCCGCGTTTTATCGCGACCGGCTCGGCCTCGCGCCGAGGATGATCACGCCCTTCTGGAGCGAGTTCTCCACCGGCGATGTCACCCTCGCCCTCCACCCCGCCTCGCCTGAAAAGCCGGCCGGAACCACCGAGCTCGGCTTCACCACACCCGACCTCGCCGGCCTGCACGCGCGCGCCGCGGCCGCCGGTCTCGACTTCGTCCGCGCGCCGCGCGAGGAGCATGGCGTGCTGCTCGCCGCCATCCGCGACAGCGAGGGGGCGGAGGTCTCGCTGAGCGGCGCGTGAGCGCCGCCCGCCAGCGCGACCTGGGGCGGGACCTCGGGGCGATCACCATCGGCGGCGCGCCGGCCCGGCTGGATGGTCCGGTCCGCCTCGCAGAACCTGACGTAACATGGCCGGCGCTCTTCGCCGCCTTGGCCGAACGCGTGCGCGCCGCGCTCGGCGAAAGGGTGATCGCCTTGCACCACGTCGGTTCGACCGCCGTTCCCGGTCTCGCCGCCAAGCCGGTGATCGACATGGCCCTCGAGGTCCGCGACAGCGCCGACGAGGAGGCCTACGTTCCGGCGCTGGAGGCCGCTGGCCTGGTCCTCCTGATCCGCGAACCCGACTGGTTCGAGCACCGGATGCTGCGCGGCGAAGCGCCAGCCGCCAACCTGCACGTCTTCACCGCCGGCTGCCCCGAGGTCGGCCGCATGCTCGCCTTCCGCGACCGCCTGAGAGGCTCACCGGAAGACCTCGCCCTCTACCAGCAGACCAAGCGCGCCCTGGCGGCGAGGACCTGGACGCACATGCAGGACTATGCCGACGCCAAGAGCGACGTGGTCTGGGCGATCCAGCGGCGCGCGGCGGGCGGCGGGCGAAATTTCCAGCGCTCGCGCCGCCTGACAATCCGGCCGGGAACTTGAAAGACGGACTTCGCGCTGTCGCGGTCCCCTCACCCTTGAACCTAAAAGGGGCTGGCTAGTTCTCGGCCTCCATCACGGCCCTGATCCGCGCCGCCACCGCCCGGACCTCCTGGCGGCCCGAGCGGGCGAGGTGGTCGGCGACCGAGCGGCGATCGGCGTCCGAATAGCCCTGGTGCAGCTTGGCGATCACCTCGACGCTCTCCACCTCGATGACGAACGGCGTCACGAACGGGAACAGCCGTTCGATGTAGCCGGGTGGCGCGTCGGCGGTCGACCACACCGGATACTCGCCGATGTCGCGGTGACCTGGTTCGACCAGGGCCGAGAGGTCGTCGATCAGTCGGCGAAAGAAGACGATGTCGGCGACCACCCGGGCGGTCCCCCGCAGGTGCGCCGCCTCGTAGTCCCAGGTGCCGGCCCGGCCGCGATCGGCCCGCCAGTTCGGCGAGACATAGGCCGCCGGCCCCGAGAAGGCCGCCAGCGCCGCGGCGCCGTCGAGGCCGCGCGCCTGTGGATTGGCGGCGTTCAGATGCGCCCGCAACCGGATCGGTCGACCATTGTGGAGATCGGCGATGAACGGGACCCGGGTCACCGCCAGGCCGCCGTGGTCGGTCAGCAAGTGGCCGAAGGGGTGGGCGGCCAGCAACGGCGCGGCGAGGGCTGGATCGTTCACGGCGCGCGCCGCCGGCGGGTAGGTCATGATGCGCGCCTCGTGTCGCGATCCCGCGGAATTTTCAGGCGCTTGAACCGTCGCGCCCGCAAGCGACATAGACGCATCGCGCGGCACGGATGGCAAGGCAACGCGAATGATCGCCGGCGGCGCCGCCGCTCCGCGCCGAGCGGGGCCGGCGGAGCGGAATGCAAGCGCCGAGGAGGCGCGGCTGGTGGCGCGGGTCGCGCTCGCCGACGCGCGCGCCTTCGAGCGGCTCTATCGGCTCTATCAACCGAGGCTATGGCGATTCCTCATCCGCATGACCAACCGCTCCCACATCGCCGAAGAGGTCCTCGACGACACCTTGATGGTGGTGTGGAACCGGGCGGCGACGTTTGACGGGACGAGCAAGGTCTCGACCTGGATCTTCGCGATCGCCTACCGCTCGGCGCTGGCGGCCCTGCGCCGCCACCGGGAGCCGGTGGAGGACCCGGATGCCGAGTCGCGGGCGTCGCCGGAGCCGGGCCCCGATCATCGGCTCGGGCTGATGCAGGCCCGCGGCGCCTTGCTGGCGGCGATGGACTCCTTGAGCGCCGACCATCGCGCCGTCGTCGAACTCACCTATTTCCAGGAGCTCGGCTACCGCGAGATCGCGACGATCATGGCTTGCCCCATCGACACGGTGAAGACGCGGATGCACCATGCGCGGCGCAACCTCAAACGCGCGCTCGGGGGAGAAGCGGAGACTTGGCTGTGACGGCCCATGCGGCGGACTGGCGGGCCGATCCGGCGCACGCGCGCACGCTCGATCTCATCCCCTGGCATCTCGGCGGCGGCCTGGACGACGCCGAGGCGGCCGAACTCGAAGCGCATCTGGCGGCTTGCGCCCACTGCCGCGCCGAACTCGAGCAGGAGCGGCGGCTGAAAGCCGCCGTCGCCGAACTGCCGATTGAGGTCGAGCGCGGCTGGGCGCGGCTGGCCGGCCGGATTTCCGCTGATCGGCGTGCGCCTCCGCGACGCCGGGAGTCGGCGCGGCCCGAGCGGCGGCGCGCCGCGCCCGGCCTCATCGCGGCCGGCCTGGGCGGCGCCTTCGCCGCCGGCGTCGCCTTGACCCTCGCCTCGCCTTTCGGCGGGCCGCCCCGCCGGGAGGCGGGAAGCTATCATGGGCTGGCGGCGACTCCGGCGGCGAGCCTGCGCTTGGCGGTCATGTTCCGTCCGCTGACCCGCGAGGCCGACCTGCGGCGCATCCTCGCTGCGGCCGGCGCGCGGGTGGTCGACGGCCCGACCGCCGCGGGCGCCTGGGTGCTGACGACCGCGCCCGCCGCCCGTCCGGCAGCCCTAGCCCGCCTGCGCGTCGAGCCGGCGGTCGCCTTCGTCCAGCCGCTCGACGGCCCGCCGCCCTGATGCGGCGGAACAGAGCCCTGGCCTCCATCGCCGGCCGCCTGGCGCCCGGCCTGTTGGCTTTGACGCTCGCCTGCGTTGCGGCCTTGGCGGCAACGCCGGCGTCGCTGACCGGCCAGCCGAGCGAGCGGCTGCTGGTCATGGTGCGGATGGCGCCGGCGCACTTCGCGCCCGCCCAGGGCTACGACGGCGCCTACGACCGCTCGCCCGCCCGCCTCGCCGCCCGCCGGCTCGCCGGCGCACTCGCCAAGGCGAACGGACTGACCGTGCTTGAAGACTGGCCGATGCCGGTGCTCGGCCTCGATT
This sequence comes from uncultured Alphaproteobacteria bacterium, assembly GCA_963752245.1. GTDB lineage: Bacteria > Pseudomonadota > Alphaproteobacteria > Caulobacterales > Caulobacteraceae > Acaudatibacter. The sequence continues at coordinate 155,358 of CAVVXO010000010.1, forward strand.
GTGTCGTCATGCGCCCGCCGCCGGGCCAGTCGGCGAGCGCCGCGGCGGCGGCGATCCATGGCGTCCCCGGGGTCGCCTGGGCCCAGGCCGTCGGCCATTTCGAGGGGCGCGGCCGTCGAGGTTCGAATTTGCCGGCTCATCCGTTCTCCCGCGCGCCGCCGCTCGCCGCCCGGCCGAACGATCCGCTCTTCCCCTTGCAGCCGGCGGCGCGTGACTGGCGCCTCGCCGACCTGCGCCAACTCGCCGATGGCCGCGGCGTCACCGTGGCGGTGGTCGACAGCGGCGTCGATCTCGCCCAGCCCGATCTCGCCGGCCGCGTCGCCGAGGCGCGCGACTTCGTCGGCGGCGGTGGCCCGAACCAGCCGCCCGCCCGGGGCGAATTCCACGGCACGGCCGTCGCCGGCGTGATCGGCGCGCGCGAGAACAATGGCGCCGGCATCGCCGGCGTCGCGCCGGCGGCGCGGCTCATCGCCCTGCGCGCCTGCCGCCAGGAGGGCGCCGGGACGCGCACGAACTGCGACGGGCTGGCGATCGCCCGAGCCTTGGAGTTCGCCCTCGGCCGACGGGCCGAGGTGATCAACCTCAGCTTCGCCGGACCGGGCGACCGGCTGGTCGGCGCCCTCCTCGATATCGCCGTCGCCCGGCGGGTCAGCGTGATCGCCGCCGCCGACCCCGGGCTGCCGTCCGGCGGTTTCCCCGCCTCCCACCCCGGCGTGATCGCCGCCGCGCCGGAGGGCGTTTCCTTCGCCCCGGCGGTCGATTTCCCCGGCGCGCCGCGGCTATATCGCGCCCCGGGGCGCGACGTGCCCACCACGCTTCCAGGCGGCCGATGGTCCCTCGTCGATGGCAGTTCGTTCGCCGCCGCCCATCTGGCCGGCCTGTTCGCCCTGTTGCGCCAGCGGCGGGCCAGCGCCTGGAATGGCGCGGCCCTGGTGCTTCGTCAGGATGGCGGGGTCGACGCCTGCGCCAGCCTGCTGCGAGCGGCCGGCCCCTGTGACTGCGCCTGCGCCGGCCCGCCGGCCGCGCCGGAGCGCCTCGCGGATTAGGGCCGGCGCCCTCGCCTGCCTGAGCCTCGCCCTGGCGCGCCCGAGCCTGGCGCAACTGAGCGGCGTCGCCAGTCTCGCCAGCGACGAGCGCTATCGCGGCGCCTCGGTGAGCGGCGGCCAGCCGGCGGCGAGCGTCGCCCTCGCTTGGGACTTCAGCGCCAGCGGCGCCTACGCCGGCGCCGAGCTGACCGCCGCGATCGCCGGAAGTCTCGGAAGCTTGGTCTATGCCGGCTGGGCGGCGCGCGCCGGCCCGACCACGCTCGACCTCGGCGCCCTCCACATCGTCACCCCGACCGACGCCGCCTACACCTACGACGCCGGCGGCTATCGCGGCGGCCGCGGCGACACCCAGCTATACGCCGGCGCCCGCCTCGGGACGGTCGACGCCTATCTCTACTATTCGCCGGATTATTTCGGCCTCGGCGGCGGCGCCGCCTACTTCACCGTCGGCGCGGCCAGCCCGGCGATCGGCCCGTTGCGCTTGCACGGCCGGCTCGGGCTCGACCAGCCGGTGGGCGGCGGAGCCTGGGCCGCCGCCGGGCCCTCCTACGACGCGCGCGCCGGTCTCACCGCCCGCTTCGGCGCCGCGCGCCTGTCGCTCGACGGAACCTGGCTGTGGGGGCCCGGCGCCCAGGGCGCGGCCGGCCCCGGCTTCGTCGCGTCGATGAATTATGGATTTTAGCGGCGCGCGGCCTGCTTTCTAGCGCAGACAAGCTCATCCCCCGATCGTCATGGCCGCGGTCGCGCCGCGCGCGCGGAACGGCTCGGCGAGGGCGCGAACATCGTCGAACCGCGCCATCGCCTTTGAACCGTCGCGCCCGCGCCGGCCATTCACCGCTGGCGAGGTCCAGATCAAAGGAGGCGAAGCGCCATGGATACGACGAAAGCGGCTCTGTCCGCGGCCGCGATAGCCGTTGTCGCGATGGCGGCCGCCGGGGCGCGGGCCGGCGGCTACAACGCCAAGGGCGACGTGTTGATCGCCGATCAGTTCAACAATCGCGTGATCGAGATCGCCCCCGACGGCCACATCGTCTGGCAATTTGGTCGCGGACCCGACGTTGTCGACGCCGCCTCGCCGATCGGGGTCAACGACGCCCTGCGCATCGGCGAGCGGACGCTGATCAGCGCCACCGGCGCGCCGGCCGGGACCGAGCCGAAGTGCCCGAGCGGCTGCGCCGACAACCGGGTGCTGCTGGTCGACGAGAACGGCGAGATCGTCTGGCAATATGGCAAGTTCGGCGTCACCGGCGCCGGCCGCGACCAGCTCAACATCCCGGTGCAGGCGACGATCACGCCGCGGCACACCATCCTCATCACCGACCAGGCCAACCAGCGGGTGATCGAGGTCAGCTTCGACAAGAAGATCCTGTGGCAATACGGCACGACCGGCGTCGCCGGCAAAGGCCGCGACCAGCTGAACAACCCCAACTCGGCCGAGGTGCTCGACAACAATGATGTGCTGATCGCCGATCAGAACAACAACCGCGCGATCGAGGTCGACCGGGACGGCCATATCGTCGCCGCCCTCACCGCTCACGGAACCTTGAACGGCGTCGCTTTCGCCAGTCGGTTGCCGAACGGCGATACCCTCATCACCGACTCCAACAACAACCGGATCGTGCAGCTGAACTATCGCGACAAGCTGGTCTGGTCCTATTCGACGCTCGCGGCCGGCGGCAACGCCAACCCGCTGCCGACCCGGGCCATCCGCCTGAAGAATGGCGACACCATCATCAGCGATCAGTTCAATCACCGGGTCATTGTCGTCGACAAGACTGGCGCGACCGTGGCGCAGTATGGCAACCTGAACAGTCCCGGCTATGGCAAGAGCAACGCCAGCCAGGGGCTGAACGCCCCTTACGACGCCAAGGTGATCGGCGAGGACACCGGCCTCACCTGGTCGAGCGCGCTGCGCGGGAAGTAGGACGCGGCTGGCCGGGCGCCTACCGCGCCGCGCCCAGCCTCGGCAGCACGGCGGCCTCCTGGGCGTCGTACTGCGCCTTGCGGAAGCCGGACCGCACCGCCGTCGCCGGGCTGTCGAACAGCAGCAGGCGGTCCGTCGCCCGATCATAGAGCGGCCAGTCGGCGCAGGCCGGATCGCCCGTGATGTTCGCCTTTTGGGCGAACGCGACCCAGCAGCCGTGCGTCAGCCTGGTCATGGCGCGATCCTCGTCGGTGAGGCGCAGGGCCTTCACCAGCGCCCCCAGATGATCCCAGCTGTCGAACACGAACGGGATCTCGGTGTCGTGACCGGCGCCCGGCACATGGCCCCGCAGCATGCTGGCGACATAGGCGAAATGATAAAGGCGGGCCGGTCCGGGGGCCTTGCCGGCGATCCAGCGGGCCGGCGCGCCCATGAAGGCGTCGGTGAACATCGCCTGGGCGCGGGCGGTGTCGTCGGGCGCCTCGGCGTAGGCCGCCTTCAGCGCCGGCGGGGCCATGGCGAGGATCGCCGGCGCCGGAACCTTGAAGGTCGCCATCAGCGAAGCCTCGAAGCTGTTGGAGCCGATGATCAGCGGCACGGCGGCCACGCTGGCCGGCGGCGAACGCCTGGGTGACCGACAGCGGCAGCAGCCGGCCCTCGATCGCCGGCCCGAACTGCAGGCTCTCGCCCTTGCCGATCAGGGCGGCGGCCGGCAGAGCGCGCAGCTGGGCGAGGGTGGCGGCCTCAGGCGCCCCGGCCGCGCGGGCCAGAGCGACCCCCTGCTTCTGCCGCTCCGCCAGGTTGTTCGGCTCGACCCAGCCGCCGCCCGACTCGACGATCGCCTTGGCGAACAGGCCCCTGGCCATTGGCGAGGCCATCAGCGCCAGGGCGTCCGCCCCGCCGGCCGATTCGCCGAACAGGGTGACGTTGCCCGGATCGCCGCCGAACGCGGCGATGTTGGCGCGCACCCATTTCAGCGCCGCGATCTGATCCATCAGGCCGTAGCTGACCAGCGGCTCGCCGGGCTCGGCCGCGGCGGTGAGCGCCGGGTGGGCGAAGAAGCCGAACGCGCCCAGGCGATAGTTGAGCGTCACCAGCACCACGCCGTCGCGGGCGAAGGCGGTCCCGTCGTAGGCGCCGATCGAGCCGGCCCCCAGCGTATTGCCGCCGCCATGCAGCCACACCATCACCGGCGCGCGGCGCGCCTTGGCCGGCGTCCAGATGTTCAGGGTCAGGCAGTCCTCGCTGACCGCGCCGGCGTAGCCGCCGGCGTTCGGCGAGCCGTCGGCGTTGGTCGGCTGCATGCAGCCGGGACCGAAGGCATGCGCCGGCCGCGCCCGGGACCACGGGGTCGCGGGCTTTGGGGGCGCCCAGCGCAGATCGCCCACCGGGGGCGCCGCATAGGGAATGGCCTTGAACACTTCGGCGACGCCGGCCGTCTCGCCCTCGACCGCTCCGGACGCCGGGGTCGCGACCACCGGCGCCGCCAAGGCGGGCAGGCTGAAGCCGCAGGCGAGAGCGGCGGCGAGCGCCACTAAGGCGCCTCGCCGAGGCGAGCCTTGCTCCCGAACTCGAGCGCGGAATTGGCATCATGAGGTCTCCTCCCTGTGGGCCCCCGCCCCCGTCCGCTGGCGGAAGAAGGCGATCACCCGCTGCTCGGCGTGCTTGGTCGGGCCGTCTGGATCGTCGTCGCGCAGATGCACGGTCAGGACCGAGTGCGGCTTCATGCGCGGGTCCGGCCGGGCGTCGGCGGGATCGAGCTCGATGGCCTCGAACCGCTCGCCGAAGGTCGCCTTCAGGCTCTCGAAGCGGGCGTCGGGCACGAAGGGATCGTCACGGAAGCGCAGGCCGATCATGGAAAGATCCTCCTCGGCGAACCGTCGCTTGGCGCAGGCGATCTCCGCTATCGGAGACGCCGATGCCGGCGGCGCGGCGCCGCGATCCGGCGGCGAGCGGCAGGGACGGCTGCGAGAGCACCGGGGCGACCACGGCCGGCTCGGTCATCATCGCCAGGGCGAAGTTGCCGGTGAAGCACATGCCGACCGCGCCGACGCCCTTGCCGCCGCACTCCTGGTGAGCCCGGGCGGCCAAGGCGCGCAGCCACTCGACGATCGGGCTGGACCGGTCCGTCGCCCAGACGTCGAACTCACGACGGATGCAGATCCCCTTGATCATTTCGCCGAGCGCGTAGGCCGTGCTGATCTCGCGCCCCGGATCGCCGAACAGCGAGGGACAGAAGACCGTCATCCCGGCCTCCGCCACCCGGCTGGCGAACCGCAGCACCAGCGGATGCAGGCCGGGCATCTCATGGATGACGATGACCGCCGGACCGGCGCCGCGGCGGAAGACCGGCCTCGTCCAGCGGCCCTTGCGGGTCGGTGAAATCGAAGCGGGCGAACCCGTTCAGCGCCGGCTCTTCGCTCATCGCTTGCGGTCTGCCAGCCCCGCGCCGCGCCGCCAAGTGTCGGCGAACAGCAGATATATCGGTAAGGGCGCCAGCGCCGCGATGAGCGAAAGCCCACCGGCGAGCGGGTCGTCGGCGACGACCACCGCGATCAGGCTGGCCTGGATGAGTGCGCCCACGACCGCCGGCCAGGGGAAGAGCGGCATGCGGTAGGGCCGGGCGAGATCCGGCTCGCGGTGGCGCAGCCGAATGGCCGAGAGGCAGACGATCAGGATCGAGGTCATGGTCCAGGGCGAGTAGATGCGCACGATGCTCTCATAGGTGCCGGTGGCGGCGAAGGCGGCGCTGCCGAGCGCCGTGACGAGGACGCCGACCCACGGGGCGCCGGCGGCGCTGACCTTGGCGAACAGTCGCGGCAGGTCGCCGTCCACGGCCATGCGCCAGAGGATGCGCGGCGCGGCCATGCTCTGGAGGTTGACGATCGCCACCAGCGAGAGAAGCCCGACCAGGGTCATGGCGCGGTCGCCGGCGGGGCCGAGCGAGACCTTCAAGGCCTCGCCGACGGCAAGCTGCGATCCGGCGATGGCCGACACAGGCAGGACGTGCAGCGCCGCGGCGTTCACCGCGACGTAGAGCAGTGTGACCGCGGCGACGCCGCCGAAGGTGGAGCGGGCGACATTGCGGTCCGGCCGGTGGACCTCCTCGGAGAAATAGATCGCCGCGTTCCAGCCGGCGTAGGTCTGATAGATCACCCGGATCGCCATGATCGCCGCGCCGACCGAGGTGATGGCCGCGACGTGCGCCGCCGTGGGTGGCGCGGCCGCCGCACTGCCGCCCAGACGGGGCGAGGCCATGAGAATGCCGATGAGCGTCAGGAAGGCCGCGCCCTTGAGCGCGCTGGCCAGCGACTGCGAGCCGCCGGCTATCCGGGTCGGCAGCAGATTGATCGCTCCGACCGCGAGAACCATGGCGACCGCCAGCGCGCCCGTTGGGACCCCGGCCGCCCAGCCCATCCGGTGAACGTATTCGCCGAAGACGACCGCGATGAAGGCGCTGGAAGCGGCGTACTGAAGCCAGTCGATCCAGCCGGTAAAGAAGGCCAGTCGCGGACCGAAGGCGCGGACCACGATCGGAAAGGGCCCGCCTGCCCTGGGCACCGAGGCGCCGGCCTCGACCACCGGCATGGCGGAGATCAGCGCGATCGCCCCGCCCGCCGCCCAGGCGAGCAGAATCAGCGGCGGGCTGACGATGCCCTGCGCCACGACCCCCGGCGCGCGCATGATCCCCGATCCGACCATGCCGCCGACCACCACCGCCAGCCCGAAGACGAGGCCGAGCACGCGCAGCAGGTGGGGGTGAGCGTGCGGGTGGGGCGGCTGGCTTCCCAGGTTCGCCCCAAGGCGCTCGGACGCCATTCGCCCGCTCGTCGATCCAGCCCCGCTCATGGCGCCACCTCTCGGCCGCCGGGCGACCCTTGGCAAGCTCGCGCGTTGGCGTGGCGTGAGCGAGATCTTCCCCCTGCCGCTGACCACCGAGCCCATGGAGGCCAAGTCCGCCGACGAGCTGCCGGCCGGCGGCGGCTGGAATTACGAGCCGAAATGGGACGGCTTTCGCTGCCTGGCCTTCAGGGCCGGCGCGGAGGTCGCCCTGCGCGCCAAGTCCGGCAAGCCGCTGGAGCGCTACTTTCCCGACGTGGTCGAGCGGCTGCGCGGCCTGCCCGCGCCGCGCTTCGTGCTCGATGGCGAGCTGGTGATCGCCGTCGATGGGACTCTCCGCTTCGACGCCCTTCAGCTGCGCCTGCATCCGGCCGCGAGCCGCGTCGCCAAGCTGGCGCGCGAGAATCCGGCGCGGCTGGTGGTGTTCGACCTGCTGGCCGATGCGTCGGGCGCGAGCCTGATCGATCGTCCGCTGGCCGAGCGGCGCGAGGCTCTGGAAGCCTTCGTCGCGGCGGTCGGCGCGCCGGCATGGTTTCCGCTCTCGCCCGTGACCCGCGATCTTCGCCGGGCGCGGCGCTGGCTGGCGAATGCCGGGGCCGGCGCCACCGACGGCGTCGTCGCCAAGCGCAGGGACGATCCGTATCGCGCCGGCGAGCGGGCGATGATCAAGGTCAAGCGCCTGCGCACCGCCGATTGCGTCGTCGGCGGCTTCCGTTACCTGCGCGAGCGACGCGAGGTCGGCTCCCTGCTGCTCGGCCTCTACGACGCCGATGGCAAGCTCGACCACGTCGGCTTTACCGCGACGATCGCCGACGCCGATCGGCCTGAGCTTACCCGCCGCCTCGAAGCCCTGGTCGAACCCCCCGGCTTCACCGGCCGCGCCCCGGGCGGCCCCAGCCGCTGGAGCGGCGAGCGGGCCGCGCAGTGGGAGCCCCTGCGGCCGAAGCTGGTCGTCGAGGTGCGCTTCGACCACGTCACCGCCGGACGCCTGCGCCACGGCGCAACCCTCGTGCGCTGGCGCCCCGACAAGGCGCCCGAGCAGTGCCGGATGGAGCAGATCGGCGCCTGAGCAACTCGACGAAGCCCGCCCCGCGCGGCGCCCGCCCGCTCACCGCGACCCCGCGCGCATCGAACTGTTGCATTCACCGGCGTAGAATGGCGCTCCCAATCACCGGAGACCTGCCGCCATGATCCGCCGCCTCGCCGCCCTCGCGGCCGCGCTCGCCCTGCCGGCCGCCGGCGCCGCGCACGCCGCCAGCGTCCAGCCCTATGACCACATCTTCGTGATCATGGAGGAGAACCACGAATACAGCCAGATCATCGGCAACCAGAACGCCCCAAACATCAACTCATACGCCAAGACCTATGGTCTGGCCACCAAGTACGACGCCGTCAAGCACCCCAGCGCGCCGAACTACGTGGCGCTGACCGGCGGCAGCAACTTTCGGCATCCTCGACGACAATCCCTGGCAGCAGCACAAGATCAATGCGCCGAGCCTGACCAGCGAGCTCGATGCGGCCGGTAAGACGTGGAAGGGCTATTTCCAAGGCCTGCCGAGCCCCGGCTTCACCGGCAACTGCTATCCCAGCAGCACCTGCTACTACGCCTCGAAGCACAACGGTCCGATCTACTTCGACAGCGTCAACGGCAGCAAGACCGAGCTCGATAAGGAAGTGCCGATCACCCAGCTCGCCGCCGACCTCGCCGCCAGTCCGCCGAACTACGCGGTGATCGTGCCGGACATCTGCCACGACATGCACGGCGGCACGGGGACCTGCAGCAAATCGACCGACGCCCAGCTCGTCGCCGCCGGCGATGCCTACGTCCAGGGCCTGGTGGCGCAGATCACCGGCGCATCCTTCTGGACCCAGGGCCACAACGCCATCGTCATCGTCTGGGACGAGGGCGCCAGCAACATCGGCGGCGGCGGCCATGTGCCGGCGATCGTCATCACCTCGGCCGGCCCGCGCGGCCTCAGCGATGCGGGCGCGTACACCCACTACAGCCTGCTCGGCACGATCCAGTCCGCGCTCGGCGTCGCCTGCCTGCAGAACACCTGCAAGGCGAAGCTGATGGCGCCGCTCTTCGCCTACTAAAGGGCCGCGAGTTGGTTCGCCCTTTGCCATAACGGAGCGATCAACTCGTTGTGTTCGCCTGATGCGGCGCTTTGGAGTAAATTTGATCGGCTAGACAGAAGGGGTTGTCGAATGAGCATCCGAGTCCTCACCGGAACTTATGCCTCCGGATATTCCCTCTCGCCAAGCTACTCGGCCCTGCGTATCGCGGCGTCCGGCGAGATCGGAGGAACCGGCCTGCTCGCGCCCGCGCCGGCGACCGTGACCAACTCCGGCCTCGTCCAGGCTGGCCCCGCGGCTTACGCCGGCGCGCCCGGAGCGGTCGGAATCGATCTTCTGTCCGGCGGACGGGTGGTGAACGTCGGCCGTACCGCCGGCGGTCTCGGCGGCGCCGGCGACTACCCGTCCGATCAAAGCTATACCGCCGCTGGTGTCGGCGGGGCGGCGGTCAGCGCCGCGGCGGTGGGCGGGGTGGTCAATTGGGGAATCGCCACCGGCGGCGGCGGCGGCGCGGGCGCGATCCGCGATCTGAATGGGGACGGGGGGAACGGCGGCGCCGGCGGCGCGGCGATCAACCTGACAGGGGGCGGCGCGGTCGCCAACGGTGGCCTGTTGGCGGGAGGCGTGGGTGGCGCCGGCGGCGACGGAGGACCGACGGGCGACGTCGGCGGTGTCGGCGGGGACGGCGGCGCGGGTGTCGAAATCGCGGGCGCGCCGGGCCGCGTGACCAACAACAACAAGGGCGTGATCAGGGGCGGCTCGGGCGGCGTGGGTGGCGCGGCCCGGTACAACGGCTGGTTTGGAGGCGCCGGCGGGGCCGGAGTCTTCGCGGCCGACGGCGCCGCGGTTATCAATAACAGCCTCATCCTTGGCGGAATGGGCGGCCTCGGCGGCGCGACGGCGGACCACAACAATCCCTCGGGCTACGGCGGCCCCGGCGGAGCGGGTGTCGCCATCGAGGGGGCGGCCACCGTTGCGAACGCCGGAACAATCCAGGGTGGCCAGGGTGGGGACGCCGCCCCGGGCGCTCCGTTCCAGGGCACCGCCGGGGCGGGCGGCGCCGGGGTCTTCCTAAGGCCAGGAAGCGGCGCGACCGACACTCTGGCGAACAGCGGCGCCATCGTCGGCGGCGCCGGCGGCGAGGGTGGCCCGGGGATCGGCGGGTATCACGCCTATGGCGTGGGCGGCTACGGGGTCTATGTCGCTGCGGGCGCCGCCACGCTGGTCAATGCCGGAATGGTGGCGGGTGGCGCGGGCGGAGACGCCGGCTACAGCTTCCTTGCCGCTGTCGGGAGCCGCGGCGGGGTGGGGAATCGTCTTTTCAGCGAGCGGACACCTCGTCAACACCGGAACGGTGACCGGCGGCCACGGTGGAGCGGGCGGCTCGGGTCCCAACGCCACCGTCGCGGCCGGCGGAACCGGCGGCGACGGGATCGATCTGCGGGCGAGCGTGGGGCTCACAAACCGCGGGGCGATCGTGGGCGGGCAAGGCGGCGGCGGTCCGGGTCCAACGGGCGCGAGTGGAGACGGGGTGCGGATGGATAAAGGTGGGACGCTCGCCAATCTCGCCGGCGGATCCATCGAAGGGGACGTGGGCGTGTACGTCAACTCCGTCGCCGCCACCGTGACCAACGCCGGCCTCATCGGTGGCGACCACTACTCCGTGCAGTTCGCGTCCCCGGGCGACCTCCTCGTCGCGCGCACCGGGGCCCGCTTCGTGGGCGTGGCCGCCGGCGGCGGCGGCGCGCTGGATCTTGCTGGCATGACAGGAACGATCAGCGGACTCGGCGGCTCGGCGACAGTGGCTGGAAGCGTCTCGGGCGTTTTCGAAAGCTTCTCGAGCTATGCAATAGCGGGACGGTGGACCCTGGCGGGAATTGACGCGCTCGCCTCCAAGCAAACCCTGTCTGTGGCTGGCGACCTGGCGGTCACCGGCAAGGTGAACCTCGCCGCGGCGGGCGCCATAGATGTCCTCGCGGGCGGCGAATTGTCCTTTCTCGGCGGAGGCGAAATCCTGTCCGGTGCGATCACCGGCGCCGGCGCGCTATCGTTCGCGGCGGGCTCGGTGGTGCTGAATGGCGCAAGTCTCTCCGTCGCACGGGCGATGATCAGTGGCGCGGCGGTGACCCTCACTGGAACGGTAGTCAACAGCGGCGCCCTGATCATCACAACCGGCTCGGTCTCCGGACGCGGGACGACGAGCCTGATCAATCAGACGACCGGCACGATATCGGGGGCCGGCCCTCTGTCCGTGGTTTTGGCGAGCGCCGTGGTCAACGACGGCCTGCTCCAGACTCGGGGCGGCGGCTTGATCGTGACCGGGCCGGTGAGCGGATCTGGTCGATGCGTCGTGGATAGCGGGACGCTCGGCTTCGGCTCGGTGTTCAGCCAGGATGTGACATTCGCCGGAAAGTCCGGAGTCCTGCAGCTGGCCCGCTCTCAGGAATACCACGGTACCATCACCGGTTTCTCCACAGCCGGGGCAACCGCCCTGGACCTTCGGGACATAGCCTTCGTGGGAGCCGGGGAGGCGAGCTTCAGCGGCACGGCAAGTTCGGGAGTTCTGACTGTCAGCGACGGAACCCACACCGCCCGTATCGCTCTCATGGGCGACTACCTCGGCCAGACATTCGTCTCGGCCGCCGACGGTCACGGCGGCGTCGTGATCACCGATAAGGGGAAGTCGGCGCCCGCCGCCCTGCCGCTGGTAGCAGCCATGGCCACTCTCGCCCCTTCCGCCAGCGGCTCATGTCCAAAGATCGTTCAGCACGCGAGCTGGCGCGCGCCGCCTTTGCTGGCCAATGTCCCGCGCCTCGTCTGAGCCGGCCCCGGGCGACAGCCGCGCTACAGTGTCCGCTTCACCTCCTCGAGGGTGAAGCACTCGATCGAGTCGCCTTCCTTGATGTCCTGGAAGCCCTGGAACGCCATGCCGCACTCGAAGCCGCTGGCGACCTCGGCGACGTCGTCCTTGAAGCGCTTCAGGGTCTGCAGCACGCCCAGTTCCAGCACCACCACGTCCTCTCGGATGATCCGCACGCGGGCGCCGCGGCGCACCACGCCCTCGCGCACCCGGCAGCCGGCGATCTTGCCGACCTTGGTGATGTCGAACACCTGCAGCACCTCGGCGAGGCCGAGGAAGTTCTCCCGCTGCGCCGGGGCGAGCAGCCCCGACATGACGCCTTTGATGTCGTCGAGCAGGTCATAGATGATCGCATAGTAGCGGATCTCGACCCCTTCGCGCTCGGCGAGATCGCGCGCCTGCCGCGAGGCGCGGACGTTGAAGCCGATGATCGGCGCGCCGGCGCCCTTGGCGAGCATCACGTCGCTCTCGTTGATGCCGCCGGCGCCGGAGAGGATGATCCGGGCGCGCACCTCGTCGGTGCCGATCTTGGCGATCGAGCCGACGATCGCCTCGGCCGACCCCTGCACATCGGCCTTGATCAGGAGCGGCAGTTCGGCGACCTTCTTGTCGGCGAGCTTGGCCATCATCTCGGCGAGCGTGCCGCCGGCGCCGATCGGCGCCATGGTGCGCTCGCGCTTCAAGCGGATGCGGTAGTCGGTGAGTTCGCGCGCGCGGGCCTCGCTCTCGACGACCGCGAACGGCTCGCCCGGATCGGGAGCGTTGTCGAGACCGAGGATCTCCACCGGGCTAGACGGGCCGGCCTCGGCGACCTGCTCGTCCCGCTCGTTGAGCAGAGCGCGCACGCGGCCATAGGCGGCGCCGGAGACGACCATGTCGCCGCGGCGCAGCGTGCCGCGCTTGACGAGAACGGTGGCGACCGCGCCGCGTCCGCGATCTACGCGACCCTCGACGACCACCCCCTCGGCGGTGCGGTCCGGATTGGCCTTGAGCTCCATCACCTGCGACTGGACGAGGATGGCCTCGATAAGCTCCTCGAGGCCTTCCTTCTTCAGCGCCGAGACCTGCACCGCCTGCGTCTCGCCGCCGAGGCTCTCGACGACGATCTCGTGCTGCAGCAGCTCATTGATGACCCGGGTGGGGTTGGCGTCGGGCTTGTCGATCTTGTTGATCGCCACGATGATCGGCGCGCCGGCCGCCTTGGCGTGCTGGATCGCTTCGATGGTCTGCGGCATGACCCCGTCGTCCGCCGCCACCACCAGCACGACGATGTCGGTGATGTTGGCGCCGCGGGCCCGCATGGCGCTGAACGCCGCGTGGCCGGGGGTGTCGAGGAAGGTGATCCGCTCGCCGTCGGCGAGGCGCACCTGGTAGGCGCCGATGTGCTGGGTGATGCCGCCACGCTCGCCGGCGGCGACATCGGTCGCGCGCAGGGCGTCCAGAAGGCTCGTCTTGCCGTGGTCGACATGGCCCATGACCGTGACCACCGGCGGCCGCGGCTCGGTATCCTCGTCGGTGTCGTCGTCGGCCAAAAAGCCGGTTTCGACATCGCTTTCGGAGACGCGCTTGACCGTATGGCCGAACTCGGTGGCCACCAGCTCGGCGGTGTCGTTGTCGATCACGTCGGTCGCCTTGAGCATCAGGCCCTGGCGCACCAGGAACTTGATCACCTCGACGCTGCGGGTGGCCATGCGCTGGGCCAGCTCCTGGACGGTGATGATGTCGGGGATGACCACCTCGCGGGCGGTGCGGCCGGTGTCCTGGGCGCCGCCCTTGCGCTTTTCGCGCTCGCGTTCGCGGGCGCGGCGCACGGAGGCCAGCGAGCGCATCCGTTCGACGGCGCCCTCGTCGTCGCCCGCCACCGCCTGGATGGTCAGCCGTCCCTCGCGCCGGCGCGGTTCGCCGCGGGTGCGGGAAACGGCCTTGCCCGGTCCGGCCTTGCCGCGCGCGGCTTCCTCCTCATCGAACTCCGGCCGGCGGTCGAGGTGCGCGCCAGCGCGGGGTGGCTGGCGTCCCGAGCGGGTGATCTCCGGCGCGCTCGGCGGCGCGGCCGCGCGGCCGGCGGCGGCGCCCGGTCGGCCGGCGTCACGCAGCGTTCGGGGCGCGTTGGCGGAATACCGCACCGTTTCGCCGGGGCGGGTCGGCCGGTCGGTTCCCGGAGCGCCGGAGGGGCGGCTGGATCGCGGCGCCGGCGCGCCCTCACCCCGACGGTCGACCTGGCCGACGCGCTGATTGTAGGCGACGGAGGGCCGCTCCGGCCGATAGGTGGTGGTGGTCGGCCGGTCGTCGCGGCGCTCGCGACTAGGCTCGTAGGTGCGGGTCTGGCCAGGCGCGGTCGGCGGCCGGGGCGCTTCCGGCGAGCGCGGCGGCGGCGCGACGCGTCCAGATGGCGGGAGGCGGCCGGCGGGCGCGCCAGCGAGGCGCGGGACGAGCCGAGGGGCGGGCGCGGCCGGGTCGGCGGCGCGAGCGGCCCGGGGCGTCGGCGTCACGGTCGCGACCGGCGGGGCGCCCGCCGGCGGCGGAACCGCCGGCGGTTCGGTCCGCCCGGCGGCGGGCGGTTCGCTCGCGGCGGCGCCCGGCGCCGGGTCGGCCCGCTCGGCGGCGGCCGGCTCGCCGGCGCCGGCTGGAGCGGCCGGTCGCGGCGTCGCCATCGGAGGCGCGGCGGCATCCTCGATCGCCACCGGAGCGGGGGCGACCGCCGTCCGTTCCGCTTCCACCCGGGCGAGCCGGTCCGTCTCATGCTGGCGGGCGAGCTCGATCGCCCGTTGGCGGGCGCGGCGCTCGTCCTCGGAAAGGCCGCCCGGCTGCCGCGTCGGCGTGCTTGGCCGGGCGAGGCTCGGCCGCGCATCGCCGCTCGCGGCCCGCCGCTCGGCGAGATTGACGCCGGCCTGACCGCCGGCGCCGGGCTCGACGCGGCGGCGCTTGGTCTCGACCACCACCGTCTTCGTGCGGCCGTGACTGAAGCTTTGCTTCACCATGCCGGCGCTGACCTGCGCCGTGCGCGCCTTGAGGCTCAGCGGGGCGCGTGGCTGCGATGAAGCGCGGGCGTTTTCGGGTTCGTCGGTCATGCGTGCGTTCGATACGTCCATATTTCGATCGCCGCCGGCCTGTCGGCGGCGGTGATGTTAACTCGGCGCCCCGTCGTCGGCGTGAGACCGGCTCGGCGCCGTCTCCTCGCGGGCGAGGCGATGGGTGTCCGCGCGCCGCTCCTCGCCACGCCCGGGCGTTTCCTCGCGCCAACTCTCAGGGAAGAGCGGACGAAAGCCCGACAGCCGCTCGGCGTCGAGCGCCCAGCGGTCCGCGCCGCGTCCGGCAAGGAAGGCGGCGTGTATCACAGTCTCGCGCCCCAAGGCCAAACTCAATTCATCGACGGTGAACAGCCCGATCAGCCGCGGCGGGGCGGCCAGGCGAGCGGCGGCGGCCGAAAGGCGCCGTCGGCCGTCGCGCGCGCCGTCCAGCGCCTCGATCAGAAAGGCGGCCCGCCCGCCCTCGACCGCCGCCAGGGTCTTCTCGTACCCCGCCGCCAACCACCCGGCCTTGCGCGCCAGCCCGAGGCCGGCGAGCAGGCGCCGTTGCAAGCCGATCACGACTTGATCGGCGAGATCGCCCGGCGCGGTCACCGCCGCCTTGGCGGCGCGCGCGAACAGGCCGCGGCGCACCGCCAGCGCGGTCGCCTCGGCGCTGGCCGCCAACCACAGGCCGCGGCCCGGCAGCTTGCGGCCGAGGTCGGGCGTGATCACGCCGCCCGGACCGACGACATAGCGGATCATCGCCGTCTCGGGCGCGGCCCGGCCGGTGGCGAGATCGCGCCGCTGCCGCGACTGGGCGGAAGGCATCGCCGGCAAGGGAGGCGGCGCCCTACATGTCGGGCCGTCCGCGCGATGGCCCGCCATCGCCGAACACCTGGCGGATCTCCGCCTGCTGGGCGGCCAGGGCGGCGTCCTCGGCGTCCACCTCGGTTTCCTCCTCGTCGCCCTCGAGCGAGACGAGGGCGTCGGCGTCCACCCAGCCGGCGGCGACCCGCGCGCGCATGATCAGGCCCTCCGCGTCCTCCGGCGACAGGGCGAAGCTCTCGAGCACGCCCGGTTCGCGGACCCGCTCGGCGCCCTTGGTCTCGTAGTAGCCGCGCAGGTCGTCCGGCACGCAACCGGCCAGATCCTCCAGCGTCTTCACGCCACCCTCGCCCAGCGCCACGGCCATCGGCAGGCTGACGCCCTCCACCTCCAGCACGGAATCCTCGACGCCCAGATCACGGCGGCGGGCGTCCTGCTCGGCCGCCTCCTTGTCGAGCCAGTCGCGGGCCCGCGCCTGGATTTCCTCGGCGGTGTCGTCGTCGAAACCCTCGATGGCGGCGACCTCGCCGGGTTCGACATAGGCGATATCCTCGACCGTGGCGAAGCCTTCGGTGACCAGCAACTGCGCGATCACCTCGTCGACGTCGAGCGCCTCCTGGAACAGCGCGGTGCGCTCGGCGAACTCGCGCTGGCGCCGCTCGCTCTCCTGAGTCTCGGTCATGATGTCGATCTGCCAGCCGGTCAGCTGGCTGGCGAGGCGGACGTTCTGCCCGCGTCGGCCGATCGCCAGCGACAGCTGCTCGTCGGGCACCACCACCTCGACCCGCTCGTCCTCCTCGTCCATCACCACCTTGGTGACCTCGGCCGGAGCGAGGGCGTTGACCAGGAAAGTCGCCTCGTCCGAGTTCCACTGAATGATGTCGATCTTCTCGCCCTGCAGCTCGGCGACCACCGCCTGCACCCGCGAGCCGCGCATGCCAACGCAGGCGCCGACCGGGTCGATCGAGGAATCGTTGGAGATCACCGCCATCTTCGCCCGGCTGCCCGGATCGCGGGCGACGGCGCGGATTTCGATCACCCCGTCGTAGACCTCCGGCACTTCCTGGGCGAACAGCTTGGCCATGAAGCCGCCGTGGGCGCGGGACAGCATGATCTGCGGTCCCTTGGCCTCCGGCCGCACGTCGTAGATGTACGAGCGCACCCGGTCGCCGACCTGGAACATCTCGCGCGGGATCGACTGATCGCGGCGGATGATGCCTTCGCCGCGGCCGAGGTCGACGATGACGTTGCCGTATTCGACTCTCTTGGCGACGCCGTTGACGATCTCGCCGACCCGATCCTTGAACTCCTCGTACTGCCGCTCGCGCTCGGCCTCGCGCACCTTGCTGGTGACCACCTGGCGGGCCATCTGGGTCTGCACCCGGCCGAACTCGAACGGCGGCAGGATCTCGACGTAGGTCTTGCCGACCACCGCGTCGGGATCGGTCTTCAGCGCGTCGGCGAGCCGCCGCTGGGCATCGGGATTGAACGGCGGCGGACCCGCGTCCTCCTCCTCCTCGTCGCCTTCGGCGCTCTCCTGCCCGGGGACGACGGGCTTGGCGTCCGCCGTGTCGTCCGGAACGACGGTGATGACCCGGGTGAACGACGTCTCGCCGGTCTTCGGGTCGATGTGGACGCGGATGTCGTGCTCGGCGCCGTAGCGGGTCTTGGCCGCCTTCTCCATCGCCTCCTCGATCGCCTGGACGACGATCTCCTTTTCGATCGCCTTCTCGCGCGCGACGGCGTCGGCGATCTGCAGCAGCTCGAGGCGATTGGCGGAAATGCCGGTGACGCTCATGGGGTAATGCTCATGGGGGTGATGC
Organism: uncultured Alphaproteobacteria bacterium; assembly: GCA_963752245.1. Lineage (GTDB taxonomy): Bacteria > Pseudomonadota > Alphaproteobacteria > Caulobacterales > Caulobacteraceae > Acaudatibacter. The sequence goes on from CAVVXO010000010.1 coordinate 172,760, forward strand.
TCATGGGGTGTGGCTCATCGCTTGGTTGTCGTCCTTCGTCGATTTCGGCCGCCAGCCGCGCCGCGCGCCGCGCCGCGCCGCGGGCCATCAGCTCGTCGTCCATCACCAGCCTGGCTTCGGAAATCTCGCCGAACGGCAGGCGCGCCAGGCCGCCGCCGTCCTCCAGTTCGACCAGCACCGCGTCGTCCTCCACCCCCGCCAGCCGACCCTTGAACCGCTTGCGGCCTTCGAGCGGCCGCTCCAGCTCCAGCTTGGCGAGGAGACCGCGCCAGCCGTCGAAATCGGCGAGGCGGGTGAGCGGCCGGTCGATGCCCGGGCTGGAGACCTCCAGCATATAGGCGCCGGCGATCGGGTCGGCGTCGTCCAGCACCCGCGCCAGCCGGCGCGAAAGGCGCGCGCAATCGTCGACCGGCAGGCTCTCCTCGCCTCGGCGTTCGGCGAGGATTTGCAGGCGTCGCGCCCTGTCGCCGGCCATCAGCCGCAGGCGCACGAGCGCTACGCCCTCGGCCTCGGCGACCGGGTCGAGCAGCTCCAGCAGGCGATGATCCTCGGCGGTCCTGCCGCGCACCCGATCGACCCTCCTTGGGGCAAAGAAAAAGCGGCCGGTCCTTTTCACGGGACCGCCGCTCGCATGACGCCATCCGGCATCAACGGACGATGATAGGAGGCCTTATAGGCGCTCCGGCGAGGCTTGTTAAGCGGCTATTTTGCTCGCCATTGGCGGCGCCGCCGGCTGATCGGAGGAGCGCCGTGGGGCGGTCCTGGCTCCTGGCGGCCTTTCTGGTTCAGGGCCCGCGAAGGCGCCGCGCCCGGGAAACTCGATCCGCCCGGCGAGCCGCCTCAAGCGAACAGCCGCTCGTCCCACCAGACCGGGCGCGGCAGGCTCGGGCGGGCGCGCTGGGCGTCCGGGTGGTCGGGGTTGATCAGGATATTGGTCTCGATCCGCGCCACATAGCTCGGCACGATCAGGATTGCCGAGCGCGCCTCGCTCCGCCACGCCGCGCCGAAGCTGCGCGACGCGAGCGGCGTCGGCGAGTCCCAGCCGGGATGGTGGTCGGCGGAGAAGACCTCGAAGCTGACGCCGGCGTCGATGACGATCTCGATATAATGCTGGTTGCGCGGCAGCTCGCCAGCCCCGCGCGCCAGCTTCTCCAGCATCGCCGTGCTGTAGTGCGCGCAGGCGTAGATCATCGGCGTGATCCGGGTATTCCATCGGCCGGGAAACAGCCGCGAGCCGGTGGCGTCGAAGATTGGAAAGCGGCCGTCCGGGTCGCCGATACGATAGGCCGTGAGGGTGCGGTCGAGCCGCGCCGCCATCAAACCGCCGTGCCGTAGGCGAGGCCGCCCAGGAGCTCTTCCACCCGTCGCCCGCCGCTCTCGCTGGCGAGCGCCACATCCAGCGGACTCTGGCCGCGCAACAGCATGTTCGGACGGCTGAGGAAACCGCGCGCCTTGTCCTCGCGGCCCATCACCTCGACGGCGAAGTTCCACAAGTGGGCGATACGGGTCACCCGCTCGCTCTCGGCGGCCGAAAGGGCCGCCGCCCCCGAGCCGTTCGCCGCCGCCTTGCGCCGCGCGTAGCTCGCCTTGCTGACCAGCCGGTAGCGCGCCGTCTTGTCGTCCGGGGTCATGCGGCGCGCCAGATCGTCGAGATCGGCGGTGGTCAGCCGACCGCCGGCGGCCGGGTGAAGCGCCTCGGCCGGCCAGGGCGGCGCCACCGCCTGAACGCCATGGACCATGAGAGCCTCCTATCAACTGAGACCAAAAATGATCTCGCTTGATTGAGCTGTCAAGCCCTCACCGGCCGGTGAACGCTCCGGGCCGCTTCTCGACGAAGGCGGCCATCCCCTCTTTCTGGTCGGCGGTGCCGAACAGGCCGTGGAACAGGCGGCGCTCGAAGGCGATCCCCTGCTCCAGCAGGGTCTCGAAAGTCGCGTTGACCATCTCCTTGGCCGCGATCGCCGCGAGCGGGGCCATGGCGGCGATGGTCTCGGCGGTCTCGAGCGTCTCGGCGATGAGCTCGGCGGCGGGAACGACCCGGGCGACCAGGCCCGAGGCCTCCGCCTCGCGCGCGTCCATGATCCGGCCGGTGAGGATCATCTCCATCGCCTTGGCCTTGCCGACCGCGCGAGTGAGGCGCTGAGAGCCGCCCATGCCGGGCGTGACGCCGAGCTTGATCTCCGGCTGGCCGAACTTGGCGGTATCGGCGGCGATGATGAAGTCGGCCATCATCGCCAGTTCGCAGCCGCCGCCCAGCGCATGGCCGGCGACCGCGGCGATCCACGGCTTGCGCGTCCTGGTCAGGCGGGAATAGCCGGCGAAGAAGTCGCCGCCATACATGTCGGCGAACGACTGGCTCTGCATCTCCTTGATGTCGGCGCCGGCGGCGAAGGCGCGCTCGGAACCGGTGAGCACCAGGCAGCGCTGAGCCGGGTCGGCGTCGAAGGCGGCGAAGGCGGCGAGGAGGTCGGCGAGCACCTGGCTGTTCAGGGCATTGAGCGCTTTGGGCCGGTTCAGGGTGACAAGGCTGACCGCCCCGCGCCTCTCCACCAGGATGGTTTCGTAACTCATAGCGGCGTCCACTCCTGATCGGCGGGCAAGGGGGCGAAGATGGCGTCGAGCATGGCGGGCGTCACCTCGGCGAGATCGGCCGGATCCCACCGCGGCGCGTTGTCCTTCTCGACGATCACGGCGCGCACGCCCTCGGCGAAGTCGTGGCTCTGCACCATGCGCGCGGCGATGCGCATCTCCTGGGCCATCTCCTTGGCGAAGCTGGCCATGGCCGCGCCCTCGCGCAGCTGGCGCAGGGTGACTTTCAGGCTCAACGGCGACTTGGTCGCCAAGATCTTCGCCTGCTCGGCGGCCCAGCCCGCCTCGGCGCGCAGGCTCTCGACGATCGTCTCGACGCTCTCGCCAGCGAAATGGCGATCGATCATCAGACGGTTGGTCTCGATCGGCGCGGGTCCGGGATCGCCGGCGTAGCGGCGGACGTGCGCCTCGATCTCGCGAGGCGAAGCGACCACCGCCGCCTTGAACGTCTCGATGTCGGCGCTCGGCACGAAGGCGTTGGCGATGCCGAGCGCCAGGCAATCGGCCGCCTTGAGCCGCGCCCCGGTGAGCGCCACGCCAGGTCCCCGTCTCGCCCGGCAGGCGCGGCAGATGCCAGCCGCCGCCGACGTCGGGGAAGAGGCCGATGCCGGTCTCCGGCATGGCGAAGGTGGTCCGCTCGGTGGCGATGCGCCACCGCGCCGGCGCCGAGATGCCGACCCCGCCGCCCATGGTGATCCCGTCCATCACCGCGACGACCGGCTTGGGATAGGTGAAGAGCAGGTGGTTGAGGCGGTATTCGGTGAAGAAGAATTCGCGCGCCGCCGCGCCGCCCTGCCGCGCGCTGTCGGCGAGAAAGCGGATGTCGCCGCCGGCGCAGAAGCCGCGCTCGCCGGCATGGTCGATCAGCACCGCCTCGACGCGGGCGTCGCCGCGCCACGCGAGCAGGGCCTCGATCATCAGCCGGCACATGCCAAGCGTCAGGGCGCCGAGCGCCTTGGGCCGGTTCAGCGTCAGCCGCCCGACCCGGCCCTCGATGCGCGCCAGAACCTCCGGCTCGGCCTCGCTCACTTCAAGAGCTCGCGGGCGATGATCACGCGCATGATCTCGTTGGTGCCCTCGAGGATCTGGTGCACGCGCAGGTCGCGGACGATCCGCTCCAGCGGATAGTCCTTGAGGTAGCCATAGCCGCCGTGCAGCTGCAGCGCCTGGTTGGCGACCTCGAAGGCGGCGTCGGTGGCGAAGCGCTTGGCCATGGCGGCAAGCCTGGTCGCTTCGGGATCGCCCGCGTCGACCGCGGCGGCGGCGCGGCGCACCATCAGCCGGCCGGCTTCCAGCGCCGTCGCCATGTCGGCGAGGCGGAACTGCAGCGCCTGGAACTCGGCCAGGGCGCGGCCGAACTGGCGCCGGGTCTTCAGGTAGTCGCGCGCGGTCTCGAAGGCGAACTGGGCGCCGCCGAGCGCGCAGGCGGCGATGTTGAGCCGGCCGCCGTCCAGACCCTTCATGGCGATGCGGAAGCCCTCGCCCTCAACGCCGACGCGGTTGGCCGCCGGCACGCGGGCGTTGTCGAAATGGACCATGGCGGTCGGCTGCGCCGCCCATCCCATCTTACGCTCCTGGGCGCCGAAGGAGACGCCGGGCGTCTCGCGCTCGACCACGAAGGTCGAAATACCCCGCGCGCCCTCGCCGCCGGTCCGGGCCATGACGACATAGACGTCCGACACCCCGGCGCCGGAGATGAAGGCCTTGGCGCCGTTCAGCACATAGGTCTCGCCCTCGCGTCGCGCGGTGGTCTTGAGCGAAGCGGCGTCGGAGCCGGCGCCCGGCTCGGTGAGACAGTAGGAGGCGATGAGGTCCATCGCCGTCAGGCCTGGCAGGTAGCGGCGTCGCAACTCGTCGGCGGCGAAGGCGTCGATCATCCACGAGGCCATGTTGTGGATGGAGAGGAAGGCGGCGGTGGTGACGTCGCCCATCGCCAGAGCTTCGAAGACGATCGCCGCGTCGAGCCGGCTCAGCGCCGAGCCGCCGACGTCCTCTCGGACATAGACCCCGGCGAAGCCGAGCGCCGCCGCCGCCTTGAGCGTCTCGACGGGGAAGTGCTTGTCCTCGTCCCAGCGCGCCGCGCGCGGCGCCATCTCGGCGGCCGCGAACGCCCGCGCCGCGTCCTCGATCGCCCGCTGCTCCTCGGTGAGCTGGAAATTCATCCGCGCGGACGGCCAAGTTCCTCCCCCGCAACGCGGGGGAGGGGGACCGCAACGCGGTGGAGGGGGCTCGTCAGGCGAGGCGCTTGCCTGTCCTCGAACGGCGAATATGTCGCCAAGGCCAGCCCCCCTCCCGCCTTCGCCGGCCCTCCCCCCGTTGCACGGGGAGAGATCAGCATCGCGGTCACCTGCCTTACCCCATCGTCGGGATGACGAAGGCGCTGTCCTCCTGCATCCCCTCGGGCCAGCGGGCGGTGACGGTCTTGACCTTGGTGTAGAACTTCACCCCCTCCATGCCGTGGACATTGGTGTCGCCGAAGGCGCTGCGCTTCCAGCCGCCGAAGGTGTGGTAGGCGACCGGCACCGGGATCGGCACATTGATCCCGACCATGCCGACGTCGACCTTGGCGGCGAATTCGCGCGCCGCCCGGCCGTTGCGGGTGAAGATGGCGACGCCGTTGCCATATTGGTGCTTGGACGGCAGGGCGATCGCCTCCTCCAGGCTGTCGGCGCGGACGATCTGCAGCACCGGTCCGAAGATCTCCTCCTGATAGGTGCGCATCGCGGCTTCACATGGTCGAACAGGCTCGGGCCGATGAAGAAGCCGTCTCTCGTAGCCTTGCAGGGCGAACCCGCGGCCGTCGACCACCAGCTCCGCGCCTTCGTCGGCGCCCAGCTGGATGTAGTCCTCGACCCGCTTGCGATGCGCCGCCGAGACCACCGGGCCATACTGCGCCGCCGGATCGGTGCTGATCCCCACCTTCAGCGACGGCAGTTCGGCCAGCACCTTCTCGCGTAGCGCCTCGCGCGGTCTTCTCGCCGACCGGCACGACTACGGGCAGGGCCATGCAGCGCTCGCCGGCCGAGCCGTAGGCCGCGCCGATCAGGTCCTTGACCGCCTGGTCGAGGTCGGCGTCCGGCAGGACGATGCCGTGGTTCTTCGCCCCGCCCATCGCCTGCACCCGCTTCCCGTGCGCCGCGCCGGTGGCATAGATGTACTGGGCGATGTCGGAAGAGCCGACGAAGCTCACCGCCCGGATCAGCGGATGGGTGAGGATGGCGTCCACCGCGACCTTGTCGCCGTGCACCACGTTGAGCACGCCCGGCCGGGCCGCCGGCCTCCAGGAACAGCTCGGCCAGGCGCACCGGCACGCTCGGATCCTTCTCCGAGGGCTTGAGCACGAAGGCGTTGCCGCAGGCGATGGCGACGCCGAACATCCACATCGGGATCATCGCCGGGAAGTTGAACGGCGTGATCCCGGCGACCACGCCGAGCGGCTGGCGCATCGAATAGACGTCGATCCCCGGCCCGGCGCCCTCGGTGTATTCGCCCTTGAGCGCGTGCGGGATGCCGCAGGCGAACTCGATCACCTCCAGGCCGCGCTGTATATCGCCGCGCGCGTCGGCGATCACCTTGCCGTGCTCGCTGGAGAGCAGCCGCGCCAGTTCGTCCATGCGCGCCTCGACGAGGCGCTTGAACTCGAACATCACCCGCGCCCGGCGCTGCGGATTGGTCGCCGCCCAGGCCGGCTGAGCCGCCGCCGCCGCCTTGACCGCCGCATCGACGTCCGCCGCCGAGGCGAACCCGACCCGCGCCTGAACCTCGCCGGTGTTGGGATCGAACACCTCGCCGCAGCGGGCGGAGTCGCCGGCATAGGCCGCGCCGTTCACGAAATGGCGGATGTCGCGCATTCATCTCTCCAAGTCCGGCGCCGGCCGGCTGACCTGTCGCGCCGCTGATATCAGCCGATCACGCCCGGGTCGATGCGGCAAGGCGTTCAGAGGGCGGCTGCGGGCTCGCAATCACACCCGATTGCTTGCCCCAGGCGCCGAGGGCCATCGCTCGACGTCACTTCCAGGATGATGGTAGCCGCCGCGCGGGGGCTGTCCGCTTCGATAGAGTCGAATAATTGGTCGCGATCCGCGAGCGCGTGACGCGACTATTCGATTCTCACCCTCGCCGCTCCGATGCGGGAGATAACGCCACGGCGCGTCGCTTCGAAAAGTGCTCTTCGACGTCCTTCCCCGCCGCCGGCGCGAGGTCGTCCAAGGCTTCGCGCACCTTCGCCCGAAACCAGGCGTCGTGAGAGTCCGGATCGGTCGCCAACCCAATGGGAAGCGCGCCTTCATTGGCGACGCCGGTCAGCAGCATCCTGACAGCGTCCGACACTGATAGTCCCAGCGTGTTCAGGACGGCGCTTGCCCGGCCCTTGAGGTCGGCGTCGACGCGGGTTTGCACGAGAGCGTTGGCGGCCATGGCGCTAGTCAATCCGATCTTGATTGTCATTCGCATGTATTACATGGCGGGCTTTGGTAAACAGGGCCCCAGCACCCGCCGGCCAACTGGCCAACCTCCGACCTCGCCTGTAAGAGGGCGTCGGTCATGAGCGCCCCTCCCGTCGCCATCATCATGGGCAGCCGGTCGGACTGGCCGACGCTCAAGGGCGCGGCGGACTGCCTGGACGGGCTGGGCGTCCCTTATGCGGCCAAGGTGGTCTCCGCCCACCGCACGCCCGAGCGGCTCTACGCCTTCGCCAAAGGCGCGCGCGCCGCGGGCTACAAGGTGATCATCGCCGCCGCCGGCGGGGCGGCGCATCTGCCGGGCATGACCGCCTCGATGACCGACCTGCCGGTGCTGGGCGTGCCGATCCAATCCAAGGCGCTGAAAGGCCTCGATTCCCTGCTCTCCATCGTTCAGATGCCGGCGGGCGTGCCGGTGGGCACCTTGGCGATCGGCGAGGCGGGGGCGCGCAACGCCGCCATCCTCGCCGCCCGCATCCTGGCGCTCGGCGATGCCGCGCTCGCCGAGCGGCTCGCCGCCGACCGCGCCGCCCAGGCCGAGGCGGTGGCCGAGAGCGTCGAGTGACGCACGGCGCATGAGCGGCTTTCCCCTGGCGCCCGGCGCCACGATCGGCATCCTCGGCGGCGGCCAGCTCGGCCGCATGCTGGCGATGGCGGCGGCGCGGCTCGGCTTCGACGCCGCCATCCTGACGCCCGAGGCCGACTCCCCCGCCGCCCGCGTCGCCGCCCGCGCGATCGTCGCGCCCTACGACGATCCCGTCGCCATCGCCGAGCTGGCGCGCCTCGCGGACGTCGTCACCTATGAGTTCGAGAACGTGCCGGCCGCGCGCCGTCGATCTGCTGATCGACGCCGGGGCGGAGGCCGCGCCGAACGGGCGGGCGCTGGCCATCGCCCAGGATCGCCTGGCGGAGAAGTCGTTCGTCAACACCGCCGGCGTGGCGACCGTCGCCTTTGCCGAGGTCGGCTCGGCCGACGATCTGCGCGCCGCCATGACGCGCCTCGGCGCGCCGCTGCTGCTCAAGACCCGGCGCGGCGGCTATGATGGCAAGGGGCAGATCTGGGTGGCCCGGGCGGACGAAGCGGACAGCGCCTTCGCCGCTCTGGGCGGCGCGGCCGTGCATCGCCGAGGCGCCGGCCGACTTTCGCCGCGAGCTGGCGATCATCGCCGCCCGCGGCCGCGACGGCGAGTTCGCCTTCTATCCGCTCACCGAGAGCCACCACGAGGCCGGCATCCTGCGCCGCACGGTGGCGCCGGCGCCGGGAGTCACCCCGACCCAGGTCGCCGCCGCCGAACGCGTCGCCGCCACCCTGCTTGGCAACCTCGACTACGTCGGGGTGATCGGCGTCGAGTTGTTCGAAACCGACGACGGCGCGCTGCTGGTCAACGAGTTCGCCCCCCGGGTGCACAACACCGGCCACTGGACCCTGGACGGCTGCGCCGTCGATCAGTTCGAGCAGCACATCCGCGCCATGGCCGGCTGGCCGCTCGGCCCGACCGAGGCGCGCGCGCGGGTGGAGATGATCAATCTGCTCGGCGAGGAGGCGGCGCGCTGGCCGGCCTACGCCAAGGATCCCGATGCCCGCCCCTGGCTCTACGGCAAGCGCGAGGCGCGGCCCGGCCGCAAGATGGGGCATGTGAACCGGGTCGGCTGGCTCACGCGCTAGGCCGCCGGCGCACCACTGGCGCGCTTCCTCAACGCAGCGTCTTGGCGACGCGAAACCCCATGATGGCGTCGCGAAAGTCCTCCGGGTTCCGCTCGCGGGTGGCGGAGCGAAGCAGCCACGCGGCGTAGAGCCACGAGCCGCCGCGATCGACTCGCAGGCACCGAGGCGCCCTTTCGGCCGGACGGCCGTCGGTGGGCGCGCCGGCGTAGGTCTCGGCGTAACAATCCGCCGTCCACTGCCAGACGTCCCCGGCCATGTCGTACAGTCCGAAGCTGTTCGCCGGCTTCATACCTACCGGATGGGTGTGGCCGCCTGAGTTTCCCGCGGCCCACGGCCGGCTGAATCGCTCGCCATACCAGGCGTGGTCCGCCGCGCCGGTAGCGTCCGCGCCCCACCAGAATCGTGTCGTCGCGCCGCCGCGGGCGGCGTATTCCCATTCCGCCTCGCTCGGCAGCCGGTAGAGGCCGCCGAACCCGTGCTCCTGGCCGCGCGCCGTCTTGCGGTTCAACCAGCCGACATAGGCGCGCGCGTCGAGCCAGCTGACGCAGACCACCGGGTCGCGGTCGGTCTGGGGAAAGCCCGTGTGGCGCCAGTCCACGCCGGAGGTCTTGACCCATGTCTCGCCGTTGGGACCGCATCCGTCCGCCGGAGAATAGTGGGTGTCTCGCACGAAGGCCGCGAATTCGCCGACCGTCACATCGTAGCGGCCGATGGCGAAGGACCGAAGCGTGACGAGGTGTTGCGGCGCCTCGTCGGCGACGGACGCGGCGGCGGCGCCATGGCTGGCGGCCCAGACCTTTTCCGCCAGCGGCGATCCCATGAGGAACCGACCAGCCGGAATCACCACCATCGCCGGGCAGTCGGGACAGTCGCGAAAGGTGGCGCCAGGGACCGCCGACGCGAGTGGCGGGGCAGCGCGCGCGAAGGCGCCGGTGGCAAGAGCGATCGACGCCGCCAGAGCGGCGCCGCCGACAAGCGCGCCAGATCTCAGCCCCGAGCCGCCACCCGCGCGCCGGCGGCCGGTCATGCCGGCGCGGGGGGTGGCGGTCCGCCGCCATACCGCCACCGCCCCAGCCGCTCCGCCAGGCGTCGCCCGACCGCGCCGGGGTCGCGGCCGGCTTTCCATTTTTCGAACGCCATCACCTGGGCGATGCGGCGGTCGAGGCGGGCCTCGGCGGCGGCCGCCCCGTGGCTGAGGCGCAGGGCCAGGGTGGAGGCGAGGATCTCCGAGAGGATGGCGCGCTTGCTGTAGTGGTTCTCGTCGGTCGCGGCGTCGCCGGCCCAGCGCCACAGTACGTCGGCGGTGCGCCAGAGGAGGCGGGCGCCGAGCGCGGCGTTGGCCGGCAGCAGCAGGAAGCCCATCCAGCGGCGCAGCGCCGGCTCGTCGCGCATCGCCGCCTCGAGCCTCGCCATCACGGCGGCGCGGATGCGCTCGCGGATCTTCAAGCTCGCCGGATCGGTGTCGGCGAGGGCGGCCAGGGCGCGGCGGTCGTGATCGGCGGCGAGCAGGGCGGCGAGGTCGCGCGCGCCATGCGGCAGCAGCAGGGCCGCCTCGCCCTCCGAGAGGGCCGCCTCGGCGGCGGCGGCGCGCACCATGCGGCTCGTCCAGCCAAGGCGCGGTGACAGGCGCGCCGCGGCGGCCAGCATCGCCGCCTCCGCCTGTTCCAAGACATTGGAGTCTTCGCCCATGGAGCGCCGGCTTAGCCGATGGCCACGGGCCGCGCCAACGGCGTGGACAAGGCGCGCGCGCTCTGCTAGTGACGACGCTCTCGCCCCGGAAGCCGCTTCCGGGCGTGGTTTCCACGCGCCTTTTTTCGCAAGCGCCGCCGCAACAGGAGCCTTGGTGGTCCAGATCTTCGTCCGCGACAACAACGTCGATCAGGCGCTGAAGGCGCTCAAGAAGAAGATGCAGCGCGAGGGCTCGTTTCGCGAGATGAAGCGGCACGTCTCCTACGAGAAGCCGTCGGAAAAACGCGCCCGACAGAAGGCCGAGGCGGTCCGCCGCGCCCGCAAGATGGCGCGCAAGCGCGCCCAGCGCGAGGGCCTGTTGCCGCCGCCGAAGAAGATCGTCCGCGCCTGAGCGCCCCGGCGGCGATCCTGTGGGATTTCGGCGGGGTGTTCACCACCTCGCCGTTCGAGGCTTTCAACGCTTACGAAAGAGGGCGCGGCCTGCCGCGCGACTTCATCCGCCAGGTGAACGCGACCCGGCCCGACGCCAACGCCTGGGCGCGGTTCGAGCGCGCCGAGATCGACGCGGCCGCCTTCGACGCTCTCTTCCTCGCCGAATTCAACGGCGCTTGGGCATTCGATTGCCGGCCGCGAGGTGCTGCCGCTGCTCTCTGGCGCGGTGCGGCCGCGCATGGTGGCGGCGCTCAAGGCCTGCAAGGCGCGCTGCAAGGTCGGCTGCATCACCAACAATGTCGCCACGGGCCAGGGACAAGGCATGGCGGCCGATGGCGCGGCGAGCCGCGCCACCGCCGAGATCTTCGCCCTGTTCGATCATGTGATAGAAAGTTCCAAGGTCGGCGTGCGCAAGCCCGATCCGGAGATCTATCGCATGATGTGCGCGGCCCTCGCCGTCGAGCCCAGCGCCTGCGTCTACCTCGACGACCTCGGGATCAACTGCAAGGCGGCCGCCAGCCTCGGCATGGCGGCGATCAAGGTCGTGACCGAGGATCAGGCGCTCGCCGAGCTCGCCCGCCTCACCAGGCCTCGCCTTCCCCACCGCCGCCGCTCCATCGGAGATCGCCGCATGACCACCGCCCCCTTGACCGGCGCCAAGATCGGCGCCGCCGCCGCCCTCGAGCAGCTCGCCGGCTGGAGCGCCGTCGATGGGCGCGACGCGATTCGGAAGTCGTTCCGCTTTCCGGACTTCAGCACCGCCTTCGCCTGGATGGTCCGCGTCGCCATGGTCGCCGAGAAGCTCGATCACCACCCCGAATGGTCGAACATCTACAACAAGGTCGAGGTGGTCCTGGCCACCCATGACGTCGATGGCGTCAGCGACAAGGACGTCCGCCTCGCCTGGGCCATGGACGGCGCCGACACGCTGTAGCGGCGCCCGCGCCCCCGCGGCCGGCGCTAGTCTCCGCGCTCCACCACCATGTCGCCGGCGGCCGGCAAGGCGCCGCCGCGCTTGGCGATCAGATCGGCGAGACCGTCGTCCACCGCCCGGCGCTGGGCCGGCTGAAACACCGGATAGCGGAAGCCGCGCCGGCTGGTCGCCGAGGCGATCTGGCGGGCGTCGACGAAGATGAAATAGCCCTGAAAGGCGCCCAACGCCGGGCGCCTGTCGATCAGCCGGAAGGCCTCCAAGGCGGCGGCGCAATTCTCCAGGCTGGCGACGTGGCGCTCGATCGGGCGCAGCGCGGCGGCCTTCGCCTCCAGCCCCGGCGCCCGCCAGCAGACGCCGCTGTCGGCCGGCGCCCGCTCGCGTCCGGCATTGGCGAGGAAGGCCGAGCCGATCGCGGCGGCGATCACCGCCGCCGCCACTAGCGAAAAACCCGCGAAGAGGCGCGCCGTGGGCGCTCGGGTCTCGCGGATCGAACCGCCGCCGCCGGCGTTCACCCGGCCGTCCGCCGCATTGGCGCCATCCTCGCCCATCATGGCCTCTGGCCGCCTTCAGCCGTCTGATTGATGACGCGCGCGGGAGAGACTACTTTCCGCGCACGGGTCTCGCGGGCGGCGAGACGAAGAGCTCACCGTCAAGGAAAGCACGCCCAGCGCCATGGCCAAGATCACCCTGATCGACGACGACGAAAACATCGTCGCTTCCATATCCCTCGCTCTCGAAAGTCACGGCCACGCCGTCAAGGCCCTGCACGATGGGGCCAGCGGCCTGGCCGCCTTGGAGAACGATCCGCCCGACTTGGCGATCCTCGACGTCAAGATGCCGCGCCTGGACGGCATGGAGGTGCTGCGACGCCTGCGCCAGAGCAGCAACCTGCCGGTGATCATCCTCACCTCCAAGGACGAGGAGATCGACGAAATTCTCGGCTTCAATCTCGGGGCCGACGACTACATCCACAAGCCGTTCAGCCAGCGGCTGCTGCTCGAGCGGGTCAAGGCGGTGCTGCGCCGCGCCAATCCCGAGGAGGGCGACGGCGGCCCGGAAGCCAGCGCCAAGGCGATCCGCCGCGGCCGCCTGACCCTCGATCCGGCGCGGCACGACTGCCTGTGGGATGGTAAGCCGGTGCGGCTCACCGTCACCGAGTTCCTGCTGCTGCAGTCGCTCGCCCAGCGCCCCGGCTTCGTGAAGAGCCGCGACAACCTGATGGACGCGGCCTACGAGGATCAGGTCTACGTCGACGATCGCACCATCGATTTGCACATCAAGCGGATGCGCAAGAAGTTCAGGGAGGTCGACCCCGAGTTCGACTCGATCGAAACCCTGTATGGCGTCGGCTACCGCTACCGCGAGTCCTGATCGGCCGGCCGACCAGGGCCGCCACGTCATAGGCCGCGAGGCCAGAGCGGCCGCCGCCGCCGGAGCCAAGCGGTGGCCGGCCGAGCGCGGCGGTTCGCGGCTCGGCCGGCTGATCGTCAGCCTCAACCTGATCGGCCTCGCCATCCTGATCGGCGGCGCCCTCGTCCTCAACGAACTGCGTCAGGGACTGGTCAAGGCCAGCCTCGACAGCCTCACCGTCGAGGGCGGCGTGATCGCCAACGTGATCGACCAGGACGCCACCGTCGGCGACCCCGAGCCGGCCCTCGAAGCCGATCTCGCCAGCAATGTCCTCTATGCCCTGTTCATCCCGCAGGGTCAGCGGGCGCGGCTGTACGACGCCGAGGGTCGGCTGCTCGCCGATTCCTACCAGGTCGCCGACCGCGTCGAAGAGCGGCCCTTGCCGCCGGCGCGCAAGCCCGGCCAGCCGCCCCCCGGTCGGCCGTGGTTTTCGCGATCGGAGGCGCAGCAGGCGCGCCTCGCCAAGCGCGGCCTCGACGACGAGCTGCGGCGAGCCATGGCCGGCGAGACGGTGGCGACGACGCGTCTGGACGAGGATGGCCGGCGGGTGGTGTCGATCTCCATCCCCATACGCCGGGTGCGCGCCGTGCTCGGCGTGCTCACCCTGGAGGCCGGCGACGTCGACCAGATCGTCGATGCCCAGCGGCTCGCCTTGCTGCCGTTCATCCTGGTGGCGATCGGCGCGACCTTGCTGTCGTCGGCCGCCCTCACCCATCTGGTCTCGCGGCCGGTCACCCGCCTGGCGCGCGCCGCCGATCGGGTGCGCCTCTCGCGCGCCCGCGCCATCGCCCTGCCCGATCTCGCCGAGCGCCGCGACGAGATCGGCGAGCTGACCCGCTCGCTCGAGGCCATGACCCACGACCTCTCCGAGCGCATGGAGGCGATCGAGCGCTTCGCCGCCGACGTGGCGCACGAGTTGCGCAATCCGATCACCTCGATCCGCTCGGCGCTGGAGACGCTTCAGCTGGTCAGCGACCCGGCGGCGCGCGCGCGCCTGACCGCGATTCTCACCCAGGACATCGCCCGCCTCGACCGGCTGATCACCGACATTTCCAACGCCTCGCGCCTCGATGCCGAGCTGGCGCGCGACCCGGTGAAGCCGCTCGACCTGCGGGCGCTGATGGGCGAGATCGTCCATACCTACGGCCTGACCGCCAAGCCGGGCGCGCCGTCGGTGCGGCTGCTCTCCCCCGGCGCCGGCGAGCCGGCCAGGGTCATGGGTCGCGAAGGGCCCCTCGGGCAGGTGGCGCGCAATCTGATCGACAACGCCCGCTCGTTCAGCCCGACCGGCGGCGAGGTGCGGGTCGGCGTCGAGCGGGAGCGCCGTCATGTCGTCCTGACGGTCGAGGACGACGGCCCCGGCATCCCGGCCGACAATCTCGAAACGGTGTTCGAACGGTTCTACACCTCGCGGCCGGCCGGCGCGGCGTTCGGCGGCAACTCCGGTCTCGGCCTCGCCATCGCCCGGCAGATCGTCGAGGCGCATGGCGGCGTCATCCGCGCGGAAAATCGGCAAGCGGACGGCCGGACCGCCGGCGCCCGCTTCGTCGTGCGCCTGCCGGCCGCATGATCGTTCACGCCGGGCTGATCGCCCTGCGCGACCGCGGCGTCTGGCGCGGCGCCCTGCTCGAGGGTCCATCCGGGTCGGGCAAGAGCGATCTGGCCCTGCGCGCCACGGCGGCCGGTCCGTGGCGCCTGGTCGCCGACGACCGGGTGCGGCTGTTCGTCTCGGGCGGCGCCGTGTTCGGCCGCGCTCCGGCCGTGATCGCCGGCAAGATCGAGGCGCGCGGCCTCGGCGTCATCGACCGGCCGTGGCTGGCCTTCGCGCGCATCGATCTGGCGGTCCACTGCCTCGCCCACGGCGAAGCGGCCGAGCGCATTCCCGACGCCGAAGCGACGACGCGCCTTGGCGTGGCGATTCCGCGCCTGGCGCTCGCCGCCAGCCTCGCCGCCGCGCCCGTCCTGTTGACGGCCGCCATGGGGCGGCTTGGAGGCGGCGCGCGAATTGGCTAAGGAGCCCGCCGCGCGCCGGCGGCGATGTCCCGCCGCCTCGAAGGCGCGTTCGCGGGGTTCGATCCCATTTCCGACCAGCCGTGCCCAGTCAGGATCGAGGCGTCGCCATGATCGGCCTCGTGATCGTCACCCACGGCCGCCTGGCCGAGGAATTCGTCTACGCCATGGAGCATGTGGTCGGGCCGCAGACGGCGGTGGCCGCCATCGCCATCGGCCCCGACGACGACATGGAGCGGCGCCGACGCGACATCCTGCGCGCCTGCCAGCAGGTCAATCTCGGCCAGGGGGTCATCCTGCTGACCGACATGTTCGGCGGCACGCCCTCCAATCTGGCGATCTCGGTGATGGAGCAGACCGGCGCCGAAGTGATCGCCGGCCTCAACCTGCCGATGCTGATCAAGCTCGCCTCCCTGCGCCATCGCGAACCGCTGGACGTCTGCGTGGCCCAGGCGCGCGAGGCCGGGCGCAAGTATATCTCGGTCGCCTCCTACGTCCTGGCCGGCGACAAGTGACCGCGCTCGCCCCCGACAGGACGCCCCGCCCGCTCGGCGACGCCGCCTCGATCCTGGTCGAGATCGTCAACGAGCGCGGCCTGCACGCCCGCGCCTCGGCCAAGTTCGTCAAGCTCGCCGCCACCTTCGAGGCCGAGATCACCGTCGCCAAGGACGATCAGGTGGTCGACGCCCAGTCGATCATGGGCCTGATGATGCTGGCCGCCGGCCCCGGCTCGACCATCGAGATCCGCGCCGAGGGGCCCGAGGCCGCTCGAGCGACTCGCGAGCTGGCCGGCCTCGTCTCCCGCCGCTTCGACGAGGATCGCTGATCCGCTCCCCGCAAGCGCCGGCAGGATGCCCGCGCTACAGCCGGGCGCAAACACCGTAGCGCCGACTTCCAGGCGGCATTCGGCGCGAAAGATGCCTGCAGGATGCCGGCGGTACGGATCAATGACCGGCGTCCGTACCGCCGCCTTCCAGCGGCGGCGGTTCGAGCTCACCACGGCGTCGGCAGCAGGGCGGTTTCGGCGGCGCAGCGGTCGGGCGCCGGCCTAGCCTTGGCGCGCAGGCGCGGCGATCTCCTCGCCGGCGGCGGCGCGGATCGCGGCGGCGAGGTCCGGATCGGCGACGCGGCGGGCGACGATCGCGCTCGCCAGCAGGCGCCCGGCCTCGATCGCGCTGGCGTTGTGCACGCCGCACACCACCCGGCTCTCGCCATAGGCGCGGGCGCGCGCCAGGATCGCCTCGGCGCGGTCGGGCGCCGCCATCGCCAGCAACAGGCCGGCGGTCCAGCCGACCGTCGCGTGGCCGGAGGGATAGTCGTAGTCCAGGTCGAGAACCGGCCCGCGCTTCACGCAGAGCGGACCCTTGTCCACGAGGTAGGGCCGTCGCCGCCCGTAGGCGGCCTTGGCCGGAAACACCGCGTGAACGATGTCGGGCGCCAGGCGCCGCAGCAGGTCGGCGGTCGCCGGCGCGGTGGCGAGGTCGAGCGGGGCGCCGACCGCGCAGCTGAAATCGGCGAGAACCGCGCCAGTGGAAAAGTCCGCGTCGCCCTGCGCCATCGTCCAGCGCGGCGAGCCGGCCAGGGCGCGGGTCTGGCGAAAGATCGCCCGGTCGGCGGCGTCGCGCGGCGAACCGGCGGCCGGGGCCGGCGGCAGCACCCGCGCGAAATCCAGCGGGGCGGCGGCGAGGCCGTCGTTGGCCGCCGCGAGGCCGACGAGACAGGCGAGCGCGAGGATCGGCCGCGAGGCGCGGCGCGAATTGGAAGGTTTCACCGGCTGCGGATCGCCTTGGCCTGGGCGTCGCCGGCCTCGACCGCCGCCTGCGCCTGGTCGCGTCCCTGGCGCAGCACGATGTCCGCCTCTTGCGTCGCGGCGTCGGCCTGCACCTTCAGCCGCTGGCCCGTGTAGCCGCCGGCCTGCTTGGCCTGGGCGGCGAGGGTGGCGGCCTGCTGTTGCAGCGCGCGCCCCTGCGCCTCGGCCTGCTTGCGGATCACATCTGCGTGCGTGCGCGCCTCCTTGGCGATCGCGTCCGCCTGGGCGTCTTGCGGGCTGCGCGAACAGGCGGCGAGACCAAGCAGGACAATGACGCCGATGACCCGGACGATTGGCTGTCGCCGCATGCCCATCCCTTCCCTTTGGAGTTCGCGGTCTTCATGCGCCGGCGCGGACAGGCGATGCAACCACGGGCCGTTTGCCGCGCCGCCGGCGCTCGGCTAACCCACCCTCGGCGCGGCATTGGGCCGCCGTGGAGCCCCTCGCATGTTCTCGCACGTGATGATCGGAACCAACGATCTCGACCGCGCCAAGCGGTTCTACGACGCGGTGCTGGGGACGCTCGGCGTCCCGCCGGCGCACGTCGACGGCCACCGCATCTTCTACATGACGCCGACCGGCGTCTTCTCGGTGTCCAAGCCGATCGATGGAGAGCCGGCCAGCCATGCCAACGGCGGCACCATCGGCTTCGCCGCCAAATCGCCGGCCGACGCCGACGCCTGGCACGCCGCCGGGCTCGCGCACGGCGGGACCAGCATCGAGGATCCGCCGGGCGTGCGCGAGGGCGGCCTCGGCAAGATGTACCTCGCCTATCTGCGCGATCCGGACGGCAACAAGATCTGCGCCTTGCACCGCATGTGAGGCGCCCGTGCGCCAGGCGAGCGGCCGGCTGCGGATCCAGACGCGCCGCCGCGGCCTCGTCGAGATCACCGACGCGGTCGCCGCCTGGCTGGCCGACCAGGACCCGCGAACGGGCCTCCTCACGCTCTTCTGCCGGCACACCTCCGCCTCCCTGCTGATCCAGGAGAACGCCGCGCCCGAGGTCCGCGGCGACCTCGAGGCCTTCTTCGACCGGCTGGTCCCGGAGGGACGCGGCCTCTATCGCCACGACGACGAAGGGCCCGACGACATGCCGGCGCACATCCGCGCCGCCCTCGGCCAGACGCACCTGGCCATTCCGATCGCCGCCGGCGCCATGGCGCTCGGCCGCTGGCAGGGGCTCTATCTCTTCGAACACCGCCGCGCCCCGCACGCCCGCGAGGTGGCGCTGCATCTCATCGGCGAGTGACCGCCTGAGCTGGAATCGGGCCGCCTCGACCCGGCGGCGCGGGCGCCGCGCCCGCCGTCCAGATGACGCTCAAGGCAGATCCTCGCCGCCGTCCGGTGGCGCGGGGGGAAGGGCGTCCTCGGCGGGGATGTAGGCGGCAGTCTGGCCCTTGGCCTTGCGGGCGGCGTTGTAGGCGGCGAGATCGCCGTCGCGCAGCTTCGTCCAGTCGGCCATCGCCGCGTCGATCTGGCCGCGCGCCTTGGCGACCGCCTCGCGCTGCGGCGCGGTCGGGGCCAGATCGGCGCCTTCGAGATCGGTCTCGATCGCCGCCAGCACGCCGGCCGGATCGCCAAAGCCGCCGCCCTTTGGCGGCTTGGTCGCCGCGATCAGCGCCGTCGCCGCCGGATCCTTCAGCGCGATGAGCGCCGCGTGGGCGGCGCGCTGCTGCGCGTCGCCGCGCCAGGCGGTCTCCAGCGCCTGGGCGATCTCGCGCGAGAGGCTAAGCGAGGCGGCGAAATCGGCGTCGCTCACATGGGTGCGCGGATCCTGAAGGAGATCGAGCGGCGCTTCATAGGCGCGGCCGTCCACCGTCAGGCGCAGGCTGTAGCGGCCGGGCGGGGCGAGCGGCCCTTCCGGCGTGATCGGCGTGTCGCGTCCAGGAACCGCGGCGATCGAAAAGTCGTAGCCGAGCGCCCTCGGCCGCTCGAAGTGCAGATCCCAGCTCACCCGGTGCATGCCGGCGCTCGCCGGCAGGCCGGGGTCGGGGCGCAGCCAGGCGTCGGAGAAATAGGCCTCCGCCGGCGGGCGGATCGGCGGCGCGCCGGTCAGACGCCGGACCACGGCGCCGCTGGCGTCACGGACCTCCAGCACCAGGGCGCCCTTGGCTGGCGCGGCGAGCCAGTAGTCGACAATAGCGCCGCGCGGCGGATTGCCCGCCATCGGCTCGTCGGCGGGCAGCGGCGTGTCGTGATTGTTGTTGTCGCGCACGCGGATCGCCGCCGCCGGCGCGAACAGGCGGGCCGGCGCCCGGTCCAGGTCGCCGCGCCACTGACGCAGCGGCGCGATGTCGTCGAGCACGTAGAGGCCCCTCCCCTGCGTCGCGGCGATCAGGTCGTCGCCATGGACCAGCAGGTCGTTCACCTGCGCGGTCGGCAGGTCGGCGAGCTTGCGCCAGTGGCCGCCGCCGTCGAACGACACATAGGCGCCTGCCTCCGTGCCGGCGAACAGCAGTCCCGGCCGCCGGGTGTCGGCGCGAACGACGAAGGTCGGGTGTGATCGGCCGGCAGGTCGCCGGTGATGTCGCGCCAACGCTTGCCGAAGTCGCTGGTCGCCAGCAGCCTCGGCTTCAAGTCACCCAGGCGGTGGCCGTCGACGGCGATCAGCGCGCCGCCATCGGCGAGCGGCGAGGGATCGATGCTGGCGATCTTCTCCCAGGCCGGCAGGCCGGGCGGCGTCACGTCCGCCCAGCTCGCGCCGCCGTCGCGCGTGACATGAACCATCCCATCGTCCGAGCCGACCCACAGTTCGCCGGCGCGACGCGGCGAGGGCGCGAGGCTCCAGATGCCGCCGTAGCCGCAGGCCTTGGCGTCGGCGATGGCGACGGCCCCCTCGCAGCGCGGCGCGCCGGGCGTCTTGCCCGTCAGGTCGGGGCTGATCAGTCGCCAGCTCATGCCCCTGTCGGTGGAGGCGAACACCGACTCGGCGCCGAGATAGATCGTCGTCGCTCCGACCCGCGACACCGCCAGCGGCGTCACCCAGACGAAATGGTGCGCCGTGGTCGTCTGCCGGCGGCCGTAGTTGGGCTCCAGGAACGGCGCGATGTTTCCGCTCTGGCCGGTGCGCGCGTCGAAGCGGCTGACCCGCCCGCCCAGGCCCGAGCCATAGACGATGTCCGGATCGTCGGGGTCGGGAATGTCGTAGTCGCGTTCGTCGCCGCCCACCGGGCGCCAGTCGCGGAACGTCAGGGCGCCGAAATCCGAGCGGCTGAGCGCCCCGACCGTGCCGGAGTCCTGCTGGCCGGAATAGATGCGGTAGGGAAAGCGGTCGTCCGCCGCCAGATGATAGAACTGGCCGGTCGGCTGATTGTACCAGCTCGACCAGGTCGCGCCGCCGTCGACGCTGACCACCACGCCCTGGTCGCTGGCGGTGGCGATGTGGTCGGGCCGCAGCGGGTTGATCCAGACATGGTGATAGTCGTCGCCGCCGGGCGCGCCCTTGAAGATGGCGCATGTCTTGCCGCCGGCGGTGCAGCGGCGGATCGACTGGCCGACCAGATAGACCGTGTCCGGATCGTTGGGCGCGACCGTCACGCGGCTGGCGTAGTCGCTGGTGAAGGCTTCCTCGTCGTTGACCCTCGTCCAGGTCGCGCCGCCGTCGTCGGAGCGATAGAGGCCGCCGGCGCCCTCGCTGTTGACCACCGCGTAGACCCGCGGGGCGCCCGCGGCGCGCGTCGCCGCCAGGCTGATGCGGCCGATATCGCCGGCCGGCCAGCCGCCGCCCGTCACCCGCGTCCAGCTCGCGCCGCCGTCGGTGGACTTGTAGACCCCGCTCGCCGGCCCGGCGACCGGCGTGAAGTAGCTCTGCCAGGGATATTGCCTGGCCTGCCAGACGGCGGCGAACACCAGGTTCGGATCGGCGGGATCGGCGGCGAGATCGACCGCGCCGGCTTCCGGCCCCGGATCGAGGGTCAGGCGCCAGTGGGCGCCGCCGTCGTCGCTGCGGAAGACGCCGCGCTCGCCGCCGCTGGCGAAGACATTGCCGAGCGCCGCCACCAGCACGCGATTGGGATCGCGCGGGTGGACGAGGATGCGGCCGATGGCGCGCGACGAGGCGAGGCCGAGGCTTCGCCAGCTGCGCCCGCCGTCGTCGGTGCGGAAGACGCCCGCGCCGCCGGCGGTGTCGTAGCGGACCTCCGGCTGGCCGGCGCCGATATAGACCGTGTCGGGCGCCGAGGGAGCGATCGCCAGCGCGCCGATCGGCGCGCTCGGCCCCTGGTCGAACATCGGCCGCCAGGTCCGTCCGGCGTCGTCGCTGCGCCACGCCCCGCCGCCGGCGGCCCCGAACCAGAAGCTGTCCGGCCGCGAGGGTATCCCCTCGACCATCTCCCCCCAGCCGCCGCGCAAGGGGCCGATCAGCCGCCAGTGCAGATCGGGCAACGGCGCCTCGGCGCGCGCGCCGGCGAGCCCCGAAAGCCCCGCGACGAACAGAGCGGCGGCAGCCGCCGGACCGCGTGCGTTCATGATGGGCCTCGCGAAAGAAGCTGTGGTGGACGGGGCTTATGAGCGGATCGTCCCTGGGTCATCAAGGCCGACCGCGGCCGGGCGATCGGCCTGTCCCGGCCGCCGGGCGTTTCATCCCCGCGCCTTGCGATGAGGGCAGGTCCCGGTCGCGCCGGCGCCCATCGAAAGGTCCGGCGAAGGCGGCGGCCCGTCGCCAAACTCGGTTCGCGCCCACCCCATTGGGCGGGCAATCCGTGCATGCGCGTACCGACCCCTCGCAGCCTGGTCCTCACCGCGCCCGCCCGATCGAACGCTGCTGGCTTTGCGCGATCGCCCACGAAGCGGGCGGTGGCTGCGCCGCCGGCGGCGGCTGCCATGGCCTCGCCAGACAGGCATAGCGGGTCTCGTCGGCGATATGGTCCTCGGCGTCGGTGTCGATGTCCTCGGGGCGGTGGCGATCGTGCTGCAGCGACGGCACGGTGCGGATGAAGTCTCGGCAGGTCGAGAATACATACAGCATCGGCGCGCCATTCTTGCCGACGACGCGGGCGCGCACCTGGTCCCAGCCGGAGAGGGCGCCGCGCGCGCCCACCCGCGTGTTGTCGGCGGCGCGGAAGCGCACCCCGGCCCTGGTCAGCCGCTCGCCGATCGAGGGGCCGCCGTTCTGGGCGAAGATCGACGGGTCGGCGACCGCATGGGCGATCGGCTCGCGGCCATCGCGCTCGAGAATGCCGGCGGCGACCGCCTCCGCCGTCAACCGGGCGCCCTCGCCCGGCCGCGCCCCGGCGCCATACCATTCGCGATAGCGCACGAGGGCGCCGCGCGGAATGGTCCGGCCGTCGGCGAGGGCGAAGTCGTCCGCCGCCAAAGCCCACCAGCCGACCGAAAACGGCGCCGCGAAACCCCAGTCGAAGGCGCGGATGCGGGTCCAGAACGGCGGCACGGGGAACGGATCGACGATATTGCGCGCCGACCAGCCGTCGAAGAAGGCGCCCTCGATCACGCTCCAGTCGCCCTCGAGCCAGGCCCGCACCAGCGCCGCCGAGCCGCATTGCGCCAGCCGCGCGACATAGGCCGGATCGTTGGCCAGCAGCGCCGGATTGTCGGCCAGCCTGGCCGGAATGAACTGCCGGTCGAGGCTGAGGCTGGCGCCGGTGAACGGGTCGTCGAAGCGTTGCCGGCTGACGACGAACGGTCCGGCGTCGATGTAGCGCGCCTTGACCCAGGCGTGTCCCGCCCCACCGGGGTTGCACGTGGCGCGGAAGCCCACCGGCGCGCCTTCGGCGCTGCGCAGCGTCGCCTTCAGCTTGTCGACCGGCAGCGGCGAGGGAAACTGGGTCAGCTCCTCGACATAGACGCGGCTGTAGCTGTGCCCCTGATAGAGGTCGGCGTCGGCGTCGTTGTCGAGATGGCGGAAGGCGAGGATCGCCCCCGAGGGCCAGACGAAGCTCGACTTGCTCTCCAGCCAGATCGCCCCCTCGGCGGCATAGATGGCCCGGGCCCGGCGCACGGTCGGCTCCAGCGCCACCCGCGTGCGTCGCACCAGCAGGCCGCGCGCCGCCGCGCCATGCGCGCGGGCGTGGCGGGCGAAGTCGCCGAGCGCCGCGTCGGTCTTGCCGCCGCCGCGCGCCCCGCCATAGACCACCTCGAACACCTCGCTGTCGACGAAAGTGGTCTGCGGCCCCGGCTGCGGCGTCCACATCGCCGTGGAAGGCGCTCGGCGGATCGCCGGGCTCGCCCGTGTTGCTGCGCCGCGAGCGAGGCATAGCTTGCATATTGCAATTGGCGGTGATCCTGTCAAGACGCGCGCAACATTCGCGCCATTCACGGGGTTCAAGCCGGCATGCCGCCTTCCGTCAGCCGCCTCGCGCCGATCGCCCTTCTGATCGGCTCCAACATCTTCATGACCATCGCCTGGTATGGTCACCTGAAGTTCCGCGACCGGCCGCTCGCCCTGGTGGTGCTGGTCAGCTGGGCGATCGCGTTTTTCGAATACTGGTTGGCCGTGCCGGCCAACCGCATCGGCGCGGCCGTCTATTCCGCCGCCCAGCTCAAGGCGATGCAGGAGGTGATCACCTTGAGCGTGTTCGCGGTCTTTTCCATAGCCTACCTCGGTCAGAAGATCACCGCCAACCACGCCATCGGCTTCGCCCTGATCGCCGCCGGCGCCTTCTTCGTCTTCCGCTCGCCGGCCGCCTGACGCTCCCTTACCGTTTCGGCCGCGTCGGCCGCAGCCGTCCCCCCACGCGGATCGGCTCGACCCGCAGCGCCAGGCCCGTCTTCGCATCGGTCTCGACGAACACGCCGCATACCGTCGCCGGGCCCTCGGCCGGCTTGTAGCGGCCGCCGCTGATGCGGGTGGTGAAGCGGCGCAGCGGCTCGTCCTTCTGGTTGCCGATGACGCTGTCGTAGTCGGCGCAGGCGCCGGCGTCGGTCTGATAGGCGGTGCCGCCCGGCAGAATCTGCGCATCGGCGGTCGGCACGTGGCTATGGGTTCCGACCACCAGGCTGGCGCGGCCGTCGCAGAAGTGGCCCATGGCCATCTTCTCGCTCGTCGCCTCGGCGTGGATGTCGACGATGATGGCGTCGGCCGCCTCGCCCAAGGGACAGGCGTCGAGTTCGCGGTCGACGGCGGCGAACGGATCGTCGAGCGCGTCCATGTTCACCCGTCCGAGCAGATTGATCACCAGCACCCGGCCGCCGCGCTCGGTTTCATGGAGCATGGCGCCGCGGCCTGGGGCGCGGGCGAGCGCCGGGTAGTTGAGCGGCCGGATCAGCCTCGGCTCGCGCTCGATGTAGGTCAGCGCCTCCTTCTGGTCCCAGGCGTGGTTGCCGAGGGTGAGACAATCGGCGCCGGCGGCGTACAGCTCCTTGGCCGTCGCCTCGGTGACCCCGAAGCCGCCGGCGGCGTTCTCGGCGTTGACCGCGACGAACTCCAGATCGAGCTCGCGCCTCAGCGCCGGCAGATGATCGGCGAGGCCCTCGCGGCCCGAGCGGCCGACCACGTCGCCAAAGAAAGCAAGGCGCATGCCCCCCTCTTAAGAAGCGAAGGCGCGGTAGTCCATTTCGGTGAGCACCGCGTCGAGGCGCTGATCGTGCGGCTCGGCGGGCAGTTCGGCGACCTCCTGGCCGGCGAAAGCAAGGCCGAGGACGAACAGCGGGCCGCCGTCGGCGCGCAGGGCGGCGATGGCGCGGTCGTAGTGTCCGCCGCCCTGGCCGAGGCGATGGCCGCGCCGGTCGAAGGCGAGGAGGGGAGCGATGATCAGATCCGGCCGGGCGAGGGCGCCGTCATCATCCTCGAACAGCAGGGCCGCGCCGTCGACGCGCGGGAAGGCCAGCGGCGCCCCGGCGGCGCGCAGGCGGACGAGCAGCGGCCCCGGATCGAGCTCGGCGGCCATGGGCCGATAGCCGGCGACGACGCTCGCTCGCGGCAATCGTTCGATGGGCAGGCGCCAGGCCGCGCGGACCGCCGCGTCCGGATCGGCGGCGGCGAGCGCGCGGCGGCGGCGGCGGGCGGCGGCGCGCAGCATGGGCTTGTCGGATGGCGTCTCGATCGGCCTCGGCCCTCGGCGAGCGGGTGGCGGCGCCGCGCGAACCGTGAAGGCGGTTGAAATCCCCTCAGGAACCTGGCGGACCAGGTGGGCGCCGTGTGCCCGGGACCACGATCCCGGCCAGGGACAGCTCCCTTCATGAGGCGATTAAGGTCCCTGGGGTTTCGAGCCTTCGACGAGAGCCGCAGCCGACCGCCGGCCGCCTATGTAGAAGCGTCGGCTCGCTCGGGCAATGGCGGAGGCATGCCAGGAAGGGATTGGCTGGCCATGAGGCTGACGAAAGGACGGAATCGGCGCGATCGCCGAGGTCCAGGCGTCCGCGCGACGCGACAGCCTCGAGGCCCGAGCCAAAGAGGCCGCTGCGCGAGAAGGCTGGTGGAGTATTGTGGCCATGTCTCACCCGACGGGGAGCTGAAGAATGCCCGGCGCCATCCATCTCCAACGAGTCTTGCCCGCGAAGCCCGACAAGGTTTTCCGCGCCTTCACCGAGGCCGACGCGCTGGCGACCTGGCTGCCGCCATATGGCTTCACGGGCCGGGTCGAGCACATGAACGCGCGCCAAGGCGGAGGCTTCCGCATGACCTTCACCAACTTCGGCGCCGGCCACTCCCACAGCTTCGGCGGCGACTATCTCGAGTTCGCTCCCGGCAAGCGGCTGCGTTATACGAACAGGTTCGACGACCCGAATTTGCCAGGCGAGATGGTGGTGACGGTGGACCTCGCCGAGGTCGGGCCAGGAACGGACCTGCGGGTCGAGCAGGCGGGCATCCCCGACGCAATTCCGGTGGCGATGTGCCATCTCGGCTGGCAGGATTCCCTCGACAAGCTGGCGCGCCTGGTCGCGCCCGAAATCAGCCCCTGAAGCGGGAGCGGCGGGCAAGGTCCGCGGCGGCGTGACCGCCGGGCTCGCCTAGAACGCCCCGCCACGCCCCTCGCCGCCAGCGAACCGCGCCGCGCCGGCCGCCGTCTCGCCGGAGCGCAAAGTCTCGAGCCCGATCTCCGTCTCCCGCCGTGTCGCCTCGTCCCAGGAGAGGCTCCATTGCGCCAGGGCCGAGCGGCGGTCGCCGCGCAGGCAGGCTTGCGGAAAGCCGGCGATCCGCCTGGCGAGCGCGATGGCCGCCGCCAGCGCCTCGCCGTCGGCGACCACCCGGTTGGCCAGGCCGATCGCCAGGGCCTCCTCCGCGCCGACTGGCCGGCCGGTGAGGATCAGGTCCATCGCCCGCGAGCCGCCGATCAGCCGCGGCAGCCGCACGGTGCCGAGGTCGACCAGCGGCACGCCGAAGCGGCGGCAGAAGACGCCGAACACCGCGCCCCTGGCGGCCACCCTCAGGTCGGCCCAGATCGCCAGTTCCAGCCCGCCGGCGACCGCATGGCCCTCGACTGCGGCGATCACCGGCTTGGAAAGCTCCAGCCGCGTCGGTCCCATCGGTCCGAAATCGCCATCCGCCTGGACGCGGTTGCCGGGCCGGCCGGCCGCCAGCGCCTTGAGGTCGGCGCCCGCGCAGAACGTCCCGCCGGCTCCGGTCAGGACGGCGACGGCCGCGCTGGCGTCGGCGTCGAATGTCCTGAAAGTGTCGTAGAGCGCCCGGGCGGTCGGCCGATCGACGGCGTTGCGCCGCTCGGGTCGGTCGATCGTGATGATCCGCACCGACCCGTCGGCGGCGATGCGCACGCTCATGCGCGCCGGGCTTCGAGACGAAGACGGGCGGCCAGCTCGGGGGTGAGATAGCCATCCGCCGGCAGGCCGGCGCGCCGCTGCCAGCCGCGCAGCGCCGCCCGGGCGCCGGCGCCGATCAGCCCATCGATCGCGCCCGCGTAGAAGCCGAGCCGCGCCAGGGCCTGCTGCGCCTCGATCCGCTCGGTCAGCGACAGAGCTATCTCTCGCGGCCATGGCGCGCGCACCCCGCCCCGGCCGGCGAAGCCGTCGGCCAGGAGGCCGACCGCCAGGGCGTAGGCGATCGAGTTGTTGTAGGCGCGGATGACGAAATGATTGGCGAACGCGAGAAAGGCCGGGCCGTGGCGGCCGGCCGGCAGCAGCAGCATCGTCGGCGAGTCGCGATCGGCGGCCGGCCACGGCCGACCATCGGCCCGCCGCGCGCCGAGCGCCGCCCACCACGGCGGCGGCTGTCTTGGTCCTTCCGACAAGCCCCAGTCGAAGCCAGCCGGAAGGATCACCTCGCGCGCCCAGTCCTCGCCGCGCCGCCAGCCGGCCTGCCGCAGCAGATTGGCGGCCGAGGCGAGCGCGTCGGCCGGCGAGTCCCAGATGTCCGGCCAACGGCCGCCGGCGGCGCCGCGCGCCATCTCGAGATAGACGGTCGGCAGCAGCTGCGTCTGGCCCATCGCCCCGGCCCAGGAACCCCGCAGCCGCGCTCGGCTCACCGCGCCGCTCGCCAGGATGCGTAAGGACGCGATCAGCTCGCCCTCGGCCCAGGCGCGGCGGCGGCCGGAGGCGGCGAGGGTGGCGAAGCAGCGGACAATGTCGAAGTCGCCCTGCTGGGCGCCGAAGTTCGACTCCATCGCCCAGATGGCGATCAGG
This sequence comes from uncultured Alphaproteobacteria bacterium, assembly GCA_963752245.1. GTDB lineage: Bacteria > Pseudomonadota > Alphaproteobacteria > Caulobacterales > Caulobacteraceae > Acaudatibacter. Next base: position 200,293 of record CAVVXO010000010.1, read on the forward strand.
ATGTCGCGCGGCGCGCCGTAGTTCGCTTCGATGCGGCCGAGCGCCGGGATGGCGACCCGTTCGGCGCGACCGCGCGCCAGGCGGGCGCCGTTGACCGCGCCGGCGAGGTAGGCGCTGACCGGCTTGGCGAATTCCGGCTGGCCGGCGTCCAGCGCCAGCACCCGGGGGTCGGGATAGAGGCCGGCCAGCTCGCGCTCGACCAGCGCCGGCGCAATCCCGGCGGCGCGCGCCCGGCTCGCGAACTCCCCCAGCCACTCGCGAAAGTAGCTGTCGCCGCCGTAGGACGACGGGGCGTAGCCCTGCGCCAGCGCGAAGGGGGAGGCGACGCCGCCCGCCAGGCTCGTCGCCAGGAACATCCGCCGATTCATCTTGGCCGGAAGGTTACGGGCGGCCGCCGCTGGCCGGCAAGCGCGCGGTTTGACGCGCGGGAGCCTCTTGCCTATACCCCGCCGTCCTTTTTCCCCGGCCGCCCCGCGCGCCAAGAAGCTCGCCATGAAAGTCCGCAGTTCCCTCAAGACCCTCAAGACGCGTCACCGCGACTGCAAGCTGGTGCGCCGGAAGGGCCGGCTCTACGTCATCAACAAGACCGATCCTCGCTTCAAGGCCCGCCAGGGCTGAGACTCCCGGCGGAGCGCCGTCGTCGCGGCGAGTTTGTTTTTGCCGGCGAGGACGCCGGCGCTCCAGAACAACCGTTCTTAAGCTCCCCGCGCCAGGCGCAGGAACTCGCCGCGGGTGCGCGCGTCGTCGCGGATCACGCCGGTGAGGTGGCTGGTGGTGAGGCTGGCGCCCGGCGTGTTGACGCCACGCAGGGTCATGCAGCTGTGCGCCGCCTCGATCACCACGCCGACACCCTTGGGGGCCAGCACCTGGTCGATCGCCTGGGCGATGTCGGCGGTGAGCTTCTCCTGGATCTGCAGCCGCCGGGCGAAGCCCTGCACCACCCGCGCCAGCTTGGAGATGCCGACCACCCGCCTCGTCGGCAGATAGCCGACGTGCGCCACGCCGGTCACCGGCAGCATGTGGTGCTCGCAGAAGCTCACCACCGGAATGTCGCGCAGCACCACCAGCTCGTCATAGCCGCCGACCTCCTCGAAGGTGCGTTCCAGCACCGCCTTGGGATCGGCGGCGTAGCCGGCGAACAGCTCGCGATAGGAGCGGGCCACCCGGCCCGGCGTATCGACCAGGCCTTCGCGGTCGGGGTCGTCGCCGGCCCAGCGGATCAGGGTGCGGACCGCCGCCCGCGCCTCGGCTTCGCCGACTTCGTGCTCGCTTGCGCTCGCCATGGGCCGACCCTTAAGGCTCGCGGCCTCTTCCCGACAAGATGGACGCTTGCCCATGGCCGACGACGCCCAGCCGACCGATGCGATAACCGCCGCCGCCCCCCATCTTCTCGCTCAGGGCAAACTCAAGAGCCTCATCGAGCGGATCGAGCGGCTGGAGGAGGACAAGGCCGGCGTCATGGCCGATCTGAAGGAGGTCTACGCCGAGGCGAAGGGCGAGGGCTTCGACGTCAAGATCCTGCGCAAGGTGGTGCGCCTGCGCAAGCAGGACCGGGTCCGCCGCGAGGAGGAGGAGGCCTTGATCGACCTCTACATCCAGGCCATCGGCGGGTTGTGAAGCGAGGCCCGATCGATGTTCGCGAGGCGGGGCGGGAGCAGGCGCGGCGCTCGGCGCTGAACGCTCTGGCCCGCGCCCGCCGCGCCGCCCTGCGCGCCGGCGTGACCTTGAGCGATTGGGAAGGCGGCTTCCTCGACTCGGTCGAGCAGCGGATCGACGCCTACGGTCGCGCCTTCGGCGACCCGGAGAAGGGGGCGGCGGGCCAGGCGCTCTCGTTTCGCCAGGGTCGCAAGCTCAAGGAAATCCGCGCCAAGGCGAAAGCCAAGCCGCCGCCCGGCGCCCCGGACAGCACACCCGACCGCGATGGCGCGTGATCCCGAGCGCGACCGGCTGAGCGGCCGGATCGCCCGCTTCGCCAAGGTCGGCGCCGGCCTCTCCGGCGCCGGGCTGAGCTTCGGCGCCAACGCCCTCTGGCGCGGCGAGGATTCGCGCGACCGCAACGCCCGGGCGCTGAAGGAGGCGCTCGGCCGGCTGAAGGGCCCGCTGATGAAGGTGGCGCAGATGCTGGCCACCGTGCCCGACCTCCTGCCGCCCGAGTTCGCCAGCCAGCTGGCCGAGCTGCAGACCAGCGCCCCGGCCATGGGTCCGGGCTTCGTGCGCCGGCGCATGGCCGCCGAGCTCGGGCCCGACTGGCGCGGCCGCTTCGCCGCGTTCGACCTCGCCCCCGCCGCCGCCGCCTCGCTCGGCCAGGTGCACCGCGCCACCGCCCAAGACGGCCGCCGCCTGGCGGTCAAGCTGCAATATCCGGATATGCAGAGCGCCGTGGAAAGCGACCTGGCCCAGCTGCGCGCCCTCCTGGCGCTCGGACGCCAGCTGTTCGGGGCGATCGATACCCGCGAGATCGCCGTCGAGATCGGCGAGCGGGTGCGCGAGGAGCTGGACTACGCCCACGAGGCCGCCGCCATGCGCCTCTACGGCGCATTCTTCGCCGACCGCGCCGATATCGCCGTGCCGGCGCCCGACAGCGAACTGTCCACCGGCCGGGTGCTCGCCATGGACTGGCTCGAGGGCGCCGGATTGAAGGCCTACGTCGATGCCGGGCCGGCGACCCGCAACGGCATCGCCAAGGTGCTGTTCGAGGCCTGGTGGACGCCGCTGATCAAGCTCGGCGTCATCCATGGCGATCCACACCTTGGCAACTTCAGCTTCGCCGGCCATGGCGGCGCCGAGCGGCTCAATCTGCTGGATTTCGGCTGCATCCGCGTCTTCCCGCCCGCCTTCGTCGGCGGCGTCGTCAAGCTGCATCGGGCGATGATCGCCGGCGACCGCGACCTCGAGGCCGAGGCCTACCGCGTCTGGGGCTTCACCGGTCTCGGCGACGAACTGATCGACACCCTCGGGATCTGGGCGCGGTTCATCTACGGCCCCCTCCTCGACGATCGCGTGCGCACGGTTGCCGACGGCGTGAGCCCGGCGGAATACGGCCGGCGCGAGGCCTTCCAGGTCAAGCAGGCGCTGGAGGCCCTGGGTCCGGTGCTGATCCCGCGCGAATTCGTCTTCATGGATCGCGCCGCCATTGGCCTCGGCGCCGCCTTCCTCCACCTTCGCGCCGAGCAGAACTGGCGCGCGCTCTTCGAAGCCTCGCTGGAGGGGTTCTCCGAAGAGGCCCTGGCCGAGCGCCAGGGCCGCGCTCTCGCCGCCGCGGGTCTGTAGCCGAGGGGAGACAAGATGCGGGCGTAGCGGCAATTTTGCAAAAAGGAAGCAGGCCGTGAAGATCCACAAAGCTTTCGAGGCGACCAGCCATGCGGTGGCGCGGCTATTGCCGAGCGACGCCGCTCTTTCTGCGACGGCCTCGCCGAGAACGGCGGAACGGTTCATGTCAGGATCAGCCGGCCGGCACGGTGGCAGGTCGCTCGCCATGGCTTGCGAGGCGCCCCCGATGTATCGACTTTGTGTCGTCGACTAAGGTCAGGTTCATGCGCGCATCCGTCGCTCGTTGGGGCAACAGCCTCGCGGTCCGACTGCCCCGCAAGGCAGCCGAGTCCGTCGGCTGGCGCGAAGGAGCGATCGTCGATCTCGAGGTTAGAGACGGCGACATCGTCCTGCGCCGCCGCCGCTACGACATTCACGAGTTGGTGGCGGCGATGAAGGGATGCGAACCGCCTCCTCTGGAGTGGGACGATGGCCCGCGCGGTAGCGAAGCGTGGTGAACCTGCCCGCGCCCGGTGATCTGATCTGGCTCGAATTCGCTCCCTCGCTCTAAACGGAACAATCGGGACGCCGGCCCGGTCTTGTCCTCTCTCGAGCCGAATACAACGAGGCTTCCGGCCGCGTGTTGGCTGGAGGAGGCTAGGGGCAAGCTCGCCGCCCTGATCGACCGGGCCTGAGGGTTCGAGGCGCTTTGCGTCGGTTCAAACGCTTGTTAGGCACGGCGGCATGACCGAGACCGCGCCCGCGCTCGACGATGCCCCGCCCGAACCGCGCGACGCCGGCATGGCGCCGGAGATGGCCGCGCCGCTGGCGCGCTTCGGCGGCGAGCGCCCGCCGGCGCCGGCCTGGTTCGACGCGGCGCTCGCGCGGTCGCCGGAGCGCTCGCGGGTCGCGGTCGACGGCGCCGGCATCGAGCTCCTGACCTGGGGCCAGGTCGGCCGGCCCGGCCTGATCTTCGTCCATGGCAACAGCGCTAACGCCGACTGGTGGAGCTTCATCGCCCCCTTCTTCGCCGACGCGTGGCGCGTCGCCGCCCTGTCGCTCTCCGGCATGGGCGGCTCGGACTGGCGCGAACGCTATGGCTTCGCCACCTTCGCCGGCGAGATCGCCGCCTGCGCCGAGGCCGCCGGCCTGAACGCCGCGCCGGTCCGGCCGGTCTATATCGGCCATTCCTTCGGCGGCGGCATCGTCGGCTATTGCGCCCGCCGCCACCCAGAGCGGATGCGCGCCGCGGTGCTTCTCGACACCGGCTTCGGCGCCCCGCCGACCGCCGAACAGGCCGCCCGCTGGGAAGCCGAGGCCAAGGCGCGCGGCGAGGCGCGCGGCCGCTGGCGCGGTCCCGCCGAGCGCCCCGGCGCCAATCGCGTCTATGCGAGCCTGGCCATGGCCCTGGCGCGATTTCGCTTCCTGCCGCCGCAGGTGGCCGGCAACCTCTACATCGCCGACTACATCGCCCGCGCCTCGCTGAAGCGCGCGCCGCTGGCGCCGGAGCATGAATCCGATGGCGGCGAGGGCTGGACGTGGAAATTCGATCCGGGACTCTGGGGCAAGCTCGACCGCGCCGATCTCGAATCCGCCCCGTCGCTCGGCGCCACGCCGATGGCCCATATCTGGGGCGATCGCTCGGAGATCATCCGCCGGCGCGAGGCGGCGATCGGCCAGGGCCCGGCGGACGTCGTGCCGCCTGGTTCCCCGACGATCATCATCCCGGAAAGCGAGCACCACCTGATGGTCGACCAGCCGCTCGCCTTGGTGGCGGCGCTGCGCGCGCTGCTCGCCGCCTGGCCGGCGACCGGCGGCTGACGGGCTTGCTTTCGGCGGTCGATCGGCGTTCTTGTGCCTTGGCTCGCCGCATCTCGCGGCGGGCGCGCGGCGGCTGGGGACGGGGCTGGTTACATCCGCGACCTCGGGGCGAGGGGTTCGCCCGCGCGATCACCGCCAACCAAAGACAGAGGAACCGCTCATGAAAACCACAACCGTCATCCTGGCCCTGGTCGCTGTCGGGGCCGCCAGTTCGGCCCTGGCCGCCTCGGACAATTTCAACCGCGCCAAGCTCGGCCGCCGCTGGGTCGCCGTCGCCGGCCACGAAGGCATCCACAACAATCAGTTGCGCGGCGAGACCGGCTCGCTCGATTACAACAAGCGCTCCAGCGGCGATAACAAGACCAGCGCCGACGTCATCCTCAACGGCACGGGACTTCAGTATGGCGCGGTGGCCATCGGCGACGTCGCCTCGGGAACCAACGCCTTCTTGAAGATCCAGGAGCAGAACGCCGACAACATGTTCGAGTTCGCCGGCTTCTACCTCGGCAACAACGGCGGCGTCGATTTCTTCGCGCTGAATTCGCCGGTGCCGAGCCCGGCGACCCTCACCGGCTCCATCTGCGGCACGGTGGCCACCATGCGCATCACCAGCAGCGCCGGCGTTCAGGTCTACAAATTCGACTACGGCACGAGTGTCGGCGCGGGCGGCGGGCTCGGCACCTATGGGCCGATCGCCCTGGACAACTACAAGAGCCACTCCAGCGGCTGCGCCTCCAGCGAGAAGGGCGTGTGGATCCGCAAGGGCGCCCACCCGGCGGTGAAGGACCTCAGCCTGGCCAAGTAGGCGTCTTCCGCGCCCGCGCCTCTCTGTCGAATGGCGCGGGCGCGTCCCTTTGCTTGCGGAGCGTCCGGTCGGCGCGGCATGAGGGCGCATGACCCTCGTCGAGTTGATCGCGGCGCACCGGCCGGGCCATGCGCTCGCGCGCGGCTTCTACGATCGCGCCGACGCGTTCGCCGCCGATATCGAGCTGCTGCTCGACCGCTGGACCTGCGTCGGCCACGTCAGCGAACTGCCCGAGAGCGGCGACTACATCGTCACCGAACTCGGCCGCGAATCGGCCATCGTCGTTCGCGGCGACGACGGCGAGATCCGCGCCCTGCTCAACGTCTGCCGCCACCGCGGTTCGCGCCTCTGCCGTCCGCCAGGCGGCCACGCCGCGCTGCTGGTCTGCCCGTACCACGCCTGGACCTATCGCCTCGACGGCTCGCTGCGGTCGGCGCGGGAGATGCCGGCCGGGTTCGATCCGTCGGTCCACGGATTGAAGCCTCTGCCGCTGGCGATCCATGCCGGACTGATCTTCCTCAGCTTCGGAGAAAGCCCGCCGCGGTTCGGCGCCGCCAGCTTGGCACTGGCGGCGATCGAGGCCCGCCATGGCTGGAGCGCCGCCCGCCTCGCCGCCCGCAAGCGCTACGCCGTCGCCGCCAACTGGAAGCTGGCGATGGAAAACTACCACGAATGCTATCATTGCGCCCCGGCGCACCCGGAATTTTCCCTTCACCACCTGCTCGCCCGGCCGACCGGCCGCGACGACCGCGCCGGCGAGGACATCGAGGCGTGGGGTCCGGCGCCGGACGGCGAGGAGGTCGCCCGCCTGATCGTCTCGCCGCTGGCCAAGGGCAGCCTCACCGGCAGCCAGGACGGGGCCCTGCTCGCGCCGCTCATGGACGCCGGGGGCGGGCGCGGCGAGTGCCTGTTCGCCGAGGCCGGCTTTCTTTCCGCCTTTCTCGCCTACGCCGATCACGGCGTGGTCTACCGCTTCATCCCGCGCGCGCCGCTCATGACCGAGATGGAGGTGATCTGGCTGGTGCGCGGCGACGCCGAACCCGGCCGCGACTACGACGAGGATCGCCTCACCTGGCTCTGGGACGTGACCAGCATGGCCGACAAGCGCATCATCGAGATGAACCAGGCCGGCGTCCTCTCCCGCGCCTTCGAGCCCGGACCATTCTCGAAAATGGAGCCAGGCACGGCGGCCTACGTCGCCCGCTATCTCGGTGAGCTGAAGGTCAGGCTGGCGTCGGGAGCGCCGGCATCCAGCGGCGCTGAATGAAATGGACGGGGAGGGCCGCGGCGTGGCGCCCTTGACAGCAGAGGCGGCCAAGCCGGCGGCGTCCGCGCCGCCCCCGGCGCCGGATCGTCGCTCGTCCGGATGGCCGCCGGCCGGCGCTCCAAACGGAGTCTCCAAGGCATGACAGGCGAGATCCTGATCATCGGCGGCGGGCACAACGGCCTCGTCTGCGCCTTCTATCTCGCCCGGGGCGGCCGGCGCGTGCGGGTGCTGGAGCGGCGCGGCGTGGTCGGCGGCGCGGCGGTCACCGAGGAGTTCCACCCCGGCTTCCGCAACTCCACCGCCAGCTACTCCGTCAGCCTGTTGAACCCCAAGGTCATCGCCGACATGGATCTGGCGCGCCACGGCCTGCGCGTGGTGCTGCGCCCCCTCTCCTACTTCGCCCCCCAGCCGGACGGCGGCTATCTCATCGTCGACCGCGATCCCGAGCGCACCCGCCGCGAGGTCGCCCGCTTCTCAGGGAAGGACGCCGAGCGCCTGCCGGCCTTCCACGCGCGCCTCGACAGGATCGTCGATCTGATGCGCACGGTGATCCTGGAGACGCCCTACAACGCCAGCGCCCGGCCGCGCGATCTGATGACCGCGCTCGGTGTCGCCAACCGGGTGCGCAAGCTCGGCCGCGACGGCCAGGCCGATCTCGTCGATCTGTTCGGCAAGAGCGCCGGCGACCTGCTCGACTCCTGGTTCGAGACCGATGCGCTGAAAGGCCTGCTCGGCTTCGACGCCGTGGTCGGCAATTACGCCAGTCCGTACACGCCCGGCTCCGCCTACGTGCTGGTTCATCACGTTTTCGGCGAGGCCGACGGCGTCAAGGGCGCGTGGGGCCACGCCATGGGCGGCATGGGCGCGATTACCCAGGCGATGGCCGCCGCCTGCCGCGAGGCGGGCGTGCGGATCGAACTCGAGTGCCCGGTGCGCGAGGTCTCCGTCGCCAACGGCCGCGCCACCGGCGTGGTGCTGGAGGACGGCAAGGCGCTCGACGCCAGGGCGGTGGTCTCCAACCTCAACCCCAAGCTGCTGTTCGGCAAGCTGGTCGACCGCGCGCACCTGCCCGAGAGCTTCGCCAGGCGCATGGACGACTGGCGTTGCGGCTCTGGCACGCTGCGAATGAACGTCGCGCTCTCGCGGCTTCCAAGCTTCACCGCCCTGCCCAGTCAGGGCGCGAGCGAGATCCACGGCGCCAGCATCATCATCGCGCCGTCGCTCGGCTACCTCGACGAGGCCTATGCCGACGCCCGCCGCCGCGGATGGGCGCGCCATCCGGCGATCGAAATGCACATCCCCAGCGTTCTCGACGACAGCCTGGCGCCGCCGGGCGCCCACGTCGCCAGCCTGTTCTGCCACCAGTTCGCGCCGAGCTTGCCGAACGGCGCCAGCTGGGACGATCATCGCGAGGCGGCCGCCGACCTCGTCGTCGACACCATCGACAGCCACGCGCCGGGGTTCAAGCAATCCGTGCTCGGACGAATGGTGCTGACCCCGCTCGACCTCGAGCGCAAGTTCGGCCTGATCGGCGGCGACATCTTCCACGGCGCGCTCAGCCTCGACCAGCTCTACAGCGTCCGGCCGGCGCTCGGCCACGCCGACTACCGCTCGCCGATCAAGGGGCTATACCTCTGCGGCTCCGGAACCCACCCCGGCGGCGGCGTCACCGGCGCTCCCGGCCACAACGCCGCCCGCGAGGTGCTGCGCGATCTGTGAGAGGCGGGTTCGACCCTCGGGAACCCGCTGAAGCAGGAACCCGGTCAGCCTCCGCGTGGGTCGCTCCTCACGCCGCCTTGGCCAGCGCCGCGACGGCGTCCCATGTCGTGCCGGCGAGACTTGGGCGCGCGGTCATGCGCGCCAGCCAGGCGGCGAGGGGCGGATGGGCGGCGATCATCGCCTCGCCCTCCGGCGTCTGGGCGAAAAAGTCGAGTTGCGGCGCGAGGTGCAGGTCGGCCAGCGACACGCCGTCGCCGGCGAAGAAAGCCTGGCCGCCGAGCAGGCCGGCGAGGGCGTCGATGCAGATCCTGGCCTTGGGCAGGGCGGCGGGGATGCCGCTGTCGTCGGCCGCAAGGCCGAGCTTGGGCGCGACCACCCGCGGGAAGACGATCGCGGCGGCTTGCGGGAAGAGGTACCAGTCGACGATGCCCATCGCCTGGTTCATCCGCGCCTCGGCGCGCGGCTCGGCGGGCGTCAGGGACGGGCGGGACGCGACCCGGTCGACGTAGCGCAGGATCGCCTGGGTCTCGTAAAGCACGAAGCCGTCGTGCTCGATCGTCGGTATGCGCCCGAACGGGTGCAGGGCGAGATAGGCCGGCGCCTTGTGTTGACCAGGCGCCAGCGGCTTCAGCCGCCAGGCGGCGGCCGTCTCCTCCAGCGTCGCCAGCACCGCCCGCAAGAACGGGCTGCCGGGTATGCCATGAACGACGAACGGGGTCATCGGACGGTCTCCTGGGTTTGCGCCGAGGCGGCGGTGAAATCGGCGTAGTGGCCGAGCATGCTGGTCCAACCGTCGTTGAGACGGCCGGCGAGGCGTTCGGCCTCGGCCCCGAACCCTTCGAGATCGCGATGCTCGAGGGTGACCCGCGTGCCGGCCCCTTCGGCGGCGAAGATGATCTCGACGGTGGTGGCGAAGGCCGGATCGAACTTGAACTCGCGGTTCAGCCGCCAGATCAGCTCCAGCCGACGCGGCGGCTCGATGGCGGCGACCTCGCCCCAATCGCATTCGTCGCCGTCCTCGGCGCGCTCGAACCAGCGACCGCCCGGCCGGCGCTCGATGACGATGTCGGCATGGTCCTTGCCGGCGATCGTGCGGCCGCGCGGCCACCATCGGCCGATCTGACCGACGAACATCTCGAAGGCGCGCTCGGGCGGCGCGGCGACGCTCACCGCCTGGCGGACGGGGGCTATGGTCATCGGATCTTGCTCCTCTTCGGTGTGAATTTCGTGTTCGTCGGCGAAGGCCTGGAAGGCGGCCAGCGCCCTCCCCCATTGAGTGTCGAGCCAATCGCGCATCTCGCCGATGCCGCGCGGGTCGAGGCGATAGATGCGTCGCGTCCCCTCCGCCGTGTCGCTCACCAGGCCGGCCTCCTTGAGCACCTTCAGATGCTGCGACACCGCCGAACGGGTGACCGGCAGGTCGGCGGCCAGGGCCGCGACGGCGGCCGGCCGGCGGGCGAGCGCCTCGAATATCCGCCGGCGAGTGGGATCGGCCAGGGTGGCGAGCGCGGCGGTTGGGTTAGCCATGACTAACCGTTAGCCACCGCTGACGCTCCTGTCAAGCGCCTTTTTTTGCCGCGCCGTTCAGGCCAAAGTCGCCACCTCTCCGCCCTGAACCGGGCCCCCTCCGCGGGTATCCGGCGGGCCGATTTAGGAGCTTCCGCGATGAGCGCTCCGGCGATGATGGCGATCGGCGATTCGGTCTTCAACGGCGTGCGCTCCCTGACCATCGACGAAGGGCTCGCCGATTGGAGCGCCCCGGCGCAGGTGGCGCGGGCGCTCGGCGTCGCCTTCGCCACGCCCGACTACCCGCGCAACGTCGTGGTCAACTTCGAGACCTGGCTGCGGCACATGCCGGATGTCGGCTTCGTGCTCGGCGACCTGACGCGCAACATCCGCTTCTGGAACGCCTTCCCGCGCTCGCGGCTCGCCGCCTTCGACAACATCGCCATAGCCTCGACGGTCTTTAGCGACATGTGGGAGCGCACCTGGATTTGCGCCGAGAGCGAGCTCGCCGCGCTGCGGGCCGAGCTGGGGGAGAGCTTCTTCGGTCTGAATAATCGGCTCGACCGGCTTTATTTCGACTTCAACACCCGCTTCCTGCTCAATCCCGCCGCCGACGCGAGCGCCGACGCTAAGTCGTCGCTGGACATTGTCGCCGAGCGCCAGCCGGCGCGCCTGCTGGTCAGCATCGGCGGCAACAACGGCCTTTGGCAGTTCGGCTATTTGGCCGAGCCATGGCGCGGCCAGGACGATCCGAATGGGCCGTTCAACCGCCAGGACTTCGCCGACCTGGAGACTTTGTTCGACAAGCTCGCGTCTCTCCCGGCCGCGGTGCGGCGCATTTACGTCAACGCCCTGCCGCTTCCGAGCCGCATCGCCAATCTCATGCCCTATCCCGACACCACGGGCTCGACGAAGCCGGGGCCTGACTCCCTCTATCCGTCCTACGAGAACAGCTTCGGCCAAAGCTACGGCCGGCTCACGGCCGATCAGCTCGGCGAGGCGAACGCCGTGGTGGCGAAAGTGAACGCGCGGATGCGGGCGCGCGCCGAGGCCTCGGATCGCATCCACATCGTGCCGGTGGACCGCCTGTTTGAGCGGTTCGACTTCAAGACCGACCCGAACGGCGAGGTGGTGACCACGGCCGATGGCAAGTCGCTCTCCAACCTGATGATCCAGTTTCCCGAGCCGGTGTTCTGGCCGCACTGGCGTGGCGGCCTGTTCGGGCTCGACGGCATGCATCCGACGATCGTTGGCGCCGCCCTCCTGGCGCGGACCATCCTCGAGGAGATCGCCAGGTGGGAGGGGCTCGACTACACGGCGCCCGATCTTGGCCTGGCGTTCGCCGCCGACAGCCTGCTGAGCGGCCCGCCGGCGCAATGGGACGCGGTCCACGACGCCTGGCTGGCCCTCCGCCGCGGCCTGACGACGGTCCCGGCCGCGGCGCCGCCCACCGCTCCCCGACACCGCGCCGCCGCCCAGCTGCTCGCGCCCTTGCAGTTCAAGGTCGACTAAAACCGGCCGGCGCGGAAGCGCGGGCGAGGAGATGGCGCGGCTCCTCGATGGGCTTGGCTTCGAGGTCGCGGCCGTGACCGGCGAGACGGCGCGCCAGCTCGCCGACGCCCACGCGCGGTGAGGCCGGGGCGCTCACCCGGCGGCGCTCAACCTCGGCGACTGCTTTGCTTATGTGACGGCGAAGGAACGCGGGTGTCCCCTGCTGTTCGTCGGTGGGGACTTTTCCCGCACCGACCTCGCGGCCGCTGTCTAGGTGTCTGGTCCCGAGGTGTGGGGGAACCAGCTTAGCTGAGGCCGTCACGCATCGGGAGGCGTTATGGGACAAATTCTTCACGGCTGCGCCACGACCACGCACGCCGTCCGAGCGGCGCTACAGCGATCGAAGGCTCCGCTCAAAGACCTCGCCGCCCAGCATGGGCTGAACCCGCTTGCCATTCGCCAAAACGGCGCTCAGGGCGATCGAGGTATTTTTGGCCTCGGTTATGCTGGCGTGCTTCATCTGGTTTTTCTAGCCTTCATGAACTGGGTGATCACGCGGCCGGTTGGGCGCCGGCGGCGGCGGGGAAGGCGAGCCTTCTGGAAGGGCCGCGCCCTCCCGGTGTGACTTTCCGCACAGAGCGGCGCATCGGAGCGCCGTAGAGAAGGCGTTTCGCAATCGCCTTAAGGGAGGGACACCATGGCGCTCGACACCAGCAGCAAGAACATCGAGGGCATCGCCGACCTGGTGGTCAGCGCGCCGATCAAGAACGGCTTCATCGACGCCTTCGAGAACGTCACCTTCGAAACCCGCCTGCGCCTGACCGCCCAGGCGCTGCATCAGCTGCGGGTGGCGGCGCGCGAATACGAGATGTCCAAGCCGTTCGCCGACATCGCCGAGCGCATCCAGTCGCTGCGCGCCTTTCGCATCGGCATCCTCGACACCCAGCCGCAACGGCGGCTGATCCTCGCCGCCACCTTCGACCGGGCGCTGGAGCCCTACATGCGGCTGATCTGGAATCCGCTGGGAGCCTTCCTCGACCTGCTGTTCTGCAACTGCGAAGGCTATGTCACGGCCACCGATCACAGCTTCGCCGAGTACCTCGCCTGGGTGCGCGCCAACCAGGTCGACAGCACCATCTTCTACGCCACCAGCCCCCTCGGGGTGACCGACGAGGCCTATCTCATCAAGCTCGAGCGGCTGCAGCGTGGGGGCGGCTCAAGCGGAGCCGACCTCGAGTTGGCGCGGATGACGGCGGACGATCCCAGCGAGCTGGCCGCCGAGGCGCGGACCTTCGCCTTGAGGACCGGCGCCCAGCCGCGCGCGGACTTTCTGACCATGGCGATCGAAGCGCTGGTGGTGCTTTATCGCCTCGCCGACCTCTACCCCGCCGACCGGCTCGACGGCGACGGCAAGTATCTGCTGCGGGCCGCCCAGAACCTGTTCGACGGTTGGGACACCACCAACCCCGCGCAACTGCCGCCGCCGATCAAGGCGAGCCGGGCGGATCAGTTCAAGTGGCTGGAAACTCCGATGCCGCCCCCCGCTCCCACGCCCGATCCGAAATTCCTCCGTAGCCAGGTGCAGCTCGGCGTTCTCGGCGGCTACGACCGCAAACCCGGTCCGATCAAGCACGGCTGCCTGCTGCTGCTCGGCATCACAGACGCAAGCAAGGCGCGCGCCTTCCTGCGTAACCACGTCAAGGATGTCTCGTACGAGACGGACACCAAGCCGAGGAACGCCGATGGCGTCTTCATCAACGTCGCGTTCACCCGCCAGGGGCTGGAGAACATCGGCGTGCGGTCGGCCGTGGTGAACGCCTTTCCCAAGGAATTCCGCGACGGCATGGCCGAGCGCGCCGGCCTGCTGGGGGACATCCACGGCAACCACCCGCGCCGGTGGCCGCTGCCCGTGCGGTTCCTGGAAAAGCCGTCAAAATCGAAGAGCAACCCGGCCGTTCCCGACGGCAACTCGGCCATTCGCCCCCGCGTGCAGCTGAACGAGATCGACATCGTCCTGCAGTTCCGCACCGCCAATGGACCATGGGACTTCGTCGAGCTGCCGAACGAGGAGGCGGCGCTCGACGCCTCGGCGCACCCGCTGGCGCCGGTCATCCTGAAGCTGCTCCCCGCCGCCAAGGCCGCCGGCGTGCGGCTGCTCGGCGTCGAGCCCATGCGCCGCATCGCAGCCGACCCAAAGGTCGCCGATAGCAAGATGCGCGAGCACTTCGGCTTCCTCGATTTCGTCAGCCAGCCAACCGCGGTGATCGACCACCCGCCGATCGGGCGCGACGCGGTGGCGCTCGGCGAGCTGGTCGTCGGCTATGCCAACGATCAGGGCGATCCGCCGTTGGTCGACGATCCCGCCGCGCCCGATCACTCGCGCCCGTTCCTCGTTAACGGATCGTTCATGGCCATCCGCAAGATGAGCCAGGACGTCGCCGCGCTGAACGACTTCGTCGATGACCCCCCCGCTCCCGCTGGGGCCGCGGCCAAGGCCCGTCCGCCGACCGGCGAGGACCTGCTCGCCAAGATGGTCGGGCGCTTTCGCGACGGCACGCCGCTGGTCGCCGGCGGGGCGGCGGCGAACAACGATTTCGATTTCGCCGGAGACAAACGCGGCGATCTCTGCCCGTTCCAGGCGCACATGCGCCGGACCAATCCGCGGCTAACCGGTTTGGCGGCGCCGTTCGGCCGGCCGACGCCCCGGATCATGCGGCGCGGGATGTCCTACGGAAAGACGTTCGATGAGGAGAAGCCGGCGCCGCGCGGCGCGATGTTCATCGCCTACAGCGCCAGTTTGGCGCACCAGTTCGAGGTGATCCTGCGTTGGATCAACGGCGGCTCCAGCACCGGCGTCGCGGCGGTGCAGAACGATCCCCTTATGGGGACCATGCCGCCGCCGGTCGGCGCTGATCCGGCCGCCAAGACCTTCCGCTTCCCGCACGCCGGCTCGCCTGGCGGCGTCGCCCGGGTCGAGATCGCCGCCAAGCCGGATGGCTCGCCGCCGTTCGTCGCCGTCGAGTGGGGCCTCTACGCCTTCCTGCCGTCACGCGACGCGCTGGCGCTAATCTCGAACTCGGGTCCCGAGTGGACGACCATCGGCGGTGCGGCGCATGGAGAGGCGATCCTCGCCGAGTTGAACGAACTGGACGAGGATCAGGCCAAGGCCGCCTGGAAGACTTATCTCGAGGACTTCGGCGCCAAGGATCCGGCCGAGCGCTGCGACACGCCGGACGTGTGGGCGGCGATCCGCGAAAATCATGGCGGCGTGCTGCGGACGCCGGTCGGGGTGCTGGTCGCCGACGCCGCGACCGTCGACTATGTCTATCTCGACCCGATGCGTCGCTACAGCGTCTCCGGCCAGGCGCTGCGCATGCGCCACTCCATCGGCCAGATCTACGTCGGCCTCGATCCCGGGCCGCGCTACTGGAGCAAGTCGACCGCGACAAACGCCATCCTCATGGGCGTGAGCTGGGACGACGCATTCAAGGTCGCCCACACGGCCGCGCACCAGGTGCTGAACGTCGCCATCGCCTTGGCGAAGGGCGCCAGCGACGCTTTCGGCGGCCAGTACCCCGTGGAGCTGGAGCTTCGCTCGGACTTCATCACCCCGACGTTGGCGGCGGTGTGCAACACATGGTTCGGCCTGCCTGACCGCTTCCCAAATCGCCCGCCAGCGCCGCCGGATCCGCCGCCCGGCGGGCACGTCCTGGCCGGCGGCTGGAGTTGGGATTCGCCCGCCGCGCGCATGGCGCGCTGCCCAGGCGATTTCATGGGCCCCTCGCGCTACTGCTTCTATCCCGATCCGACCGACGCGATCTCTGCCTACGGCATCGTCCAGGGCTCGGCCCTGGCCGCAGCCGGCCGCCGCTTCATCGACGACCTGCGGCCACCGGGGGGCTCGGCGGCCACGGCGACGACAACCGCGCCCATAACGCTCGACATCCTCAAGGCGACCGTCGGCATGGATCCCAACGCCGCCAACGACCTCGCCGCCCGCAACCTCATCGGCAGCATGATCGGCGCCCTGCCGCCGCTCGATGGCAATCTGCGCTCGATTCTCTACGAGTGGCTAAAGGAGGAGACCTTGTGGCGCCACCAGCAGGCGCTGCTGGCCAATCGCGCGTCGAACCACCCGGCGCCGCTCGTCAGCTGGGTTCGCGCCCACGTCGAGCCGGCGATGACCGCGGCCATGCAGAAGCGGCCAGCTCCCGACCTGCTGTGGCGCACGGCGGTCCAGCCCGACACCCTCGGCGGCGTCGCCATCCAGCCAGGCGACAAGATCATCCTCAGCGTCAACTCCGCCACCCTCGAAAGGTACAACGACCAGAAGACCGGCGATGTCTCGGCGGTGTTCGGTGGACTGCGATCGAAAACGCCGCACCCGGTGCACGCCTGCCCGGCCTACGAAATGGCCATGGGGACCATGGCCGGCGTCCTCACCGCCCTGCTCGAGGCCGGCGAGATCGAGGCCCTGCCGGGGGCCCTGCTGGTGCGGATCAAGCCCGCGCCCGCCCCCTAGAGCCAGCCCGCGGCCCCTGCCGCCGCCTGACAAAAAAGCCGAGGCCCAGGCGCTCCAGCTCACGGCCCGCCTCGGTCGCCCCGGCCGCGTCGCCCTCGACCTCGGCGCGGCACAGCCAGGTCTTGGCGCGTTCGTGAATCGACTGGCGCGCCTCGGCGCAAGCCGCCGCCCGATCCAGCCAGCGCCGCGCCGCCGCCGGACGGGCCGGCGCCGTTAAGCGCGCCAGGGCGCGGCAGGCCATCGCCTCGCCCAGCCGATCGCCCGCCCGCGCCCGCGCCAAGGCGCGCGCGGCGTATCGACGCGCGCCGGCGATGTCCCCGGTCGCCGCCATCGCCTCGCTCAGCCAGCCGTGGTTGAGCGAGAGGAACTGGCCGCTCTGGCTCGCCTCGAGCCAGCGCGTGGCCTCGATCATCGCCGCGAGGCTTGTCCGATCGCCTCGCTCGCTCCAGTGGGCGTAGGCGCCCAGCGCCTGGGCCATGGCGAACAGATACCGCGCCCGCACCCGCTCGGCGACGCGGCCCGCCTCGGCGGCGCAGGCGGCGGCCTCGTCCATGCGGCCGTGCCACAGGCAGGCGGCGCTGCGCTGGGCGAACACCGAGGCGGCCAGCTGGTGGACCTCGCCGCCGAGGAGACCGAGCGCCTCGTCGAACCCGTCGTAGGCCTCGGCGAAACGCCCCTCGTCCGCCAGCACGAAGGCGCGGCAGGACAGGGCGTAGGCGAGGCCGGCCGGGGTCCCCCCCCGTGAGCGGTGTCGCCGCTTGAGGGCGATTGCCGCATCAAGGAGTGCGATCGCCTCGCCGTAGTCGCAGGTGGCGCCGCGCGCCTCTCCGAGGGTGGCGCGGAGCTGAACGATCAGGCGCGAATCGCCGAGCGACAGGGCCGGCGGCAGGGCCCGTTGACAGTGGCGGATGGCGGCGCGCCCATCGCCGAGGCCATAGTGCAGGCAGCCCAGCCAGTACTCCGCCCAGGCGAAGGCGCCCGAATTTTCGCCCGCCGCCGCGCGCTCGCTGGCCCGCGCCAGAATTGGCAACTGTTCGCGCGCCGGATCGAACAGGCTCGCCTCGGCGTATTTGCGCGCCAGCGCCGACCATCGCTCGTCCGCGACGCTCGCTCCCTTCGCCTCGTCGGCTTCCAGCGCCTCGAGTCCGGCGCGATACCGCGCCTGGGCCAGGTCGAGGGATCGCGCCGCCATGGCCGCGTCGCCGGCGCGCTCGGCATAGATCGCCGCCTCGGCGAAACGGCCCGCCCCGCGTAAATGGTGAGCCAAAGCGTCCAAAGGTTCGCCAGCGCCCTCGATCGGCGATCCCTCGCGAAGGGCGCGGCAGACCGCCTCGTGGAGCGCGCGACGCTCGGGCGCCGGCGTCAACTCGAGAACCGCCTCGCGCGCGACGCCATGCTTGAACGCCAGGGCGCCGACCTCATGGTCGACATAGAGGAAATCGCTGTCGGCCAGATCGGCGAAGCGGGGATCGTCGAGGCCGGCGCCGGTAATGCGTTGGAACAAAGGCGCGGCGACGTGCTCGCCGATGACGGCGGCGGTCTGGAGCAGCCGCGCCGACTTCTCGGGCAGGCGCAGGAAGCGGGCGCCGATCAGTTTGCGCAGCCACGGTCCGGCGAGTCCCACGCCCTCGGCCGACTGCCCGACGCGGCGGGCATGGCAAAGCTCCTCGACCAGAAGGGGATTGCCGCCGGCGGCGCGCGCCACGCGCGCCGCGGCGAACGGCTCGGCGAGCGGCAGCAGGGCGGCGGCGACCGCCTCCGCCTCCGTTTCGGCGAGCGGCGCGAGCGCCAGGACCTCGGCGCGCGCCAAGCGGGCGTCGAGCGGGTCGAACACGCGGCTGGCCAGCAGCGCGAGGTGCGGCGGACCGCGCGCGCGCAGGCGATCGAAAAGCGCCCGGCTGGCGTCGTCGGCCCACTGCCAGTCGTCGACGAACAGGACGGCCGGCCGACCCTCGCGCAGGCGTTCGGCGAGCGCCCGCTCCACCGCGCCGACGTCGCGGCCACCCTCCGAGGATCGAGGATTGCGGTCCCCACCCGCGGCCAGCATCGCGAGGAAGGGCTGCAGCGGGCGGGCGGCCGTGTAGCTCTCGCAAAAGCCGCGCAGGACCGTGGCGCCGGCCGCCTCGGCCCGGCGGAGAAACTCGCTGGCCAGCCGCGACTTGCCGAGGCCCGGCTCGCCGGTGGCCACCGCCAGAAGCCGCTCGCCGCCAGCGGCGCGAGCCAGACGCGCTTCCAGCCACGCCAACTCCGGCCCGCGGCCGTGAAACGGCGCCACGCCGCGGCGCACGCGGGCGTCGTATCGCGAGCCTGTCGCGGCGCGCCCGAGCACCGGCCGCACGGCAACCGGGTCCTGGCGGCCCGCGACCGCGACCAGCCGCCGCTCGCCGAAACGGAAGAAGTGCAGATCGCCGGCCAGGCCGCTCTCGCTGGCGAGCACCTGGTCGGCGCCGGCATGGTCGCACAGCCGGGCCGCGACATTGGTCGCGTCGCCGAGAATTTCGAAGCGCCCGCGCACCAGGTCGCCGGGCCGCACCAGAGCCAGGCCGGCGTGAACGCCGCTATGGAGCCGCGGGCGGACGTCCCCGAACGCGCCGCGCCACAGGGCGCGAGCCGCGGCGTGCATGTCGAGCGCCGCCTCGACCGCGCGGCGCGCGTCGTCGTCGCGAGCGATCCTGTGGCCGAACACCACGGTCGCCCCATCGCCATCGATGCGGACGATCTCGCCGCCATGGTCGGCGGCGGCTTTCGCGAAGGCCGCCCTCAGGGAAGCGAGCAGGTCCTCGTAGTCCTCCAATTCCAGGGTCGCGGCGATCCCGGTGGAGTCGCACAGATCGCAGAACAGGACGGCGATGTGGCGCCGGCCGGCCGCCGAGCCCGTCGGTTCCCGCGGATCGATTCGCCCATCCATGCGCCCATGCCCAGCCCGGGCCAAGACTATCGGGCCGCTCCCGCCGCGGGAAGTCCGTCGGCGGAGGCGTCTTATGGGGCTTGCGCGCTCGCCCCAATGCGGCGAAAGCATCGCAAGGGATGCCGAACGATGCCGTGCCGGGGACGCCAGACATCCGGGCCGCCGCGCCGCCCGCGGTGACCGCGGCGTTCGCCGCGCGGGGAAGTCGATTCCGGATGGGGCGTGGACGGATGGTCGTCGGCGTCGGCGAGACCTCGCGGCGCGTTTATCAGCTCGACGACGGACGGCTCCAGGTGGTGCTGCTTTCCCCGTCCGGCCGCCAGGTCATCCTGCGCGACCTCGCCGGCGGCGAGGTGTTCGGCGAGCTGGCGGCGATCGACGACCGGCCACGCTCGGCGGCGATCTTCGCCCTCGACGACTGCGACCTGACGAGCCTGGCGCCGGTCGATTTCCGCCAGGCGGTCTATGGCGACGCGGCGGCGGCCGAATGGCTGGCCCGACGCCTCGCCGCTCAGCTGCGCGACCTTACCGAGCGCATCTTCCACCTGAACGTGCTGCCGGCCGCCAGCCGGTTGCACTGCGAGATCCTGCGACTGGCCGGCGAAGCCGCGCGACAGACCGACGGCGCCCCGACCCTCCACCCCGCTCCCACCCATGCGGAGTGGGCGGCGCGAATCGGTTCGCAGCGGGAAAGCGTCAGCCGGCAGATGAGCTGGCTAGGGGAGCGCGGCATCATCGCCGCCAGCGGCCGCCGCCTGACGGTCACCGATCTTGGCGGCCTCGCGGATCTGGTGCGCCAGGCGGTCGGCGCGGGCGCGGCGTGAAAGGCGACTAAGCCTGGCGCTTGCCTGGCCTGCCCCGCGCCGCTACCCGTCGGGTGGATGAAAGCGCCGCCACTCGTTCTCGCCGCCGGGCTGGCGCTCGCCGCCTGCGCCAAGGCCCCGCCGCCGCCGGGCCTGGTCGACGGCGCGCGGATCGTCGATCGCATCCGCAATGACGAGGTGCATTGGAACGACGATTGGAAGAGCGGCGATGCGGCCCGCGTGGCGGCGCACTTCGCCGACAATGGCGTCCTGGCGATCGCCGGCTCGCCGCCGATGACCGGCCGCGCCGCCATCCGCGCCGGCGTCGAGAAGGCGATGGACGACAAGGCCTTCAGCCTCGGCTTCGCCAGCGACAAGGTGCTGGTGGCGCGTTCGGGCGATCTGGCGGTGGCGCGTGGGACCTATCAGGTGACCGCGACCGACGCCGCCAGCGGCTCGCCGACCACCCAGACCGGCGCCTTCGTCACCGTCTACCGCCCCGACGCCAAGGGCGTCTGGCGCGCGGCCTGGGAGGTGGCGACGCCGACCGCGGCGGCGGTCCCGGCGTCCAAGGCCAAGGCGCCCGGCTGATGGGCCTCGATGCCGCGGGCGCCGGCCTCTGCCCCGAGCGCCTCGAGCGGATCGCCGAGCATCTGGAGCGCGCCTATGTCCGGCCCGGGCAAGATCGCCGGCTGCCAGGTGGCGGTGACGCGCCGCGGCCGACCGGCCTTCTTCCGCTCGCTCGGCCGGATGACCGGCGAACCGGGCCATCCCGCCAGCGGCGCGGCCATGACCGACGACGCCATCTTCCGCATCTATTCGATGTCGAAGCCGATCACCTCCGTGGCGCTGATGACGCTCTACGAGCGCGGCTATTTTCAGCTCAACGATCCGGTGAGCCGCTTCTTCCCCGCCTGGAAGGATCAGCGGGTGTGGGTTTCGGGAAGCGGCGCGGCGATGACGACCGAAGCGCCGGCGCGGCCGCCGTCGATGCGCGACGTCCTCTCGCACACCGCCGGTTTGACCTATGGAACCGCCCTTGTGTCGCTCGGCCGGCCGAGCGTCACGCCCGAGATCGACGAGGCCTACGAGGCGGCCGGCGTGCGCCAGGGCGGCGGCGAGACGCTCATGAGCTTCATGGACCGGCTGGCTCATGTTCCGCTCGCCTACCAGCCGGGCGAGCGGTGGATGTACAGCTACGCCACCGACGTCTGCGGCGCCCTGGTCGAACGGATCAGCGGCCAGCCGTTCGACCGCTACCTCGCCGAAACGATCTTCGAACCGCTCGGCATGAAGGACACGGCCTTCTTCGCGCCGGCGGACAAGCGCGGCCGGTTTTGCGACAACTACGCCCGCCTGCCCGACAAGTCGCTACGGCTCCACGACGAGGCGCGGACCAGCCCCTACCTGAAGGATCCGGCGTTCAAGTCCGGCGGCGGCGGCCTCGTGTCGACCACCGCCGACTACATGCGCTTCTGCGAGATGCTGCGTCGCGGCGGCGAACTGGACGGGGCGCGGGTGCTCGGGCCGCGCACCATCGCCCTGATGCATCGCAACCATCTGAAGGGCGGCCGCGACCTCACCGACATGGCCGTCGGCGGGTTCTCCGAGACCGACTACGCCGGCGTCGGCTTCGGCCTCGGCTTCGCCATGACGCTCGACGCGGTGAAGAACGGCGGGGTCGGCGAGGGCGACTACTATTGGGGCGGGGCGGCCTCGACGATCTTCTGGATCGATCCGGCCGAGCAGTTGAGCGTCGTCTTCATGACCCAGCTGATGCCGTCCGGGACGTTCAACTTTCGCGGCCAGCTGCGCAGCCTCGTCTACGGCGCGATTGTCGACTGACGCCGCGGAGCGGGCCGGCGGGGACGCCGACTACGGCCCCGTCGCCGACGACTATCGCCGGCATCGCCGCCCCGATCCGCGCATCGCCGAGGCGATCGCCGGGGCGCTCGGCGCGGCGCGCACGGTGCTGAACGTCGGCGCCGGCGGCGGCTCCTACGAGCCGGCCGACCGCGCCGTGGTCGCCCTGGAGCCCTCGGCGGCGATGCGCGCCCGGCGGCCGGCGGGCGCGGCGCCGGTGGTCGCCGGCGTCGCCGAGCGCCTGCCGTTCGCCGACGGCGCCTTCGACGCCATCATGGCGGTCCTCACCCTGCATCAGTGGCCAAACTGGCGCGCCGGCCTCGCGGAGATGCGCCGGGTGAGCGCCGGGCCGGTGGCGATCCTCACCTGCGACATCGAACGGTTGCGCGGCTTCTGGCTCTACGACTACCTGCCCGAGCTGTTCGAGGTCGAGGCGCGGCGCTTCCCCGCCATCCAGGCGATCGCCGCGGCGCTTGGAGATGCGGCGCGGATCGAACCCATCGCCGTCCCGAGCGATTGCACCGACGGCTTCCTCGAGGCGTGGTACGGCCGGCCGGAGGCCTTTCTCGACCCCAGCGTCCGCCGCGCCTGTTCGTCCTTCGCCTTCGTCGGCCAGGCCGCGATCGTCCGCATGGCGCGCGATCTCGCCGCCGACCTGGCGAGCGGCGCCTGGGACAGGGCGCACGGCCGCCTGCGCGCCGCGCCGACCCGCGCCGGCTCCCTGACGCTCGTCGTCGGCCATTGACGGAGCCGGGGTCTTGCCGCGCTCACGGCGTCGGGGCGGGGCCGAGGAAATCGCCGACGTTGAGGCTGAGGGCGCACTCGGCCGTCCGGCCATCGCTGGAACAGTAGTCGACGCCGAAGAGGTCATGGACGACCGCGGCGGTCGAGCGGAACACCCGCTCGCCGGATCGCCATTCCGACCGCCGGGCGGCGCTCCACGGACCCAGCTCGTCGAAGAGAGCGGCCGCCGGCGCCGCCCCGCAGCGGAAGCGCAGCAGGTGACCGCCGCGATCGTCGACCCGGTCGTAGCGACCCGTCGCGATCGCCTGGGCGAGGCAGTCGGCGTAGAGCTTGCCCCGCGCCGGCGCGGGCGCGCCCGGCCAGGCCGCGAGGTTGGGCGGCGCTCCGGCGGCCGGGCGCGAGGCGCCGACCGTCGTGGCGCAGGCGCTCGTGGCGAGCGCCCCGGCGAGCAGGAGAGCGCGGGCGATGGGGTGGGTCATCCGGTGTGTTCCCGAGAGAAGGCCACCGCCGCGCCGAGCAGGCCGACCTGCTCGTGCTTGGCCCAGCGGACCGGCAGGGCGGCCATGCGCGCGGCGTGCCGGCCCTTGGCGGCGAAGCGCTCGGCGAAGCCGCCGGCGCGCAGCTGCTCCCGCATGCGGCCGGTGAGGTCGCCGGCGAGCGCGACACCGGCGGCGCCGTGCACCAGGGCGATGTCGCCGGCCGCCGCGCCGTAGGCCGACGCGAGGCGCTCCAAGGCGGCGCGGGCGTCGGCGTCGTCGCCGGCGAGCGCGGCCCGCCACAGATCGGCGTCGGACGGCGGCGCGGCGTCCGGCCGACCCGCGATCGCCCGCCAGAAGGCGGAGAGGCCCGGACCCGACACCAGCCGCTCGATCGAGACGCGGCCGTACGTCGCGCGAAGGTCGGCGAGAAGGCCATCCTCGAAGGCGTCGAGAGGCGCGAAGGCGGCGTGGCCGCCCTCGCAGGGGACCACTCTTGCGCCGCCATCGCCGCCGCCGCGGATCAGTTGCGCGACTCCAAGCCCCGTCCCCGGCCCGATCACGCTGATCACCCCTTGACCCGGCAAGGGCGCGTCCGGTCCGGCGACCCGGACGAAGTCCGCCGGCGCGAGCGCCGAGATGCCCCAGGCCATGGCGGCGAAGTCGTTGAGCACCGCGGCCTTGGCGACGCCGAGGCTCGCGCCGAGCTCATCGCGGCGGAAGCTCCACGCGCTGTTGGTCAGCTTGATCGTCGCGCCATCCGCCGGCCCCGCCACGGCGATGGCGACCCCGGCGAGATCGGCCGGATGGCAGCCGCTGTCGGCGACGAACCGCCGCCAGGCGCTGGCGAGGTCTGGATGGTCGGCGGCGTCGTAGACCTTCGGCGGCTCGACGCTCGGCGCGCCGCCATCGCCATCGAGCGTCGCCAGGGCGAAGCGGGCGTGCGTGCCGCCGATGTCGCCGACGGCGATGCGCCTCTCGCCGGCCGCCCGGCCGTCCTCACTCATGCCAGGTGATCCCGCCGCGTTCGGCGAGCTCGGCGGCGCCCTTCGGTCCCCAGGAGCCGGCGGGATAGGGTTCCGGCTCGCGGCCGATCTCGCGCCAGGCGGCGCGGATGCCGTCGATCCAGCGCCACTGCGCCTCGACCTCGTCGCGGCGGACGAACAGCATCGGCCGGCCCTCGATCAGATCGAGCAGCAGCCGCTCGTAGGCGATCCGCCGGCGCAAGCCGCCGAAAGCGCTGGCCAGGCTGAGGTCGAGGGCGACCTCGCGCAGGCTCACCCCGTCGCGGTCGAGCCCCGGCGTCTTGGCCATGACCGACAGGGCGATGTTCTCCTCCGGCTGCAGGCGGATGAGCAGGGTGTTGGGTTGCAACGCCGCGCCCGGCCCATCGCCGGCGAACATCGAGTGCGGCACCGGCTTGAACCGCACCAGGATCTGCGAGCGGCGCACGGCCAAGCGCTTGCCGGTGCGCAGATAGAAGGGCACGCCCTGCCAGCGCCAGTTGTCGACATGGGCCCTGATCGCCACGAAGGTCTCGGTGTCCGATGGCTTGCCGAGATCGTCGGCATAGGCCTTGACCGCCTCGCCGCCGACCTCGCCGGCGCCGTACTGGCCGGTGACCGTGTCGGCGCGCGCGGCGGCGGCGTCGATCATGCGCAGGCAGCGCAGCACCTTGACCTTCTCGTCGCGCACGGCGGTTCCGTCGAAGGCGGCCGGCGGCTCCATGGCCACGTGACAGAGCAGCTGCAGCACGTGGTTCTGCACCATGTCGCGCAGTGCGCCGGCGGCGTCGTAGAAGCCGCCGCGGTTCTCGAGGCCCACCGTCTCGGCGATGGTGATCTGCACGTGGTCGATCCCGCGCGAGTTCCACAACGGCTCGAACAGGGAATTGCCGAAGCGCAACGCCAGAAGGTTCTGCACCGTCTCCTTGCCGAGGTAGTGGTCGAAGCGGAAGATCCGCTCTTCCGGGAAGGCGGCGGCGACCGCGTCGTTGATCTCGGCCGAGGAGGCGAGGTCGTGGCCGAGCGGCTTTTCCAGGCCGATGCGGGCGTTGCGGCCGGTGAGGCCCGCCTGGCGCAGCCCGGCGATGGTCGGCTCGAAGAGGTCGGCCGCCGTGGAGAGGAAGATGGCCAGCGGGGCGGCCTCGCCGCCGCGGGCGCACAGGGCCTCGGCGAGGCCGGCGAACCCGCCGGGCTGGGTGACGTCGAGGGTGCGGTAGGCGAGCCTCTCAAGAAACGGCTCGAGCCGTTCTCGGGACAGGCGCTCGGCCGCGAGCGTCGCCTTCAGGCTCTCCCGCGCCATTTCGCGCCAGGCGGCGTCGTCGAGGTCGCTTCTCGCCGAGCCGACGATGCGCAGCCCCTTGGGTAGAAGCCCATCGACGTCGAGGTTGTAGAGCGAGGGCAGCAGCATGCGCCGCGCGAGATCGCCCGTGGCGCCGAACAGCAGCAGGTTGGAGCAGGCGCCGGGGGTCGGCTGCGCGGACATGTCAGGCCTTCAAGTCGATGGGGCCGGAAGGGTCCCCGCCGCTCTTCTAAAGGCGGGCCGGCGCTCACTCCAGCCTGGCGGCGCTGGAGGATGGGCCGCCGGCCATGTGGGGGGGGGGGGGGGGGGGGGGGGGGGGACGACCGGTCCTCGGCTTTCATGATGGCGCTGGCGTCGGGCCGCGAGGCGGTTCGGTCAATCGGGGCGCCGCCTCCTAGCCCACCCGCCCCGCCACCAGTTCCTCCACCACCGCAGGGTCGGCGAGGGTCGAGGTGTCGCCGAGGTTGGCGATGTCGCCCTCGGCGATCTTGCGCAGGATGCGGCGCATGATCTTGCCCGAGCGGGTCTTTGGCAGGGCCGGGGCCCATTGGATCGTCTCGGGAACGGCGAAGCGGCCGATCTCCTCGCCGACGAAGGCGGCGAGTTCAGCCCGCAGGGCCTCGCTCGGCTCCCGATCGGCTTTCAGGGTGACATAGGCGTAGATGGCGCTGCCCTTGATGTCGTGGGGCACGCCCACCACCGCCGCCTCGGCCACCGCCGGGTGGGCGACCAGGGCGCTTTCGATCTCGGCGGTGCCGAGGCGATGGCCGCTGACGTTGATCACGTCGTCGACCCGGCCGGTGATCCAGTAGTAGCCGTCGGCGTCGCGCCGGCAGCCGTCGCCGGTGAAGTACTTGCCGGGATAGGTGGAGAAGTAGGTGTCGATGAAGCGCGGGTGGTCGCCGAAGACGGTGCGCATCTGCCCCGGCCAGCTGTCGACCAGGCACAGGTTGCCGGTCGCTTCGCCCTCCAGCACTTCGCCGTTCGCGTCGACCAGCTGGGGTTCTATGCCCGGCAGGGGCCGGCTCGCCGAGCCGGGCTTGAGCGGCGTCGCGCCGGGCAGGGGGGCGATGAGGGTGGCCCCGGTCTCGGTCTGCCACCAGGTGTCGACGATGGGGCAGCGGCCCTCGCCGACGACGCGGTGATACCACAGCCAGGCCTCGGGGTTGATCGGCTCGCCGACGGTGCCGAGGAGGCGCAGAGAAGCGCGCGAGGTGCGCGTGACCGGCGCCTCGCCCTCGCGCATCAGGGCGCGCAGGGCGGTGGGGGCGGTGTAGAAGATTTCCACCTTGTGCTTGTCGATAACGTCCCAGAAGCGGCTGACGGAAGGCCAGGTCGGCACGCCCTCGAAGATCAGGGTGGTGGCCGCGTTCGCCAGCGGCCCGTAGACGATATAGCTGTGGCCGGTGACCCAGCCGACATCGGCGGTGCACCAGAAGACTTCGCCGGGCCGGTAGTCGAAGATCAACGCGTGGGTGTGCGCCGCCCAGGCGAGATAGCCGCCGGTGGTGTGCAGCACCCCCTTCGGCTTGCCGGTCGAGCCCGAGGTGTAGAGGATGAACAGCGGGTCCTCGGCGTTCATCGGCTCGGGCGGACAGTCGTCGCCGACCTCGGCCGCCGCTTCGTCGAACATGACGTCGCGGCCAGGCATCATCGGAACCTCGCCGCCGGTGCGGCGCACGACGATCACCCGCTCGACGTCAGGGCACTGTTCCAGCGCCGCGTCGACATTGCGCTTCAGCGGCACGATCCGGCCGCCGCGCAGGCCCTCGTCGGCGGTGATCACCAAGCTGGAGCGGCAGTCCTGGATGCGGCCGGCGATGCTAGTCGGGCGCGAAGCCGCCGAAGATCACCGAATGCACCGCGCCGATGCGGGCGCAGGCGAGCATGGCGAAGGCCGCCTCGGGGATCATCGGCAGATAGATGGTTACCCGATCACCCTTCCTGACGCCGTTGGCCTTCAGAACATTGGCCATGCGGCACACCGCCTTGTGCGCCTCGGCATAGGTGATGCGGCGGGAGTCCTTGGGATCGTCGCCCTCCCAGATGATCGCCACCTCGTCGGCGCGCTCCGGCAGATGGCGGTCGAGGCAGTTGGCGCAGGCGTTGAGCACGCCGTCGGCGTACCAGCGGATGCGAAAATCGGCCTTGGCGAAGGAGACGTCCTTTACCTCGCCGAAGGGTTCGATCCAGTCGAGCCGCTCGCCCACCGCGCGCCAGAAGCCCTCCGGATCGCTCCGCGACCGGGCGACCGCCGCCTCGTAGCCGGCCGCGTCCATCCGCGCCCGCGCCGCCCATTCCGTCGGCACGGGGAAGAGGGTTTCGTCGGTCATGATGTCTGCTCCGTCGGACGATGACCGCCGGGGGCTCGCCCGGGTTCCGCGTCCGCCGCCGCGCCTGGCGTCATCGGCGACCACGGCCGCGGGCCGATGATCGGATGATAGACCCGCTCGACATGCCCGGCGAGCTGGTCGGGGTAGAAGTAGACCTCGCGCAGCACGCCGCTCAGATATCGCTGCGGCCTGATCGGCGAAATGCCGATCGCCCGGGTGGCCGCTCTCGCCGCCGGTGCTGACCGCCAGGGCGCGCACGCGCCGGCCGAACTCGACCACGGCGACGAAGCTGTTGCCCTTGAAGCCGTAGTATCGCTTCGTCCCGGGATGGCGCTTGGCCGCGAAGGCGGCGAGCGATCCCCAGCGGCTGGCGGTGAACGGCGCGGGAAGGCTCGGCTCCGCGTCGTCGAACCGCGGCTCGATGTCGTCGGTCAGGCGCTGCCAGCGGTTGAATTGGCCCCACCCCACCCGCCAGTCGCCGAAATCGGCGCTCAGGCGGTCGGCGACGCGGGCGAGCCCCAGCAGCTTGTCGCGCGGGGCCGCGGCGGCGACCGTCGCCACCGCCTCGTCGCCGTTTTCCGCCGACGGCCGGCGCAGATCGTCGCCCCACAGGCAGGCCAGGGTGGTGGCGACCGAGTCGGCCGACCAGCGCCGATCCCAGGCGCGCAGCACGGCGATCGGCGCGGCGAGCTGGTCCCTCAGCGGATCGCCGACCGGCAGCGCGTCGAAGGCGGCGAACAGCGGCGGCAACAGCGCGTCGAATGCCGGCAGACGCCGGATCGAAGGCGGCGGCGCGCAGCCCGTCCAGCGTCCAGCCGGAGCTGCCGGTCAGCAACCGCAGGGCGTGCACGCCGCGCCAGTTCTGGCCGAAGGTGTCCATGTAGCGCGGGTAGTCGGCCCGCCTCGGGCTGTTCGGCCCGGCCGCCCACCACGGGCCGTCGTTGGTGTTCATCGCCCAGCCGTTCGGCGGGTTCACCGCGCGCGGCAGTTCGTCGAGGCCGTGCAGGCCCTTCCAGTCGGTCGCCGGATCGGCGCCGTCGACCGGCCCCCGGTAATCGAACCGGTCGTCGCGGCGGGGCACGAACTGCGGCATGAGAAAGGCGATCTCGCCCTTGTCGTCGGCGAACAGGGTGTCGTTGCTGGCGTTCGCCCGCAGCGAAGCCACCTTGATGAAGCCGGCATAGTCGCTCGCCTTGGTGCGCAGCCACGACTGCTCCAGCTGCTGGATAGGCCGGTTCAGCATGGCGACGGCGATCCACTTGCCGCCGGCGGCCCGGACGATCGGGCCGTGGTGGGTGGCGTAGGTGACGAAGGCGCGCTCCGCCAGCGATCCGCCGGCGGCGCGATAGCGGATGACGATCCGGCGTTCGGCGACGGGGCGCCGCTCGGCGCCGTAGCGGTAGACGTAGCCGCCGGCCCTGGGCTCGATCGTCTCGGCGAACTCGTCGACGTTGTCGACGCCGGTCGAGGTGTGCATCCAGCCGGCGTGGGCGTTGAAGCCCTGGTAGAGGAAGAACTGCCCCCACGTGCTGGCGCCATAGGCGTCCAGCCCCTCGCCGCTCGTCATCTGCAGCTCGGCGCGGAAATAGAAGGAGGTGTGCGGGTTGATCAGCAGCAGGGCGTGGTGCGCGCGGGTGAGCGCGGGGGCGATGGCGATGCCGTTCGAGCCGCCGGGCTCCTTCGAATTCGGCCACCTCGTCGCGCGCGCTCTCGCTATGCGCGGCGCCATCATAGAAGGCGCGCAAAGCCTCCGGGCCGACCCGCTCGTCGTCGCCGCCGATGCTCCCCTCCGTGAAGCTCAGCGCCATCCATGGGTCGAAGCGGCGGATGACTTTCGGATGCGCGTCCGGGTGGCTGGCCAGATAGGCGTTCAGCCCGTCGGCCCAGGCGTCCATCAGCGCGCGCAGCCAGGCGGGGCTCTGGGCGTAGTCGGCCTTCAGCGCCTCGGGATCGATGAACAGGCGCCGTCGCAGATCCGTCCAGATCGCGCCTTCGCCGAGCGCCTCTCCGGTGCGGCCGAGCGCGGTGACATAGTTCCACTCGACCCGGCTGAAGTCGTCTTCCGCCTGGGCGTAGGCCGCGCCGAACACAGCGTCGGCGTCGGTCCGACCACGAACATGGGCGATGCCATGATCATCGCGCGTGATCGTCACCCGCGCGGCCTCCCGGGCCCAGCGCGCGGCAGCGGTTCCAGCGCCAGCCGCGCCGCCGAGACAGCATAGAGCGAGCGCCGCCAACGCGGCGCGGGCGCATGGATAGCGGGCGGTCTTTTGCATGACGGTCGATCCGCTTAGGTCCGTTCGCGATCATCCGCAAAGCCGAAGCCGTCATGCTGCTGCACCTCTCCACCTGGCCCGAGATCGAGGCCTTCCTCGCCCGCTCCACCGCCGTCGTCGTCCCGATCGGCTCGAACGAGCAGCATGGCCCGACCGGGCTCCTGGGCACCGACTGGCTGTGTCCGGAGATCATCGCCCATGAGGC
This sequence comes from uncultured Alphaproteobacteria bacterium, assembly GCA_963752245.1. Classification (GTDB taxonomy): domain Bacteria; phylum Pseudomonadota; class Alphaproteobacteria; order Caulobacterales; family Caulobacteraceae; genus Acaudatibacter. The sequence continues at coordinate 230,585 of CAVVXO010000010.1, forward strand.
GCATGAGAGCGCCGACATTCTCGTGGCGCCGACCTTCAACATCGGCATGGCGCAGCACCACCTCGACTTTCCCGGCACCATCGCCCTTCGCCCCTCGACCTTCATGGCGGCGATCGCCGACTGGGTCGCCTCGCTTACCCACCACGGCTTCACCCGCCTGCTGTTCCTCAATGGCCATGGCGGCAATGTCGCGACGGTGGAGGCGGCGTTTTCAGAGATCTATTCCGCGCACAGCTATCGCGGCGGCCGCGCCGGCTTCGCCTGCAAGCTGGTCAACTGGTGGGACCTGAAGGGCGTCGGCGCCCTGGCCCGCCGTCAGTTTCCCATCGGCCACGGCAGCCACGCCACGCCGTCGGAAATCGCCGTCACCCAGTGGGCCTACCCCGAGCACATCAAGGCGGCCAACTACGCCCCGCAGATCGCCGCCACCGGCCCGATCCGCGAGGCCGCCGACTTCCGCGCCCGCTATCCCGACGGCCGCATGGGCTCCGATCCGGCGCTGGCGACGCCGGAAAAGGGCGGCGAGCTGGTGCGGATGGCCGCCGCGGCCCTGGTCGATGCGGTGCGCGAGTTCGCCGCCGAGCCAGCGCCGTAGCCCTCACCCACCCATCGCTGGCGCGATGCGCTCCAGACCGTGAGCCGCAACGGCGGCGCGGCGCTATCGCCGGCTCACGGTGAAGCGGCGCAGCTCGTGTTCCGGCAGATCCCAGCCGGGCTTGAGGCTGAGCGCCTTCTGGTAGTCGAAATAGGCGTCCTGCTCGTCGTCGAGGCCCTCGTGCGCCAGGGCGCGGTCGAACCAGGCCTTCTCCGGCTCCTTGACGCCGAGCGCGATCGCCTTGTCGATGTCCGCGAGGCCGTCCTCGTAGCGCTTCTCGCCGACCATGGCGGCGCCGCGGTTGACCCAGGCTTCCCCGACCGCCGGCGCGAGCGCGATGGCTCGATCGAAATCGGCGCGGGCGATCTCGAACTGATCGCGGCGCAGCTCCATCACCCCGCGGTCGATGTAGGCGCCGGCCCGGTCATGGGCGTCGAGATCCTCGATCTCGATCGCCATGTCGCACTCGTTGATCGCCGCGGCGTCGGATTGCCCGGCGAACGCCGCCTTGGCGCAGGCCTGCGCCATGCCGCCGCCGATGATGCTGACCGCGCCGGTGGCGAGCGCGGGGGTGGCGAAGACGGCCGAAGCCAGCAAGGCGAGGGCCGTTCGCCCTATCAGATCCGCGCGCATCGGCCGGTCTCCCGTTGTTTGCGGGGCCGCGACGCTCGCGCCGCTTCGACTCTCTGTCAAGCGACATCCGGCGCGCGCGAGGCGCGCGCCGGACGAAGGTTCGCCCGCTCAGACGGTGCGGCGAAACACCATGTGATAGAGGACGAGCACCAGGATCGAGCCCAGCACCGCGACGATGAGCGGCCCAAGCGAAATGCCCGCGATGCCGACGCCGCTCAGATCCCAATGCATCGCATTGGCGATCCAGCCGCCGACCAATCCGCCGATGACCCCCAGAATCATGTCGGTGAGCAGGCCGCCGCCGGTGCGATTGACGACCTTGCTGGCGATGAATCCGGCGATCAGGCCCAGAACGATCCAGGCGATGAATCCCATGGCTGGCATGTGTCGTTTACCTCCCTTGCCCCCTCGTCCTGGCGTGGCGCCGACTCGCTCTAGGGCGCGCGAGCCTAGCGCGAAGCCGGCGGCGCCGTCTCGCAAATAATCGTGATCGCTGGCGCGCCGCCGCCGCGCGGGTGTAGAGGCGATGCTTTGCCGTCGTGGAGGGCGTTGAAGCGCATGCTCGATTCGGCGACCGGCGGCGGCCGGCGCTTGGTGGCGCTCGGCCGCGATGGCCGCTCCACGTTCCGCCAGCACGTCTACGCCATTCTCGAGGAAGGACAGACCGAGGGTACCGCCGGCCTCCTCGTCGAGATTGTCCTGATCACCCTCATCGTCAGCAATGTCGTGATGGTGATCCTCGAAACGGTCCCGAGCATCCACGCGGCCTACGCCGCCTGGTTCTCGGGTTTCGAAACCTTCACCGTCTACACATTCGCCTTGGAATACATACTGCGGGTGTGGTCGAGCGTCGAGGATCCGAGGATCGGCACGGCCCATCCGGTGAGCGGGCGGATGCGCTTCGCCCTGCGGCCGTTGACGATCATCGATTTTCTCGCCTTCGCGCCCTACTTCATCACCCTGGTCACCGGCGGCGTCCTCGACCTGCGCGCCCTGCGCATCCTGCGGCTGCTGCGGCTGCTGAAGATCACCCGCTATTCCCAGGCGATGCCGGCCATGCTGGGCGTGCTCTATGCCGAGCGCCGGGCCTTGCTGGGTTCCTTCATTCTCTTGCTGTGCACGGTGTGCATTTCCGCCGAGATCATGCATCTGGCGGAGGGCTCGGTGCAGCCGAAAGTGTTCGGCACCCTGCCCGGCGCCATGTATTGGGCGATCACCACCCTGTCGACCGTCGGCTATGGCGACGCGGTGCCGGTCACCATGCTCGGCAAGCTGATCGCCGGGTTCACCATGATCGCCGGCCTGGTGCTGTTCGCCATGCCGATCGGCATCATCGCCACCGGCTTCGTCAACGGCCTGCACCGGCGGGAATTCAACATCAGCTGGAGCATGGTCAAGCGCCAGCCGCTGTTCGGGGATTTCAGCATCGAGGCGGTGAGCCGCATCGTCGACCTGATGGGCGCGACCATGGTGCAGGAGCACACCCGCATCACCGTGTCCGGCCAGGCGGCCGATCGCTTCTACCTCATCATCTCCGGCCGCGCGCGCGCCGAGGACGACGAACATTCGTGGGAACTGGAAGCCGGCGACATGATCGGCGAGGAGGCGCTCGGCGACGACGGCCGCTACGCCCGGACGGTCACCGCCCGCTCCGAGATGCGCCTGATGGTGCTGCCGGCCGAGGAGCTGCAGCGCCTGGCGCGCAAGTATCCGCTGCTGGCGCGGCGGCTGACCGGCGAGGCCACCTGGTAGCGGACGGGCTGACGGCCGCCGGGCCGCTCGCCAGGCGCGCCGGCTACGCGGCGGCGGCCGGCCCTGGCGGGGTTTCCCGGCTCGGACGCCGCCGCCCAGATCACCGGGCCCGATGTTTCGATCGACGGCGGCTGGACGGCGGCCCGGCGTGAGCGCGAGCGCGACCGCTTAGTGGGGCGCCATGCCGCCGGGCGGCGGCGGAGTCATTCCGGGCGCCGGCGGCCCACCCGGCTGCCCGGCGGCGGCCTTGCGCTCCATGCGCATCTGCCGCGCGTAGGCGGCGGACCGGGAGCAGGCGGCGGAGACCTCGTTCTGGTGCATCTTCACGCAACGCATCACCGCGCCGCGGCCCGGCGGCTGGTTGGGGCAAAGCCGCTGCACGTCGGCGGCGCAGGCGATCTTCGGCTTGGCCGGCGGCGGGCCGTTCGGCGCTGGCTGGGCGAGCGCGGCGCTGGCCAGTCCGAGAACCGCGAGAGCGGTGGCGATGCTGGCGAGAGGGGAGCGAGACACGAGTAGGACCTCCTTGGCTGTGAACGGATTGGTCGTCGGGGCGAGCAGGTCGCCGCCCGCCCTTAACGGCGCCCCGGATGAACGCCGCATGAGCGGGCGCCGTTCAATCGCAGCCGCCGCCACCTGGACCGGCCTTCGTCCCCAGCGAACGGCGGCGCCGCACCGGCGCACGCCCTCGCTTCTACAGCCCGCCGAGCAGCACGTATTTGATCTCGACGTAGTCCTCGATGCCGTGGCGCGAGCCCTCGCGGCCGAGGCCGGACTGCTTGATGCCGCCGAACGGGGCGACCTCGGTGGAGAGGATGCCGTCGTTGACCGCCACCATGCCATACTCCAGCGCCTCGGCGACCCGCAGAACGCGGCCGATGATCGCGGGCGTAGAAGTAGGCGGCGAGGCCATAGATGGTGTCGTTGGCCATGGCGATCGCCTCGGCCTCGTCCTCGAAGCGGGTGAGGGTGGCGACGGGCCCGAAGATCTCCTCGCGCGAGAGGGTCATCTCCGGCCGCACGTCCGTGACGATGGTCGGCTCGAACCATGTGCCGCCCAGCGCGTGGCGCTGGCCGCCGAACGTCACCTTGGCGCCGGCGCCGACCGCCTCGGCCAGCAGCGCCTCGACCTTCTCCACCGCCGCCATGTTGATCAGCGGGCCCTGGGCGACGCCCTCGTCCGCCCCGTCGCCCACTTTCATCGAGGCCACCCTGGCGGTGAGCGTCTCCAGGAAGGCGTCGTGCACGCTCGCCTGCACCAGGAAGCGGTTGGCGCAGACGCAGGTCTGGCCCATGTTGCGATACTTCGACGCCAGCGCCCCCTCGACCGCGGCGTCGAGATCGGCGTCGTCGAAGACGATGAAGGGCGCGTTGCCGCCGAGCTCCATCGATACCTTCTTCACGGTGTCGGCGCACTGGATCATCAGCCGCTTGCCGATCTCGGTCGAGCCGGTGAACGAGAACTTGCGCACCGCCGGATGCTGGGTCAGGCGCAGGCCGACCGCCGCCGATCGGGTGGAGGGGACGACGTTGAAGATCCCCGCCGGCAGTCCGGCGCGGTGGGCGAGCTCGGCAAGCGCCAGGGCCGAAAGCGGCGTCTCCCGCGCCGGCTTGATCACGAAGCCGCAGCCGGCGGCCAGCGCCGGGGCGCACTTGCGGGTGATCATCGCGGCGGGAAAGTTCCACGGCGTGATGGCGCCGACGACGCCGATCGGTTGGCGCAGGGTCAGAATGCGCTTCTTCGGATGGTGGCTGGGAATGACCTCGCCGTAGAGGCGTTTTCCTTCCTCCGCGAACCACTCGATGAAGCTCGCCGCATAGGCGATCTCGCCGCGCGATTCGCTGAGCGGCTTGCCCTGCTCGGCGGTCATGATCCGCGCCAGATCCTCCTGGTTCGCCAGGATCAGCTCGAACCAGCGGCGCAGCACCCCCGCCCGATCCTTGGCGGTGCGCGCCGCCCAGGCCGGCATGGCGCGCGCCGCCGCCGCGATCGCCGCGTCGGCGTCGGCCGCCTCGCCGTCGGCCACCTCGGCGATCGTCGCCCCGCCCGCCGGATTGTCGACCTTGAACCGCGCGCCGCCGCCGGCCTCGCGCCAGGCGCCGTCGATGTAGAGGCCGGCGCGCAGCAGATCGGGGTCGGAGAGGTGGAGCATAGGGTCCTTTACAGGCTTTGCGCCGAGTAGCGGCGCTGCGTCGGCGCGGCAGCCTTTGTTCCGAAGCCGGGCGCGGTGGTCAATGAGGGGCGAAGAGGCGGGCTTGCGGCGGAGTCGAAGTCCCAATAAACGTCCCCATATGAGATCTAATTCCGGACAAAATGGACTTGCCGCCGAGGCGGGTGGGCTTTTCGCCGGAGTCGCCGAGGGTCCTTCCCCGCCTTTCCTGGCGAGCTTCGCGGACGAGGGCGGAGCCCTCAGCATCGAGGCGGTGGCCCGCGCCTTCCGCATGTCACGGACCCAGCTCGCCGAAACCGTCGGCCTGGGCGCGGCGACGGTCTCCAAGGCCGACCGGCGCGTCGCTCGCAAGACGCAGACGCGGCTCACCGAAATGCTGGAGATCATCGGCCGCGTGCGCGACTGGGCCGGAGGCGAGGCGCAGGCCATGGCCTGGTACCGCTCCTGGCCCATTCCGGCGCTCGACGGCCGCACCGCCGAGGCCCTGGTCAAGAGCGGCCGGGCGCACGCCGTGCGAACCTACCTCGACCATCTGGCGCTCGGCGGCTTCGCCTAAGAGAACGGCCGGTCGCCTGCGTGAGGTTCGTCGGCCGAGCGTGGCGCGCCCACGATCCCGCATGGTCGTTCGCGCCGCTGTCCGGCGCCGGCGCGGCCATCACCGGCGGCCGCTTCAACCGGCCGGGCGAGCCGACCCTTTACATGGCCCTTGCTCCGATGACGGCGGTGCGCGAGGCGGCTCAGGGGCTGGGCGAGCGGCTGCGGCCCCTGACCCTTTGTGAATACGACGTCGACTGTGAGGACATCGTCGATCTGCGCGACGAGGAGGCTTGCCGAAACGCGGGAGTGTCGCCGAGCGATCTTGCCTGCGCCTGGCTCGCCGATCGTCTCGCGGGCCGGACCGCGCCCTCGTGGCGAGTGGCCGAGCGCTTGCGAGCGGGCGGGGCGGCCGGATTGATCGCGCCCAGCTTCGCGCCCGGCGCCGCGACGGCGGACGACAATCTCGTGCTCTGGCGCTGGGGCGCCGAACCGCCGTGGAAGGTGAGAGTGTTCGATCCGACCGGCCGCCTGCCACGCGATCAGCTCTCCTGGGGGGAGGGAGCGTGAGAGCGGTGAGCACCCCCCCGAAGCCACACGTCATTGGAAGCGACGGGACAAGGCTTTAGATTGCCGCCATGGAACGCGTCACCGCCACAGCCGGGGTCATGGACGGCAAGCCGTGCGGCAATTGAACGAGGCTGCCTGTCGAGCACATCATCCGCTACCTGGCGGGCCGGGACTCGATTGCCGACGTGCTCGAGAGCTATCCCTTGCCGGAGTGCGAGGACGTCCTCGCCGCCTTGGCGTGCGTAACGATGTGAACAGATGATCGCGTCCCTCCCGACGCCCCCTGGGGCAATGCAGCCGGGAAATACCACTACCCCGGCTGTATCGAAATTTGCAATTACGTGTGTTGGAACTCGCGCTGTGAAAGACAGTCATGCGCAGCAGAGTTCAGAGAATGCTTGGGAGAATACGTACTACATAGATCTAAGCACGATGAGATGGAGGCCCAGGTACGGAGAAAGTCACGAGCTTTCATCTAAACCAATTGCACGGGTATCGGCAGACGAAATAACGTTTGAAGATGATCCACCATTGCCGGATCTTGGCGGTAATCTTCGGTTGGTCTTTTATCCAAAAACCATGCAGCTTTCGATGGAACAATCTGTCGGCTATTATGGCGGGGGACTCGTTCGCACGTATGGCGGATTCGTTACCACGAAGATCGCGGCGGTGTGCAATTACGGTGGGTCTCTTCCGCACAGCCCATTGTTCATTGCTAGATCCAAGCACATGTCGTGGCGGATCATGCAGAAACTTATGTCGAAAACTGCCACGGCGCTCAATCGACCAATGACGGGGGGCACTTTTCAAGCCAAGCGGGCGGGGTATGCATGGTCAGGTTCAGGCCATACCTTTAGGATTTCAGGTAACGGCGTCGAGGTGTTAGCTATCACAGGGTTCTCTGGCGCTTGCCAGGGTGACTGGTCGATCCAGTATTTGCCTCCACTCGGGTACAGCTACGATGAAAACGTTTACCGCATTAGTGTAAATCAGAATGGTGTGTTGACAGCGCCAGGTGACTTGGACTCAACAGTGAGTACCCTTCGGGACATTGCTCACCAAGCCGGCATCTCACTCACAGCGCAAGATGGTGACAGCAGCGCCTCGTCTGCATGTGCAAGCAAGTGAGCCCTACTGCCATTTGTCATCCATTAGTGCAGGTAAACTATCAGCCAGGCCGGCCAGGGGCCCGGAGGAGAGGAGAAGGATCACCTCCTCGCCGGTGATCTGGTCCTCCGCGATGGCGAGGACTTCCTTGGCCGTCTCGCAAAGGTCGGCGGCGACGCCGGCCTCGCGCACGCGCTTCAGGATGGCGGCGGCGTCGAGCTGATCGTGGCTTGTCGCGCCGTGCGCCGGGGGTGGCAGGAGCAGCACCCGCGCCGCGCCTTCGAATACGGTGTCGTACCAGGCGAGCGCGGCGGCGTTGCGCCAGCTGAAGGTGTGGGGCTCGAAGATCACCCACAGCGGCCGATCGGGGAAATGGCCCGCCACCGCCGTGATCGCCGAGCGCGCCTTGTCGTAAGACGAGCCGAAGCCCTCGTAGACCGGCACGCGCGAGCGGCGGGTCTTCTTGTCGAGCCGCCGCGCCACGCCGCGGAAGGCGCGCACCCCCGCCGCCAGCTGGTCCTCGTCCACCTCGCCGCGCTCCAGCAGCAGGGCGGCGGCGCCGGCGATGTTGTCGAGGTTGTGGGCGCCCAGAAGCTCGGTCTGAAGCGGGATGCGGCGAGCGTCGGGCGTCGCCAGATGGAAGCGGGTGATCTCGCCGGGCTCGATCGCCTCGACGCGATAATCGGCGCCTGGCCCTCGCCCGTACCAGATGACCGGCCGGCCGGCGGTCAGGCGGGCGAGCGGTTCGAAGCCCTCGGCGCAGACCAGCCGGCCCTTCGGCGGCAGGCGCGCGATCAGGTCGGCGAAGGCGGCCTCGTAAGCCGCCATCGTCGGATAGACATTGAGATGATCATGGACGATCGAGGTGATCAGCAGATCGTTCAGCGGATAGTGCAGGAACTTCGGCCGGCGGTCGCGCCGGCGAGACGATGTATTCGTCGCCCTCGATCACGAAGGTGGGATCGGTTCCCGGCCCGCCGCCGGCCGGCAGGTCGAGCGGCGCGGCGCCGACGAACCAGCCAGGATCGCGCCCGGCGTGGCGCAGGAGGACGGCCAGCAACGCGGTCACGGTCGACTTGCCGAAGCTGCCGGCGACCACGAGGCTCTCGCGTCCGGCGATATGCCGGCCGAGGAACTCGGGAAAGCTGAAGCACGGCACGCCGCGCCGCTCCAGTTCGGCGCGCTCGGGGTTGGTCGCGAGGCCGAGCTTGGCGCTGCCGCCGACGATCGCCACATCGAGGTCGTCCGGCAGGGCGGCGGCGTCGAAGCCGTCGCGCCAGGAGATGCCCAGGCGGTCGAGCTCGGCGGTGACCGGCGGAAAGACGCCCTCGTCCGAGCCGGCCACCCGCCAGCCCTCCGCCTCGAGCAGGGCGGCCAGCGCGCTCATCCCCGCCCCGGCGATGCCGAGGAACCAGGCGTTCATGAAGCGGGATGGGACGGTCCGGCGGCGAGCGCCTCGCGCGTCAGCCCCCTCCACCCCTCCGGGGTCCCCCTCCCCCGCGGTGCGGGGGAGGATCCGATCGATCGGCCAGCGCGACGCATCTCCCCCCGTGCAACGGGGGGAGTACCCCCGAAGGGGGGGAGGGGGGCTCGCCTCGGCGTTCCGTCCGCCACTGTCTTCACGTCACCACGCCGGCAGCGAGCGACGGTTCGTCGCGCCAGGCGCCGCGCTCCATCACCTCGCCCAGGATCTCGACCGCCCGCCAGATGTCGGCGAAGCGCAGGTAGAGCGGCGTCAGGCCGAAGCGCAGCACGTCGGGGGCGCGGAAATCGCCGATCACGCCGCGGCGGATCAGCGCTCGCATGATCCGCCAGCCCTCGGGATGGGCGATCGCCAGGTGGCTGCCGCGCGCGCCTTCATCGCGCGGGGTGATCAGTCGGAAGCCGTGGCTGGCGAGGCGCGCCTCCAGCCGCTCGACGAAAAGATCGAACAGGGCGGCGGATTTCGTCTCGACCAGCGCCATGTCGGCTTCGAGCGCGAGATCGACGCCGGCCTCGAGCGCGGCGGTCGCGAGAATGGGCGGCGTGCCGCACAGGAAGCGGGCGATCCCGTCGGCGGGGCGCCAGTCGTCGGAGAAGTCGAACCCGGCGGCGTGGCCCATCCACCCGGTGAGCGGCGAGGCCAGCGCCGCTTGCAGATCGCGGCGGACGTAGAGAAAGGCCGGCGCGCCCGGACCGCCATTCAGATATTTGTAGCCGCAGCCCACCGCCAGATCGGCGCCGGCGCCGGCGAGGTCGACGCGGATCGCCCCGACGCTGTGGCTGAGGTCCCACAGAGCGAGCGCCCCGGCGGCGTGCGCGGCGGCGGTCATCGCCGCCATGTCCCAGCGCGCCGCGCTCTTGTAGTGGACGTGAGTGAGCAGCAGCACGGCGACGGCGTCGTCCAGCCGGGCGGCCACCTCGTCGCGCTCCACGGCGAGCACGCGGACGCCGGGCAGCAGATCGGCGATCCCCTTGGCGATGTAGAGGTCGGTGGGGAAGTTGCCGGCTTCGGTGAGGATCACCGTCCGGCCGGGGCGGGCGCGAACGGCCGCGACCAGCAGCTTGAACAGATTGACCGAGGTCGAGTCGGCGACCGCCGCCTCGCCGGCCCGCCCGCCGATCAGCCGGGCGATCTTGTCGCCGACCGCGCGCGGCGCGTCGATCCAGCCGGCGTCGTTCCAGCCCTGGATCAGACTCTCGCCCCATTCGCGGTCCATCACCCGTTCCATGGCCGCGCGGGTGGCGCGGGGCAGGGGCCCCAGCGAATTGCCGTCGAGGTAGATGAGGCCCTCGGGCAGGTCGAACCCGTCGCGGAAGGCGCGCAGCGGATCGGCGCGGTCGCGCGCCTCCACCTCGGCGAGGCTGGTCACGCCCGGTCTTTGCGCGACAGCTCGCGCAGCACCGCCCGCACCGGCGCGGCGTCGAGGCCGGCGAGCTTCAGCGGCAAGGCGATCAGCTCGTAGGGCCCCGGCGGCGGAGCGTCGAGCACCAGACCCTCCAGCACGCGGATGTCGTGGCGCAGCACCGCCTGGTGCGCCGCCATGGTCTTGGACTCCTGCGGATCGAGAAGACGGCGAATCGAGGCCGATCAGCCGCGCCGCCGCGCGCCGCCAGCCAGTCGATCGCCGCCGCCGTGATCGTCGTGAATTTCGCCGGCCAGTCGTCGAAGGGAAAGCGCTCGAAGGTGCGGAACAGCACCCGCTCCCAGGCGCCCTCGGCCGCCAGCCCCTCGAGAAACGCCGGCTCGATCGCCGGGCCCGCTTGGCGCGCGTCCACCAGACGGCAGGGCCCGAGGTAGGGCGCGAGATCGACCTCCGCGATGTCGGCGGCGCCGGCGGCGTAGTGCAGCGGCGCGTCGGCGTGCGACCCGGCGTGAACCGTGGTGCGAAAGGCGCCGACGTTCACCGGCCCGCCATCGTCCATCGACCAGCGCCGCTCGACGCTGAACGGCGTGTCGCCCGGCCACACCGGCAGGGCCGGCCGCAGCGTCTGGCTGATGTCCCACAGCCCGCCACTCATCGGCGCGGCGGCGAGGTGGGCGCGGCGGCGGTCTCGCGCGCGATCCCCTGCAGGGTCCACACCAGCGGCGCCGGGTCGACGCGCACCGCGCCCAGGCGAGGGCGGTTCAGGTCGACGGTGATCACCATCGCCGCCACCCACAGGCCGATGAGCAGGAAGGTCAGCGGCGTCTGCCGCTGGCCGGCGAGGCCGAGCTGGTAGCCGAGCGAACCGATCGCGATCACCGCGCCGGCCACCAGCAACGACAGCACGCCTTCGGGAATACGGCCCTGGAAGGCGAAGCGCTGCGACTGGGCCGCGTCGAACATGCCGGTGAGGGCGGTGATCACCGTCGCGGTGATCGGCGTCGGCTCGCGCCGCGCCGCATCGGTCGCCAGGGTCCAGATCCGCTCCTCGAGGGCGGCGGTCGGCCGAGGATCGGCGCCGGCGCTGTTCAGGTTGGCGGTGGTGAACGCCAGGCGGGCGCGATCATATCGGGCGATCAGGGCGGCGAGCGCCGGGCCGTCCGGGGCGGCGATCAGATCGGCGCGCCGCCAGGCGGTGTCGATCGCGTTGGCCTCGACAGCCACCAGCTCGCGCCGCGTCTCGAAGCGGTTCTGGGCGAAATCGACCGTCAGCCCCAGCAGGAAGGCGACCAGGGTCACCATGCCGCCGGTCAGCACCGAGACCGCCTCGCTGCGGCCCTTGTCGCCCTCGCGCGCCCGCCGTCGCCAGCGACCGAGCGCCAGGCCGACCTCGGTGGATAGCGCCAAGGCGGCGAACAGCGCCAGGGCGAACACCCCGAGCCCCGCCTCGACGATCGGAGTGAGCCACGAATCCATCGCGACCGTTCATAGGACAGCGACCGGCTTGGCGGAACGGCCCGCCGGCGCCTCAGGCTCGCCCGGGCCCGGCTGGGCGGCGGCTCGACCTTTCTAGGCGATCGCCACCCGGCTCGGCGCCAGCAGCTCCGCCGCCGGCCGCGGCTGAAGCGCGTGCGTCGCGATCGGTCCGGCGGCGGGCCGCCCGCCGGTCAATCCAGCCATGGCGGCGATCATGGCCTGCGTCGCGGCGCTCGCGGTCGCGGTCGCGGCGCCCGGGGCGGCGGTCGACGGCGGCGCGTCGGCGACGAAGCTCACGCCATGCGGCGAGCCGAACACCATCCCGGGCGCGTTCGCCGCCGAGACCAGCGGCGTGAAGACTCCGGTGCTGGGATCGACCTCGCCGAACGCGCCCAGGCTGCCGACCGACGCGTAGTAGTCGTTTGCGTTGAGGTTGCTGACGTGGACGGCGAGAATGCGATTATCGGCGGTGTCGGCGAGGTAGAAGGTGCCCGAACGCGCGTTCGTCTGGATCACGTCGTCGAGCCCCGCCGAGCCGGCGGTGACGCCCTGGATCGGCGTGAAGGTGACGCTCTGGCTCTTCTGACCGACATTGTGGATGTCGATGATCACGCCGTCGTCGCCACTGGTGAACAGAAGATCGCCGTTCGGCGCCGCCTTCAGCGAATCCGGATCGTTCTGCGGAATGACCGCCATCTGGCCGGTGACCGTGTCCAGGCCGAGTTCGCCGGTATAGAACACCGGCGTGGTGATCAGGGGCGCCTTGGGATGGTTGCCGTTCTGCAGTTCGACGATCGTCGAATAGCCGCTCTGGCTCGGCGGATTGGTCTTGCTGAGATAGATCTCGCCTCCTTGGAAGACGACGTCGTCGTATCCCTGGGTGGCGGAGGAGTCGACATAGCCGTAGGTTCCCTTGATCAGCCCGGTGTCCGGGTTGATGAGCGTGAGCGCCGGATTGCCGTCCTGGTTCTGCATCGCCCACAGAAGGCCGGTGCGCGGGTCGAGCTTCAGTCCATCGACGTAGCCGGGCAGCGTCAGGCTGGCGAGAACCGAACCGTCCTTGGCGTACTCGACCAGCGTGCTGGCGCCGCCGCCGGTCGACCCGGCCCCATCGGTGTAGGCCACCCACACCTTGCCTTCGGCGACGGTCACCGAATCGGGCGAGCTGCTGCCGGCGGGCGCGGCGGCGAGAACGGAAATGCTGTCGACGATGGCCATGAGAAGGCTCCGGTTGAGGCTGGCCGAAGGCTATTCGGTCCACGTGACAGCCGCGCGACAAGACGCGGACGGCGCGATCGGGTTTGCGCCAGCGCCGTCGCGCGCCAAGAGACTCATCGTCAGGGCCGATCGCCTCCGTCGAGGCGGCTCTCCCCTTGGAAGAGTTGCGGAGGTCATCGCCATGTACGTGTGTGGGCTGGTCATTCCCGTGGCCGAGGAGCGGCGCGACGCCTACCGCGCCTGGGCCGAGACCGGCGCGCGGATCTTCCGCGACTACGGCTGCCTGGAGATCGTCGAGAGCTGGGAGGATTTCGTGCCGGAGGGCCAGCGCACGGATTTCCGCAAGGCGGTCGCCGCCCAGCCAGGCGAGCGGATCGTCTTCACCTGGCAGGTGTGGCCGGACAAGGCGAGCTTCGAGGCGGCCGAGGCGCGGATGCACGCGGAGGGCCGGCTGGACTCCGCCGGCGAGCCGCCCTTCGACGCGCGCCGCCTGATCCTCGGCTGCTTCGCCCCGATAGCGGTCATGGGGCGCTGAGCGGCGCGGCGCCGGCGGCGCCGCCGCTCCGGCCGCTGCTCAGCGCCCGCGCCTACCGCTTCGGCGACCACTCCGCCCGGCGCGCCGCCACCTTGGCGATGGCCTCGAGGGTAAGCAGGCGCGGTTGGAAATTCGCGGGCGGGGTGAAGCGGGCGCCGCCGCCGAACAGGCCGCCCATGCCGGCGATCTTGGCCCAGAACAGCACCTTGTGA
>CAVVXO010000011.1:0-32595 GCA_963752245.1 uncultured Alphaproteobacteria bacterium
CGCCAACGCCACCGGCGGGGCGGGAGCGGGCAAATCCGGCGTGGGCGGCGCGGCCAGCGCACAGCGACCTCCACCGCGACTGCGCGGATCGGCCGGCGGGACGGCGACCTCGTCCGCGACCGCGACCGGCGGAGCGGGCGGAACAGCCGCGCTCGAAGGCACCGCCAACGCGCTCGCCCAGGCGAGCACGGCCGCCGGCCAGCAGGCGCAGGCCAATTCCATGGCGACGGGTCTGAGCGGCCTGGCGCAGACGGCGGCGACCACCGGTGGGACGGGGTTCGTCTCCAGCTTCACCGGCAACGCCCAGTCGCAGGTGATCGCGGCCGGGGCCAATGCCGAGAGCCTGGCCAATGCGACCAATCCGTTCGCCTTCAACGGCAGCGCGGCCGATTCCTACGCCTTCGGCACGCTCGCGCCGAGCAGCGCCTATGTCAGCGGCGTGCTCTCCAAGCACTCCAACGTGGCGGCGGCGTTCGCCAGCCCCTATTCGGCGGTGTTCGCCGCCGGCGTCCAGGGCGCCTACAACCCGACCCACACGGCCGGCTCGCAGGAATATATCAGCTCGGAGACCTTCACCCTCAACGGCTCGACCATGTCGGGCCATCTGATCCTCGGCCTGCTCGACACCCAGGCCTTCGGCTCCGGCTTCACCTCGCTGGCCTTCACCGTCACCGTCGGCGGCGTGACCGACGTCAGCCAGACCTTCACCACCCTGGCGGCGGCGAAGACCTATTTCGCCAACGACGCCGTCGATCTGGGGACCTTCTCCAGCACCAATGGCCTCGCCGTCGGGATCAAGTTCGACATGATCGCCAGCGCCGCCGGCGTCGGCTTCGGCCAGGACTTCATCCTCGGCGCCACCGACGGCAACGCGCCGCCGGTGATCTCCGCGCCGACCATGGCGGTCGTCCAGCAGGGTCAGACCAACGCCATCGCCGGCGTATCGGTCGGCGAGGCCAACGCCCTGCCGTCGGGCCAGACGGTCACCGTCACCCTCGCCGACGCCAGCGGCCTCTTGGCGGTCACCGCCAACGGCGCCACGGTCGGCGGCGAGAACTCCACCAAGCTCAGCGTCACCGGCACGGTGGCGCAGGTCGACGCGGCGCTCGCCAGCCTCACCGACACCTCCAGCGTGCTGGGGGCCGATACGATCACGCTGAACGCGACCGACACCCGCGGCGGCTATGCCGCGCCGGTGACCATCGGCGTCAGCGTCAACGGCGCGCCGGCGATCACCGTCGGCGGGGCGCAGGTGCTGACCCAGAACCACGCCACCGCCATCGCGGGGGTCAGCGTCTCCGACCCCGACGCGGTCGGCGTCGGCGAGACCCTGACGGTGACCGTGGCCGATACCGTCGGCCTGCTCAGCGCCACCGGAACCGGCGTTTCGGGCGCCGGCACCACCAGCCTGACGATCACCGGCTCGCTCGCTCAGGTGAACGCCGATCTCGCCACCCTCACCGACACCGAGGGGACGGCCGGGACCGACACCATCACCTTCAACGCCAGCGACGGCCGGGGCGGCGTCGCGACGCCGCAGACCGTCGGCCTGACGATCAGCGGCACGCCGGCGCTCTCGGCGCCGACCACCGAGACGATCGGCCAGAACCAGAGCTCGGCGATCGCCGGCGTCAGCCTCGCGGAAGTCGATCCCACCGGTGGCGAGAGCTTCACCGTCACCTTGAGCGACGGCTTCGGCCTGCTGTCGGCGACCGGGAGCGGCGTCAGCGGCGCCGGCACCACCAGCCTGACGATCACCGGCTCGCTCGCCCAAGTGAACGCCGATCTGGCGACCCTCACCGACACCAGCGCGGCCGGCTCCGACACCATCACGCTCAACGCCAGCGACAGCAACGGCGGCGCGGCGACGCCGAGCGCCATCGCGGTCACCGTCAACGGCGCGCCGGCGATCACCGCGCCGGCCAGCGCCGTCACCGGCCAGGGCCAGGCGAGCGCGGTCACCGGGATCAGCGTCGCGGAGAGCGGCAATACGTCGGGGTCGGAGACCTTCACCGTGGTGGTGAGCGACGCGACCGGCCTGCTGTCGGCGAACGGGGACCGGGATCTCCGGTTCCGGGACCACCAGCCTGACGCTCAGCGGCTCGCTGGCGCAGGTGAACGCCGACCTCGCCACCCTGACCGACTCCGAGGCGTCGGCGGGAACGGACACGATCTCGATCACCGCGACGGACAGCTTCGGCAACGCCGCCACGCCCGGCAGCGTCGCGGTCACCGTCAATGGCGCGCCCAGCGTCACCGCACCGGCGAGCGAGACCTTCGGGGTCGGTCACACCAGCGCGATCGGCGGCGTCAGCATCTCCGAGTCCGGCAACACCTCGGGCGGCGAGACCTTCACCGCGACCCTGAGCGACGCCAGCGGCCTGCTGTCGGCGACCGGCGCCGGCGTCTCCGGCTCGGGCACCACCAGCCTGACGATCACCGGCTCGCTCGCCCAGGTGAACGCCGACCTGGCGACGCTGACCGACCAGACCCCGACGGCGGGCTCGGACAGCATCAAGATCGCCGTGACCGACAGCCTCGGCAACTCCGCCGCCCCGGCCAGCATCGCCGTCACCACCAACGGCGCGCCGGTGATCACCAACCCGGCCACCGCCACCGCGCCGGAAGGCAAGGCGACCGCCATCTCGGGCGTCAGCCTGTCGGAGAGCGGCAACACATCCGGCGAGACCTTCACCGTCACCCTGTCGGACGCCTCTGGCCTGCTTACCGCCAGCGGCACCGGCGTCAGCGGCTCGGGGACCAAGGCGCTCACGATCAGCGGCTCGCTGGCTCAGGTGAACGCCGATCTCGCCACCCTGGCGGTGCAGGAGAACGCGCCGGCCAACGACGCCATCACCCTGAACGCCAGCGACAGCCTGGGCGATTCCGCCGCGCCGGGAACCATCGCGGTGACCACCGACGGGCCGGTGATCGGCATCCCCGGTCCCAAGGTCATCGGCGTCGGCCATGCCGCCGGCATCGCCGGGATCAAGCTGTCGCTGATCGGCGCCCAGTCCAAGGGCGAGACCTTCACGGTCAACCTGAAGGACACGAACGGTCTGCTCAGCGCCACCGGAACCGGGGTCAGCGGTTCGGGCACCAACAGCCTGATGATCACCGGCACGCTCGCTCAGGTGAACGCCGATCTGGCCACCCTGCAGGACGCCAATCCGGTGGCCGGCAAGGACTCGATCAAGCTCACCGCCTCCGACAGCCTCGGGGAGACCGCGACCGCTCAGACCCTCGCGGTCACCGTCAACGGCTCGCCGGTGATCGCCGCGCCGACCAGCGCCACCGTCACCGCCGGCAAGGCCACCGCGATCAACGGGGTCAAGCTTTCGGAGAGCGGCAACACTTCGGGCGCGGAGACCTTCACCGTCACCCTGAGCGATACCAACGGCCTGCTGTCGGCGACGGGCAAGGGCATCACCGGCAACGGCACGACCACCCTCACCATCACCGGATCGCTGGCGACCGTGAACAAGGATCTCGCCAAGCTGACGGACAAGGAAGCGGCGGCGGGCAGCGACACCATCACGCTCAACGCCACCGACAGCTTCGGCAACGCCGCGACGCCGGCCAGCATCGCGGTCACCACGACGGCGGCGGCGTTCGTCCAGCCGCCGAGCGCGCCGGCCGCCTTCGTCGCCGCCATGGCCGCCCAGGTCGGCGCGTCGGCAGGGGCCGTGTTCATCCCGGCCAACGACTGGACACGCCCGCCGGTCACGCTGGCCGCCGCCCACCGCTGCGCCGTGGCGTAGGGCCCCGCCGCGCTCTACCGCCGCGCGGCGGCGGGTTCGGCCATGACCGGGGCGGCGACGCCGGCGTCGGGAGCCTGGCCGTGCGGGCGCTCATCCAGCATGCGCGCGCGCCGCCAGCCGCCGAACCGGTAGTACAGGGCGCTGAGCCCGGCGGCGGTGAGGGTGCCCAGGGGAAAGCTCCACCAGATCGAGTCCGAGCCCCAGACGGGCGCCAGGGCCGCGGCGAAGGGAATGCGCACGCCGATCATCGAGATGGCGAGGATCGCCATCGGCGCCCACACCGCCCCGGTCGAGCGCACCACGCCGGAGAGGGCGAAGGTCACCGCGAAGGAGACCATGCCCCAGAGAACGATCAGATTGATGTGCCGGGCCAGGGGAATGGCCGGCGAGTGGCTCGGCAGCAGCACGCTCAAGATCGGCGTCAGCAGCAGGTAGAGCAGGGCGGCGATCGCTCCGGTGACCAGGAGGCCGGCGATCACCGCCGCCCGCGCCACCGCGTCGACCCGGTCCCACCGCCGCGCGCCGACATTCTGCGCCGCCATCGACGAGGCCGAGGCGCCGATCGCCATGATCGGCATCTGCAGGTAGCTCCACAGGATCGAGGAGATGGCGAAAGCCGCCGAGGTCAGCGCCCCGTAGGCGTTCACGAAGCTGATCATCACCACCGCGGCGCTGCTCATGATCAGCATCTGCAAGCCCATCGGCAGGCCGCGCGTGACCAGCGAGCGCAGGATCGCCGGGTCGGGGCGCAGGCCGCGCAGTTCGGGGCCCGCGAAGGGTCAGCACGCTGCCCTTGCGGTAGAGGTGAACGATCAGGGCGATGAGGGAGACGCCCTGGCCGATCAGGGTCGAGGTCGCCGATCCGGCGATGCCGAGCCTCGGGAACGGCCCCACCCCGGCGATCAGCAGCGGGTTCAGCGCGATGTCGATGACGATGGCGAGCGCCATGAACCAGAACGGCGTCGTCGAATCGCCCGTCCCGCGCTGCGCCATCTGCAGGAACATGAAGAAATACATGAAGGGCGCGGCGGCGAAGACGATCCGCAGATAGACGATCGCGCCATCCCGCGACGGCGCCGGCGTGTGCATCCAGCCGAGAATGCGCGGCGCGAGCAGCCCGCCCAGCACGGCGACGCCGATCGAGAGCGCGATGAAGAAGGTGGTCGCCGTCCCCATCACCCGCTTGACCAGCGCGGTGTCGCGCGCCCCGATCGCCTGGCCGATCAGGATGTTGCCGGCCATGCCGACGCCGAAGATCGCCCCCAGCATCAGCATCATGACGATGTTGGCGTTGCCGAGCGCGGTGATCGCCGCCTCGCCGAGGATGTGGCTGACCCAGATCTGATTGACGGTGCCGTTCAGCGACTGCAGCGCGTTGGCGCCCAGCAACGGCAGGGAGAAGACCAGCAGGGTGCGGGTGATCGGCCCCTGCGTGAGGTCGCGCCGCCCGCGCGACGGCCCAGGCGCGGCCGGGCGCGCGGCGGTTCGATGGTCAGCCATGGAAGACGCCAGAGTAGCCGCCGTGCTCGGCGATGGCCAGGATCATCTTGACGCTGGCGCCCCATGCTGGCATATTTTGCCGTATGGATGATATGCGAAAAATTACGGCGATATTGCCCGGCAGCCTCGTCGACAGCGCCATGGCCGTCTCGGGCGCGACTCTCACCGAGACGCTGCGGCAAGCGCTGCGCGACTACAATCATCGCGCCGCCAGCCGGCGGCTGCTTGCGCTGCGAGGCAAGGTCAAGTTCGACGTCGATTGGCGCGAACTGCGTGGAAAGGACGACGATTGATCGTCGTCGACGCCTGCGTCGTCATCTCCCTGTTGGGCGGCGGCGAGGGGGCGAGCGTCGAGGCTCTGGCGGATTTGCTCGCGACGGGCGGGGCGGCCCTGGCCCCATCGACGGTCGCCGAACTGCTCTCGGCTCCGGCGGGGTCGGAGTCCTTGGCCGGCTGGATCGCGGCCCTGCGCATCCTGCCGCTGTCGGAGGGTTATTGGGAGCGCGCGGGGCGGCTGCGCGCGACACTGCGGCGCAGGGGCTGCAAGGCGGCTCTCGGCGACGCGCTGCTCGCTCAGGCCTGCATCGACGCGGAACTGCCGCTGCTGACCAACGATCGCGATTTCCGGGTGATCGCCACGCATTCGGACCTGAAGCTGGTGGCGGTCGCGAACTGAGCCGTCGCACGAAGCGGGATCTTACGACCCCGGGGAGCCGGCGAGGCGCCAGTCCAGGTTGGCGCGGACGGCCGGCCATTCAGCGGCGGTGATGCTGTAGACGCAGGTGTCGCGCAGTTCGCCCTGGCGGCCGATCTGATGACTGCGCAGCACGCCGTCGAGCTTGGCGCCGAGCCGCTCGATCGCCCGGCGGCTGGCGGTATTGAAGAAGTGGGTGCGGAACTCGATGGCGATGCAGCCGAGCGTCTCGAAGGCGTGGGCGAGCAGCAGGCGCTTGCAGGCGGTGTTGACCGCCGTGCGCCGCACGCTCTTGGCGTACCAGGTCGAGCCGATCTCGAGGCGCCGGTTGTCCGCGTCGATGTTCATGTAGGTGGTCATGCCGATCGGCTCGCCGCCGACCAGGACGGTGAAGGGCAGCATCGAGCCCGACCGCCGCAGGGCGAGACGGCGGGCGATCTCGGTCGGCACGTCCTCGGGAGCTGGGACGGTGGTCACCCAAAGCGCGGCGCCCTCGCCGTCGGCGGCGGCGCGGGCGAGGCCGGCGGCATCGCCGGTCGCGAGCGGCCGCAGGCTCGCGCGCGGGCTCTCGAGCACCACGTCCGGCGGCCAGGGAGCCTCGCTCATGCGTCCACCCTGCGGAAGGGCGAGAAGGTCTCGTCGAGCCAGTCCATCTCGCCTTGCACGGCGCGCATCTCCTCGGCCAGAAACCGCGCCACGGGCGCGCGCAGGGCTGGATCGGCGATGGCGTGCGCCGAATAGACCGCCGTGGGCCGATAGCCGCGGGCGATCTTGTGCTGTCCCTGCGCCCCGGCTTCGACCCGGGCCAGCCGCCGCTCGATCGCCGCCTCGATCGCCTGATAGTAGCACAACTCGAAGTGCAGGAACGGCACGTCCTCCAGGCAGCCCCAGTTGCGGCCATAGAGGCAGTCGCCGCCGATAAGGTTCAGAGCCCCGGCGATCCACCGCTCGCCGCGTCGCGCCATGACCAGGAGAATGCGGTCGGCCATCCGCTCGCCGATCAGGGAGAAGAACCGCCGGTTGAGATAGGGCTGCCCCCACTTTCGCGACCCGGTATCCATGTAGAAGGCGAAGAAGGCGTCCCAGTGCGCCTCGGTGAGGTCAGGGCCGGTCAGCCGCTCGATCGCGATGCCCGCCGCCGCTTCGCGCCGTTCGCGCCGGATGGTCTTGCGCCGGCCGCTGGAGAGGTCGGCGAGGAAGTCGTCGAAGCTCGCATAGCCGGCGTTCAGCCAATGATACTGCTGGTTCTGGCGCAGCAGCATCCCCTGCTCGCCCAGCCAGCGCCACTCCGCCTGCGTCGGAAAGTTGATCGCGAGGCCGGAGACGCCCAGGCGGTCGGCGAGGGTGAGCGCGCCGCCGAGCAGAGCGCCGCGGGCCGCCGCCGCCTCGACGTCGTCGCGCGCCAGCAGGCGCGGGCCGGTCACCGGCGAGAACGGCGAGGCGCATGTGAGCTTGGGATAGTAACGCCCGCCGGCCCGCTCGTAGGCGTCGGCCCAGGCGTGGTCGAAGATGTATTCGCCCTGGCTGTGGCCCTTGAGATAGAGCGGCATGGCGGCGGCGACCTGGCCGGCTTCATCCTCGATCGTGAGGTGCCGCGGTCCCCAGCCGGTCCGCTCGACGGCGCAGCCCGACTGCTCCAGCGCGTCGAGGAAGTCGTAGCCGACGAACGGGTTGAGCGGCTGGCCGGCCGGCGCGGCGCACGCATCCCAGGCGGCGCGGCCGATCTCGGCGATGCGCCGGTGCGCGCGCACCGACGCGGCCAGGCGGCTCACGCCGTGAAGCCCTCGAACATCAGGTTGTCGCAGTGCGGCGAGACGCTTTCCGCCTCCTCACGGCTCCGCGCCGTCCAGGCAATCACCGGCAGGCCGCCGTTGCGCAACGCCGCCGCCCGGGGGCTCGGCAGCAGATCGAGGCCGAGGGCGAGGAAATGCGGCCGGGCGAGCTGGACATGCTCCAGTCGCGCGAAGCTCTTGCGCAGCTCCGGCGCCAGGTGGCGCGCCTCGGCGTCGCGCCAAGCGTAGCTGGAGAGCCCGCGCAGCACCCGGGGGTGGTGATCGGCGAACCAGGCGTGCGAGTAGGGGTTGAAGCCGATGACGCAGGTCGGTCCGTTGTGATCGAGCAGAAGATCGCTCAGCCGTCGCTCGAGCGGGCCGACTTCGCCGAACGGCGTCTTCAATTCGATGAACACCATGGCGCGATGACCCACCAGCGTCAGGGCGTCGGCGAGGGTGGGGATCGGCTCGTCGGCGCCGGCCAGCCGCAGCCGCGACAGGGCGTGGGCGGTGAAGTCGGCGACCCGGCCCTCGGCCCCGGTCATGCGGCCGAGGGTGGTGTCGTGGAACACCATCGCCTCGCCGTCGGCGCTGCGCCGCACGTCCAGTTCGATGGCGTAGCCGGCGGCGCAGGCCGCCTGCAGCGCGCCCAGCGAGTTTTCCGGCGGCCCTTGCGGCGCCCACAGCCCGCGATGGGCGATCGGCGGGGCGAACAGCCGCTCCCATGCCGTTCCGAACTCGGCGCGCCGGTCTGCCCTGGCGTGCCGGCGCATGCCGATCAGGCGATCTCGAACACGGCGTCCACCTCGACGGCGAAGTCGAGCGGCAAGCGATAGACGCCGACCGCCGCCCGTGCATGGCGCCCGCGATCGCCAAACACCGCGACCATCAGGTCGGAACAGCCGTTGATCACCTTGGGAATGTCGTAGAAATCGGGCCCCGACTGCACGAAACCGCCGAGCTTCACCACCCGCCGCACGCGCCGCAGATCGCCCTCGCAGGCCGCCTTGAACTGGGCGATCAGATTGAGGCCGCAGAGCCGGGCGGCGCGCTGCGCCTCCGCCAGATCGACCGTCTCGCCGACCGTGCCCTTGACCCCCCCGGCGGCGTCCACCGACACCTGGCCGGAGACGTGGACGACCTCGCCGGCCCGCACGAAGGGTGCGTAGGTGGCGATCGGACTGACCGGTTCGGGCAGTGTCAGGCCGAGCGCGGCGAGGCGATCTTCGGGGGTCTGGGCGCCGGTCTGGCTCATGGTCGGCTCGCTTAGCGTGTCGGAGGGAGGTGGAAAAGCGCGCCGCAAAACGCGCACGAAAAAGCCCCCGCCGCTCGCGCGAGGGGGGCCTGTCCGGAGCGCGGACCCTGGGGTCCGCCTTTTCATCGGAGGCGCGGACGAGGGCGCCCGCGCACCGTCGAACCTCAGGCCGCCTGGGCGCGCTCGATGAGAGCGCTGACGCGCTCGTTGATCGGGGCCATGGCGTCCTTCAGCGAGGCGGCGACCGTTTCGCTCATCCTGGTCATCTCGGCGATGTAGCCTTCGAAGGCGGTCTTGGCATAGGCGGTCTGCAGCTCGACGGCTTCTTGCAGGCTCTTGGCGCCAGCCAGGCTCTTGGCGGCGGCGACGCCGTCCTCGAGCGACTTCTTGGAATAGGCCATCGCCTGGCCGCCGAGCGATTCGGCGCCCTTGGTGGCGGCGGTCACCGAGGCGATCACCGCCTCGAGATTCTTGCGCGAATGGGCGTTCAGTTCGCCGACGGTGGCGAGGGTCTTTTCGACCTGATCCTTCATGGCGCGGGCGCCGGCGGCGCTGGCGGTCTCGAACTTGCTGGTCATGTCTTCGGCGTTGGTCATGGTGGCCTCTTCGAACGGATTGGCGGCGGGGGGAGCCCGGCTGGGCGGGGGAGCGCGGGGAAACCGGCCCGCCGTCATTGTCATGCTGCACCGCAATAGTCAACCGCTTTTTGTGCAATGCAGCATGATTTTTCGGGGGCGATCGCCATGGCCCGCCCAGAGGTCGGGATCAGGGCTCCAGCCCGTCCGGCCGCCGCCGCCGCCCCATCTCGGCGCGGCGGCGCGGACCGGAGTTGAGCGGCGGCTAGCGGCCGCGCTCGCCGGCGAGCTGCCGGGCGAACTGCAGGGCCAGCCGGCCCGATTGGGCGCCGCGTTGGCGCGACCAGGCCAGGGCGGCGGCGTCGAGGTCGGCGCTGGCGACGCCCAGCCGGGCGGCGTGAACCCGCGCGGCGGCGAGGTAAGTCGCCTGGTCCATCGGCGGAAAGCCGATGGAAAGGCCGAAGCGGTCGGAGACGCTGATGTCCTCGTCGGCGCTTTCCGCCTCGAGCAGGGCGTCGCCGCCGGCCTCATGGTCGCGGGCGATGAGATGGCGGCGGTTGGAGGTGGCGACGAACAGGATGTTGTCCGGCGGCCCGCCGAGGCCGCCTTCCAGGGCCGATTTCAGCGCCCGCGCCGTCGCCGCGCCGGCGGCGAACGAAAGGTCGTCGCAGAACACCACGAACCGCCAGGGGCGGCCGCGCAGAACGTCGAACAGACGATCGAGGCGGGGCAGGTCGTCGCGATCGACCTCGACCATCCTGAGGCTCGGGGCCGTGGCGGCGGCGGCGAGGAAGGCCGCCTTGGCGAGCGAACTCTTGCCGACCCCGCGCGCGCCCCAAAGCAGCAGGTGGTTGGCCGCAAGGCGCGCGGCGAATCGGCCAAACGCGTCGCTGACCAGCGCCTTTTGCCGATCGATGCCGACCAGGGCGTCGAGTTCGGCCGGCCCGACCGGCCTTGCCAGGAAGGCGCCGCTGGCCGCGTCGTGGCGGAACAGGCGCGCGGCGGCGAAGTCGGGCTCTCGCCTCGGCGGGGCGAGCCGCTCCAGAGCCTCGGCGATGCGCTCGAGGACGGCGATGACAGGGCCTTCCATCGCGCCAGCCGCTTAAGGCGGGCGGTCTCGATTGCAAAACCGGCCCTCACCGCCTAGCTTGGCCGCCGCTGATTTCTTCCCGCGCGCCGCGAGCCGCGTCACT
Source organism: uncultured Alphaproteobacteria bacterium (assembly GCA_963752245.1). GTDB lineage: Bacteria > Pseudomonadota > Alphaproteobacteria > Caulobacterales > Caulobacteraceae > Acaudatibacter. The sequence goes on from CAVVXO010000011.1 coordinate 10,751, forward strand.
CGCCTTCAAGGCGGCGAGGGCGGCGCGAGCCGGCGCGCCATCGCCCACTCCGGAGAGTCGATGCTCGCCCTTCTTCCCCTCGTCTTCGCGCTCGCCGCGGCGCCGGCGGACGGTCTCGCCGGCTTCCTCGCCGGACCCGGCCAGCAGTTCATCCTGTTGGGCGCGATCGGGGTGATGTTCTACTTCATGATCCTCCGCCCACAGCAGCGGCGGGCGCGCGAGCACGCCGCCCGCATCGGTTCGATCAAGCGCGGCGACACCGTGGTGCTGTCGAGCGGCACGCTCGGCAAGGTGGTGCGGGTGGAGGATGGGGAGCTCGGCGTGGAGATCGCGCAGAACGTCACCATCAAGGTGGTCAAGGGCATGGTCGCCGAAGTCCGCCCGCGCGACGCGCCGGCGAACGACGCCAAGTCGTGAGGAGCGAGCGCCGTTGCCGGCGACACGCCGGCTGCCCGGCGGCGCGGGGGCGCTGAAGCCATGCTCGCCCTTTCCCGCTGGAAGGTGATCCTGGTCCTCGCCTCGGCGCTGTTCGGCCTGGTGTTCACCCTGCCGAACCTGCTGCCGGCCGACGCGGTGCGGAGCCTGCCGGGCTTCCTGCAGGGCAGCCGGCTGAACCTCGGGCTCGACCTGCAGGGCGGGTCGTATCTGCTGGAGGAGGTCGACACCGCCGCCCTGATCAACGAGCGGCTGACCAACCTCGCCGAGGACGTCCGCACCAAGCTGAAGGGCGACGGCATCGTCTTCAGCAACCTGGCGGTCGCCGGCCAGACGGTCGGCGTGCGGATCACCGATCCGGCGCGGCTGGACGCCGCCTTCACCAGTCTGAACACCTCGCTCGGCACGCGGCTTTCCACCGGCGGGCGTGACATCACGATTCAGCGCGCGCCCGACCAGCGGATCGTCATCGCGCTCGCGCCGCAGGCCGCCAACGAGGCGGCGCGCGACGCGGTCACCCGCTCGATCGAAATCATCAGGAAGCGCATCGACGCGCTCGGCGCCAAGGAGCCGCTGATCACCCAGCAGGGCTCGGCGCGCATCGTCATCGAGGCGCCGGGCGAGAGCGACCCGGCCAAGCTCGAGGCGATCATCGGCAAGACCGCCAAGCTGACTTTCCAGATGGTCGACACCGACGTCACCGCCGAGCAGATCGCCGCCAAGGAGGTCCCGCCCGAGGACGAGGTGCTGCCGAGCGACGACGGCTTCGCGCCGGCCTATGTGCTCAAGCGCCGCTCGGTGGTGACCGGCGAGATGCTGACCAGCGCGCAAGGCTCGCACGATGAGAACAACGCCCCGGCGGTCGCCTTCAGCTTCAACGGCCTGGGCTCGACCCGCTTCGCCGAGGTGACGGCGGCCAACATCGGCAAGCCGTTCGCCATCGTGCTCGACAAGCGGGTGATCTCGGCTCCGAGCATCCGCTCGGCGATCACCGGCGGCAACGGCATCATCACCGGCCACTTCACCGAGGAGGACGCCCACCAGCTCGCCTTGCTGCTCTCCTCCGGCGCCCTGCCGGCGCCGCTGAAGGTGATCGAGCGGCACACGGTCGGCGCCGAGCTCGGGGCCGATGCGGTGCGCGCCGGCCAGCTCTCCATCCTGATCGGCGCGGCGCTGATCTTCGCCTTCATCATCCTGGCCTATGGCCTGTTCGGCGCCTTCGCGGCCATCGCCCTGATCGTCAACGGCCTGATGATCGTCGGGGCGATGAGCCTGACGCACGCCACCTTGACGCTACCGGGCATCGCCGGCCTGGTGCTGACCCTGGCCGTGGCGGTCGACGCCAATGTGCTCATCTATGAGCGCATGCGCGACGAGGTGCGCGCCGGCCGCCCGGCGATGAGCGCCGCCGACGCCGGCTTCCGCCGGGCGCTCACCACCATCATCGACGCCAACGCCACCACCGTGGTCGCCGCGGTGATCATGTTCAATCTCGGGGCCGGGCCGGTGAAGGGATTCGCCCTCACCCTGCTCATTGGCGTCATCACCTCGGTGTTCACCGCCGTCCTGATCACCCAGGTGCTGATCGGCTGGTGGTTCCGCATGACCCGGGCCAAGGCCCTGCCGATCGCATGAGAAGAGGCGTCGCCATGTGGCCGCTGATCAAGCTCGTCCCGCACGACACCAAGATTCCGTTCGTCAGCCTGGCCCGGCTGTTCGCGACGCTGTCGATCATCGGCGTGATCGCCACGGCGATCGGCTTGTTCTACCCGGGCCTCAACCTCGGCATCGATTTCAAGGGCGGCTCGATCGTCGAGCTGAACACTGGCGCGAGGCCGGTCGACCTCGGCAAGGTGCGCGGCGCCCTGACCGGACTGAACCTCGGCGACGTTCAGGTGCAGGCCTTCGGCGCGCCCAACGACGCGGTGGCCAGGTTTCAGACGCCCAAGGGGGCCTCGGCCGACGTGGTCATCGCGCAAGTGAAGGGCGCGATCACCCGCGCGCTTGGCCCGGTCACCTTTTCCCGCACCGACGTGGTCGGGCCGGAGGTCTCTGGCGAGCTGAAGATCAAGGGCGTGGGGGCCCTGCTCGCCGCCGTCGGCCTGATGCTCCTCTATATCTGGTTCCGCTTCGAGCTGCAGTTCGGCCTGGGCGCGGTGGTCGCCCTGTTCCACGATCTGACGCTGTCGTTCGGCCTGATCCTGCTCTTGCGGCTGGAATTCAGCCTCAACCTGATCGCCGCCCTTTTGACCATCATCGGCTATTCGATGAACGACACGGTGGTGGTGTTCGACCGGCTGCGCGAGAACCGGCGCAAGTACAAGCGCATGCCGCTGCGCGATCTCATCGATCTATCGGTCAACGAGACGCTGTCGCGCACCGTGATCACCGGCCTCACCGCCATTCTCGCGCTGTCCGGCCTGGCGGTGTTCGGCGGCGAGTTGCTGCGGCCGCTCTCCATCGTGCTGCTGTTCGGCATCGTCATCGGCACCTATTCGTCGATCTACGTCGCCTCGCCGATCATCCTGCTGTGGGGCGCGCGCAAGGTGGACGAGCCGGCGACGCCGATCGCCCCACAACCGGCCCGGCCATAGCCCTCCGTGAACGGCGCGGCTTCCGCGCGATCCGGGAAGCGACTATCCTCCGGCTGAATCGCGCTCGAACGCGAGTTGCCGAACCAAGGGGTGGAACGACACATGGCCGGGCTACTGTCGAACTTCCGCAACACGATGATCCTGAGCCTCATGCTGGCGCTCATCATGATCGCGGCCTTTTCCCAGGCGCAAGGCGTCACGCCGATCTTCTGGCAGGCGGTGTTCCGCTGGATGCATGTGGTGTTCGGCATCCTGTGGATCGGACTGCTGTATTACTTCAATTTCGTGCAGATCCGCAAAATGCCGGACATTCCGGCGGAACTGAAACCGGCGGTGAGCAAATATATCGCGCCCGAAGCGCTGTTCTGGTTTCGCTGGTCGGCCTTGTTCACCGTGCTGGCGGGTATCGGCATTCTCGGGCTGCGCGACAACGTCATCCCGGGCTACGCCGCCAAGGTGCTGACCTTGGGCGCCGCGGGCGGCCATTCGGCCAATGACGCGGGCTATGTCCTGATGGGAACGGGCGTGTGGCTGGCGCTGATCATGTTCCTGAACGTCTGGGGGGTGATCTGGCCAAACCAGAAGATCGCCTTGGGGATCAAAGACGCCGACGCCGACGCCAAGGCCAAGTCGGCGCGCCTCGCCATGCTCGCCTCGCGGATCAACGTGCTGCTGTCGCTGCCGATGCTGACCTCGATGGCGATGTACCAAACGCTGTACGGCTGATCCGCGGCGCCGGCTTAGGCTCGCCTTTGTAGCGCCGCCTTTCAGGCGGCTCTTTGAACCCGCTTGGCCGGCTGGAAGCCGGCGATACGCCCCCGCGGCGTCGCGCTCAGCGAGACACGACCAGACCCAGCTTCTCCGGCGCGATGCGGCCGCGGCGGGCCGGCAAGGCGGCGGTGATCGCGGCGCGCTCGGCGTCGGTCAGCCTCGTCCAGCCGGCGATCTCGATAAGCGTGCGGTGACAGCCGAGGCACAGGCCGCTCGCGCCGTCGATGGCGCAGACCTGCACGCAAGGGCTGGCGATGGAGCGCAGGGCAGCGGCCATGATCGCTGCGGCGGATGGAGCAAGTCGGGAGCGGGCGCAAGGCTCCACGCAAGGCGGAAACACGGCCAGATGTTGGATGAGCGCGATTTAATATTAAAGGCGGTTAATACTTAAAGTGAACGCTTATTAACTGGCGCCCGCGCCAATCATCGAGCAGAAAACGCCCATCGCCAACCCCGTCAGGAGGAACGGACATGCGTCGCACTCTCGCCACCCTTTGCGCCATCGGTCTCGCCACGGCCGGCTTCGCCGCCGTCAGCGGCGCCGCGCTCGCCCAGCCCTCGCGGCTCACCGACGGCCAGTACCTCGCCGCCGTCCGGTGCGAGGCGCTGATGAACGCGCCCGGCCTTGGCAAGGTGGATTCGTCGGCCATCGCCGCGACCCTGCGCAGCCAGGCCGTCGCTCGCGCGCCCGAGCTGTTCGACCGCGCCGACGGTATCCGCGAGACGGTCGCCACCCAGGTGCGCCACGCCGACGCCTCCAGCCGCGCCGAACTGATCGCCGAGCGATCCGGCGCCTGCCAAAGCTTCGCGACGAACTGACGCCAAGCGGCGGCCGGACCACCCGCGCGCGCGCCGCTGATCACGCTCTTGTCAGCAAGGCTTGGCGGCGGCGCGCCGCGCTCCTAAAGGTCGTCGCTCGATACGCTTGCAAGGCGGGCGAGGGAGCGCGACCAGACGATGGATCTCGACTTTTCAGCCGAGGACAAGGCCTTCCGCGAGGAGGTGCGCGCCTTCATCGCCGACAACTATCCGGCCGCCCTGCGCGCCAAGCAGGACAACGAAGAGGCGATCGGCAAGGACGACTACCTCGCCTGGCATCGCATCCTCGCCAAGCGCGGCTGGTCGGCGCCGTCGTGGCCTGTCGAGTGGGGCGGCACGGGCTGGACGCCGACCCAGAAGTACATCTTCTCCGAGGAGATGGCCAAGGCGGACGCCATCCCGGTGCTGCCGTTCGGGGTCAACATGGTCGCGCCGGTGATCTACACCTTCGGCACGCGGGAGCAGAAGGAACGCTTCCTGCCGCGCATCCGCGACGGGATCGACTGGTGGTGTCAGGGCTATAGCGAACCGGGCGCCGGCTCCGACCTCGCCTCGCTCAAGACGCGGGCCGAGCGGATCACCGCCGACGACGACAAGGCGTATTACCTCGTCAACGGCCAGAAGACCTGGACGACCCTGGCGCAGCACGCCGACTGGGGCTTCTTCCTGGTGCGCACCGATCCGGACGCCAAGCCGCAGGCGGGCATCAGCTTCCTCCTGGTCGACATGCGATCGCCGGGGGTCGAAGTGCGGCGGATCACCACCTTGGAAGGCGGCCACGAGGTCAACGAAGTCTGGCTCGACAACGTCAAGGTCCCGGTCGAGAACCGCATCGGCGAGGAGAACAAGGGTTGGACCTGCGCCAAGGCCCTGTTGTTGCACGAGCGCAGCGGCATCGCCGGCGTGGCGCGCTCGAAGCGCAATCTCGAGCGGCTGCGCGCCTTCGCCGGCGCGGAGGCGGCGGACGACGGCGGCAGGCTGATCGCCGACCCCTTTTTCCGCCGCAAGCTCGCCGATCTCGAGATCGATCTGTCGGCGCTGGAGTACACCGAACTTCGCACCCTCGCGGGGGAAAGCGCCGGCAAGGGACCAGGACCGGAATCCTCCATCCTCAAGATCAAGGGCACCGAGATCCAGCAGCGGCTCACGGAACTGGCGTTGGAGGCGGCCGGCCACTACGGCGCGCCGAACCTGCGCGACCTGCCGCACAACATCGGCGCGATCGGTCCCGACGCGGCGCGCGGCGTCGCGGGCGTCTACTTCAACATGCGCAAGACCTCGATCTACGGCGGCTCCAACGAGATCCAGCGCAATATCATCGCCAAGGTGGTGCTGGGGCTCTAGAGACCGCCTCCCCGCAAGCGGGAGGAAGGAGTTGAGGAATAGCAATGGATTTCAGCTTCACAGAAGAGCAAACGCTGCTCCGCGACAGCCTGGCCGGCTGGCTCGCCGACAACTACGATTTCGACAAGCGCCGGGGCGCGGTGGCGCGGCCGGAGGGGCGCGATCCCGGCGTCTGGACGGCGTTCGCCGACGAGCTCGGCATCCTTGGCGCGACGTTCTCGGAAGCGGATGGCGGCCTCGGCGGCGGTCCGATCGAAGCCATGGTGATCATGGAGGAATTCGGCAAGCACCTGGTGACCGAACCCTATGTCGGCACGGTGCTGATCGGCGGGGAGTTCCTCAAGAGGGCCGGCACGGCGGGCGCCCGGGCGCTGATCGGCGAGATCATCGCCGGCCAGGCGATCCTCGCCTTCGCCTGGGGCGAGCCGCGCGGCCGCTACAATCTCGCGGATCTGGAGACGACGGCGCGGCGCGAAGGAACCGGATGGGTGCTCAATGGCCGCAAGGCGGTGGTGGTCGGCGCGCCTTGGGCCAGCCAGTTGATCGTCACCGCCCGCACCGGCGGCGACCGGCGTGAGCGGAGCGGCGTCTCGGTATTCCTGGTGGACAAGGCGGCGGCGGGCGTCGGGACGCGGGACTATCCAACCGTCGACGGCGGCCGCGCCTCGGAGATCGATCTGGAAAACGTCGCCGTGCCCGCCGAGGCGCTGCTCGCGCCGGAAGGCGAGGCTCTGCCGCTGGTCGAGCGGATCGTCGATGGCGCGATCGCCGCCACCTGCGCCGAGGCGTGCGGCGTGCTGCGCCGATTGCACGAGGGCACGGTCGACTACACCCGCCAGCGCAAGCAGTTCGGCGCGCCAATCTCGAGCTTCCAGGTGCTGCAGCACCGCATGGTCGACATGTATATCCAGCTCGAGCAGGCGATTTCGATGTCGTACATGGCGCAAATCAAGCTGGGCGAGCCGGACCCCGAACGCGCCAAGGCGGTTTCCGCCGCCAAGGTTCAGATCGGCCGCGCCTGCCGCTTCGTCGGCCAGAACGCCATCCAGCTGCATGGCGGCATGGGCATGACCGACGAGATGGCGATCGGCCACTACTTCAAGCGCGCCACCCTGATTGAGAGCGCCTTCGGCTCGACCGATCACCACCTGGCGCGATACGAAGCGCTCAGCTTCGCGGACGCGGCCTAGGACCGCTCGCGAGGCGAGGGGGATCGCGCGTCGGCACTACTGCGGATTGGGGGGGACGACGGTGGCGTTGCCGTTGGGCGGCACGACCACGGTGCTGCCCGGTTGCGGCGCGACGACGACGGTCTTTTCCGTGGTGCCGCATGCGGCGACGATCAGGGCCAGCGGGACGGCCGCCAGCAGCGGCTTGATCAGTTTGGGCATGCAACCCTCCGGTGCGCACGAACAGCGTCTCTTCTGAACCCTAGCGACGGACGAAAGGTTCCATGATCCCGATCGCCGCGCCCTCCCCGAACTTCGACGAGCGGCGGCGGTCGCCGGACATGATCGTGCTGCACTACACCGGCATGGCGAGCGGCGCGGAAGCCTTGGCGCGCCTGCGCGATCCGGCCGCCAAGGTCTCGGCGCACTTCCTGGTCGAGGAGGACGGGAGGGTGTTCGCGCTGGTCGAGGAGGCGCGGCGCGCCTGGCACGCCGGCATCGCTTACTGGGCGGGAGAGCGTGACATCAACGGCCTTTCCATCGGCATCGAGATCGTCAATCCGGGCCATGAGTTCGGCTACCGTGACTTCCCCGACGTCCAGGTGAGCGCGTTGGTCGACCTGCTCGACGCGATCCGCGGCCGCTGGCCTATTCCCGACCGCCGCATCCTTGGCCATTCCGACGTCGCGCCGACGCGCAAGCAGGATCCCGGCGAGCGGTTTCCGTGGGCGCGGCTGGCGGCGGCGGGCCATGGCGTTTGGCCCGCCGAGGCGCTCCCGACCGCGTCGCCCGCGCCAAATGAGCTCGCCGCCGGGTCTCTTGCGCCGGAGGCGAATAGGCTTCTGGCGGCGATCGGCTACGAGACCTTTCCGAGCCGACACCCAGCCGCCCCGGACAATGTTCGCGCCTTCCGGCGGCACTGGACGCCGAGGCGGATCGACGGCGGGATCGACGCCGCGCTCGTGGAAAGGATGGCCGCGGTGCTCGCCGCCGCCGGCTCGCCAGAAGGGATGAGGGAACAAAGTCCCCGCGCCTGAGCGTTAGATCCCCCTTGGATGGAGAAGGCGGCAGGCGATTGACCACGGCTGAGGGCGGGCTCCCGGGGGGGAGACCAGGCGGCGCGCCGTCCAGCGGGACGCCGGTGGTCGCGATCCTGCTGACCGCCGTGGCGCTCGTCCTGCTGCTGTTCCAGTGGAACTGGCTGCGCGGCCCGCTCGCCGCGATGATGTCGTCGCGGCTGCACCGCCCGGTGCGGATCGTCGGCGATCTCGATGTCCATCCCTTCACCGGCAGTCCGTGGGCCAGCGTCGGCCGGGTGCTGGTCGGCGGTCGCGACCGGGCGGCGCCGCGCGCCGATGGTCCGCTGATAAGGTCCGGCAGCCTCGAGGGGGCAAGGGTCGCCTGGCGCTGGGGGTCGCTGCTGCGCGGCCGAATCGATCTGCCCCTGGTGGAGGTTCGATCCCCCCGGCTCGACGTGCTCGCCGGCGCCCCTGCGGCGAAAAAGCCGCCGGCGGCGTCCAACCCGCCAGCCATCGATCACCTGCGGATCCACGACGGCCGGATTTCCTATGCCGACCCGGTGCGGCGGATCGTCTTCGCTGGAACGGCGGACACCGACGAGCGGCGATCGGCGGCCGACCCGGGGCTGACGACGGTGCGCGGCAGCTTGCTGATGCGCGGGGCCGACGGGTTCGGACCACGCCCGGTGCTCGACGCGCCGCGTCTGACCATCGGCGTTCGCCTGCTGCCGCTGATGCGCGGCGACCTGCAACTGCCGCTGATCGAAGCCGACCGGCCGGTCGCCCATCTGGCGCGCGACGCCGCCGGTCGTGGCAACTGGGAGACTGGCCGCAAGGAACCCACGCCCAAGCTGCCGACCATCAACCGTCTGATCGTTCGCGGTGGCCGTATCGACTATGCCGATCCCAGAGCCAAGCTCACGTTCGCCGGAACGGTGTCGACCACCGAGACCGTCGGAGTCCACGGGCAGGGCGCGTTCGGTCTCACCGGTCGCGGCACGCTCAACAGCGCGCCATTTTCGATCCGGCTGACCGGCGGGCCGCTGATCAATGTCGACCAGAGGCGGCCCTATCCGTTCGCCGCCAGCGTGGTCGCCGGCGCCACGCGGATCGACGCGCGCGGCCAGCTCGCCCACCCCTTCCATTTCGATCAGGTGGCGGGCTCGGGGAGGGTGCGCGGACCCGATCTCGCCGATCTGTTCACCCTGACCCGCGTCGCCCTTCCGTCGACGCCGCCCTACGATCTGGCGGCCGGCTTCGCCCGGCGCGGCCAGCACATCGCCTTGCGCCGGATCAACGGCCGCATGGGCCAGAGCGACCTCGAGGGGTCTCTCGATGTCGACAAGCGCGGCGGCAGGCCGTTCCTCGCTGGCGATCTCGTCTCAAGGCGCCTCCGGCTCGCCGACCTCACCGCCGTCGCTGGCGGCGTACCGAAGCACACGGCCGGCAAGCCCCTTTCGCCCCTGCAGCGCAAGACCGCCGCCCGCCTGGCCGCCGAGCGCCGCATCTTTCCCGACACCCATCTGCAGCTCGACCGCATCCGCAGCACCGATGCGGCGGTGAGCTACCGCGCCGCCAGGGTCGACGCCGGCCGGCTGCCGATCACCTCGCTGTATCTCAAGACCACGCTCGACCGCGGCCGGCTCGACATCGCGCCGCTGCGCATGGCCCTGCCGCAGGGGGCCTTCACCGCGACCATCCATCTCGACGCCACCGGCGCCACGCCGCGCGAGAGCCTCGATGCGCGTCTGGCGAATGCCCGGCTGGAGCACCTCGCGCCGACCGGCGCGCGCGGCGTCCCCGTGAGTGGCGGGCTGTTCGCCCACGCGCGGCTGAGCGGAACGGGGGATTCGGTTCGCGCCGCCGCGGCGAGCGCCAATGGCGCCCTGAGCCTCGCGATCCCCGGCGGCGAGATACGCCAGTCCTTCGCCGAGCTCCTCGGCATCGATCTGACCAAGGCCGGATTCCTGCTGCTCACCAAGAATGAGAAGCAGACGCCGATCCGCTGCGCCGTGGCGGATTTCGAAGCGCGCGACGGCATCCTCAGCGCCCGGCGCATCGTCCTGGACACCGGAGTGGTGCTGGCGACAGGCTCGGGCCAGATCGACCTGCGCGACGAGACGCTGAATTTGCGTCTATCCGGCAAGCCGAAGAAATTCCGGCTGGTGCGGATCGGCGCGCCGATCACCCTGACCGGCCGCCTCGCGGCGCCGAAACCCGGCGTCGACATCGGCAAGGCGGCTCCGCAGGTGCTGGCCGGCGCGGCGCTCGGCGCGATTGTCGCGCCGCTGGCCGCCCTGCTGCCGTTCATCAACCCGGGGCTGGCGAAGAACGCCGATTGCGCCGCTCTTCTGGCGCAGTCACGCTAAGCTCGAGGCCTCTCGCGTCGCCTCGGCGGCCGCGCCGTAGCCGCCGCCGCCCGGCGTTTCGATGACCAGCAGATCGCCGCCGCGCACCTTGACGGTGGCGCGCGCCGACAACGGCTCGACGCCTCCACCGGATCGTTCGATCCAGTCTCGCCCGAGGGAGCCCGGTCCGCCGCCCGCCAGGCCGAAGGGCGGGACGCGGCGGCGGTTGGCGAGCAGCGACACGGTCATCGGTTCCAGAAAGCGCAGGCGGCGCGTGACGCCGTCGCCGCCGCGCCAGCGGCCCTCGCCGCCAGATCCCCGCCGGATCGCGAATGCCTCGACAATCACTGGAAAGCGGCTTTCCAGCACCTCCGGATCGGTGAGGCGGCTGTTGGTCATGTGGGTCTGGACGGCGCTCGCCCCATCGAACCCCGGTCCGGCTCCGGCGCCGCCGCAGATCGTCTCGTAATACTGGCGTGTCTCATCGCCGAAGGTGAGATTGTTCATTGTCCCCTGGGCGGCGGCGAGGGCGCCGACCGCCCCGAACAGGGCGTCGACGATCATCTGGCTGGTCTCGACGTTGCCCGCCGCCACCGCCGCCGGCCAGAGGGGGTTGAGCAGCGAGCCCGACGGATTGACGATCGTCACCGGCGCCAGGCAACCGTCGTTCAGCGGGATGTCGTCGTCCAAGAGGCAGCGCAGAACATAGAGGCTGGCGGCGCGGGCGATCGATGGCGGAGCGTTGAAATTGCTGGCCAGCTGCGCGTCGGCGCCGGTGAAATCGATCGTCGCGGTGCGCGCCTGCTTGTCGACGCTCACCGCGACGCGCACCGCCCAGCCTTCGTCGGCCGCGCAGGTGAACGCGCCGCTCTCGAGCCGGCCCAGCAGATTGCGCGTCGCGGCGGTGGCGGCGGCGATCACCCGGTCCATGAACGCGACCACCGTCGCTTCGCCATGGGCGGCGCAAGCGCGGCGAAGCTCGGCCGCGCCGCGCGCGCAGGCGGCGATCTGGGCGCGGATGTCGCCGAGGTTCTGCTCCGGATCGCGCGCCGGCCAAGGACCGGCGGCGAGGGCCGCGCGCACGGCGGCCTCGTCGAACACGCCGCGATGGATGATGCGCAAGGAGTCCAGCAACACGCCTTCCTCCTCGATCCGCCGGCTGTGCGGCGGCATCGAACCCGGGGTGACGCCGCCGACATCGGCGTGATGACCGCGCGCCGCCACGAAGGCGATCCGCCGCGCGCCCCTCTCCTCGAACAGTGGCATGACGACGGTGATGTCCGGCAGGTGCGTGCCGCCGCCATACGGGTTGTTGAGGGCGTGGACGTCGCCGTCGGCGAGTGGTTCGCCGCGCCGCCGCGCCATCTCGGTCACCTGGCGGACGGAGTTGCCCATGCTGCCAAGGTGCACCGGCATGTGCGGCGCGTTGGCGATCAGCCGGCCCGCCGCATCGAAGACGGCGCAGGAGAAGTCCAGCCGCTCCTTAATGTTCACCGAGCGGGCGGTGGCCCTCAGCGCCGCGCCCATCTGCTCGGCGATCGACATGAAGAGGTTGGCGAACAGCTCGACACGCACCGGCTCGGCGGCCTTTCGCGCCGAGCGCATGCCGGGGGCCTTGCCCCGCTCCATCACGAGATCACCGGTGTCGGGCCGCCGACGCGCCGTCCATCCCGGCGCGACGAAAGTGGTGGTGGACGGATCGTGGACCACGGCCGGACCGACAAGAATCTCGCCCGCCGGCAAGGAGGCGCGGGGAAGGACACGGGCGGGCCGCCATCGGCCGTCGACGAACATCAGGCCCTCGGTCGGCTCGCCGCGCGGCGCATCCTGCGCCAGGGCGACGGCGAGGGGCGGGGCGGCGTCGATCAGTTCGACCTCGACCGCTTCGACGACGATGGCGGCCTCCGGCCGGTCGAAGGCGAAGCGGCGGGCGTGCGCCTCGTGGAAGCGTTCGGCCATGCCGGCCGGCCCCGCGGCGGGCAGTCGCAGGGCGGCGTCGGAGTCGTTGAACCTCAGGTGCATATGGCGCTCGAAGCGCCGAACGACGCCGTCCGCCGGCGGACCGGCCTCTTCGCGAAGCTCGCTCTCCAGGCGGACGAAGGCGGCGGCGATCCGCGCCTCGGCGCCGGCGAGCGGCATTTCGACGCCTTGGCGGGCCAGCGAGCGACGGTCGGCCTGACCGATGCCGAAGGCCGAGAGCACGCCAGCGATCGGGCTGATCAGCACGCGGTCCATGCCAAGCGCGTCGGCGACGGCGCAGGCGTGCTGGCCGCCGGCGCCGCCGAAGGCGATCAGCGCGTAGGTCGAAAGATCATGGCCCCGTTCGGTGGAGATGCGGCGGATCGCCCGGGTCATTTCATCGACCGCCATGGCGAGGAAACCTTCGGCCAACCGCTCGGGCGTGAGGTCACGGCCGGCCTCGCCCATCGCCGTCAAGGTCTCGTCCAGCCGGGCGCGCGCCGCCGCCGCGTCCAGCGGCTCGCCGCCGCTGGAGCCGAACACCGCCGGGAAGGCCTCGGGCAGGATGCGGCCAAGCATCAGGTTGCAATCGGTGACGGTGAGCGGGCCGCCGCGCCGGTAACAGGCCGGACCTGGGTCGGCGCCGGCGCTCTGGGGTCCCACGCGCAGCCGCGCGCCATCCCAGCGGCAGATCGAGCCGCCGCCGGCCGCCACCGTGTCGAGGCTCATCATCGGCGCTTGCAGGCGCGCGCCGCCCACCGTCGCCTCGAGGACCCGCTCGTATTCGCCGGCAAAGTGGCTGACGTCGGTGGAGGTGCCGCCCATGTCGAGGCCGATCGCCTTGTCGCATCCGGCGGCGAGCGCCGTCGTCGCCATGCCGACCACCCCGCCGGCCGGGCCGGAGAGCACCGCGTCGCGGGCGCGGAAGCGCGCCGCCTCCACGAGGCCGCCGTTGGACTGCATGAAGGCGAGCGGCGCGCCGGCCGGCAGGGCGGCGCGGACTCGATCGACGTAGGCGCGCAGCGGCGGGGACAGGTAGGCGTCGACGACGGTCGTTTCGCCGCGCGGCACGATCTTCATCAGTGGACTGACGGCGTGGCTGGCGGAGACCTGGGTGAAGCCGATCTCGCGCGCCAGGGCGGCGAGGGCGATCTCGTGCGCGGGCGCGCGCCAGGCGTGCATCAGGACGATGGCCAGGGCGCGAAAGCCGTCCGCATACGCCGCCCCCAGATCCCGGCGGGCGGCGGCGATGTCCAGCGGCCGGCGGGTGCTTCCGTCGGCCATGACGCGCTCGTCGATCTCGATCACCCTGGCGGCGAGGGGCTCGGGCAGGCGGATGTCGAGATCGAAGAGGCGCGGCCGGGCCTGATGGCCGATGCGCAGGAGGTCGGCGAAGCCGCGGGTGATCGCCAGCGCCGTCGGCTCGCCCTTGCGCTCGAGGAGAGCGTTGGTCGCCACGGTCGTGCCGAGCTTGACCTCGTCGATGCGGCCGTCCGGGTCGCCCTCGGCGGCCATCACCTCGCCGATGCCGTGCACCGCCGCGTCGGCGTAGGCGTCGGGATTTTCCGACAGCAGTTTGCGCACCCGCAGCGCTCCGGCCGGTGTGCGCGCGACGATGTCGGTGAAGGTGCCGCCGCGATCGATCCAGAACGCCCAGCCGGTCACCCGGGCGCGGCCTCCAGCGCCGCGACGCCGCGCGCCAGGCTGGCGAGGGCGTCCTCGACATGCTCGAGGTGGGTGCGGAAGGACAGGATCGCCGCGCGCAGCCAGAAGGCTCCGGCGATGCGCGTGCCGCTCAGGAAGGCGCGGCCCTCGTCCTGGACAAAGGCGATCAGCCGCTCATTGAAAGCATCGGCGTCGCCGCGCTTCGGCCGGTAGCGGAAGGCGACCACCGAGAGATCCGGCGGCGGGCCGACCTCGAAGCCCGGCAAGGCCGCGAGGCGGGCGTGCAACAGCCGGGCCAGCAGGATCTTCTCCGATTGCGCGGCGCGGAAAGCCTCGACGCCGGCGAGCCGCAGGGGCAGCCACAGGCGGAGCGCGCGGAACGGACGGGTGAGCTCGGGCCCGAGGTCGGCGGGGGAGGGGCCGATCCCCTCGATCTCGACACGCCTCAGGTAGTTGGCGTCGGCCCCGAACGAGGCGATCAGGCGGGCTGCCGTCGCGCGTCAGCGCCGCGCCGGTTCCATAGGGCAGGAACAGCGTCTTGTGCGGATCGAGCACCAGGGAATCGGCCTGCTCGATGCCGGCGAGCACCGCCTCGCCCTCCGGGCACAGCCGGAAGAGGCCGCCATAGGCGCCGTCGACGTGCAGCCAGACGCCGGTTCGCCGGCAGATCTCGGCGATCTCGGCCAGGGGATCGACGGCGCCGGTATCGGTGGCGCCGGCGGTGGCGACCACCAGCCAGGGGCGCACGCCGGCCTCGGCGTCGGCGGCTAGAGCGGCGGCGAGCGCGGCGGGGATCATCCGGCCGCTGGCGTCGGTGGCGATCCGCCGGCGCGGCGCGCGGCCGCGGCCGATCACATGCAGGGCCTTGTCGACGCAATGATGGGTGAGGCCGCTCAGGTAGACCGCGCCCCCGCCCGCCTCGTCGGCCGCGTCGCGCGCCGCTGTCAGGGCGGCGATGGTGGCGAGGCTGCCGCCGGAGGTCAGAACGCCAGCGGCGGTCTTGGGATAGCCGACCACCTCGGCCAGCCACGCTACCGTGTCGTTCTCCAGCTTCACCGCGCCCGGCGCGGCCGGGCCGTAGCCGGCGTACTTGTTCGCCGCCGCCGCCAGGAAGTCGGCGATCGCCGAGGCGAAGAGGCCGCCGCCCGGGATGTAGGCCATGTAGCGCGGCGAGGCGGTCGCCATGCCCGGGCGGTCTACCTGATCGGCGATGTGGCGCAGCAGCGGCTCGAATGGTCGCGCCGCGGCGGTGAAGCCCTCCTCGGCCCCGTCGGGCGACCAGGGGCTGTGGGCCGGCATGTCCGGCAGCTCGGTGAGGAAGCGGGCGACGTGGTCGGCGGCGAGCGCCATCAATCGCGCGCGCTCGGCGGCATCCGGCTCCAGCGGTGCGGCGGCGGCCGCCAGGGCCGCCAGCTTCGCCTGCTCGGGCGGGGCTTGATCGGGCACGCCGATCAGCCGAGCGCCCGCTTGGCGAATACGCCGTCCTTGACGATCGCCGCCAGCCTGGCGCCGTCGGCGGCGAGGAGATCGATATCCTCCAGCGGATTGCCGTCGACCAGCAGGAGATCGGCGTGGGCGCCGGGCTTGATGCAGCCGAGCTCGCCGTCGCGCATCAGGATCTCGGCGCCCATCGAGGTCGCCTGCCGCAGGATGTCGATGGGCGAGAACACCGCCTTGCGGATGGCGAACTCGCGGCACTGCCGGACATAGGTCTCGCCAAGGAGATCGGTGCCGAAGCCGAGCTTGACGCCGGCGTCGCGCATGAAGGCCATGCCCTCGAGCGCCGAGCGGAAGGCGAAAGCCGCCTTCTCCTGGCTGGCCGGCGGAAAACCGAGTTCCTGGCCGAGCTCGACAAGGGCGAAGATCGTCGCCATGGTCGGCACGACATAGGCGCCCTTCTCGGCGACGAAGCGGGCGGTTTCGGGATCGATCAGCGTGCCGTGCTCGATGCAGCGGACGCCGAACTCGACCGAGCGGCGCACGGCGCTGGCCGGATGGCAGTGGGCCGACACATAGGTGCGCCGCTCGACGCACTCCTGCACGATGGCGCGAACCTCGTCCTCGCGGTACTGGTTCATCCAGATCGGATCGGTGGGCGAGGCGACGCCGCCGGAGGCCATGATCTTGATGCAGTGGGCCCCGCGGCGCAGCTCCTCGCGCACTGCCTTGAGGCATTCATCGACGCCGTCGGCGACCACGCACAGGGTGTTGAAGTCGCCGCACGAACAGTAGCCGTGCGTGTGGCGGCTCTCGGACTGGAGACGAAAGTCGCCGTGGCCGCCGGTCATCGACAGGATTTTGCCGGCGTAGAAGAAGCGGGGCGCGCGGATCAGCCCGTCCTCGATGGCGCGGGCCAGACCGAAGTCGCCGCCGCCGATGTCGCGCACCGTGGTGAAGCCGCAGTCGAGCGCGTGGCCGAGCATGCGCACCGCGTGGGCGGTGCGATACGCCTCGCCAGCCCGGTCGACCCGCGCCACGTCGACGTCGCAGGCGTAGGCGTGGACATGCAGGTCGATCAGGCCCGGCATCAGCACCCGGCCGCCGCAAGCGACCGCCTCGCCGTCGTCGCAATCGGCCGGCCGATCGGACACCTCGGCGATCCGCCCGTGCTTGACGAACACGGTGCGCCCCGTCTCCAGGATCTCGGCGAAGCCGTCGAACACGCGGGCGTCGACGAAGTGGAGCGGCGGCGGGGTCATGGGCATGGTTTTTGCGCCGAGCATCGCTTCGCGTTCAGACTTGATCGCGGAAAGGTATCACGACTCGGACACCCCGCGCCGCTCGGGTCGGCGAGAGGCTGGTCAAAATCGATCTCCCGCATTTTCCAGAAGGCTCGTTGTTGCGAAGGCGACGCTGTGCCAGAGCGTGGCTTCCGGGATCGAGGGCGCGGCGCGGGCGTCCACCGTCTCCCACAGGGGGAAAGAAGAGGCATTGCGCCCTGTGCGACAGCGTCGCCGTCAGCGCGATCAGCAAGTGGCCGATGAGGCGAGCCTGTAATGGTCCAGAACTGGAAGGAAGTCGCGCCTCGCCGATTTCGCGAGACATTCGGGCGGTATCTCGAGGACTTCACGATCGGGGATGTCTACGAGCACCGCCCCGGCAAGACGGTGACCGAGGCCGACAACCACCTCTTCACCCTGCTGACGCTCAACACCCACCCGCTGCACTTCGATGCCGAGTACGGCCGGGCCACCGAATTCGGCCAGAACCTCGTGGTCAGCACCTATACCCTGGCCCTCTTGATCGGCATGAGCGTCAGCGACGTCTCCCAGAAGGCGATCGCCAACCTCGGCATGGACGAGGTGCGCTTCACCGCCCCGGTGTTCGCCGGCGACACCCTCTATGCCGAAAGCGAGGTGCTGGCGAAGCGCCCGTCGCGCTCGCGGCCCGGCCAGGGCATCGTCGGCATCCGCACCCTCGGCCGCAACCAGCGCGGCGAGACGGTGTGCTCGTTCCGCCGCGACATGCTGATTCCGGCGCGCGGCCAAGCGGTCGAGGATCGGATCGGAAGCTATTGAAGGCGGCGAAATGGATACGCGGAACACCCTGACCGAGGCCGACGAGGCGGCGATCCTGGAGGCGATCGACCGCTGGGTCGAGAAGAAGGTCGCGCCGGTGGCCATGGAGCTGGAGCATGCCGACGCCTGGCCGGCGGCGCTGGTCGCCGACATGGTCGAGCTGGGATTGTTCGGCGCCCTGATCGCGCCGGAGTACGGCGGCCTCGGCCTCTCCGCCCTGACCTATGCCCGCATCGTCGCGCGCATCAGCCGCGAATGGATGAGCCTGACCGGCGTCTTCAACTCGCACCTGATGATGGCCCTCGTGGTCCAGAAGTTCGGCACGGACAGGCAGAAGGACTACTGGCTGCCGAAGTTCGCCAGCGCCGAACTGCGCGGCGGCCTCGCCCTCACCGAGCCGGACGCCGGCACCGACCTGCAGGGCATCCGCGCCACCGCGCGGCGCGAGGGCGACCGCTACATCGTCAACGGCGCGAAGATGTGGATCACCAACGCCATCGAGGGTCAGGTCGTCGCCTTGCTGGTCAAGACCGACCCCGCCGCCCAGCCGCGCCATCGCGGCATCAGCATGCTGATCACCCCCAAGATCGACCCGGCGACGGGCGCGCCCTGGCCGGGGATCACCGCCGGCCGGCGCCTGCCCAAGCTCGGCTACAAGGGCATCGACACGGGCGAGCTGGCTTACACGGACTACAGCTGCCCGGCCGACCTCTGCCTGGTCGGCGGCGAGGAGGGCCAGGGCTTCGTCATGGCGACCGGCGGGCTGGAGATCGGCCGGGTCAATGTCGCCGCCCGCGGCGTCGGCGTCGCCCAGCGGGCGCTGGCCGAGAGCGTGCGCTACGCCCAGATCCGCCACACCATGGGCAAGCCGATCGCCCAGCACCAGGCGATCCAGTTGAAGCTCGGCGAAATGGCCGCCAAGGTGCGCGCCGCCGAGCTCTTGGTCGACGACGCCGCCCGCGCCTATGACCGCGGCGGCCGCATCGACATGGAGGCCGGCATGGCCAAGTGGTTCGCCTCCGAGACCGCCCTTTTCTGCGCCACCGAGGCCATGCGCATCCACGGCGCCTACGGCTATTCCAAGGAGCTCGTCATCGAACGGCTCTACCGCGACGCGCCCTTGATGTGCATCGGCGAGGGCACCAACGAGATGCAGCGCATCATCATCGCCCGCCAGCTGGTGGCGCGAAATCCGGTGTGATGGCCGCGATGGATCCGGAGACCCGTACTCGACTTTGTACGGGCGATGCTCTCTTGGAATTGTTTGCAATCAAAGCCTAAATTAAGCGTTGGCCCACGCCGAACATTGATAAACGCGAACGTCTACCTTCTAAATTGGGCTCCAGTAAAGAAAGGAGTCAAGGCGGCCTGCTCATCAGCTTGGGGGGGTCGGTGTGCGTCGGTAACGGTCGGGGTGCTGTTCGCACTCTTCGCGAACACGATCCAGCCAACGATCGTACCAGCACCAGACCTTGCCGACCGCGACCGCGCCATAGCCCTTCGCAGGAATTCTTCGGCGTCGCGCCGTTTTCCAGAGCCTGGTGTGGCTGTCCATTGTGAACCGATCGAATCCCTCAGTTTTCAGCTGGCCAACGATATCGCCGGGCAAATACTTCTTTTTCTCCACTTCCTCGAGAGCGATGTTGAACTTCTCCGCCACCTGCGATCCGGGTGGAACGATTTCGACGGCTAAATCCGCGCTCGGCCCGCGGTTGGCCGTCCTGCCGACCGTGAAGACTCGGAAGGCGTAGCGCGGATCCGCCTGCTGCTCTGGGGTCAGGCGGCCCTCGAATCCGTTCATCATGGCCTCGACGTTACGCGGCAGGCCACCCGTCTTTTCAAGTTCGCGCGCTGGTCGGGGCTGAAGGTCACAAATTGGAGCGCGATCGGCAGTCGGCGTTCGAGGGCGTATTGCGCGCCGAACAGTTGCTTAATGGCGTCGTTGAAATTTATGCAGCAGGCTTGGAGCTTCGCGCTGACTGCATCGTCAATCCGGCTAGTCGCACGATGTTCTATCTCGTGCCGAAGCTCAAGAATGGAAGACAGATTGTCTTTCGCGCCCTGCTCAATCGGGCAGCGAGTGTGCTTTAGGCTTTGACCCAGGTCCCAGAACTTTTCCGCTCCACTCGGCGTCCTGACGACGACCTTTTCCCCATTCTGTCTTTTGCTATAGCGATAATCGATGCCTTCGCGCTTCAACCAAGCATGCAGCAGATAGGTCCATGCAACCACGGCAGTGACGATGAACAGCTCGACACGAAACGTCAGCCCAGCGCTGTTGAAGGTATGGACCGCCGCGATCATCGCCTCGCGCGCCTTTATCAGCAACTCGTCGCCACGGAGAGATAGGCCGGTTTCATTATCCACCTCCGGCCATGAAGCGATAAAGCTGTCCAACTCGTCGGTTGCAGAAATCTTTACGCTCGCGTGTTTCACCCCAGTGCGGATTTCGGCGATGGCGCGGTCTTCGAATTCATGCCAGGTTGACGGCAGCGGGTTCGTGTGGGGCTGTATCCCTAACTCGGCCCGGCTTTACTGTATGAGCATTTGCACCCGCGACGTCGCGTTCCGCTCACGGGATTCGGCCTCCCCCGCGCGGCGTTGTGCGGCATCCGCCTCCTCAAACGCGTACCGCTCCATGTCTTTGGCTTCGGCGAGCTCGTTGGTCAGCGCCGCAATGCGGTTCTCGGCGGCCGAGAGCTTTTCACTGTCTGTAGCGCCTCGTGCCGCGAGGCTTTCCTGTTCGGCGCGGCGGCTGACACTACGCAGTTGCGCGAAAGGCAGAATATCGCTGCCAAGACGGACGGCCCGGGTGCTGAAGAGCGCGACCCGCGCCCGGATTTGCCGGTCGACCGCCTCGGCATCCTCCGCCTCGCTGATGCGCGTGCCGAGCCACAGCGGATGGGCGAACGGGTCCGCGCCTTCCCAAAGCCTGGCATGTATATGCGGGCGGCTCGGTCAAAGACGGACAGACGCTTCCCAAACCGCTCCGTCAGCGCCCAAGAGGTATCCGGCAGGACGGCGGCAACATCGGCGAGGCAGGCCGCAGAGCGCTCCGGCGAGCTTTTCGAGATCAAGGGTGATCTCCGGCTGCTGCCGATCCGGTTCGCGGACACGACGATGATAGGAAGCCGGCGGCCGGGATCGACAAGCAGGTCTATCAGATCCTCCTGCCCCGCGCCTCCGTCACCGACATACTGGCTGCCGAAGTTCGCCTCCGCCGAACTGCGCGGCGGCTTGGCCCTCACCGAGCCGGACGGCGGCACCGACCTGCAGGCGCATCCGCACCCGGCGCGGCGCGAGGGCGACGCTACATCGTCAACGGCTCGAAGACCTGGATCACCAACGTCGTCGAGGGCCACGTCCTCGCCACCCTGGTCAAGACCGACCCCGCCGCCCAGCCGCGCCATCGCGGGATCAGCATGCTGATCACCCCCAAGTTCGACCTGGAGACGGGCGCGCCCTGGCCGGGCATCACGGCCGGCCGCCGACTGCCCAAGCTCGGCTACAAGGGCATCGACACCGGCGAGCTGAGCTTCGTCGACTACGCCTGCCCGGCGGAACTCTGCCTCATCGGCGGCGAGGAGGGCCAGGGCTTCGTCATGGCGACCGGCGGCCTCGAGATCGGCCGCGTGAACGTCGCCGCCCGCGGCGTCGGCGTCGCCCGCCGGGCGCTCGGCGAAAGCGTGCGCTACGCCCAGCTGCGTCACTCGATGGGCAAGCCGATCGCCCAGCATCAGGCGATCCAGCTCATGCTCGGCGAAATGGCCGCCAGGGCCCGCGCCGCCGAGCTGCTGGTCGAGGACGCCGCCCGCGCCTACGATCGCGGCGGGCGCGTCGACATGGAGGCCGGCATGGCCAAGTGGTTTGCGTCCGAGGCCGCGCTCTACTGCGCCACCGAAGCCATGCGCATCCACGGCGCCTACGGCTATTCCAAGGATCTCGTCATCGAACGCCTCTACCGCGACGCCCCGCTGATGTGCATCGGCGAGGGCACCAACGAGATGCAGCGCATCATCATCGCCAGCCAGCTGGTGGCGCGGAATCCGGTATGACGCCCAGCACAGTCATGGCCGGGCGGCGGCGGCCGCCAGTCAGGTGACTTGGCCGGGCGGCGCCAACGCCATCGGGCCTCGAGCGACGCCCGACGATCCGGGCTGAACAGAGGGGAGGCGGAGGGGCAGGTCGGCGCGCTCAGCCCCTC